>NZ_AKKA01000076.1 GCF_000282035.1 Rhizobium sp. CF122
GGCGCCAGCCGCTATGGCGGCGCGCCCGTCCGTATCCGTTACGACCTCATATCCTTCTTCAACAAGATATTCCTGCAGAAGCGTCGTCAGCTCGACATCGTCGTCGATGAGGAGAACCTTGTTCATTTGCGTCGTCCGTCATTCATGTCGGGCATCCATACAGCAGAAACGCAAGCGCACGACCAAGATTTACCCAGCTTAACACTAACTTGACCGCACTTAACGTTCGTCCCGCTACCGATGGACGCGGCGGCACAGTCGTAGGTCAAATACGGCCCGCCCCGACGTCCGCTATCGACCGTATGAACCCTCGCCCGAGCTGGCGCGGGTAGGAAGACCATGTCGATGCCCTGAACTGCGAGGAAATGCATCGTTGAGAAAACCGTCCATAACACTTGCCACAGGCCTGGTTGCGGCAGCGCTCCTGCTTCCCTTCGGCAATGCCATAGCCGACCAGGCGGCGGCACCCGCCCTGACTGTCTCGTTCGCAACGCCGGCACAACGGGAGTGGCCGGAGACGGTTCCGGCAAGCGGCTGGCTGAAACCATGGCAGGAGGCAATCATCGCCTCCGAAACAAGCGGCCTGCGCGTAATCGACGTCCTCGTCGATGTGGGATCCGTTGTGACGAAGGGGCAGACGCTTGTCCGCCTTTCCCAAGAGAGCGTGCTGGCTGACCTTCGAAAGCAGGCGGCGGCCGTCGCAACCGCCAATGCAAACCTGACAAAGGCCAAGGCGAATGCGGACCGGGCCCGCCAGCTTCGCCCCTCGGGCGCCCTCTCCGACGAGAAGATCGCCGAATATCTGGCTGACGAGGAGACAGCCACGGCAAGCCTTGCCTCAGAAGAGGCGGCGCTCGACAGCGCAAAGATCAAGCTCGACCAGACGACCGTCAAAGCCGTTGACGATGGTCTCATCACCTCGCGCTCTGCCGAGCTTGGCGCGGTTGTCTCCACTGGCACCGAGCTGTTCCGGCTGGTCCGCCAGCAGCGTATCGAATGGCAAGCCGAAGTTTCGGCGCGTTACCTTCCGCGCATTTCGGAAGGATTGAGCGTTACGATCCGCGGGCCGGACGATCGGCCCATTCAGGGCAAGGTGAGGCTCGTGGGACCTTCGGTCAGCACCAATACAAGCCGGGCGATTGTCTATGTCGCGCTTCCCACCGACGTCCGTCCGCGCGTCGGCCTTTACGTCACCGGCAGCATCGAGCTGCAGACCACTCCGGCTCTCACGGTTCCAGAGACCGCGATCGTCTTCCGTGATGGGATAAATTACGTCTTCACAGTCGGCGAAGACATGCGGGTAAGACGGGTTCGGGTCGAGACGGGGCGCCGCAACAACGGCGAAGTCGAGATCGTCTCTGGCGTCGACCGGTCGTCGAATGTCGTGACGTCGGGTGGAGCATTTCTATCGGACAATGATCTCGTAAAGATTGTGGGGGAAGGCTGATGAACTTCTCCTCATGGTCGATCCGCAATCCCGTACCGGCGATATTGCTGTTTGCAATGCTTGCCGTCGGCGGCCTGCTGGCGTTCAAGCAGCTGCCCGTCCAAAACTTCCCCGATATGGACCTTCCGACCATCAGCGTCACGGCCACGCTGGACGGCGCGGCGCCGGCACAGCTCGAGACGGAGGTTGTCCGCACCATCGAGGATAATCTTGCCTCGCTGAGCTATCTCGACCACATCACCACAACCGTCACCGATGGGACCGTCTCAATCAAGGTCTCCTTCAAGCTGGAGAAGGACAGCGAAGCGGCCTTGAACGAGGTCCGCAATGCCGTCGACAGCGCCAAGGCCGATCTGCCGACGCAGATGGAGACGCCGAGCGTCACCAAGGTCACCGTGCAGAATTCTGCGCTTGTCACCTATGCCGTCCGCTCGACCAATCTCAATGAGACAGAACTCTCCTGGTTCATCGACAATGATCTGACCAAGGCGCTCCTGTCCGTGCCAGGCGTGGGACAGGTCAATCGGATCGGCGGGATCGATCGCGAGGTTCATGTCGATCTCGACCCAACAACGATGGCGTCGCTCGGTGTCACGGCGGCCACGGTATCGGCACAGCTGAAAGCCGTTCAAGCAGATACCTCCGGCGGCCTGGGAGAAATTGGCGGCACCCGCCAGACATTGCGGACCCTCGGCGCTGTAGCGTCGGTCGAAGATCTAAGGGGGCTTAGAATTCCCCTGGCCAACGGCCAGCAGGTTCGCCTCGACGACGTCGCATCCGTCAAGGACAGCTTCGCGGACCGGTCCTCCATGGCGTATCTCGACGGCAAACCCGTGGTCGCGGTGGAGATCAAGCGCTCGAACGGGTTTTCGGACAGTGGTGTCGCGGCCGGCGTCGACAAGGCAATGAAGCAGTTCGCAGCCGCGCATCCCAATGTGGAGATCGATGAAGCCTACAGCACGGTCGGGCCGATCATCGATAACTACGAGGGTTCAATGCACATGCTTTATGAGGGGGCGATCCTCGCGATCGTCGTCGTCTGGCTCTTCCTTCGGGACTGGCGCGCGACGATCCTGTCGGCCGTGGCGCTGCCACTGTCGGTCATACCGACCTTCCTCGTCATGTATCTTGCTGGCTTCAGCCTGAATATCGTTACGCTGCTTGCGCTGTCGCTTGTGGTCGGCATCCTGGTCGACGATGCCATCGTCGAGATCGAGAACATCGCCCGCCACCTAAAGATGGGCAAGCGGCCGATCGATGCGGCACTCGAAGCCGCCAACGAGATCGGGCTCGCCGTCATCGCCACCACTTTCACGCTGGTCGCGGTCTTCCTGCCGACGGCATTCATGAGCGGCATACCGGGGCTCCTCTTTCGCCAGTTCGGCGTTACAGCGGCCGTCGCCGTTCTTGCCTCGCTGGTCGTCGCGCGCCTGCTGACGCCCATGATGGCGGCGTACTTCATGAAGGCCCATCCCTCGCAGGAAGAAAGGGACGGCCGCATCATGCTCGCCTATATGGCCACCGTGCAGGCGGCCATGAACCACAGGAAGACCACGGTGGCCGTCACCGCCGTCGTCGTCGCGCTTTCACTTTCCACCATCCCCTTCTTAAAATCGGGCTTCCTGCCCGCCGCCGACGACGCAAGAACCCAGGTCACGCTGACCCTGCAGCCTGGCGCCACCGTCGAGCAGACGGACGCTGCTACCAGGAAGGCCGCGGACGTTGTCAGCAAGTTGCGGGACGTGACGCATGTCTTCTCCTCGGTCGGTTCCGCATCCTCGGGCGGCGGTCCCGACGTCAGCACGACGAGCAGCGTTGGGTCCGCCACGCTCGTCGTCACGCTGACGGCTATCGACGAGCGCAGCCGCAAGCAGTCCGAAATCGAAAACGACATCCGGCAGGCTCTTTCGATCCTTCCCGGTGTGCGGGTGGCCGTCGGCGGCGGCGCCAACGGAACGAAGCTTGAGATCACGCTCGCCAGCGACGACGCCAACGCTCTCGACGGAGCAAGCACAGCGCTAGAGGAGCAGCTCCGTACGCTGCATGGCATCGGAGCGGTGACGTCGACCGCGTCCAGACAAGCTCCCGAGATCCAAATTACGCCCGATTTTGCGCGCGCAGCAGCACTCGGGGTCACGTCGAGCGCCATCGCTGAAGCGGCGCGCGTGGCGACAGACGGGGAATACTCTTCCGCATTGCCGAAGCTCAATTTGCCGCAAAGGCAGGTCCCTATTGTGGTTCGGTTCGCTCCCGAGACCCGTACGAAGCTCGACGACATCAAGAACATGAGGGTGGCCGGAACGAACGGCAATGTCGATCTCGGATCAATTGCCGACATCCGGATTGGCGGCAGTCCTTCGCAGATCGACCGCATCGACCGAATGCGCAATGTCACTCTTTCCGTCGAGCTAAACGGCCGCATCTTGGGCGACGTCAACAGCGAGGCAAAAGCGCTACCGGCTCTCCAGCATCTGCCACCCGGCGTGACCCTTGTAGAACAGGGCGAGCTTCAACGCAGTTCGGAACTGTTCCAGAGCTTCAGCCTCGCAATGGCAATCGGCGTGTTCTGCATCTACGCAGTCCTCGTCCTGCTCTTCCACGACTTCTTGCAGCCGTTCACGATCCTGATGGCCCTGCCGCTCTCGCTCGGCGGTGCGTTGGTGCCGCTCGTGGTGACCGGAACCAGCTTCTCCATGTCGGTCGTCATCGGGCTGCTGATGCTCATGGGCGTGGTGACGAAGAACTCAATCCTTCTCATCGAATATGCGATCATGTCGCGCCATCAGGGGATGGGTAGGTTCGATGCTCTCGTCGATGCCTGCCACAAGCGTGCGCGGCCCATCGTCATGACCACGATTGCCATGGCATCGGGCATGCTTCCAGTCGCTCTCAGCCTGACGGGTGGCGATTCAAGTTTTCGTCAGCCGATGGCCATTGTGGTGATCGGCGGCGTGATGATGTCAACGCTGCTCAGCCTTATCGTCATCCCGGTCATCTTCACCTTCGTCGACGACCTGCTCGAAGCGCTCAAGCGGCTCGTACAGCGGACCGCGCCGCGCCAAGAGACCGCCAATCAGGAAACACACGCGTCCAATGATCGTGAGGCAATCCCTTTCGAACACGGCTCGGCGAAACGGGGCCATGGCCAACGATGACGGCCCCTCAGCCACGGGTACGCAGCGTGCTGCTGCGGCACGTAGAGACGATGTTTGTCGGTCTTCACGGCAACCTCTTCGGTCGAGTTCCCTCCCCCGGAACGAAGCCGCGGGACGTGTCCCCCCGCAGGCGGCCCAGTGCCGCCTGCGCGTCCTGCAATGATTATTGGCGAAGGATATCGTGTTTCACCTTCGCATCGAACAGCCCGGTGAGGATGGGCTTGGTTCGGGTACTCGTAGCGCTGGCTCCTTTGGTCTTCCTTATTTCCGGATGCGTGGAAACTCTGGACAGAGCCGTCGATGTGAAAGAGGCGGAAAACGCATCGATTGCCGGCTTTGGCGAGATTCGAACCTATCTCGATGCACGCTTCGACGAGGCGCCCGAGGATATCACCAATTGGGCCCCCGAGACCAAGCGGGATAGTATCAACGCGCTCATGATCTCAGGTGGAGGCGCCGGCGGAGCCTTCACTGTCGGTGTTCTTTCGGCTTGGAGCATTGCAAGGACCCGGCCCCGTTTCGATGTCGTGACAGGGGTAAGCACGGGTGCTTTGATCGCACCCTTAGCATTTCTTGGATCCGAATACGACGATACGCTTGTGCACCTCTACACGAGTGGTGTTGCGCAGGAGCTTGCGCGCAGCAAGCGGCCAGGCGGCTTGTTTGGGCCAAGCTTACTTAGAGCGGATCCGTTGCGCCAGATGGTCGAGCAATTCATCACACCAGAAATTCTGCGGCGGGTCGCAGCCGAACACCGTAGAGGTCGGCGCCTTCTTGTGTTGACGACCAATCTCGATACGCAAAGAGCTGCGGTGTGGAATATGGGTGCCATAGCAAATAGCGGGCGGCCCGATGCCCTGAGGCTGTTCCAGGATATAATGGTGGCGTCGGCAAGCATCCCGGGTGTCTATCCGGCGGTGATGATCAAGGCCGAGTCGGGCGGGCGCCCCTTCGAGGAGATGCACTCAGATGGCGGTTCCGCGTCGCAAGTGCTCATGCTCCCTCAAGCTTTGCTGACAAGCGCTCATCGTCTCGCGCCAATGAAGCGGGCAAACGTTGATTTCTATGTGATCGTCAACAATGCGCTGATGCCGGAATTTGCCAAAACGCCAGACAAAACGCTGTCTGTTGTTGCAAGAGCCTATTCCATTGTCATCAAATCGCAGACCCAAAGTGCTCTTACGGCTCTTTACAATTATTCGAGGTTGACGGGTGCGCGTTTCCATCTCGCCTCTATCGACGCCCAAGTTCCCTATTCAATGCGCGATCCGTTCAACACCAACTACATGCGGGCGGTCTATAACCTCGGTTACGCAGAATTCCTCGCGGGGACTCTGTGGAGAGACCGGCCGGTCTTTCGCTGAGCGCGCGTTCGATGTGCTTGGCGGCATCTATTGGCGGACAAAAGGTCAGGTAGATAACCTGCGCGGGTCGCCTGCGATTAAGGGGAGGTCATCGTTCTCTCGACCAGCCTTTTGTAGCGTGGATGATCGCGGATCGAATCGAGGTCCGGATCGCTGGTCCACCAGAAGCGATGGACGGACGCCCTCGGAATGACCTGATCCAGCAGGTCGAGCGCTGCTTCATGTTCCCCCATGTGGAGATAGGCACAGGCAATGTTGTACATGGCATTCAGGTCGTCCGGATCGATGGCCAAGGTGCGCGCCGCCCATTCCTTCGCGCGGTCCCGCTCACCGAGATAGGCCAGTATCAATGCCCCGATTTGGGCAGGACTTGAATTCTCTGGATGCAGATGGAGTTCACGTTCGGCCCGCTCCAGGCCCAGCCGAGCCGCTCTCTGCATGTCCGCACGCCGCTCAAGCTTGGGATAGACGCAAGCCAACAAGGCAGCGGAGCGGTAATCGTCGCACCGTACCTGCGTAGCCCTCTGGAACAGCTCGGCTGCTCGTGCGAACTCGCGCTGTTCGAAGAAGAACCGCGCGAAGAAGTAGTTTGCTTCGTGCAGATCGGGATCGAGCGCGAGGGCAAGCTCGAATTCGGCCGCGGCCTGTTCACGCCGTCCGCCATATTGGAGAGCAAGGCCACGCGACGCGTGCGCATCGGCAAGGTCAGGATCAAGTTCAAGCGCCTTCGCACTCGTTGCGAGGATGCCTTCGATGGAGATATCAGCATATTGCCACGAGTGGAGAACGGCGTCGCAAAGGGCGATGCCCGCATAGGCGCGCGCATATCCGGGATCGATCTCGGACGCCTTTACGAACATGCGTCGGGCCAACAGCATGTAGGATTTCGAGCACATGTGCAGGAACTGCCGACCCCCGGAGATAATAGGTGTAGGCCTCAACATCTTCTGTCGGCGTTGCGCTGATTGCCATCTTGACGTCCGGCAGCAGCCTGACCTTCAACTGTTCGATAATGGCGTGGGCGATTTCATCCTGTATGGCGAAGATGTCAGTGAGTTCCCGGTCGTAACGCTCCGCCCAGAGATGGCTTCCATCTCTGCCATCGACAAGCTGCCCGGTCACACGCACGCGCGCACCGGCCTTTCGAACGCTGCCCTCGAGCAAAAAGGCGACGCCGAGTTCCTGGGCTACCTGTTGTATCTTCACGGCCCTGCCCTTGTAAGTGAACGTCGTGTTGCGGGCCACAACATGAAGGTTCGAAATCTTCGACAGGTCAGTGATGATGTCTTCGGTGATGCCGTCGGAAAAATACTCCTGCTCCGGGTCGCCACTCATGTTGCTGAAAGGCAGGACCGCGATCGATATCTTCCTGAGCGTGCCGTTTCGCGATCGCGGCTCGATGCGCGCCGGTGGGCTTTGGTCAAAATTCACGCGATAGCAGGCGATCGGTCCAGCGATGTTCTTGACCTGCTGATCACCCATCGGCTCGAAGGCAAAGGCGAGCTTGCCCGCGACCTCTCTCGCGACTTTGCCCGAAACGCAGATGCCGCCGGGCTCTGCAAGCCCCTGCAGGCGGGCGGCGATGTTCACACCCTCCCCGTAGCGATCCTCGCCCTCGACGATCACCTCGCCGAGGTTGATGCCAATGCGGATTTCCAAGGCGGTGAATTTGGAAGTGCCGGCATTGCGCTCGGCCATGCCGCGTTGAAGTGCTGCGGCGCATTCCACCGCATCCACGACACTGCCGAATTCCGCCAGCAATCCGTCGCCCATCAGTTTGAAAATGCGCCCGTGATGCTTCTGGATTTCCGGCTCGAGCAGTTCCTTGTGGCCGGCCCTTAATCGTTGGAACGTGCCGGCTTCGTCCATCTCCATCAGCGACGAATAACCGGCGATATCGGCGGCAAGAATAGCTGCGAGCTTGCGTTCCATGCTGGTCCCCTCGATGACCATGCTCTTCGACGCGGAAGTAGCATACGCTCCAAAGCAGGTTCGAACGAAAACAGTGTCACGAAATGGTTGGAGATATTGCGTGGAAGACGCAGCTGCAAAAAATGCACGCACACATCAGTGGGAGCGTCGATCCCTGGGGTTCACTCGCCGTCCGCTCCAGTCGGGATGCCAGGAAACACAGAATTTAGTTTCCAATGATCCATCCCTCGCTAATATGGGCTTATGGCAACAACGGTGCGGCTTAACACAGGGCGCAACGGGGACAGAGCATCCTGTACAGGACGAATCTCGAATGCCAGAGGAAGGGAAGCTCAGGGCTCTCTGGAGGCAACACCTAAGCTTTCCTTCCGCCGGGAGGGACACGAATCTCAAAGACTCCATCTCAAGATAAAGTCTGCCAGATCGTTGCTGAAAGGTTCGTTTTGGAACCATTTTTCAAGCTCAGTGCACGCTGATGCCGGGCAGGAAAGCGGGTGCCGTGCGCTAGAATCCACGCGTGGTTGACGCGAGTCCGGCTTTATGTGGCTCGGACCTCGCCTACAACACCGTCATTTTGAAGGACAGCCACCACACGTGAGATGCCGGACCGTTACGGAATCTAGCGAAGAGGAACGGCGCACGATGCGCTTGCCGAGGTCGTTCGCTATTGCGACGCCGGTGTGAAACGCGCCACCAGCGCATGGCGGTCACCGGGATAGGTGAAGCGTACATGGGTGACCGGCCCGACATTGCTCCAAGTGCGGCGCTCGACGACCAGGCAGGCGGTGTTACGCGGGATCCCGAGGGCGGTAGCCTCGTCTGAACCGGCCGAGACGGCGTGAATGCGGTGCTCGGCGCTGCTCCAGGGGATCTGATTGATCAGCCAGGCGCCCGGCGCCATTTCGGAGAAATCGGCCTCGGCGGCTTCAGGCACGGTCGACAGGCTGATCAGTCGCTCTTCCAGGCAGAACGGTCGACCACCCGCCTGATGGATGCAGGCCACATCAACCACGGAAGATCCTGGTGCGACGTCAAGGCGTCTAATGTCATCGACCTTCGCCTTGCGTTGTTCGCGCTTGGATACGGCGAAGGAGTAGGAAAGATTCAGTGACTGGACCTCAGCCCTGATGTCGTGGATCTCCAAGACGGCCGATTGCGCCTGCGGCTGCGTGACGAAGCTGCCGGATTTCTTGCGACGCTCGATGAGGCCCGCCTTGGCGAGCTGGGTTAGCGCCTTGTTCACGGTCATGCGCGAACAGTCGTATTTCTTGGTGAGGTCCACTTCAAACGGGATGCGGTAACCCGGCGGCCACTCGCCAGAAACGATGCGGCCCTCGATGTCGCTCACGATCCGCTGGTGCAAGGTTGTCTCCTTGCTTTGGTTCATCGTCACGCTCCGTTTAATGCCTCCCGCTCTAATCTGTATGTTGCGAGCTGGAAAGCCCTATGCAGCCAGAAGCTCGCCCATCGCCTTCAGGAATCGGCGATTGATTTGATCGCGCGCCACGTGGCGACCGCCCGCGACTTGCTTGCGGCCGAGCGCCCAGACGCTGTCGACGGCCACGCCACCGGCAAAGACCCAGTGATCGAGCAGCTGATCGCCGGAAAGGTAGGGTACGGCTGTCTTGCCGAGGGAAATGAGGTCGGCTTGGTGGCCGACCGCGATCCCGCCCGGTGCCTTCAGTGCAGCGCCGCCACCGGTAATCGTAAGATCGAAAAGTCTGCGCGCGGTCGAGCCGCTTGGCGCTGCGATGACATTGCGAGCCCTGAGTGCCAGACGCTCCGAGTATTCGAGCTGGCGCAGTTCGCCAGGAAGCGAGATCAGGACGTTGGAATCCGAGCCGACGCCGAGGCGGCCGCCTTCTTCGATGAAGAGCGGCGCTTGGAAGGTGCCGTCGCCGAGGTTGGCTTCGGTGATCGGACAAAGGCCGGCGATCGCGCCGCTGCGCGCCATGCCGCGCCTTTCCTCGTCCGTCATGTGGGTTGCGTGGATCAGGCACCAGCGACCATCGACAGGCGCATTGGCCAGCAGCCATTCGACGGGCCGCGCGCCCGACCACGCCACGCAGTCCTCGACTTCCTTCACCTGCTCGGCGACATGGATATGGATTGGCCCGTCGCCGGCCAGCGCCACGACCTTGACGAGTTCCCCCGGCGTAGTGGCACGGAGGCTGTGCGGGGCAAGACCGAGCTCGGCACCGGGAAGTCCGCTTGTCATCTTGCGGCAGCCCTCCAACAATGCGGCAAAGCTGTCCAGTGAATTGATGAAGCGCCGTTGGCCATCGATCGGCGCCGCGCCACCGAAGCCGGAATGGGCATAGAACACCGGAAGCAACGTCAAGCCGATCCCGCTGATATTTGCTGCCGCCCCGATGCGCTCGGCGAGCTCGGCAATGTTGGCATAGGGCGTGCCGTCCTTGTCGTGGTGTAAATAATGGAATTCGCCGACACGGGAAAAACCGGCTTCCAGCATCTCCATATAGAGTTGGGCGGCCACGGCCTCGACATGCTCAGGCGTCATCGAGAGGGCGAACTTGTACATGACGGTACGCCAGCTCCAGAAGCTGTCGTTCGCCGGTCCCCGCACTTCCGCAAGGCCAGCCATTGCGCGCTGGAAAGCGTGGCTGTGCAGGTTGCTCATCGCGGGAACAAGCGTGTCGTGATGCTCGTCGCCGGGCTCGGCGGCGACGCCCGTTTCAACGCTTGTGATACGGCCATCGGCGATCGTCAGGCGAACGTCCTTTTGCCACCCGTTCGGCAGAAGTGCTGCGCTTGAATGCAGTGTGGTCGCTACCGTCTGGGCCATAACGCTTTTTCTCCTCTTTGGCGCCGCGCATCTTTCTTTTCCATGGAGACGCACAAAATTTCACTTGTCACCTGTTTATTATGTATATACATGTTTCCACATAAAGGAAGGCGCAAAGCTGATGAATGGGAACAAATTTTCAAGCGATGAAGCATCCGGCGATCTCCGTCCACATTTGTGGCGGAATGTGCGATTGGCGACGCTCGATCCACAAAAGCCGGGTCTCGGCATCGTCGACAAAGGTGCCATTGTTACAGAAGGCGGCCGCATAAGTTTTGTCGGTCCAGAGGCCGACTTGCCGGTGTCGGCGATCGAGCGCGCCCAAATCACGGATCTCGAAAGTCGCTGGGTGACGCCTGGCCTCGTCGACTGCCACACCCACATCGTCTATGGCGGCAATCGCGCCCGCGAATTTGAAATGCGCCTGGAAGGCGCGACCTATGAAGAGATCGCGCGCGCCGGCGGCGGCATTGTCTCTTCCGTCAAGGCAACAAACGCACTCTCGGTCGAAGGTCTCGTCGAGGCGGCTCTTCCCCGCTTGGATACACTTATTTCCGAAGGCCTGACGACGATCGAGGTAAAGTCGGGCTACGGGCTGAATATCGACGGCGAACTGAAGATGCTGCGCGCGGCCCGCCAGCTTGAGCAGGTCCGTCCGGTCCGTGTCGTTACCGCCTATCTCGGCGCTCATGCGACGCCGGTCGAGTACAAGGGCCGTAACGGTGATTACATCACGGACGTCGTTATCCCGGCTCTCGAATACGCTCATGCCGAGGGCTTGGTCGACGCTGTCGATGGCTTCTGTGAAGGGATCGCCTTTTCGACAGTCGAGATCGCGCAGGTCTTCGACAAGGCCGAGGCGCTCGGCCTGCCGGTCAAGCTGCATGCGGAGCAATTGTCCAATCTAGGCGGTGCAAAGCTTGCAGCCTCTTACGATGCGCTCTCGGCCGACCACCTCGAGTATCTGGATGCAGAAGGCGCCACGGCGATGGCCGCGGCTGGTACGGTCGCCGTCCTGCTGCCGGGTGCCTTCTACGCCATCAATGAGAAGCAGAAGCCGCCTGTTCAGGCGCTGCGCGACGCCGGCGCTCGGATCGCCATCGCCACTGATTGCAATCCGGGTACGTCACCGCTGACCTCGCTGCTCCTGACGATGAACATGTCGGCGACATTGTTCGGTCTCACTGTCGAGGAATGCATCGCCGGTGCGACCCGTGAAGGCGCACGCGCCCTCGGACTTTTAGAGGAAACGGGCACGCTCGAGCCCGGCAAGTCCGCAGATTTCGCCATCTGGGACGTCGAAAGCCTCGCCGAACTCGTCTACCGCATCGGCTTCAACCCACTTCATGCACATGTCTTCAAGGGCGAAAGGATCGACCGTTGACCATTACCCTTCATCCCGGCTCCGTTTCGCTCAAGGAACTGGAGACGATCTACTGGACCGGTGAGCCAGCAAAGCTCGACGCTTCCTTTGACGCCGGCATTGCGAAGGCCGCTTCACGCATTGCCGAGATTGCGGCTGGCAATGCGCCGGTCTACGGCATCAATACAGGCTTCGGAAAGCTCGCGTCTATCAAGATCGATAGCGCCGATGTGGCGACGCTTCAGCGCAACCTTATCCTCTCGCATTGCTGCGGCGTCGGCGCGCCGCTGCCTGAAAACGTCGTTCGTTTGATCATGGCCCTGAAGTTGGTTTCGCTTGGTCGTGGCGCGTCTGGCGTGCGGCTGGAACTGGTGCGGCTGATCGAAGGCATGTTGGAAAAAGGCGTCATCCCGGTCATCCCGGAAAAGGGTTCCGTTGGCGCCTCGGGCGACCTTGCCCCCCTCGCCCACATGGCCGCCGTGATGATGGGCGAAGCCGAAGCCTTCTTTGCCGGCGAGCGTCTTTCTGGCAGTGCGGCTCTCGAAAGCGCCGGACTGAAACCCGTCGTGCTCGCTGCGAAGGAAGGCCTCGCACTGATCAATGGTACGCAGACCTCAACGGCGCTGGCTCTTGCCGGTCTTTTCCGCGCACATCGGGCAGCACAGGCGGCCTTGATTACCGGAGCCATGTCGACGGACGCAGCCATGGGTTCGTCCGCGCCCTTCCATCCGGACATTCACACATTGCGTGGCCATAGGGGCCAGATCGACACGGCTTTAGCACTTCGGGGACTTCTCGAAGGCTCGGTGATCCGTCAGAGCCATATTGAAGGCGACGAGCGCGTGCAGGATCCCTACTGCATCCGCTGTCAGCCCCAGGTCGACGGCGCCTGCCTGGATCTGCTGCGCTCGGTTGCTCGGACGCTGGAAATCGAAGCGAACGCTGTCACCGACAACCCGCTGGTGCTTTCGGACAACTCGGTTGTGTCCGGCGGCAACTTCCATGCCGAGCCAGTCGCCTTCGCAGCGGATCAGATCGCCCTTGCTATCTGTGAAATCGGCGCGATCGCGCAGCGGCGTATCGCCCTCTTGGTCGACCCTGCGCTTTCCTACGGATTGCCGGCCTTCCTGGCAAAGAAGCCCGGCCTCAACTCCGGCCTGATGATTGCGGAAGTAACGTCCGCGGCACTCATGTCGGAAAACAAGCAGATGTCGCACCCGGCCTCCGTCGACTCGACGCCGACGTCGGCCAATCAGGAAGATCATGTCTCCATGGCCTGCCACGGTGCCCGTCGGCTGCTGCCGATGACTGACAACCTCTTCAATATTGTCGGCATCGAAGCCCTGACCGCAGCCCAGGGCGTGGAGTTCCGCGCCCCCCTGACAACCAGCCCTGAACTGCAGAAGGCGATTTCGACAATCCGCAGCGCAGTGCCGAGCCTGGAGCTCGATCGCTACATGGCAAACGACCTCGAGGCGGCAGGCGATCTCATCGCGACGGGCACGCTCAATGCATCCGTCTCGCCCGGCATCCTACCCGTTCTGGAGAGCTGACATGGCTGTATTCGAAGTTAAACAGGGCTCATCTCCAGTCATCCTCGCGTTTCCCCACACGGGGATCGACGTTCCCGGTGATCTCTGGGAGCGTTTGAACGAAAACGGCAGGATTCTTGCCGATACCGACTGGCACATTCATCACCTCTATGATGGCCTGCTGTCAGACGCGACCACCGTGCGCGCAACGTTCCACCGCTACGTCATCGATGCGAACCGCGATCCGGCCGGTGTCAGCCTCTATCCCGGCCAGAACACCACCGGTCTTATTCCGGAAACGGATTTCGACGGAAAGGCGATCTGGAAGGATAGGCAGGGGCCTGGTGAGGCCGACATCGCGGCGCGGCTGCGGGACTTTCACGCGCCTTATCACGCAGCACTTGCCGCCGAGATTGAGCGTGTGAGGGCCATCCATGGCGTGGCGATCCTCTACGACTGCCACTCGATCCGCTCCCACATTCCGTTCCTCTTCGAGGGCAAGCTGCCGGATTTCAATATCGGCACGGATATGGGCAAGACCTGCGATGGCGCCATCGAGCAGGCGACGCTCACCGTCGTTGAAGCCGCTGAGGGTTACGACAGCGTGCTCAACGGCCGCTTCAAGGGCGGCTGGACGACACGCCATTACGGCCAGCCCGAGATCGCCGTGCACGCCATCCAGATGGAGCTCGCACAATCGACGCATCTCCAGACCGAGGCGCCACCCTTCGCCTATGACGCCGCGAAGGCAAAGCGTCTTCGCGTCCATCTCAAAGACATTCTGGTGCGCATTGAACAGATCGCGCCGGGCCTGAAACGATAACGATCACTCGACAGGGGGAACCCGCATGACTGCAAACCCACGCCACAACATTCGCGAGATCCGCGCACCGCGCGGCAATGAGCTCAACGCCAAGAGCTGGATGACCGAAGCGCCGCTGCGCATGCTGATGAACAACCTTGACCCTGACGTGGCAGAAAATCCGAACGAGCTCGTGGTCTATGGCGGCATCGGCCGTGCGGCTCGCACCTGGGACGACTTCGACCGGATCGCAGCGACCCTGAAGACGTTGAACGAGGATGAAACGCTCCTTGTGCAATCCGGCAAGCCAGTCGCCGTCTTCCGCACGCACAAGGATGCTCCACGCGTCCTGATCGCGAACTCGAACCTCGTCCCGCACTGGGCGACCTGGGATCATTTCAACGAGCTCGATAAGAAGGGCCTTGCCATGTACGGCCAGATGACGGCCGGCTCGTGGATCTACATCGGCACGCAAGGCATCGTTCAAGGTACCTACGAAACCTTCGTCGAGGCAGGCCGCCAGCACTACGACGGCAACCTTAAGGGCAAGTGGATCCTGACCGGCGGGCTCGGCGGCATGGGTGGCGCACAACCGCTCGCTGCTGTCATGGCTGGCGCCTGCTGCCTGGCTGTCGAAAGCGACGAAACCCGCATCGATTTCCGTCTCCGCACCCGCTACGTCGACGAAAAGGCAAAGACGCTCGACGAAGCGTTGGCACTGATCGACAAGTGGACGAAGGCCGGTGAGGCAAAGTCGGTCGGTTTGCTCGGCAATGCCGCCGAGATATTCCCGGAACTCGTTCGTCGCATGAAGGCCGGCGGTGCGCGCCCCGATATCGTGACCGATCAGACCTCCGCGCACGACCCGCGCAACGGCTACCTGCCTGCAGGCTGGACGGTCGAGGAAGCCAAGGCCAAGCGGGAGACCGATCCGAAGTCGGTAGAAGTCGCCGCGCGCGCCTCCATGAGGCAGCACGTAGAGGCCATGGTCGCCTTCTGGGATGCCGGCGTTCCGACGCTCGACTATGGCAACAACATCCGTCAGGTCGCCAAGGATGAAGGCCTCGAGAACGCCTTCGCCTTCCCGGGTTTCGTGCCGGCCTATATTCGTCCGCTCTTCTGCCGCGGTATAGGTCCGTTCCGTTGGGCGGCGCTCTCCGGGGACCCGGAAGATATCTACAAGACCGACGCCAAGGTGAAGGAACTGCTGCCCGACAACAAGCACCTGCACAACTGGCTTGATATGGCACGTGAACGCATCGCCTTTCAGGGTCTGCCGGCGCGCATTTGCTGGGTTGGGCTCGGCGATCGCCATCGCCTCGGCCTTGCCTTCAACGAGATGGTGAAGAACGGCGAGCTGAAGGCGCCGATCGTCATTGGCCGCGACCACCTGGACTCTGGCTCGGTCGCGTCGCCGAACCGCGAGACGGAAGCGATGAAGGACGGTTCGGATGCCGTTTCTGACTGGCCGCTGCTGAATGCGCTCCTGAATACGGCGTCTGGCGCGACCTGGGTGTCGCTCCATCACGGCGGCGGCGTCGGCATGGGCTTCTCACAGCATTCCGGGATGGTCATCTGCGCCGACGGCACGGACGATGCAGCGCGGCGCTTGGAGCGCGTCCTCTGGAACGACCCAGCGACCGGCGTCATGCGCCATGCCGATGCCGGCTATGAGATCGCCGTCGATTGCGCCAAGGAACAGGGTCTGCGTCTGCCGGCAATTCTGGGGAATTGACCTGTTGTGCCGGGCCTCAAAATTCCATGAGGCCCGGATACTGCAGCACGGTCTGATCAACTGTGACCAAGGGAACGCCTTCGATCTTTGACTGGGCAATCAGCATACGGTCGAAGGGATCCTTGTGGATCGGCGGGAGTGCCGCGATTGCAAGCGCATGCTCGCCGTTGATCGGCAGCTCGACATAACCATTTTGGAGAAGGCGCTCTCTCAGCATCGAGGGATCGGCGCGAAAATCGGGGCGGATCTGCGCTTGGTTGATCGCGATTTCCCAGAGGCTGGCGGGGCTGAAAAGGAGCTCGTTCTGGTCGTCCTCGATCAGCGCTCGCAGACGATCAGGCAGCCGCTCGCTATCGCCGCCTGCCCAGATTAGAATGTGTGTATCAAGGAGTAGCCTCATTCGGGGAACTGTTCGCCCTCACTGAATATCTCCTCGATCTCATCGGCCATCATGGTGTCGAAATCGTCGGGAACTAAGATCATGCCTTTCATGAAGCCGATCCGCCGCTTCTTCGGGGCATCGGCCTCTTCGAGGGGAACGACTTTCACCAGGGGTTTCCCGGCCTTGGCGATGATGAATGCCTCACCTTTCGCGGCCTTCTCGATAAGTCGCGACAGGTGTGTCTTCGCTTCGTGTATGTTCACGGTCTGCATAGCTGCCTCGATAGACTTAGTCCAATAAACTTAGTTCACCCTGCCTTCCCTTGCAATGATGGAGCCCAAATGACCCGCGCCGCCGTTCTCAGATCCAGCACCTATCGCGGCATGCCGTGGAAGAACGGAGGCGGCGAGACCATCGAAATTGCGGTCTCGCCGGAGGGCGCGGCACTGTCTGATTTCGATTGGCGCGTCAGCATGGCAACGGTTGAAACGGATGGGCCGTTCTCGATCTTTACCGGCATCGACCGGACGCTTGCGATCCTTGAAGGCAACGGCATGTCGCTGACAATCGACGACAACGCGCCTGTGTTGTTAAAACAGGACAGCGCTCCCCTCGCCTTTCCCGCGGATGTCGCGGTGGCGGCAACGCTCGCCGAGGGACCGATCACGGACCTGAACGTCATGACCCGGCGCAACGGACTGCGCCATTGGGTCGAGAGGGTTGATGTCGATTCCACGGCGACTGTGCATCCAGCCGCACCGACATGGTTTCTCCTGTGTCATCAAGGAACCCTCACCGTCGAATGGAGCGGTGAGCACGCCGATCTTGGTCCCAAGGATGCGCTTCTTCTTCAGGGAGCCAAAGGCAAGGATGTCGCGGTGAGCGGCAAAGCGTGCTGCTTTCTGATCTCTATCGATCCGATCTGACAGGAATCTCCTCAGTAAGAGCGATGCCAGTTGGCGGACCGTAGGTGGCCAAGGCTCGAATGTTCACGCCCGTCTTAGAGGCCAAAACAATATTGTCCTTATAGTCTATAAAATAGATAGTTTTATCTGTGTGCGAGTGGGTGCCCGCCCTAATGTTTCCATGTCGAAACAAGTTCAGGCGCTGAAGCTGATGCTCAGCCGCAAGGGGGCGAAACATGAAGATCAGGACATTATTGGCGGCAATTACGCTCGGCTCCGCAAGCCTGTTGGCGCCTTTTGTTGCCCAGGCAGCCGACAAGAAAGTGGTTGTTGCCTACCAGACCGACGCGCTGCCGTCATCGGTGGCAATTGCCAATGGCGAACTCGCCAAGGCAACCGGCTATGAGATCGATTTCCGCAAGTTCAACTCAGGCGCCGAGATTTTCGCGGCCATCGCCTCGGGTGACGTGCAGGTCGGCTATGTCGGCTCGAGCCCGTTTGCGGCTGCGACGTCCCGCGGATTGGAGGTCAAGGCTTTCTACCTCTCCTCGATCTCCGGCATCGACGAGGCGCTCGTCGTTCGCAACGGTTCGGGCATATCATCTCTGTCTGACCTGAAAGGCAAGAAGCTCGCTGCCGCGCCCGTCTCCACCGACCATTATCAGCTCTTGGCGTTGATCAGGTCGCTGGGCCTGACGGAAAAGGATGTGCAGGTCTTTGCAATTCCGCAGCCGGAGATCGTGGCCAGCTACAATCGCGGAGACATTGATGGCGGTTTTGTGTGGGATCCGGCACTGAGCGAATTGAAGAAGAATGGCAAGGTGCTGGTCACATCCAAGGATGTCGCCGACAAGGGCGCTCCAACCTTCTCCGCCTGGGTCGCAGCATCGAAGTTCGCCGATGAGAACAAGGCGTTCCTGAAGACCTTCGCCAGCGTCATCAACAAGTACTATGCCTCCTTCGCAGCGGATAAGAAGGCTTGGGATGCCGACAGCGAGAATGCCAAGCTGCTCGCCAAGACACTTGGTGGAACGCCCGAGCAGCAGGCTGGCGCACTCAAGAACCTGACACTTCTGACGCCTGACGTACAAGCTTCCGAAGCCTGGCTCGGCGGCGGCGAAAAGTCGGGCGCCGCCAAAATCCTCAAGGATACGGCCGCCTTCCTGAAGGATCAGGGCAAAGTGACCGAAGTGCTGCCGAGCTACGCGGCCTTTGTCACGCCGGATGCACTCGTCAACGCAAGTAACTGAAATAGCGAATAATCCTCCCATCCGAGCACGCTGGCGCGATATCGCGCCAGCGTCATAATATGAAGAGACGGCACATGCTCAAAGTGGATCACGCAAGCGTTTATTTCAAAACGCGGGATGGCCGCACGGTTCATGCCCTGGATCGCGTTTCGCTCGATATTTCGGACAACAGCTTCGTCGTGGCACTCGGCGCCTCCGGCTGCGGCAAATCCACACTTCTCAACGCGATTGCAGGCTTTCTGCCGCTTTCCACAGGCACCATTACTCTTGACGGCCGACCGGTCACACGTCCCGGCGCGGACCGTGGCGTCGTCTTCCAGAAAGACACGCTGCTGCCTTGGAAGTCAGTCCTCGACAATGTCGCGCTTGGCCTGCAGTTTGCGGGAGTTCCAAGGGCTGTGCGGCGCGCTCGCGCAGACGAGCTACTGTCACTGGTCGGGCTGAAAGACTTTGCAAAGGCCTTTCCTTACGAATTGTCCGGCGGCATGCGCCAGCGCGTCGGCATTGCCCGCGCCCTTGCCGCCGATCCCGCGGTGCTCCTGATGGACGAGCCGTTCGGCGCGCTCGATAGCCTGACTCGAGAACAGATGCAGGAACTGCTCGTATCGATTTGGAAAACCACGGGAAAACGCATTTTCTTCATTACGCACTCGATCGAGGAAGCTCTCTTCCTCGGCACGCAGGTCGTGGTGATGTCGCCGCGTCCGGGCCGCATCGTCGCGCGCTTTGATCTCGATTTCATCAGTGAGTTCGCCCGAACCGGCGATGCCCGATCGATCAAGACCGCACCAGAGTTTGCCAGTTTGCGAGAAGAAATTCGGACCATTCTGCATGGCTCCGACGAAATCAGGAGTGCGGCCGAATGAGCGATGTCATCGAAACGAGCGGCGTTGTCGTCGGCGCTAAGCCCGATCAGCTGAAAACCGTTCACATGAAGGGGTTCGGCGCCGGCGAAAGCAGTACGCTTGTGATCAGCCTTGCGACGGCAGTCGCGTTGATTGGCACCTGGTGGCTGGTCGCAAAGCTCGGATTGGTGCCGCGTCTCTTCCTGCCGACACCGCAGGAGGTTGTCACGCAGATCGGCGCCGTCTATCGCGACGGCTATGCTGGAGGTTCGCTTGGAGAACATGTCTTAGCAAGCCTGTTCAGGATCGCGACGGCGGCGGCCATCGCCATCGCGGCCGGTATCCCGGTTGGCCTGCTGATGGGCCTCAATCGCTGGGCAAAGGGCATCTTTGACACGCCGATCGAATTCTATTGGCCGCTGCCGCCGCTCGCCTATCTACCGCTTATGATCATCTGGCTTGGGATCGGCGAGACTTCGAAGGTGACGCTGCTCGTGCTTGCCATGTTCGCGCCGATCTGCCTTTCGGCACAGGCCGGCGTGCGCTCGCTGCCGATCGAGCGCGTCCATGCGGCTCGCTCTCTCGGTGCCCGGCCCTGGCAGCTTCTCGTCAGCATCGTTTTGCCATCGGCGCTGCCGGAGATCCTGACGGGCATCCGCATTGCGCTCGGTGTCGGCTGGGGCACGCTCGTCGCGGCTGAACTGATCGCCTCAAACCGCGGGATCGGTTACATGATCATGTCCGCTTCCCAGTTTCTGGCGACCGACGTCGTCTTCGTCGGCATCGGCATCATCGCGGCCTGTGCATTTGCCTTCAGTGCTGCCGTTCGGCTCTTGGAAGCTGCCCTCGTTCCGTGGAAAGGTAAAAGCTAACGAGGGCACACGAGCGCCCCTCTAGCTCACGAGCGCGCCGGGTCTGCCGGCACAGGGAACGATATATGAAGCAGATGCAGATCTACGCATTCGACATGAACTGCGTCGGCCATATCAATCATGGCATGTGGACGCATCCACGCGATACGTCCCTTCAATATACCGACCTCGATTACTGGGTGGATTTTGCCCGCACCGCCGAGCGGGGCAAGCTGGACGGAATATTCCTGGCGGATATCGTCGGCGTCTACGACGTCTACAAAGGCAGTCCGGCGCCCGTCATCGAAACTGGCGCGCAAATCCCGGTCAACGATCCACTGATGCCGATCTCGGCCATGGCATACGTTACCAAGCATCTCGGCTTCGGGGTAACCGTCAATACGACCTACGAGCCGCCCTACCTGTTGGCGCGGCGCATGTCGACGCTCGATCACCTGACAAAGGGTCGGATCGGGTGGAACATCGTCACCGGCTATCTCGACAGTGCCGCGCGCGCCATGGGCTTTGAGACATTGCCAGAACACGACGCACGCTACGATGCGGCCGAGGAATATCTCGAAATCCTCTACAAGCTCTGGGAGGGAAGTTGGGACGACGATGCGGTGCTTTGTGACAGGGCGCGCGCCATCTTCGCCGACCCTTCAAAAGTTCGCGCCATCAGGCATGTCGGCCAATATTACAAGATGGAAGGCATTCATCTTTCGCAGCCCTCGCCGCAGCGCACGCCACTGCTTTTTCAGGCAGGCGCCTCGGCGCGCGGGCAGGATTTCGCGGCCCGCCATGCCGAATGCGTCTTTATCGCCGCGCCGACCCCGCAGGCGGCACGGCCGACCGTGGAGGCCCTGCGGCGGAAGGCCGAAGCATTCGGTCGCGGGGAGGATGCGTTGCGCGTTCTTGGCCTCGTCAGCGCGGTCGTCGGTCGCACCGAGAAGGAAGCACTGGATAAGCTCGAAGACTACCGCCGGCATGCGAGCGTGGAAGCGTCTGTCGCGCACTACTCGGCTTCGACAGGCGTTGATTTCTCGAAGTACGGTCTCGACGAGCCGATCGAGCAGACGTCAACCAACGCCAATCAGTCTGCGCTTGCCGCAATCACCAAGAAGGCACCAAAGCCTGTGACGTTGCGCCAGATCATTGATCAAATGGTGCTCGGCAGCCGCATGAGGCCGATCGTCGGGTCGGCCGAGCAGGTGGCGGATCGGCTGGCGGCGTGGGTTTTGGATGGTGGTGTGGATGGCTTCAACCTGGCGCGCACGGTGGCACCCGAAAGTCTGCGCGATTTTGTCGATCTTGTCGTGCCGGTGTTGCAGGAGCGCGGACTCTTCAAGGCGCAGTACGCCGAGGGATCCCTCAGGCAGAAGCTGTTCGGCGGCAGCGGCAGGTTGCCATCCTCGCACCCTGCCGCGGCGTTTCGTTATTAATTACTTGTGGTCAAGCCTGGCGACCAGCCGGTCGCCGAGCCACTGTATGCCGCAGACAAGGACGATCAGCACGGCAACGACCACCACCATGACGGTCGTCTCGAAACGCTGGTAGCCGTAGCGGATGGCGAGGTCGCCGAGACCGCCTGCACCGATCGCGCCGGCCATCGCCGAGGCGCCGATCAGCGTCACCAGCGTCACTGTGAATCCGGCGACGATGCCAGGCAGCGCCTCCGGAACGAGCACTTCGCGAACGATTGTCCAGCGGTTGCCGCCCATGGCGCGCACGGCATCGATCAGGCCGCGGTCTACTTCGCGCAACGACACTTCGGCGATACGCGCATAGTAGGGCGTCGCGGCAATGGCGAGCGGCACGATGGCGGCCCACGTGCCAAGTGCGGTGCCGACGATAAGGCGCGTCAGCGGGATCAGCGCGACCAGCAAGATGATAAACGGTACGGAGCGGAAGCCGTTGATGATAGCACTCAAAATGCCGTTCACCCAGGCGTTCTCGGCTATGCCGCCCTTGTTCGTGAGAACCAGCGCCAGGCCAAGCGGCAGGCCGAAGACCAGCGAAATCAGCCCGGATGCACCGGTCATCAGGATCGTTTCCCAGAGGGAACGAAGCAGAAGATTAAACATGATCGGTGTCATAGCCGAGAACCTCCACCCGCGCCGAGCGGGCCTTCAGAAACTGCAGAACCTTGTCCTTCAGGGCTGGGTCGCGCATCGGGATAGCAATGAAGAAGCGCGCCACCGGCTGGTTCTGGATATGATCGATGCCACCGTGGATGAGCCGGAAAGATTGCGGCAGCGCAGTGGAGAGATCGGCAAAAACCGCGCCCTGCGCAGCCGGGCCGGCCATGTCGACGCTGAGGATCGCCTCCTGGCCGGACGTGGGTGACAGCCGGGCGGCGATATGCTCCGGCAGTTGCGGGCGGCTTCCCGACAGCAGGCTTTGGGTGATCGGCGCCTTGGGATCGGCGAACACCGACCAGACCTGACCCTCCTCGACAATACGGCCGGCATCGATGACGGCGACGCGATCGGCAATATTGCGCACGACCTCCATCTCATGCGTGATGAGGACGATCGTGAGGCCGAGCTTGCGGTTGATATCCTTCAGAAGGGTCAGGATCGAACGGGTCGTTTCCGGATCGAGCGCAGATGTCGCTTCATCAGAGAGCAGCAATGCCGGGCGCGCCGCGAGCGCTCGGGCAATGCCAACGCGTTGCTTCTGGCCACCGGACAGAGACGAAGGATAGGCTTTTGCCTTGCCAGCGAGGCCGACAAGCTCCAGCAATTCATGCGCGCGCTTCAGGCGTTCGGCCTTTGCGACGCCGGCGATCTTCAGCGGCAGTGCGACGTTCTCTTCGACCGTCTTCGACGCCAGTAGGTTGAAGTGCTGAAAGATCATGCCAACGCGGCGGCGAAGCGGCTGCAGATCCTTTTCTTCGAGGCCGATAATACTGGACCCCTCGATCTCGATCTCGCCGCTGTCAGGACGCTCCAGGCCGTTAAGGCAGCGGATCAGGGTGGATTTTCCCGCGCCGCTGCGTCCGATGATGCCGAGGATCTCACCTTTGCGGACGGTGAGCGATATGCCGTCGAGAGCGGCAGTCGCACCAAAATGCCGATGCACGTCGACAAGGCGGACCACCTCTTCCGACGCCGCCTCCGGCGTGGCCCCGATTGCGGAGGCCGATACAATTGAGTTCATGTTCTTTCCCTTCGGAAACGCCCAAGGCGGCCCGGGCAAGGAACGCCCGGACCGCCTTGTTCAACGCGCCTAACCTCTCGGCGCGCCTAACCTCTCGGCGCGAATGTCGATCAGTAAGCGCTGACGCCGGTTCCCTTATACACCTTGTCGAACTCCGCCTTAACGGCGTCGTTCTGGTAGGACGACACCAGTGTCTTCACCCAGGTCTCGTTCTCGCTGCCTTGCTTGACGGCAATGAAGTTGCGATACGGATTGTCGGCGATCGGCTCCTGCGCAATGCGGTCAGCCGCAGACAGCCCCGCCTTCAGAGCCCAGTCGGTGTTCACGACTGCGGCATCCAGATCGTCGATAGCGCGGCCGACCACACCGGCATCAAGTTCCTTGATCTCAACTTTCTTAGGGTTCTCGGTGACGTCGGTGACGGTTGCGAGAATGCCCGTCCCGTCCTTGAGCTTGATGATGCCTTCGTTCTGCAGAACGCGCAGTGCGCGACCCTCGTTTGACGGGTCATTCGGCACGCCGATGGTCGCACCTTCGGTGATCTCGGCGACTGCCTTGTGCTTCTTGGAGTAAAGGCCGATCGGCCAGACGCCCGTGTATCCGACGGGGACGATATGATAGCCGTGCTGCGCGACCTGGTTGTCGAGATAAGGCTTATGCTGGAAGGCGTTCGCGTCGATTTCGCCGCGTTCCAGCGCCTCGTTCGGCTGCGTATAGTCGTTGAAGACGACCGTTTCGATCGTCAAGCCGTTCTTGGCGGCTTCGGCGGTCACGACGCGCCAGACATCTTCATCCTCGCCGCTCATGATACCGACCTTGATCGACTTGTCTTCGGCAAACGACGCAACAGGCGATGCAAAAGCAATCAGGGCGACCGTCGAGGCGGCGATTGCGGCAAGGCTTGCACGACGCGTCAGACTTGATGTGGACGTCTTCTTGTTCATTGTGGTGTTTCCCGTCTTGAATTGATGAGGGCTGGCCTCTGACGGCCAGATAATTTCAAAACTGCTCATGGTAAACCAAGCACGCCGATCTCTATTGCGCTGCAGCACAGGAAAACTCTTCGGCGCCTGGACGGAATAGCGGGATAAAAATTCTACTGATTTAGTAGAATATTGCCGTTGCCGGGCTCCCTGACTGACTCTAAGTTAAACCATCCGAGCGCGAAGAACAAACATGCGCTCTTGAAACAAAGGCGATTTGGACCGCGGGCATTGAAGCAAGACAGCACGAAATCACAACAGGCCCTCCGCGACAGGATACGCCGACCTGTGGTGGCGATTATCGGCGGAGGAGTTTCGGGAGCCGGCGTCGCATACCATCTGGCGCACGACATGGCTGACCGAGCGCCAGCAATCGTCGTCTTTGAGCCACGGCGCGAGCTTGGCAGAGGGCTTGCGTATGATACGACCGATCCGGCCCATCGCATCAATGTTCCAGCCGCCCGCATGAGCCTGCTACCAGACCATCCGGAGGATTTCCTCGAATGGATCGCGCACAATGACGCTGTCGCCGACGACCCGGAAGCTTACCGGCCAGATGGCAACCTCTTTCCCCAGCGCCATGTCTTCGGAGCCTATATTGCGTCAGCAGTCGCTCCTTTCGTGCAGAGCGGCGCTGTGCGCCATCGTCGCGCGCTCGTTATCGAGGTGCGCCGGGACGGTGCGCTCTGGCACATAACCGATAGCCAGGGCGGACAGGTGTTTGCCGACTTTCTGGTGATCGCCACCAGCCATCCATCGCCATCGACGCCAGGTGTTTTGCGCTCGCTTGAAGGACACGAGCGATTTGTAGCGGATTCCACCTGCGCGGGAGCACTTGACACCATCCGGCCGGACGACAGGCTGCTGATCGTCGGCAATGGTCTTACCGCTGCTGACATCGTCGCCTCGCTCGCGCGGACCGGCCATCGCGGTCAGATCACATCGATTTCGCGCCGGGGACTGAGATCAAGAGGTCATGCACCTTTTCCGCAGGACCCGTTCGGCGAGTTCGAGGCTGCCCCGGTCCATAGTGCAACGGCATTGTTGCGGAGCGTCCGGCAAGCCATCACTCAGGCAAAAGCCGGCGGGCTGACATGGCATGCCGTCATTGACCAAGTGCGCGGCCACGGCCAGGCAATCTGGCAGAACCTGCCGATTTCAGAGCGTTGCAGGATCGTGCGCCATATCAGGCCCTATTGGGACGTTCATCGGTTCCGGATCGCGCCTCAGGTGGAAGAGGTACTCGAGCAGGCGATCGCGGGAGGCAGGATGGAGGTGCTGGCGGCTTCCGTCGCTCGCGTGCGTCGCGAGGATGAGGCCATCCATGTGGAGCTTAGGCAGCGGCATGGCTCACAACTACAGCGGAGCTACGATGCCGTCGTCGTCACAACGGGTCCGGCGCATGGCGGCATCCTTGAAAGCCAGACATGGCTTTCCAGGCTTCGCGATCAATCATACTTGCAGCTCGACCCAACCGGTCTCGGGATCGCGTGTTCCGGGCACTCGGAGGCGATTGGTGCTGAAGGGCACCCCGATCCGACCTTGCTTATTTCCGGACCGCTGGCGCGGGGGACATTCGGAGAATTGATGGGCTTGCCACAGATCACGGAACATGCGGTCTTCGTCGCCAGCGAGCTCGCCGCAAAGCTAAAGGCAATGACGGATCACGGCGGCGGCGATATGAGGTGAAAACCGACATTTCGGTAGAGTTGCCCCGTCAACTGGCAGAGTGCGTGGGGAGAGAATGCTGTTCGCTTTTGCGTCATCAGCAACGGTCCACCCGAAGTCCGATCGATAAGGCATTCACCTTTACCGCTCGATCTCGTGACGCAGTTGTCGAACGGGCATGATGGAGAAGCGTCTCGAAGAGTTGAAGCGACACCCAATCGGCCTTGCGTTGTTGAACTATATCCGCAAGTGCCATTTCCCATTGAGCGACGTGCTGTGGATTCGACCAGCTTGGCTTTACTCGGCAGTCTCCGTGAAGGCCACGAGCTCTGGATCGAAGTCAACCTCTACCACATTATTGAAGACCGCTGTCGCGAGCATGATACCAGCAAAGGCCACAAGATCGACGAGCGTCTTGGCATCGTATCGATCCTTCAGCTTCGCCCAGATCTCGGCGGGGACCGCGTTGGAATCGATAACGATTGCCTTGCCGAAGGCGTTGAGGAGTACTTCTTCTTCAGACAAGATCAGGGCCTCCGGGTCGAAGCCCGCATTGATGAGCGCCCGGCGAAAGAAGGTGACGGCAATTTTCGAGTTCGCGGCTTTCGAAATGGCGTGCGAGAAGACCCAGATAGGTCTATCGGGAATTGAAGAGAGCTCGGCGCGAAGCGTGAACCATTCAGCGTAGACGCGGTGGGCAACCGGTGAATGCAATAGCGTGCGCTTCATGTTCGTCATACGCCCGCGTACCCTCACCTCCTCATCGTGTACGGCCCGAATCTCATCGGAAGCAGTAGCATAGTCGATCTGTGGGATATGACTCATGGCGATGCTCATTCTATGTGGGGCAAAATGTCAGGCGTCTGCGAATCAGCAAATGGTCCTGATGCAGTTTTCGATCATCTTGGCAAAATCGGCTACGTCACGCGAATCCGTTAAGTTCATTGCCACCAGGTAGGTCAGGAAATCTCCCCCTGCATTCTTGACAATGTTTGGTTGTCGGGACACGATGAAACCGGTTTCACTCGCGCTCATGGAGAGATCGTGCGGCTCGACCTGTCGATTCTCTTGCCTCATCTCGGCTTTCTCGCGCAAGGCGCCCTTCTGACGGCGCAAGCATGCGCGCTCGCGCTCGCCGGCAGCGTCATCATGGGCGCATTCGTAGCGATCGCGCGAACATCCTCGTCGGCACTCCTGCGGCGGATCTCGTTCATCTACGTCGATATCTTCCGCAACGTGCCCTTCATCGTGCAACTGTTCTTTTTCTATTACGGCCTGCCAGAGATCGGCATCTATATCGATGCCTTCACGACGGGAGTGATCGCGCTGTCGATCGCCGGCGGCGCCTACGCCTCGGATGTGATCCGCGCCGGCATTCTGGCAATCGATCATGGCATCATCGAAGCAGCCGAGGTCAGTGGCCTGTCGCGGCGTGTGATGTTCACGCGCATTGTCCTGCCGATTGCGCTGAGAACGTCGATACGGCCACTCGGCTCAGTTCTCATCAACATGATCCTCACCTCGTCGATCCTCTCCACCATCACGCTGAATGAATTGACCGGTTCGGCACAAATCGTGGTCTCGCAGACATACCGGCCCTTCGAAGTCTATATTGTGCTGCTCGTTGTCTATGCGGCTTTGACCTACCTCGTTTCGCTCGCCATCGCACTGCTCCACCGTCGCCTCAACCGTGACATGATGGAGGCTGTTGCCTGATGCGCTTTACAGATTTCACGTCCTTTGACCTCATTCTTCTGGCGCAGGGTCTCAGCGTCAATGTCGCACTCTTTCTCGCGACATCGTTGATCGGACTGATGATCGGCATCAGCTGGGCAATCGTGCGCTTCTATCGCGTGCCGCTGCTTTGTGAAGCGATCACCTTCGTTTCCGAGCTCCTGAAGAATTCACCGGTGCTGGTGCAGTTGTTTCTGGTGTTTTTCGGACTGCCCGGTCTCCTTCACATCCGCGTGACACCGGTCACAGCGGCGACGATCACGCTTTCGGCCAACACTGCCGCCTTCGTCTATGTGATTGCAGTCTCGGCAATCGAAACGATCGGCCGCGACCAGATCGAAGCCGCGCGCGTGTTTGGCCTGAGCCGCTGGCAGGTGCTTCGTCATGTCGTGGCGCCGCAGGCAGCGGCATTTGCCGTTGGTCCGCTGATCGCGCTCCTCGTCAACCAGTTGCAGGTAACCTCGCTGATCTCGGTCATCGGCGTCGTCGACCTGACCAAGATCGGCAACATTCTCAATATGCGGACGCTGAAGCCATTTATCGTCTGGACGGCTGTCGGCTTGCTTTATTACGCCGCCGCCAAGCTTGTCGCTTGGCTCGGGTCGCACTTCGAAAAACGCCTTCGCGCCCATAGTGCTTGGAGAGGGCTCTGACATGATAAGAGTTGAAAACGTAAGAAAGGCCTTCGGCCACACGACCGTGCTCGACGGCGTTGATCTAAGCATTGCGCCGGGCGAGGTCGTCTCGATCCTAGGCTCGTCCGGATCCGGCAAGTCGACGCTGATCCGTTGCATCAACGGTCTGGAAAAGCTGAGTGGCGGCCGGATCACGGTCGACGAGTTTGATGTCGGCAAGCCCAAGGAGCTTGCCGAAGCGCGCAAGCGCTCAGGCACGGTTTTCCAGCTCTTCAACCTCTATCCGCACATGACGGTGCTCGGCAACATCACGCTCGCGCCGGTCGAAGTGCTGAAGAAGCCCCGCAGCGAGGCGGAGGCGATGGCCCGTGCATTGCTGGAATCGGTTGGTCTCGGCAACAGGGCCGACGCCTACCCGGCGCAGCTTTCCGGTGGCCAGCGCCAGCGCGTCGGCATCTGCCGGGCGCTTGCGATGCAGCCGCGTTACCTATTGCTGGATGAAGTGACCAGTGCGCTCGACCCGGAGATGACGGCAGAGGTGCTGACAATCCTTGCAAAGCTCGCGCAGGAGGGCACGACGATGCTCTTCGTCACGCACGAGGTCGAGTTCGCCAGGCAGATTTCGGATCGCATCGTCTTTCTCGACAAGGGCAGGTTGCTGGTCGACCTTTCGACCAAAGAATTCTTCGCCGCCGATGGCGGCATGGGGCAGCCGCGCGTTGCCCAGTTCCTTTCCAAGATGCGCAAAGATTAGAGGTTCTAGATGCTCCTTTTGGCCAATAAAGAAGCCTGGCCGGGTTTTCCGACATCCGTCGAAATGTTGCGCGAGGGTGCAATCAGCCTGGATGCGATGGTTGCGGGGATCAGCAAGGTAGAAAGCGAAGTGAAGGTTCGCAGCGTTGGGTACGGCGGTTGGCCCAATATGCTTGGCAATATGGAGCTTGATGCGGCGGTGATGGACGGCAATACACGTGAGGTCGGCACGGTCGGCGCCGTTCCAAATACACTTCCAGTGGCTCGCCTTGCTCATGAGGTCATGAAGCGCCTTCCCCACGTTATGCTGACTGGCGATGGCGCACGTCGCTTCGCGAGTGAAATCGGTTTCTCGGATGACGAGGTGTTGTTTGACGACAGCAAGCGGGTCTGGTGGGAGCGACTGGAAAAGGAGCTCTCGCCGGAGGATCTGGCGAAGTTTCCAAATATACCGCTGGCGCCTCTCAGCCGCGCCATCACCGATCCGGAGCGCGTTCGCGACACGACCGTCTTCTTGTCGGCCGATCCCAAACGCGGCATCCATGCCGCGACGTCGACATCCGGTTGGGCATGGAAATATCCGGGCCGTCTTGGCGACAGTCCGATCCCCGGCGCAGGCTTCTATGCCGACAGCCGCTATGGGGCGGCCGCCTGCACGCATACTGGCGAAATGACGATGCGCTGTTCGACGGCGCGCACGGTGGTTCTTGCGATGAAGCTTGGCTATTCGCTCTCCGACGCTGTGAAGCTCGCCGTCGATGAGCTCAATGAACTCTCCACCGGATTCCTGGCCGGCGTCGTGATCCACGCGGTCGATGCCAAAGGAAACCACGAGGTCGTGAATTTCAGATGCGAGGGCGAGATTCGGTACTGGCTCTGGGAGGACTCGATGCCCGAACCGGAATTGCGGGCAGCGAAACTGGCATAACTAAAAGAGGGAATGAACCATGAAGCGCATTCTGACTACCCTTGCCGCCCTGGCCATCGCGGCTGGCTCGGCATTTCCGTCCTTCGCCGGGATGATCGACGATATCCGCTCGCGGGGCACCGTTCGCATCGGCGTGTCGCTCGGCGGCGAGCCGATTGGCTTCCGTGACGCGCAGAACAATCCAGTCGGTTACGACGTCGATGTCGCAACGCAGCTTGCCCAGAAGCTCGGTGTGCCGGTCGAGTTCGTCGACGTCTCAGGCGATGCTCGTATCTCGATGCTCGTTTCGGGCCAGATCGACGTCGCCGTCGCCAACACCTCTGCAACGCTCGAGCGCGCCAAGACAGTGAATTTCACGATCCCTTACAATCGGGCTGGCCTACGGGTCATCGTTCAGAAGGATGCGGGCATCAAGGAACTGAAGGACCTCGCCGGCAAGAAGGTCGTCGTTGGTCGCGGCACGACGGGCGAAAACTTCCTCAAGACCGCCGTTCCGGATGCGCAGCTCGTCTACGTCGATCAGTTTGCTCCCGACGGTGTCCTCCAGTTGCAGCAGAAGCGCGTCGATGCGGCAATCGAGGATTCGTCGCTGCTCGATTATCTCGCGACCAAGACCCCGTCGCTCGTGACCCTGCCGGGCCTTTATTCCAACGATCCGATCGGCATTGCCGTCGCCAAGGGTGATCCGGAATTCGTGCGCTGGCTCGACATGTTCGTGTCCGATTACATCCAGTCGGGCGCCTATGCGGCGAACTACAAAAAGTGGTGGGGTGCGGAATCCAACCCCCCTGCCCTCAATCCTCAGTGGTAAAATGATCGCGGGCCGCCTTCGGGCGGCCCGTTGCTCGTTAGCCCGTCAGGCGTGGCACGAAACGTGTCGGCACTGTCACCGGCAGCTGGCCTGGCGTGAAATTGCCGGGGTTGGCAACTGAATCGACAATATGGCGGACATAGAGCGCCTTGTCGTAGCCGATCGAAGAGATCGGATAGGCGTCGAAATCGGTTAGTGACAGGTTGTCGAAACCATAAAGCCGGAAGCGCGAGGGACGGCCATCGGGAAAGTCGGTCCGGCGGACGTCCAAGATGCCCATCGCCATCGCATCGGATGTGCAAAAGACAGCATCGAAAAGGTCAACGCCCGTGAGTTCCGTGGCCGCCGCATGCCCACTTTCATAGGAATAGTCGCCCTGGATCCTTCGAACGAGATTGATGCCGTAGCGCGAAAAGGCTTCCTGGTAGGAGCGGATCCGCGCCTGCTCGACCGGAGAGGACGCACGTCCGGTCACAAGAACGGTCGTGCGCACACCCTTGGATGCGGCATCCGCGACGGCTTCGGCGATGCCAGCATGCTCATCGGGGATGATCACGGGAGAAAACTCGTCGTGAAGGCCGTTCAGCATGATGACATGATCGGAGCGGAACATCCGCCGGACGGTCGGCGCGTCCGCAAAATCCGAAAACACCAGCGCAGCGTCGACATGGTAGGCGACGCCATTGCGCAGGAACTCTTCGACGCGCGCGACCGATCCGATGCGAATCAGGATGACCTGCTTGCCGACCATTTGGACCTGATCGATGAGCCGGTCAAACAGGTCGAGGTCCGAGAGATCGTGGATGTGATTAACCACGACGGCCACGAGATTGACGGTCTTGGTGGTCAGGCTCTGCGCAAGCAGGTTCGGCTTATAGCCGAGGCTTGCAGCGGCAGCGATCACGCGCTCTCGCTTCTCGGAGGATACTGGCCGCGGTTCGTTGGAAAGCGCCCGGCTGGCGACAGCACGCGAGACACCCGCCAAACGCGCGACATCGGCAATCGTGGGAGGAGCGTCACGGCTACTATCGTGATTCATGATCGAGAGCTTTCCACCTTTGGCAGGGTGATATCGCAACGTCGCGTGCTTCGGCTATGGTAATCTTTCGTTTCTTGGCGGTCAGCAATCATCAGGCACCGGCCCGTCGATCACGCAGATGCTGTTTGTCCGTGCGAGGCGACATCAATGCCATTTTCAACGTCCTTCGCGCGCATCAGGCGACCCATTGCCCGCAGGCGCTCGATGAGGTCACTGCCGTCAACGGAAGCGCGGGTCAGTTCCAATTGTTGGTATTCCAGTGCGGCCTGCTGCCAATGTTCGCCGCTGCGACCTTCCGGCCCCCCTTCGGCTTCCCAGAGTGCATAAGCACGCTGATTGATCCAGTCGTCCTTGCTGCGTGACATGCCAACCCCAGCCATGAAGGAATGTATCGTCTCCTTCAGGCTGACAAATCAGCATTACGGAGTCGTTACCGCAACGCAAAAATGTTCCAGCCGCCGTTATGTTTGTGGGGATCAGATGCGCTTCAATTCACCACGGCGTTCCGCGAGCTCGACGATGATGCCGTCGGGATCGCGAAGAAAGGCCACTCGATCCAGCACCTCAGAATTGACGGCGGGGCGTGGTCTCTCCTTGATCTCCACGCCTTCCGCCTCCAGCTTTGCGAAGCTCTCATCAACGCTTTCGACTAGGAAAGTAATATGCAGCACGCCCGATGTGGCCGGCGGCAGGTCTAAGGCAGGTGTCGCGCCACCGGGCGGGGCGAAGATCTCAAGCATGCCGCCACCGCTATCGAGAAAAGCCACTTCCGTGCCGTTGGCCATCGTCTTGCGCAAATGAAGACGCAGGCCAAGGAGATCACGGTAGAAGGCAAGCGACCGGTCCATGTCTGCGGTCACCATGCCGACATGCTCGAAGCTTTTGATCATCGGTTCAGGCTCCGGCTGCCTGGCGTCGCTCTTCTTCCGGCAGCCAGGAATGGTAGAGCGGATGGTCGGCGAGGATGGGCAGCAGCGTCGGCTTGCCAGTGCGCTGCGAATGATATGCCGCGGTCACCAGCTCCAGTGAGTTGCGAGCATCTTCCAACGTCACCGGTGGCTCGCCGCCGGTGGTCAATGTATGATGGAAGAGTTCGAACTGTCTGGTGTAGCCGTCTTCCTTGACGACATAACCTGCCAGCGCCTCGTCGACGCGCTTCTGATGCTCTTCCGTCCCGGCAATGAAGCTCCAGGGGTCTCGACCCATTGTGTAAGGCTCGAGAATGCTCTCGACGACGAGATCGGAGAAGCAGAACCGCAGCCGGGAGATTTCCTTTCGGGAGCCGAGCGTCATCGACAGCGTCGCCAACGAACCGTTCTTCATCTTCACCGAAAGGGCTGCCGTATCCTCGACCTGGATCGGATTGACCAGTGTCGCCCCGTAGGAGAAGATTTCGGCGCATGCGCCATGCACATAGTTCAGCATATCGTGCGCGTGGATCGCGTGGCCAAGCAGGCCACCACCCAGCTCGGTTACCCATTTTCCCCGCCACGGGACGGCATAATAGTCCGGGCCGCGCCACCAATGGGTTTCGATTGTGGTGAGGAATGGAGTGCCGGTCAGGCCGAGATCGATCAGCATTTTCAGCTTTTGAAGTCCCGAGCCGTAGCGGTACTGAAAGATCGGCATCAGTCGCGGACCTTCGGCGCGCGCGACAATGCGAGCCATCTCGTCGACTTCAGCTATCGAGCCGAACAGCGGCTTCTCGCAGATGACGTGCTTTCCGGCCTCGATCGCCTTGCGGCATAGCTCAAAATGCGAACCCGGCGGGGTGCAGATGTCGATGATATCGAGATCGGAGCGAGCGATCATTGTCTCGGCATCCTGGGTATATTCGGGAATGCCGAACTCCTCGCAAAGCGTCCGGCCGCGGTCCTCGTCGAGCGAGCAAAGGACGGCAACGTCAAACAGCTCCTTGTTCCAGGCAAAGCCTGTCAGATGGCGGGAGGCGATGCCCGCCCCGATGATACCGACGCGAAACTTCTTGGACATGACGGCTTCCCTAGCGATGACCCAGGCGCGCGGCCTTCGATTGTGCTTCCAGCGAAAGGCGGCAGACCTCGTAGACGTGAGCCTGGGGCATCGCCGTCTCGGTGCGGTCGCGCACATCGGCAGCGAAGGCATCGAAATAGTCGAGTTTCTCGCTGCTGCAATCGATGTGCGTCATCTCCTTGCCGTTGACGAGGAAGAGGTGGTCCTTGCCCGGCCGTCCGGCGATGTCGACGTATTTACGCAGCTCGATATAGCCCTCCGTACCAAGGATGGTCAGGCGGCCATCGCCCCAAGTCGGCAGTGCCTCCGGCGTAAACCAGTCGACACGCACATAGCCCGAGGCTTTCTCGGAGCGCAGCAGCACCTCGCCGAAGTCCTGGAATGCAGGCTTGTCGGGCATGCCGAAATTGCCAACCGAGCTTGCCACGACGTCACCGCTCGTCGAGCCCGTATAGAAAAGGAACTGATCGACCTGGTGCGAGGCGATATCGACGATGATGCCACCGAACTGCTCCGGATCGAAGAACCAGTTCGGCCGTGTCGGCAATTGCAGCCTGTGCGGCCCCATACCGAGCGTCTGGATCACCGTACCGATCGCCCCTTCTTTGACGAGCTTGCCCGCCTTGACGGCGGATCGCACGCAATGGCGCTCGGAAAAGCAGATCGAAAAGATGCGGCCGGTTTCGGCGACGGTGCGTTTGACTTCCTCCAGCTGCGCAAATGTCGTCACACCGGGCTTATCGGTCATTACGTCCTTGCCAGCCTTCATCGCGCGGACGGCCAATCCTGCGCGGTCGCGCGGGATCGCGGCGATGCAGATGACGTCGATCGAAGGATCGGCAAAGATCGTGTCGCGATCGATCTGCGGGGCATCTGGATAGGTTTTCTGGAAGGTTTCCAACAGCGCAGGCACCGATGTCTGCGGGCAATATCCAGCGAATTCTGCACCCGCGGCAAGCAGGCCCTTCACATGATCGAACGTGTGTCCATGATCGATCCCGACGACGGCAAATCTCAACATAGCAGCAATGCCCTCCTGGAAAATTCCTGACGCCCAGCTTCTGAGTCCTGGGTGGTCTCCTCAGCCTGAAACAGACAGCGAAACCCACACGCTGTCAAGGTTGGCCAATTGACGAATGTCCGGCGACGTTCCATTAAGGTACGGAAATTACGCCGGAATTTTTTGTATCTAAATAGTTATTTATTTATGTGACTCGCCTATGCCGGTCTTGCACCAATGGCGATGGCGTGTGGTAATCCCGCGCGGCGCCTTCGCTGCAGGAATAGCTGGCGTGTGAAAATCGCGTAAGAAATTTCGTTGACCGGAAATCCTTCATTTTTGTCGCTTGCCAGCGATCGTCGGACGATCTCCTCAAAGAAGAGGACAGACAGATGCCGAAGGACTATTTTGACTTCCACCCATTTCGCTTTCAGCTTTTGACAGCCGCCATAGATGTCCGACAGGCGCTTCATCGCTCGGATAGCACCGGAGGTCAAAGCCCGGACGCCGCAGCCACTCTTCCGGGGATGGACTTCGCTGGAATGTCTGAGACAGAATTTCATAGGCGCCTGGATCTGATGACCGAAATGCGTGACGCATGGCGCCGTTGGAGCATCGCGGGGGCCGAGATCCTTGATTTCTCCGAAGACATGGCTGAACTGGCGGGATCGAAAATCGTTGAGCTGCCATGGTATTCGTCGTTGACCGATGTGGACCCGGTCTACGTGCACTTCGGGGCGGAAGCCGGGCTCGCTCTCTCCGGCCGAAACCGCGTAATCGAAGGCGTTTATCTGGAAACCGCTGGTGATCCGCGTATCGCTCTCGTTCGCTTTGTCTGTAGTGATGTGTCCCGCGGAGGAAGCCTCGGTGATGCGCTGGTTGCGCAGTCTGAGGTAATCAGCGCTCGTCTTGACAGAAGCGGCGGCGATTTTATCGATTTCGACGGTGACCCGTCACTTGTTTCTGAATCCCCAACGTCCGCGATGGTCTCCCGCACGTTGTTTGCTCATCCCATGGTGACCCATCAGATGCGCGACAGCGTTCCGCTGGGCTGCGGGCGTCACCACTTCTTTCCCAAAAGGTCTTTCAAAGCTGCATTGTCGAGCATCGCATCCGCCAGAAGCCGCTTCAGCTTCGTGTTCTCGTCCTCTAGCGTTTTGAGCCGCTTGGCTTCAGACACGTCCATGCCGCCGAATTTGGCCTTCCATTTATAGATGCTGGCATCGCTGACGTCGTCGCCCGTGAGCGTGGCCGGATCGATCAGGCTTTCCTCTTCGGGTCGATAGTCCGCGGCGACGAGCCCCCCGACAGTGATGTCGACCTGATGGTTGTCTCCGATCTCGACCTCTTCGACATCGGACCGGCCCTCGACATATTGCAAAAGGCGTTCGACAGAGAGATCGACATCGAACTCCACACTCCGGAGGAGTGGGCCCGGATGGCTGTGTCTTTTCGTGGCCCGCGGAAAGTCGGCTATCGAGCGGACTAGCGAACCACCTCAACAGCCTGCTAGGCGATCAAGGTCGTCCAGAATGATAACGAAGCCCAGTCCGAGTTGTGTGAGCCGCTTCGACCGTGGTTGGAGCATGACCGAATTTATCCAATACGGTCGAGCTAAGTTCCAAAACATCACCAGCTAATTTTGCTCCACAGACCAGTTCGACGGAACCTTCCCGTTGTGCTCACCCAGGGTGGGCGATTTTCTGTGAGACGTCAGTGGAGTTCCTGAAAAGATGATCGGTGTCCGGATGCCCGGTATTCCGTCATTCTCAATCGCCATTCCGCGATGCTCAATTTGCGGATCGGCGAAAACGTCTTCCACCGAGTTAATAGGTCCGGCCGGAACGCCCACACGTTCTAGTTCGGCAAGCAGATCGGCGCGATCGAATTGTTTCGTCTGCGCCTCCAGAATCGATGTCAGATCGGCTCGACTATGAACGCGGCCTGCATTTGTCTTGAAACGGATGTCGTTGGCCAAGGTCGGTATCCGCAGTACATCGCAAACGCGAGAAAATTGAGCGTCATTGCCACATGCGATGATGATGCTGCCGTCTGAGACCGGAAATACCTGGTAGGGCGCAATGTTGGGATGCGCATTCCCTAGCCGCGTCGGTGCCTGCCCGGACGCAAGGAAGTTCATCGCCTGATTGGCGAGCACTCCTACCGTACTATCCAGAAGAGCCATATCGATGTGCTGGCCCTCGCCCGTGGCACTCCGAAGCAGCAAGGCCGCTTGAATAGCAATCACTGAATAGAGGCCTGTGAAGATATCGCCAAATGCCACGCCGATCTTTTGAGGCTCTCTGCCGGGTTCACCGGTCAAATCCATAATTCCCGCCATGCCCTGAACGATAAAATCGTATCCCGCACGTTTGGCATAGGGGCCAGATTGGCCAAAACCAGTGATCGAGCAATAGATCAGGCGTGGGTTGATCCGCTTCAGGCTTTCGTAGTCGAGGCCGAACTTCTTGAGCCCGCCGACCTTGAAGTTCTCGATGACAACATCTGCGTTGGCTATCAGTTCGCGAACCCTTTCAGCGTCGTCTTCGGACCTGAAGTCGGCTGTGATGCTGAGTTTCCCGCGGTTGCAACTATGGAAGTAGGCTGCGGCGACATCATTCCCGTCCTGGATAAAGGGAGGACCCCAGCGACGTGTATCGTCACCCTCTGGGCTTTCCACCTTGACGACTGTCGCTCCCAAATCCGCAAGGGTCTGACCTGCCCAGGGACCTGCCAATATTCGCGCCAATTCCACGACCCGGATGCCTTGAAGCGGAAATTGCATTGATATTCCTCTTGATCTTTCTCAGTCAAAAGCAAATCGCAATGACTGTTACATATTCGGATAGACGGGCCCCTCACCGCCCTGCGGCGGAACCCAGTTGATGTTCTGGTTGGGGTCCTTGATGTCGCAGGTCTTACAGTGGACACAGTTCTGGGCGTTGATGACATAGGTTTCCTGCCCATCCTTCTCGACCCACTCGTAGACGCCGGCCGGACAGTAGCGGGTCGAGGGGCCGGCATAGATGTCGTGCTCGGACGACACCTGCAGCGCCATATCCTTGACCTTGAGATGCACCGGCTGGTCTTCCTCGTGGTTGGTGTTCGAAAGGAACACCGAGGACAAACGGTCGAAGGTGAGGACGCCGTCCGGCTGCGGATAGGCGATCGGCTTGTGCTTCGAGGCCGGCTCCAGCGAGGCCGCATCGGTCTTGCCGTGCTTCAGCGTGCCGAAGAGCGAAAGGCCGAAGAGCTGGTTCGTCCACATGTCGAGACCGCCAAGTGCCACACCGATCGCCGTGCCGAACTTCGACCACAGCGGCTTGACGTTGCGCACCTTCTTCAGGTCATTGCCGATGTCGCTCGAACGCCAGTCGCTCTCGATCTCGACCACCTCGTCATTGGCGCGGCCGGCAGCAATCGCTGCCGCGATCCGCTCCGCCGCCATCATGCCAGACAGCACGGCGTTGTGACTGCCCTTGATGCGGGGCACGTTGACGAAGCCGGCCGAACAGCCGAGCAGCGCGCCACCGGGGAAGGACAGCTTCGGCACCGACTGGTAACCGCCTTCGGTGATCGCACGCGCGCCGTAGGAAAGCCGCTTGCCGCCCTCTAAGGTGGTGCGGATCGCCGGATGCGTCTTGAAGCGCTGGAATTCTTCGAACGGATAAAGGTAAGGGTTCTTGTAGTTCAGGTGGACGACGAAGCCGACGGCCACGAGGTTGTCTTCCAGATGATACAGGAACGAGCCGCCACCGGTCTTCATGCCGAGCGGCCAGCCGAAGGAGTGCTGCACGAGGCCCTGCTTATGGTTCTCCGGCTTCACCTGCCAGAGTTCCTTGATGCCGATGCCGAACTTCTGGGGTTCGCGGTCTTTGGATAGATCGAACTTGGCGATCAGCTGCTTGGCGAGCGAGCCGCGCACGCCTTCGCCGATCAGCACATACTTGCCAAGCAGCGCCATGCCGCGGGTGTAATTCGGGCCGGGCTCGCCGGTCTTCTCGATGCCCATGTCTCCGGTGGCCACACCGATGACCGCACCCTCGTCATTGTAAAGCACTTCGGTTGCGGCAAAGCCCGGATAGATCTCGACGCCGAGGGCTTCGGCGTGGGTGGCCAGCCAGCGACAGACGAGCCCAAGCGATACGATGTAATTGCCGTGATTGCTCATCAGCGGCGGCATCAGGATATTCGGCAGGCGCACTGAGCCTGCCGGACCAAGCACCAGGAAGTGGTCGTCCTTCACCTCCGTCTTGAACGGATGGTCTGCTTCCTCACGCCAACCGGGCAGCAGACGGTCGATGCCGATCGGATCGACGACGGCACCCGACAGGATATGCGCTCCGACTTCGGCGCCCTTCTCCAGAACGACCACCGAGAGATCCGGATTGACCTGCTTCAGCCGGATCGCGGCGGAAAGCCCCGCAGGACCGCCACCGACGATCACCACGTCAAATTCCAT
>NZ_AKKA01000077.1 GCF_000282035.1 Rhizobium sp. CF122
ACTCCCCTAGGGCGTGCCACTTTCTCAATAAAATCAGCATCATAGACAGTTCACTTTAGCGGCTAAGGCTGTCGATATAGCACGCTTAGTGGTCTCCTTCTCTATGGGAAGCCACTACCTCCTTGCGATTTCCTTTCGCACGGAGCATTGCCGGCTTGCTCCTCCCGCAGCGGACATAAGCCTCGCTCCATCTCGGCCCCATAGATAGTCACATCAAGATCTTTGCCGGCAAGCGAGCCGCGCAGATATCGCCATCGCGGAGGCGATCTTGGTGAAAGTCATGATGCTCGCTGGGGAGCCATTCCCTTATCGAAGAAGCGGGGCGACGCTTTCTGTGTTGTCTGCGGGCGCAGCGCCTGGCTCTGAAATCACGATTCGCACGATTTTTTGGGCACCCTGCCCCTCGACCGCTGCCATGAAGGCGACAGGTCCCTGCCCCCGGAGACAATTCAAGTGAGCGGCATCAAACTCAGCATCTGCATCCCGACCTACAATCGAGAGGCCTATCTTCGCAACGCGCTCGAGCATTGCGAAACCTATAGCTTCGACTTCCCGTACGAGATCGTAATCTCCGACAATGCCTCGACCGACAATACGGCGCAGGTCGTCGAAGAGTTTATCGCGAAGGGCCTTCCGATCCGCTATCACCGCCGTGCCGTCAACGGTGGGCCATACAAGAATATCGCAAGCACCTTCCGCCACGCAGTGGGCGAGTATTCGATCTATCTCGCCGACGACGACTTCCTGATACCAGATGGCGTCAACGCGGCCGTCGCGTATCTTGATGCAAATTCGGACGTGTCCGCATGCCACGCCTCCTGGTATCTCTACGACGAGATCGCAGACCGCGACCTGACGACCTTCTATAAGGTCGACGAGGATATCAAGTTTGGCCGGCATGATTTTGTGGAGGTGTTTCAGTTCATCTTCGAGCGGCACATCTTCCCGGAAATCGCAATCTACAGATCGTCGGCACTCCGATCCGTCTGGGTCCCGCGCGATTTTTGCTTCTGCTTCTTTGCCTATCTCGCTCATGTGCTGGATCAAGGCGGAGTGGCCTTCCTCAAGCAGCCTTTCTATCGCTCTGTTGTCAACTCGAAGCTGGCGACCAACCGCTCGCAGGCCGGCAACGAAGAGGTCATGGTCGCCTGGGACAAGTATCGCGGCGGGCTTGAGTACTTCCTCTACATGGCCGCCAAGCGCGGAAAGCTCAACACGGGACCGGAATCGCGCGCGATCTTTGAGCAAATGTGTAAGGTCTTCACCCTCAACCGAATGGCGGTGGCGGTGCGCTTCTGGGCCGTTCGCAAGGATTTCATCAAGGCCTACGAACTCTACACGCGCATGGCGCTTGGCGGCATGGCGGATCACCCCGAGGTCGCAGCACTCCGAGAATCCTTCCCGATGCTGGTCGCCATGCAGACGCTGGCCTACCAGGTGAGTGCGACCGCAGGCGTTGACCGGCTCGTTCTCAGCGGAATGGCCGATCCGGCATTGATCACCGAACTCCTTCGCGACGTCGGTCTAGCACCAGAAATCGAAGTCACCGCAGATCTGGACGATAGCGCGTCGACGGAGGTCGAAAGCACGATGATCTTCGCGGCGGATATGGCTCGGCGCGAGAAATTCCTTGAGCTGGGCTACAAGCCCAACATGATCTTCATCGAAAGCGACTTGACGCAGCACATTCTCATCTGAGGCTGCCGTCGCTGCGCCATAGAGTGGCGTTCACGCCTAAGCATGGCCGCTGCTCAGGGCAGCGCCTGCACCATGGCCGCCAACGCCAGTCGGCCTCATCGCGCAGGAGCGGCGTCTTGAACGCGCAGCTGGATGCGTCGGGAGCCCTGATAGTGATCTGCGCCAAGCGAACCCGCAATGTGCAGGCTGGAGCCCCTTGAGTTCAGCAGCAGGTTGCCCAGTTGTGTATCGGCCGCCCGAAAGGCGATTCCGTCGAGACGGGCGCCGTCCATGGCTTCGAGCGTCACCTTCACATGCTTCTCGCCAACCAGGCGGGAATCGCGAAGGCGATGAGCGGGAACGGCAAAGAGCGGCTGAGAATGACCCGATCCGTAAGGGCCGGCCGTCTCGAGGCGATCGATCAGATCGATCGTTGCACCGCTGGCAGCAATCGCACCGTCGATCTTCAGCGTCTCGTTGGCAACGAGTGCGGCAATCGTCTTTTCGGCGCGTTCGTCAAAAAAACTGCGCAGCAGGCCTAGCTTGTCGCGCTCGACCGTGAGGCCAGCAGCCATGGCGTGGCCGCCGCCCTTGACCAGCAAGCCTTCGTCCACCGCCGCGCGTACCATCTTGCCCATGTCAAAGCCGTTGATCGAGCGGCCCGAGCCGGTGCCCTTGCCGGATGGGTCGAAGGCAATCGCAAAGGCCGGGCGTTTGAACCGTTCCTTCAGACGGGCGGCAATCAGGCCGACGATGCCGGGGTGCCACTTTTCGTGCGCGGTGACGATGACCGAGGCACCCTCGCCGTCCCCGTATTCCGCCAGCGCCTCGGCCTCCGCCTCCTGAAGCATTGCCGCTTCCATCGCCTGTCTGTCGCGGTTGAGCTCATCCAATTGCTGGGCGATAGCCTCGGCCTCGCCCGTGTCGTCCAGTGTGAGCAGGCGGCTGCCGAGTGCGGCGTCGCCGATGCGCCCGCCCGCATTGATGCGCGGGCCGATCAGGAAGCCGAAGTGATAGGGCGTTGCCGGCCCGGCAAGGCCCGCCTTGCGGAACAGCGCGGACAGGCCGGCATTGCCCTGATGACGGGCGGCAATCAGCCCCTTGACGACATAGGCACGGTTCAGGCCCTTCAGCGGGACGACATCGCACACAGTCGCAAGCGCGACAATATCAAGCCACTGCAGCAGGTCGATCGACCGCACGCGTGGATCGCCAGCCTCCCGCAACAAACGCAGCGTCGCAACGAGCACAAGAAATACGACGCCAGCTGCGCAGAGATGTCCCTGCCCGGAGAGATCGTCCTCGCGATTCGGATTGACCAGCGCATGGCAGGTCGGCAAGTCGTGTGTCACCTGGTGGTGATCAATCACCACAACGTCGATGTTGCGCCTGGCAGCTTCGGCCAGCGCATCATGGCTGGTCGATCCGCAATCGACGGTGACGATCAGCCGTGCACCGTTGTCGATCAGGTTCCCGATCGCCGCGGCGTTCGGGCCGTATCCCTCGAAAATGCGGTCGGGAATATAGATATCGACCTTGACGCCAAAGTGCTTGAGAAAGCGAAACATGAGCGCCGATGAGGAAGCGCCGTCAACATCGTAGTCACCGAAAATCGCGACCTGCTGCTGGCTGCGGATCGCTTCGGCAAGCCGCTGGGCCGCCTTCTCGCAATCCGTCAAGGTATAGGGATCAGGCATCAGGCCACGAAGCGTCGGGTCGAGGAATTCCAATGCCTCATCGACAGTGACACCACGTCCGGCGAGAACGCGCGCAATAAGCTCCGGCAGCCCATGCATCTGAGACATGGCGAGCGCCCGGTTCTGACCGGCTTGATCGAGGCGCGATATCCAACGGTTGTCCAAGACGGACTTCTCGACGCCCAGAAACGCGCGTTGCACCGGATCGGCCGGAATCTCCATATCGCCTGCTGCCTTCATCGCTTGTCACCACCCCGGGACCGGAGTGATATCGGCAGCTTTATGCGCCTTCGCGCGGTCGCACAATGGTTTTGGACGAGGCGGGCGACGTTAGCTGTGGACGCACGCAACAAGTCTGCTGCGGCGCCTTAGTTAAGGTCAATGCGGTCGGAGGGAAGAGTTTTCAGTCTTCCTTGGGGCGCTCGATGCGGATCACCTGGGGCTCGCCGACATGATACCCCTCGCCCTTGATCGCAGCGACCGCCTTGCGAACGGAATCCTCGGTCGTCGCATGGGTGACCATGATGATCGTCTGATGATGCGACGGCGCCAGATGCTGCTTCGAGCGCTGAACGATCGACTCCAGCGAGATATGGTTTTCCGCCATGTGCGTGGCAACGCTTGCGAACACGCCGGTACGGTCGAGCACGGTCAGGCGAATGAAATATCCGCCCTCGTGGCTCTGCATTTGCGCCTTGCGGTAGGGCTCGAGCGATTTGGCGGGATGACCGAGAACGGGCACGCGCTGCGCGCCTGGGCGGCTTTTAGCGATATCGGCAATGTCGCCTAGTACCGACGAAGCCGTTGCATTGCCGCCGGCGCCGGGGCCGACCATCAACAACTCCCCGAGAACATCGGACTCGATCGCAACGGCATTCGTCACGCCGTCGACCTGCGCAATAACGGAATCGACGGGCACCATCGTCGGATGCACGCGCTGTTCGATACCGGTATCCGTCCGCTGGGCAACGCCGAGCAGCTTGATGCGATAGCCGAGGTCGGCTGCCGCGTGGATATCCTCGATCGAGATATTGGTGATGCCTTCGAGATAGATGTCGTCGGCTGCGATCTGGTTTCCGAAGGCAAGCGTCGTGAGAATGGAAAGCTTGTGGGCCGTATCGTTGCCCTCGATGTCGAAGGCCGGATCGGCTTCGGCATAACCGAGACGCTGGGCCTCCTTCAGGCAGTCGGCAAAGGACAGGCCCTCCTTTTCCATCTTCGTCAGTATGTAATTGCAGGTGCCGTTCATGATCCCGTAGATGCGGGAAATCGTGTTGCCCGTCAGCGACTCGCGCAGCGCCTTGATGACGGGAATGCCGCCGGCAACCGCTGCTTCGAAGTTCAGCAGCGCGCCCTTCTCTTCCGCGATCGTCGCCAGTTCGACTCCGTGATAGGCAAGCAGCGCCTTGTTGGCGGTCACCACATGGAGACCGCGTTCGAGCGCCGCGCGCACCGAGCTGTTAGCGGAGCCGTTCACCCCACCCATGAGTTCGACGAAGACATCGATGTCGCCCTTCTCCGCCAGATCCTCCGGCCGATCGAACCATTCGATGCCGCCGACATCGATGCCGCGGTCCTTGGTCTTGTCGCGGGCAGAAACACCCGTAATCAGGATCGGGCGACCGCATGTTGCGGCCAGCTCGTTGCTGCGCTGCTGAATGATACGGACAAGCGAAGCACCAACGGTGCCCAAGCCCGCAATGCCGATTTTGAGGGCATCTGCCATGGATCGATCCTGAAATTTGTCATGAAAGGTAGCCGCCGGAGCGGCTGCCATTGAGGGGATTATATCAGCGATGTGCGTTAAGTGAGATGACGTTGTGCATCGTCTCGTCTGCCGTCGACATGAACTTCTTGATGTTGCGGGCCGCCTGGCGGATCCGATGCTCGTTCTCGACAAGCGCCAGACGCACGTAGTCGTCGCCCATTTCGCCGAAACCGATGCCGGGCGCTACCGCCACATCGGCCTTCTCGACGAGCAGCTTGGAGAACTCCAGCGAACCAAGATGACGGAACTTTTCCGGGATCTTGGCCCAGGCAAACATCGTCGCCGCCGGTGGCGGCACCTCGAAGCCAGCCTTGCCAAAGGTATCCACCATGACGTCGCGGCGGCGCTTGTAGACGTTGCGGACTTCCGCGATGTCCGAGCCGTCGCCGTTCAGCGCGTGTGTTGCCGCCACCTGGATCGGTGTGAACGCACCGTAATCGAGGTACGATTTAACGCGTGTCAAGGCCGCGATCAGGCGCTCGTTGCCGACGGCAAAGCCCATGCGCCAGCCGGGCATCGAGAAGGTCTTCGACATCGAGGTGAATTCAACCGTCACATCCATCGCGCCCGGCACTTCCAGGACCGACGGAGGCGGCTCGCCATCGAAATAGATTTCAGAGTAGGCAAGGTCGGAAAGCACGATGATGTCATGCTTCTTGGCGAAGGCGATGACGTCTTTATAGAACTCCAGCGTCGCAACGTAGGCCGTTGGGTTGGACGGATAGTTGAGGATCAGCGCCAGCGGCTTCGGAATCGAATGACGAACGGCGCGTTCCAGCGGCGGGAAGAAGCTCTCGTCCGGTTCGACCGACATCGACCGAATGACACCGCCGGCCATCAGGAAGCCGAAGGCGTGGATCGGATAGGTCGGGTTCGGGCAGAGGATCACGTCGCCGGGCGCTGTGATCGCTTGCGCCATATTGGCGAAGCCTTCCTTGGAGCCCAGCGTGGCTACGACCTGGGTGTCCGGGTTGAGCTTCACGCCGAAGCGGCGGGCGTAATAGGCAGCCTGGGCCCGGCGCAGACCCGGAATGCCCTTGGACGACGAATAGCGATGCGTGCGCGGATCCTGGACGACTTCGCAGAGCTTGTCGACAATCGCCTTCGGGGTCGGAAGGTCAGGGTTTCCCATGCCGAGATCGATGATATCGGCCCCGCCCGCTCGCGCGCTCGCTTTCAAACGGTTGACCTGTTCGAAAACGTAAGGCGGCAAACGCCGGACTTTGTGAAACTCTTCCATTTCTTTCCCCACGGAAATGCGGCCACCACGACCGCGCTCGAAGTTCGTCCTAATTCCCGGCTGTTCGCGATACGAACTTCAGAATCGCCAACGCCGTATTCATCAGACTTGCGTCGCAAGGCATTTCTTTGACGGAAAGCCGCGCAGGCCGCGCATTATCGGGAAAAATTCATCTTCCGCCACCGCTGGAAGGCTTTGCTTCCAAATCGCAGCGAAGGCAAGGCCTAATTGGCGATTTCGGAGAGCGTTTGCGCACCGTGTTCGGCGGCAAGCTTGCGGTATTCAGCGACGCGACGCTGATACTCGGCTTCCGAGATCGTCCCCGCCTTGCGTTGGGCGCCGAGCGCCGTCAGCTTCTTCTGAAGCCCGCCGGCCTCATCGTCACCCATCTGAACGTTTGCGGCTGTCAACGGCGCACCGAATCCCGGGTAGCCGTCCTTGTAGTGCGACAGGCCGCTTTCGGTCGGCACCTCGCCCTTTGTTGCGTTCATGACAACGGGCGTCGGCGCCGCTTGCCTGGCCGCGAAGGCGGCCTTCTCCTCGGGCGTTTGCATGCATCCGGCAAGCGTCATGGCCGCGGCGGCGCCAATGAGCGCGATGCGGGTCACGTTTGCGATGGTGCGAATGCCGTTTTTCGTCATGTGCCAGAGGTCCCAAATCCTGAGGTGCTTCGACTGTTAAATTCGTCGCCGCCACAAAGCAATAGCACGAGCGAGCATCAGCGGAACTTGTTTTATCGATCTTTCCAGATGTACAACTCGATTTACAGGAACATGCTGCCGCCGGAGGAGACGCGTGACCGACAACAAGAAGGACAACGGCGACAAGGCAAAGGGCCCGGGCTTCGATGCAAAGGACCTGGATCCATACCTGTTGAAAGATCCAGAGGCCATGGCGATCAATTTCGCCCGTGCGCTCGAGAATCTCGGCAAAGCGGCGACAGCCTGGCTCGCACCACGCGAACGTGGCAAGATCGCAGAGAATGCGGCAGAGCCGGTGACCGACATGGTCAAGACGCTCTCCAAGGTCACCGAGTACTGGATCTCCGATCCGCGCCGTACCTTCGAGGCGCAGACGCAGCTGATGAGCAGTTACTTCGGCATATGGATGCGCTCGATGCAGCGCATGCAGGGCGAAACGCCGACGCCGGAACCGGATCGCAAGGACAAGCGCTTTGCCGACGAGGACTGGCAGAAGAATCCATTCTTCGAATTTCTGAAGCAGGTTTACCTGATCACCGCCGATTGGGCCGAGAAGATCGTGGCCGACACCGAGGGCCTCGACGAGCACACAAAGCACAAGGCCGGCTTTTATGTGAAACAGATTACGGCCGCACTCTCGCCGACTAATTTCGTCGCCACCAACCCGCAGCTCTACCGCGAAACGATCGCGACCAGCGGCGAAAACCTGGTGCGCGGCATGAAGATGCTTGCCGAGGACATCGTCTCAGGCCATGGCGACTTGAAGCTTCGCCAGACTGACATGACCAAATTCGCTGTCGGTCGCGACATGGCGCTGACCGCGGGCAAGGTGATCGCGCAGAATGAGATCTGCCAGATCATCCAGTACGAGCCGACCACAGAGACGGTCTTGAAGCGCCCTCTCCTCATCTGCCCGCCGTGGATCAACAAATTCTATATCCTCGACCTCAACCCGCAGAAATCATTCATCAAATGGTGCGTCGACCAGGGACAGACCGTTTTCGTGATTTCCTGGGTCAATCCGGACGCGCGCCATGCGCAAAAGGATTGGGCCGCCTATGCTCGCGAAGGCATCGACTTTGCCCTCGATACAATCGAGAAAGCGACGGGCGAGAAGGAAGCAAACGCCGTTGGTTACTGCGTGGGCGGCACACTGCTTGCCGCAACGCTGGCGCTGCACGCCAAGGAGAAGAACAAGCGGATCAAGACTGCCACCCTCTTCACGACGCAGGTGGACTTCACTTATGCCGGCGATCTCAAGGTCTTTGTCGACGAGGAGCAGCTTGGGCGGCTTGAGGCCCATATGGATGAGATCGGCTATCTCGACGGGTCGAAGATGGCGACCGCCTTCAACATGCTGCGGGCCTCTGAACTGATCTGGCCTTATTTCGTCAACAACTACCTGAAGGGCCAGGATCCGATGCCCTTCGACCTGCTCTTCTGGAACGCCGACTCCACCCGCATGGCGGCGGCGAACCACGCCTTCTACCTGCGCAATTGCTACCTCAGGAACGCATTGACTGCGAACGAGATGATCCTCGACGGTCAAAAGCTGTCCCTGAAGGACGTCAAGATTCCAATCTACAATCTCGCAACCCGCGAAGATCATATCGCGCCGGCCAAGTCGGTGTTTCTCGGCAGCCAGTTCTTCGGCGGCAAGGTCGATTTCGTGCTGGCGGGCTCCGGCCACATCGCTGGCGTCGTCAACCCACCGGACAAGAAGAAGTATCAATACTGGACCGGCGGCACCGCAAAAGGCGAATACGAGACGTGGTTGACAGAGGCAGCCGAGAATGCCGGCTCGTGGTGGCCACACTGGCAGGCCTGGATCGAGGCGAAGGACGGCAAGCGCGTGCCCGCCCGCAAGCCGGGCGGCGCTGCGCTCAACGCCATCGAAGAGGCGCCAGGAAGCTATGTCATGGAACGAGCCTGAGGTTCGCTAAAAACGCGGCGGCTCTCTACTCCAGGAAGATCAGGCTGGCCGGTGATGGCGGCAGCGGCTTCGTCGCGACGACACGAAAACCGGCCGATTTGGCCATCTCGGCAAGCTCCCGCTCTGTGTAGGCGTCTCCGTTCGGCGTTGTCGCCAGCATGACCATAGCGAAGGCAGCCGGAAACGCCGGCGACACGCGGTCCTCGTTCGGAACGAACTCGACAATCGCCACGCGGCCTCCGGGCACCAGGCTTGCTCGTGCCTTCTTCAATAGCGTGACGCAGCCATCGACGTCGAAGTGATGGAGGAAGTTCGGCAGCAGGATGAGATCATAGCCGCTGCCCCAATCGACCTCGAAAGCGCTGCCGGGCTGGAAGGTGAAGCGCGCGGCTACCCCCGCATTCGTCGCATTTTCCTCAGTCACCGCAAGAACCGGCTTCCAATCGAGAGCAACCACGCTGGCCGATGGCGCCACCTTGGCGATCTCGATCCCGAAAGCGCCGGGACCGGCGGCAATGTCCAGCACCTTGTTTAGAGGCTTTGACCATGTCGCAACATCAGACGCCACGGCCTTCGCGCTTGCGCCAGTGAACGCGCCCATGGCTCGCGCAAACTTGACCCATACAGGATTGTCTGGCGCAACGTTTGCCAAGCCGACGGAGCCGCCGTTGCGAACGTAGGCAGCCGGGTCATCCAGGAACAACGACACCATTTGCGGCGAAGCAAGGAAATCGATCGCAGCCCCCATATAGGCGGGTGAATGTCGATCGAGAAAGACCTGACTGGACGGCGTCAGCGCGTAGTTTTCGCCACTCTTCGTCAGGAATTCTGAGATCACCAGAAAATCGCAGAGAATGCGAACGCCGCGCTCGGCGCAACCCAAATCGGACGCAAGCGCCTGTGCCGTACGGCTTTTTCCGCCAAATTTCGTGAAAAGGTCGAATTCGATCGCCGCCTTCATCGCAGCCGTTTTCCGGAATGCGAACATCGTATCGACCAATAAGGCCGGCGAGATTTCCTCATGAGCCACTGGATGTGTCGAAGACATCGGCTTTCCTCCCAACCTGGAACTCCACGACGGGAGGCATTCATAGCAGAATCCGCTTTCTTCGACACCTCATGACAAAGGAGGAGGCGTGCCCACGGTCGTGAAATGCCCGAAACTGCACCCGTTCAAATTCGAACGGCTTGACCGCTCACGTAAAGACTTTGGTTACCATAATTCGTCATGCTCTCAGCTGACTGGATATATTAGCTAAGCCGCAATTTGGCCCTGATGCTCCTATACCGGCCCCGGCGAAGAAAATTATCAATCTGTCAGTACCGCCGGCCTAGTAACGAGTTGTGAAAGACGAGTGTTATGCCGTTTGCGGTCGATGTGTTTGCCAATACCAGGCCCATAGGTACGTCTATTTCTCGCTTCGGTCGCCCTTTCCGTTTTCTCTCAGGTGCAGCTCTTATCGGCGCGGGGTTTGCCGCTTCGGCGTGGGTCGTCGCTACAGTCGCGACCATGCATATGGTCACGCCGGCTCCGCATCCGAGCTCAGGTCCGCTTGCCGACGTCGCGCTTGCCCCTGCAGTTATAGCCAAAACCGAGCCCACGCAGCGCCTCGTTCACGTCAAGAAATTCTCGCGGTTGCGCATGAGCACGGAGAGCGAGCTGGCGCTGGTAAGGGGTGCTCACGTGGCCGCCCCCTCCGCTGCACTGGCAGCAGCATTCGTCGGGCAGTCCGAACCTCTTACTCTTTCTGAAGGCTCTCCGAACAAGCGGCCGGCAATGGTTGTTGCAGCGACAACGCCTGCCCAGCCAGCCCGCGCGATCAAAGACGACACCGTGGCGGCGACACCGGTCGCTGTTGCCTCGGCTGATCGCATTATCATCCCGTCGAAAGATGAGGTTGCGGCTGCCGAAGGACCCGCCCTGCTGGCACTCGCCGCAAGACCCGCAGCCGTCATTAAGGGACAGGTGCCGCCGGCCGCGGCTAAGCCAGGTCCGGTCGAGGTTGCAAGTCTTGCACCTGCCGCACCGATCGAGCCGTCGGCTCTGGCCATGACCCAGCCGTTCGATCTCGTGCTGAGCGGCAGCGACACCTCTATCCCTTTGCCGATGGCCCGGCCCGATGGCTTGAAGCGGGCGACGCCCAACGATCGCAGCGCTCCGGCAGAACCCGTGCTGGCCTATGCCCGGCCGGATGCCGGCGCTTCCGATGATGACGAAGACGCAATGCCGACCGTGAAGAAGGGGCTGTCTGCCCCCATCGCCCGCAACGGTGTCGCGGTCTACGACATTTCCGCCAACATGGTCTACCTTCCAAACGGTGAACGACTGGAGGCCCATTCCGGCCTCGGCAAGATGCGTGACAACCCGCGTTATGTGCAGGCCAAGAACCGCGGACCGACCCCGCCGCATACCTACAATCTGACAATGCGAGAAAGCCTGTTCCACGGCGTCGAGGCCATCCGCCTGCACCCTGTCGGTGGCGCAGGCGCAATCTACAACCGCGATGGCCTACTCGCGCACACCTACATGTTGGGAGCCCGCGGCGACTCCAACGGCTGCGTATCGCTCAAGGATTACAAGCGCTTCCTCGCCGCCTTCAAACGTGGCCAGATCCGTCAGCTGGTTGTGGTCACGAGCATGCCGAACAAGCCAACGTCCACCTTCGCTTCGTTGTTCTCGTCGCGTTCTTAACCAGTTGCGTTCTTAAAAAACGACGCGCTCGATTTCCCCCATAGCGAGCGGCTATGCCATCCTTCCCCCGTCCCATCTTCGGATACACCGCAAGGCGTTGCGGCGAGGCGGGACCGGCGCCGGGTGCGGAAGAAGGCGTAAGCTTTCGCAGTCGGGTCGCAGAAAATGGTCTCCCTCCGGGATGGCGGCGCGGCGCCAATGCTGTGTTGAGTTTCGCTCCGGACGTGCCTGTAGGGCACACAAGGCCATCAGCGGCGCGCAAGCGTCGGCCGGCGGATGCAGGGGGACCGGAGTTGCGGGCACAAACCGCCGAACGGGGCGCTGGGAAGTGCCATATTTTTTTCTCCAGCGAACCAATTTCCAGTGCCTCGTCCGAGTAGCACGCAGGATCAAGCCACGGGCCGCAGGGATCGCGTGAAGGCGAAGGCGTCTGGGGCCACAGAAAAGCTGCCAGCGCCGGTTCAACACGACCACTAAGCCAGAAATGACATTCCACCCATTGATCGCGATGGACGAACCCGGCATAGCTGCATTATGTACCAGAATGACAATCCTAAGGGCCTGCAATGGTGAACTATATCGAAGCCTCTTCCGCGCCATCGAAGAATACGGGCGCAATCAGGCTCTACGGTCCTGAAGCTTTCGAGGGAATGCGGAAGGCTTGCCAGCTGACCGCACGTTGCCTCGACGAGCTCGCCGCTGTCGTGAGGCCGGGCCTGCCGACCGATGCAATCGATCGCTTCGTTTTCGAGTTCGGCATGGACAACGGCGCGATTCCGGCGACCCTCAACTATCGCGGATACACGAAATCGACCTGTACCTCGATCAACCATGTCGTCTGCCATGGTATTCCGGATGCAAAGCCGTTGCGCGAGGGAGATATCGTCAACATCGACGTGACCTACGTGGTCGATGGCTGGCACGGCGATTCAAGCCGCATGTATCCGGTCGGGACGATCAAGCGCGCAGCGGAGCGGCTGCTTGAGGTGACCTACGAATCCCTTCTGCGTGGCATATCAGCTGTTCGGCCAGGTGCCCGCACAGGCGCGATCGGAGAAGCCATTCAGACCTATGCCGAAGCCGAGCGCTGTTCGGTTGTGCGCGACTTCTGCGGTCATGGCGTCGGTGCGCTGTTCCACGACTCCCCGAATATCCTGCACTATGGTCGCGCGAGCGAAGGGCCGGAACTGCGCGAAGGCATGATCTTCACCATTGAGCCGATGATCAACCTTGGTCGGCCGCATGTAAAAGTGCTGGCGGACGGCTGGACTGCCGTTACGCGCGACCGCTCGCTTTCAGCGCAATACGAACATACGGTCGGCGTCACTTCCGATGGCTGCGAGATATTCACACTTTCACCCGGTGGTCTCGACCGACCCGGCCTTCCGCCCTTGAACCGATGAGCGCTTGATGACGCTTCTGGGATGCTGGGGGCTGTTTAAGGGGTAGCGCACGGCTTCCAGTCCCCGGATACCACTCCGGCCTCTCCCCTTTCGATCCCAGTTGCGAAGCAGGAGAACCTTGCCGATGGCGAAGGGTGCGGAACCGGCGGGCTCGTCCTCGTCCTCAAGCCAATGCCGAAGCGCGTTACCGCCGACTGGATAGCGCAGCAGTGGCGAGATGGAAAGCGGACAAAGAAAAAGCTCGGCGCCTACCCTTCGATGTCTCTCGCCCAGGCGCGGGAGATCTTCAAGCACGACTTCGCCGACGTCATCCAGAAGGGCTTTTAAGAGGTCGCGACCATCGCAACCTGCTACGGCGGTCCGCAAGTCGGGCTGCAAGCGCTGGTCCGCACCCGATAGGGCCGCAACGGCAGTGGAGGACGGCAAAGCCATTGCGGGCAGCGCGGGCCCGGCAGGACCTCAAAGCCGGGGCAGGACGCGAGGCGCGGGCGGCAACGGGGATGTTCGGCAGGCAGGCCAACCAAAGATCGGCGGACGGGCGGCGGAACAGTGAGGGTTAGCCGAACACGGCCGCCCTCACCGCCCTGCCCTCGCCAAACGACCGGGCGATATCGACAATGTCGTCGCGCGAGGCGGTTGGGTCCTCCCGGTTCCAGGCAACCCCGAGCCCGATCCTAAAGTCGATCCCCTTCACCTTCTTCAGCTCACAGGCGCGGTTCGGAAGCTCCAGCGTCCATTCCGGGACAAAGCCGATGCCAAGCCCGGCCGAAACGAGCGACACCAACGAAAAGGTGTCGTCACAGGTATAGGCGATGTTCTTCGTCAGATCGTATGCCTCGAACTTCTCATTGAAGGAGCGTTCGGTAAACGACAGGTTCTGCCGGGAAAAGGCGACGATCTTCTGATCGCTGAGATCGTCGATGCTGATCTCGTCGCGCTCTGAAAGCGGATTGCAATGGCCAACCGCCAGATAGTAGCGTTCATGGGCAATCGAGAAGAAGCGCAAGGCGCCGATGTTTTCCACCGGCCGGATAAAGCCGAGATTGATCTGGCCGCTCTCCAGGTTGCGGATGATGTCGCCGGTGTTGCCCGCGGCGATGTGGATCTTCACCTCGGGGAACTTGCGGGCGATCTTCGCCAGGAACGTCGGCAGCATGCCCATGGTGGCGGGATAGACGGTGCCGATCTTAATCTGGCGGATGCGGCTGCCGCCGGCGGCCCGTGTCAGTTCGGTGGTCAGATCGACTTCACTGAGGATCCTCACGCAGCGATCATAGAACGTCTCGCCTGCCCTGGTCAGTTCGACCCGCCTGGTCGAGCGGATGAACAGCGGGCATCCGAGCTCCTTTTCCAGCGCCATGACATGATTGCTCAAGGCCGGCTGGGCAATCCGCACCTTCGCCGCCGCCCTGCGGAGAAAAAAGTCCCGCGGCAAAGCCGCGGGACCTCTTAGTGGCCGTGACCGGGAGAGAGATGGTCAGGCGGCCTGAACCTTGCGGCCGGTACGCGCCCATGCGGGCAGCCAGTCGCCGTGGGCGGCGAGCAGATCATCGACCATGGACCAGATCTGGTCGAGGTCGAGTTCCGCAGCCGTATGCGGGTCCATCATCGCGGCGTGGTAGATATGCTCGCGATTTTCCGTCATCAGCGCCTGGACCGTCAGTTCCTGGACGTTGATGTTGGTGCGCATCAGCGCCGTCAGTTGCGGCGGCAGGTCGCCGATAAAGGTCGGCTGGATGCCGGAAGCGTCAACGAGGCACGGCACTTCGGCGGCGCAGTTGGCGGGCAGCGAGGTGATGCAGCCATTGTTGCGGACGTTGCCGTAGATCACTGAGGGTTCGCCAGTCCATACCGAATTGATGATCGAGGACGCGTACTCCTTCGACTGTTTAACTTCGATCTTGTCGGCCGAACGATAGGCTTCCGCCTGTCCCTTCCAGCGCTCGATCTGCTCGATGCAACGCTTCGGATATTCGTCGAGCGGAATACCGAACTTCTCGATCAGGTCCTCGCGACCTTCCTTGATGAAGTAGGGCGTGTACTCGGCAAAATGCTCCGAGCTCTCGGTGACGAAGTAGCCGAGCCGCGTCAGCATTTCATAGCGCACCTTGTTCGGGCAGCGCGGGTTCCAGCCGGGCTTCGGCGCGCGGCCTTCGCGATAGGCGTGGACCAGATCTGGATAGAGGTTCTTGTAGGAGCCATCGGGCTGACGATGCTCGAATTTCAGGTAGAAGGCCATGTGGTTGATGCCGGCCGAGCGGTAGCGAATTTCCTCGTAGGGAATATCGAGGTCGTGGGCAAGCTCCATCGCCGTGCCCTGCACCGAGTGGCAGAGGCCGACCTGCTTGATCGTGGGATACTTTTCCGCAATCGCCCAGGTGTTGATCGCCATCGGGTTGACGTATTGCAGCATGATTGCCTCGGGGCAGACGGCAAGCATGTCCTCGCAGATCTTCCACAGATGCGGCACGGTGCGCAGGCCGCGCATGATACCGCCGACGCCCAGCGTATCGGCGATCGTCTGGCGCAGCCCGTATTTCTTCGGGATTTCGAAGTCGGTGACGGTGCAGGGCTCGTAGCCGCCGATCTGGAAGGCGACGACAACGAAGTCAGCACCCGTCAGCGCCTTGCGCTGGTCGGAGTAAGTCTCTGCCTTCGCCTTGACCCCAAGCGTTGAGATCAGCTTGTTGACGACAATGGCGCTTTCTTCAAGGCGCTGCGGATTGATATCCATCAATGCGATGGTGGCGCCAGACAGCGCCGGCCGCTGCAGCACGTCGCCGATGATGTTCTTCATGAAGACGGTGGAGCCAGCTCCGATAAACGTGATCTTGGGATTTCTTGCCATTATAACCTCCGGCATGTGCAATCAGGCTACCTCGAAAGCGGCTTTGACGAGCCGTTCGGTGTAGGCGGTCTTGGGATTGGTGAGAACTTCGTTGACGGGTCCCTCTTCCATGATCTTGCCATGCTGCATGACGATCACACGGTGGCAAAGGGCGCGCACGACTTTGAGGTCGTGCGAGATGAAGAGGTAGCTGAGGCCGCGTTCGTCCTGCAGCTTGCGCAGCAATTCGATGATCTGGGCCTGGACGGACAAATCAAGCGCCGAGGTCGGTTCGTCGAGCAGGATGAACTCCGGCTCGAGCGCGACGGCGCGAGCGATCGCGATGCGTTGGCGCTGACCGCCGGAAAACTCGTGGGGAAAGCGCGACAGGATATTGCCGGGCATGCCCGCCGCTGTCAGTGCCTCGCGAACGCGCTCGAGCCGTTCAGCCCTGGTCGCGCCGAGTTGGTTGACAATCAACCCCTCCTCGATGATCTGGCCGATCGTCATGCGCGGATTGAGCGACGAGAACGGATCTTGAAAGACGACCTGCATGCGCGAACGCAGCGGCCGCATCTCGGCCCGTGATTTGCCGTGGATAGGCAGCTTGTCGAAAAAGATCTCGCCGCCGTCAGGATCATTCAGTCGAAGCAGAGCCTGTCCGAACGTCGTCTTGCCGGAACCGGATTCGCCGACCAAGCCCAGCGTCTCATGGCGGCGAAGCGTCAGGTTCAGGCTATCGACGGCAACCAGTTCCTTCAACTGTGGTTTGAAGAAGCTGCCGTGGCGCATCATGAAGGAGACGCGTACGTCCCTGGCCTCCAGGATAACATCCGATCCTTCCGGTAGCGGATTGGCCTGACCGCGCGGCTCGGAGCCGAGAAGATGCTTGGTGTAGGCATGCTGCGGGTTGGCAAATAGCCGCTCCGTCGTGTTGTGCTCGCGCATTTCACCATGCTGCATCACGTAGACGTAGTCGGAGAACTTGCGCACGACCGTCAGGTCGTGGGTAATGAGGATAACTGCCATGCGCAGTTCCGTCTGGAGATTGCGAATGAGATTGAGGATCTGAGCCTGCACGGTGACGTCTAGCGCCGTAGTGGGCTCGTCTGCAATCAGCACATCGGGATCGTTGGCAAGGGCCATGGCGATCATCACGCGCTGGCGCTGTCCGCCCGAAAGCTGATGTGGATACTGCTTCAGGCGTGCTTCCGGATCGGGAATCTGAACATGCTTCAAGAGTTCCAAGGCCCGCGCCTCGGCTTGCCTGCGGCTGACCTTGCGGTGGACGCGGATCGCTTCGACGATCTGGCTGCCGACCGTGTAGATCGGGTTCAGCGAACTCATCGGTTCCTGGAAGATCATCGAGATCCGATCGCCCCGCAGTCTGCGGCGCTGACGCTCCGAAAATGTCAGGATATTGGTGCCGTCATATTCCACGCTTGAGTTGCCGGAAACGGTGGCACGCTTCGACAGAAGCCCCATGACTGTGCGGGCCGTCACGGATTTGCCGGAACCGGACTCGCCGACAATGGCAATGGTTTCTCCACGGTAGAGCTGAAAGGAAATATCCTTCACCGCATCGACGATGCCGTGCTCGACCTTGAATTTGACGCCGATATTGCGGGCGTCGATGATCGGGTTTTCAGTGCGCCCCTCGTGATCGAGGCGAACGGGCGGGGCGAAGGAATTGACGAGTGCAAGGGCCATGTTCTTCACCTCAATAAGGATCGACTGCATCGCGCAGACCATCGCCGAGCGCATTGAACGCAAAGACGGTAATCAGGACGAAACCGACGGGCGCCAGGATCCAGGGATAGGTGCCGATCACCGAGTAATTCGCGGTGTCCTGCAGCATCAGGCCCCAGGAAATCAGCGGCGGCTTCACGGCAAAGCCGAGGAAGCCGAGGAAGGATTCCAAGAGCACGACACTCGGGATATGCAGGGTGACCGCAACGATGACGTGGCTCATCACGTTCGGGAAGATGTGCTGGAAGATGATGCGCCGGTCGGTGGCGCCGACAGCCATGGCGGCACGCACATAGTCGATGCGGGCGAGCGCCAGCGTCTTGCCGCGCACTTCGCGCGACATCTGTGCCCAGCCGAGCGCCGACATGACGATGATGACGAAACCGAGGAAGACATTAGTCGGCGCCGTCACCGGGATCAGCGACGTCAGGGCGAGATAAAGAGGCAGCTGCGGGAAGGCGAGCACCACTTCGACGAAGCGCTGAACCCAGGTGTCGAAGGTGCCGCCGAAATAGCCTGATACCATGCCGACCGTCGTACCGATCATCGTCACGATGAGGACGACGGTGAGCGCGATCGTCAGCGAAATCCGCGAACCGATGATGGCTCGTGAAAGGACGTCACGGCCGAACTTGTCGGTTCCGAGAAAGTGCACCGGCTGGCCGTCCACCGAACCGAAGAAGTGCCGGCTCGCCGGGATGAGACCAAAGAGCTTGTATTCGGCACCGCTCACGAAAAAGCCGAGGAGGCGCGGATTGTCGTAGTCAGGGCCGACAATCGGCTGGAAGGTCACGGGATCGAGCTCTTCGGATTCACCGAGCGCATAGACACGCGGCGGATAGGCGAAGTTGCCGTCTTTGTCGCGAAAGCTGATAACCTGTGGCGGGGCAAAGCCGACATCGGTCGCCTTGGGATCCATCGGCGCGAAGAAATCCGCAAAGACTGCCATGAGAAGCAGCATGCCGACGAGGATGAGACCCATCATGCCGGTCCAGGAACGCCTCAGTCGGCGCCAGACGAGCGAAAGGTAGCTTTCATTGCCATGCGGTGCATTCTTGACAGATTCTTCGTGCGGTGGCGGGGGAGCGGAATCGAAGGCGAGCATATCAGGCTCCTCCGTACTGGCGGACGCGCGGGTCCAGCATGGCAAGCAGCATATCAGCGATGATGTTGCCGACGATCAGCGTGGCAGAGAGCACCATCATGAAGGTGGCCGTGACGTAGACGTCGCCGATCGCCATGGAACCGACGATGGCAGGACCGACGGTGGGAAGCGAGAAGATGATCGCAGTCTCGATTTCGCCGGTCAGCATGTAGGGAAGCACGACGCCCTGATACATCACGAGCGGGTGCAGCGCGTTAGGTACGGCATGGCGCATGACGACCGCCCGGCCTGACAGTCCCTTGGCGCGAGCGGTTTCGACATACTGCGCGTTCAGCGTATCGAGGAGGTTGCCGCGCATGACGCGCATGTTGTAGGCGAGACCGCCGAAGGTGGCGATGGCGACAACCGGCCAGACATGGCTGACGAGATCGACGAACTTCGCCCAGGACCACGGCGCTCCGCCAAATTGCGGTGAGAAGAAGCTGCCGATCTCCGAGACGTTGAATTGGAAGACAAGCAGGTAGACGATGATCAGCGCCATCAGGAAGCGCGGTACCGTCATGCCGAGGAAGGAGACGCCCGAAAGCAGGCTGTCGATCCAGGTATACTGACGGGTGGCCGCCCAGATGCCGAAGCCGATGCCGAGCACGGATGCGAAGATGTGGCAGACCAAGGCAAGCGCCAGAGTGCGCGGCAGGCGCTCGGCCACGACATCGGCGACAGGCTTGTTGTAAAACATGCTGTAGCCGAAATCGCCTTGGGAAATGATGCCCTTGATCCAGTTGAAGTACTGGATGACCATCGGCTGATCGAGGCCATGGGCAATGCGGTAGGCCTGGGCCTGTTCATCCGCCTGAGCAAAGGAAGCCCCACTTTGATTGATCAGCTGCGAACGGATGTAGTCGGCATAGTCACCAGGCGGTGCCTGGATGATCGCGAACGTCACGATGCTCAAAATGATGAGGACGGGTATCGCAGAGGCTATGCGCACGAGCAGGAATCGTAACATCGGACGGTTCGCTTCTCCTTGCCGCCAGTCGTGCCTGTCGGTACGGCCGGCTTGTTGATCTTTCCCGGCCGCGCTTCACGCGCGACCGGAGTCCTCGGTTGGGAGGGAACTCTTAGTTGACTGGGCCCTTGTCACCGGGCTTGCCGGGCAGCTGCTCGGGGAACAGCTCGTATTTGCCCTGCTTGTCGGCAGCCACCCACAGACGTTCGCGGATGACGGAGTCTTCAGCCCAGTTGAACATGAAGATCGGGGTACCTTCGGGCACGTTCGAGAAGCGCTTGTTGATGATCAGCGCACCCGGATATTCCGTGAGCCCGACGGTATCGACATTCTCCGTCGCGACCTTCTGGTACTGCTTCATGAGTTCGACGCGCTCGTTGTTGTCCTGGCTGGCCTGAAACTTCGTGATAATACCCACCAGCTTCTCTTCGTAGGGCATCAGGTCAACTTTGCCGTCCTTGCCAGCGCGATGCTGCCAGCTCGTGCGTGGGCCAACGGGCGCAAGCTGCTCGGTGTTCTGGACCACCGACGCAAGCTCCGGCGAACTACGCTGGATCAACCAGTCGAAACGGCCGCCATAATGGGCATCGTCACGCTTTGTACCGTCCAAAGCATTGAGGACGACCTTTATGCCAAGCTTTTCCATCTGTCCGATGACGCCTTCGGCAAGGCTCTTGTCGGTCGCATACTGGTTGTTGACGAGAAGGACGATCTCAACGTTCTTGCCGTCTGCCGTTCCGGCGGGGAAATTGACGAAGCCGTCACCATCCGTGTCCTTCAAGCCAACCTTGGCAAGCAATTCCTTGGCGCCCTTCAGATCTAAGGGGTAATAGACGACGGAATTGCGATCGTAGAAGCTTGTGCCCGACGAGAGGCCACCGGGATAGATCGCCGTGAACGGACCCTTGACCAGCGAGTCACCGATCGCCTTGCGGTCGAGACCCATGGTGATCGCCTTGCGGAAGTCTTCATTGCGGTTGAGTTCGCGGATCGCCTGGCCACGGGCATCGGGATCGCCCCAGCCGTTGGCGGACAGGTTCATGCGCATGTTGTAGCCGATCAGGCGCGGTCCGAAGGCAAGCCGCGCCGGCGCGGTCTTCTCGGCAGCGCGCTTCAGCGACGCCACGAAGTTTTCCGGTTGTTCCAGGTTGGAAAAATCGCCGGAACCTGCCACGGCCTGCACATCGCGGTCGGCCCAGGTCGACAGCTTGTAGTGCAGCTCATTGAGATAAGGCAGCTGATTGCCCTTCTCGTCGACCTTCCAGTAGTAGGGGTTGCGGCGCAACACGATGATGTCGTCGGGACGATATTCCACCGGCACCCAGGCCCCCATGACCGGGATGTTCATGTATTCCGGCGGGAAGGCATTCTTGAACTGGTCGTAGGTGTTCTTCGAGTATTTCGGATGCTGCGGCTTCAGGATATGCGACGGGCCTGGGCAAAAGCTCGGGTAGGCCATCGTATAAAGATACTGCTTCGGGAAAGCCTCCTTGAAGGTCCATTCGACGGTGTAGTCGTCGATCTTCGTCAGCGTCGTTCCCTCGCCGAAAGCCTCCGGCGATGCGCCGCCGCCGAGCGGCGAGACGTTGGGATCGATGACCTCGTCGTCCCAATAGAACATGACGTCGTCGGCGGTGAAGGGCACGCCGTCGGACCACTTTGCGCCTTCGACCAGGTGCATGGTCAGCTTATGACCGTCCTGCGACCACTCCCAGCTCTTCGCAAGGTTCGGAAGCGGTTCGGTGTCCTTGGCCTGAATCTGGAAGAGAGGTGCGGTGCGCGTCAGGCATTCCGACATGCCGATATCGATGCCGCCCCAGCCCTGCGTCTGGCCGGCGCCGTAATTCCATCCTTCTGGACGGCCGCCGATGACATGGCGCATGGTGTCGCCGTAGACACCGACACCATCGACCATGTTCTCGGTCTTGAAGACGAGCGGCTCCTTGGGGAGGCGATCCTTGATCGGTGGCAGCTTGCCAGTCGCGACGAAGTTCTTCGTCACCCAATCCGGCTCGTGATATTCAGGCAGCGCCTTGAACTCTTCGATCGTATCTCTGGAGACGTATTTGATCTTGCCCTCCGCCGGGAATTGCGGCGGAGCAGGCGGTGCCGTCGGCTCGGAAGCGTAGGCGTTCAAGGCCGAAACCGAGACGCTGAGCGCCAGTCCGGCAAGAATGCCAAGGTTACGGAAATTTTTCATCGTTTCTCCCTCTTGTTTCAGGGGGCACTTGGCCGCCCTGTTTCTCCTCAGACGATCCGGGGGACAGGCTTGCGCCGATGGGTTCCCTCCCGGAGCCCATCGCCACCCGTCCTCCGGGAAACTTAGACGGCCTGCTTCATTGCCGCCTTTTCGGCACGTAACTCCTCGATCGAGCGGACGTTGCGGCGGGCTGCGCCTTCCCAGTCGCGGGTCTTGACCGTCGACTTTGCCAGCCGCTCCTTGGCGGCTGGAACAACATTAGCATATTGCGGCAGCCAGCGTGCCTGGGCGACGACCATCTCGTCGACCATCTGCCAGACCTCTTCCGGGGTCGCGACAGCCCCGACCAGCGGGTCGTGCAGTACGGCAAGCTTCAGAAGGTCGATATCGCCGCTGATCGCTGCATGTACCGACATGCGCTGGACGTTGATCGACGCCATACAGGTGGCAGCGCAGGCTTCCGGAATGGTGATTCCCGAAACCATGTTGATGCCGAAGCGGTCAACGAAGCCGGGCGACTCGATGATCGCATCGGACGGCAGGTTGGTGATGACCCCATTGTTCTTGAGGTTGAAGTGACCGCGGTAGACGCGCCCCGTTTCCAGGGCCTCGAGGATATGGCTCGCATGCTCGTTCGAACGCTTGGCCGGATCAATCGGCTTGGATGCCGATTCCAGAAATTGCGGGAACTCGGTCTCGAACCAGTTGCGGGTCTCGGTGGAGTGCCGGAGGTAGCCACCGGTTTCGCCATGGATCCAGTCGGACATGTCGATCCACTTGGTGATCTCGTCCGGGCGCTTGCGATACCAGGGGAGGTATTCCGAGAGATGCCCGTTGCTTTCCGTGGAGTAGACGCCGAAGCGCTTCAGGACGTCGATACGTAGCTTTTCCTGCTGCGAGAAGACCGGATGCGCCTCGAAGGCTGCGACGAGCTCGTCCTTGCCGATCTTGCGCCCGTTGAGACGCAGGTCTACAAACCAGGTCTGGTGGTTGATGCCCGAGCAGATATAGTCGAGTTCGGAAGGCTGCTTTGCGCCAAGCACTTCGGCGATCTGTTCAGCGCCATGCTGGACACCATGGCAAAGCCCGACAGTGTCGACCTTGCCGTATTCGATCGCGGCCCAGGTGTTCATCGCCATCGGATTGGCATAGTTCAGGAACTTGGCACCCGGCTCAGCAACTTCCCGGATATCCTTGCAGAAGTCGAGAATGACCGGAATATTGCGCTGGCCATAGAGAATGCCGCCAGCGCAAATCGTATCGCCGACGCACTGGTCGATGCCGTATTTCAACGGAATGCGGATGTCGTCCGCATAAGCCTCCAGACCGCCGACACGCACGCAGCTGATGATGTAGCGCGCACCCGTCAGCGCCTCGCGACGGTTGGTCGTCGCCGTCACCTTGGTCGGCAGCTTGTTGGAAGAAACGATCGTGTCGAGGATCTGCTTGATCATCTGCAGATTGTGTTCGCTCAAGTCGGTGAGCGCGAACTCAACGTCCTGGAATTCCGGCACGCAGAGGATGTCGGTGAACAGTTTTTTCGTGAAGCCGACGCTGCCCGCGCCGATGATAGCGATTTTGAAACTCATGATCCTTGCCTCAATGCGATCAATTTGCCGGCGCTGAAGGATGAGAAGAAGAATTGGACGCGGGCTTGCGCTCGACGCCAAAAAAGGCCAGAAATCCGGCTTATTCTCCTCCCCGCCGCTCCTCGGTGCTGGCGGTGTTCTCTCTCTTGAGAGCCGATTATGCGCATATTCGGCGAGGCCGCCAGAGAAGGATTATGCTTTCATGGGTAATTCTGTGCTGCAAAAACTGATTGATAATGGTCCTGTCATGCGGACAGTATCGCTGCCGCGCGGCCGCCAGAGCCTGCACACGATGCCCACCAGCACCGGCTACGAGATCCGCGAGAACGCGACCTATGACTGGGATGGCCGAAAGCGCGGGCAAACACCTTTTACCGTCCTGCAGCATACGATCAGAGGCGCAGGAAACCTGCGCTACGAGAATCGCCAGCTGTGTGTGAAGGAGGGAGAGACGCTGCTGGTCCTCGTTCCGCACAATCATCGTTATTGGCTCGAGGATGGAGACCGCTGGGAGTTCTTCTGGATTTCAATGAATGGAGAAGAGGCGCTTCGTATCCATCGCTCGATCCTTGCCGTGACCGGCCCGATCTTGAAGCTGCAACCGCGGACAATCGAGCATCTGGCCGACTGCAGCCTGCGGCTGATCAATGATGCGGAGACGCCGGGACTGGCCTCCGCAATCGCTTATGAGGCAGCCATGGCGCTATATGACGACGTCTTCGGCTCGCATCCTGTCTTCAGTGAAGAGTACCGGACGATGCAGCACGTCATCGACTACATCATGGCCAATCTGGAGCGACCGCTGCCCGTCGAGGATCTTGCGCGGGTCGCGGGTCTCAGCCGGGCACATTTCTCGCGAATGTTCGCGGCCAACGAGGGCCTGCCGCCAGCAGAATTCGTTCTTCAGAAGCGCTTGAAGCGGGCGGTGAAGCTGTTGACCAAGACCGCCAACATGCCTGTGAAGGAAGTGGCGATCCGCTCGGGCTTCGAGGATGCCAATTATTTCTCCAAAGTATTCCGGCGCGTCTATGGCACCAATCCGACCGAGTTCCGCACGACCGGCATGTATGCGAGCGTCGGCAAAATCCGCTGACGCCCGCGTTGAGCGGCAGCGCTATTGTGCTGTGTCGTAATCGAGTTTCGGATACCACGTCGGCGGGCGGCCTTCAGGCGTGGTGTCAAGCACGGTCCAGAGCGGCATGAAGTCAGGTGCACCGCGTGGATCCTGGCCGGGATCTGCGGTTGCCGGCCCCATCTCCGGGTTCCAGAAATGGCGGATCACACCATCCTTGATCGTGAAGACGTTATAGGCCGCGTCATCGCTGCCATCAGGCCCAATGGCGTGGTAGTCGCGGCTAAACTCGTCGGTCGTGTCGGAGTAGAGTGGCAGGTGATGCCAGCCGCGCTCTTTCTTGAACGCCAGCAACCGCTCGATGGGCGAGCGCGCAACAACGGCGAAAGCGACCCGCTGGCTGATATCAGGAACCTCGCCATCGAGTGCCGACAGCATGGATGTGCACATCGGGCATGGCAGCTCTCGCTGCGGCCCGTACATGTAATTGTAAATGACGAGTGTGGATTTATTTCCGAACAGGTCCTTTAGCGTTACTTCGCCGTCCGGCCCTTGAAAGCGGTAGTCCTTCGTTACCTGGCCGCCGGGAGGCAACGCACGGCGCTGCTCAGCCACGCGCTCGATATGCCGGCGCAACTCGATTTCTTCGGCGAGCAGGTCATCGCGAGCCTGCCGATATTCGAGACTTTCGTTCGGAAAACTGAGGCCGTTTCTTCTTGCCAGCTCCCTCGCAGAAACAAGGTTATTTGCATCCATCACGTGAACCTCCTCCGGTTTTTGACAGGACGATGCGGCGGATCTCGCGGACGCGTTCCGCCGTCCAAACAAGGAACGTTTGACGACTGCGAAATTCGACAGAAGGGTTCAAATTTTTTTGATGCAGCCGATCGGATGCACTTTGTAGGAGCTTGAATTTGCTGCGATACTATCCGCCGTTGCAGCTAGCTGCACATTCGTTTGTCTTAGACTTTTATCCCCTTTCCCACGCCGATTTGAGGCCTATGTCCCCTTCATCCTTCATCTCCTGGAAAGGACCAGGGAGGCTTCAAAGCATCGTGGCAACCGGTGTCGAAGCCGCCTCTATGGAGAGAACAATGCGATCCTTCATATCCCTGATCGAGGCAGCCGTTGTCGCGGCCGGTTCCCCAGTCGCATCTGATGACGGCAAGGGCATCGAGCGTGCTCAGGCCGTGTGCTCGTTTCTCGAAAATACCGGCTTGAATGGCAATTGTGCCGTCGACGCCAAGGAAACGCTCATCGAAGTTTCGCTAGCAGGGCAATACGACAGCCCGGCTGACTGCCCCAAGGTCGCTGACATGTTGCGGGCACATGGTTTTCAACTAGGCCCGAACTGGGAGCTTCGGATCAAGGCGAGCATCAAGGACGAGCCCGAGGTCACCGAGTGCGGTTTGGCGCCTGCTCGACAATAGAAGCCAACCCAGCAGAGCGACGTGCGTTAGCACGCCGACGGTCAAACAGCTATGGCGTCGACTTAGGCGTGATCGTCAGCGCTGATCCATGAGCTTCCCGCAACTCGCTATCGCCAACCTGGCGGTCGGTTGCCTTGTGCAGCAGGATTGAACTGTAGCCCTGAAGACGCGTTCCTTCGATCAATGTCACGTCGGAATTTCCTGGATTGTCGGAGCGCTCGAACCAGTCGACCGCGTGGCGGAGAAAGTTCATTTCAAACGCTCGATTTGTGACACCGTGGCCAACGATGACGATGTCGTTGCCTCCATCGGACACGTCATCGATCACGGTTTGCACAAAAAGACGAAGCCGCTGCGCCACATCCGCCCTGCTCTCGCCATCCGGTGGCCTTGCATAGAACTTCCCGCTGTTGTTTCGCAGCCTGGCCCATTTCTCGAACTCATCTGGAAACTTCTGTCGCCGCTCCGCATGGTCGTAGATTTCGGTGAAGAGGCCAAAATCCTGCTCGCGCAAGAGGTAGTCCTCCCGAACATCCCTTACCCATTCCGGCGGCAGGGCCTCCAGCAGCGCATCCTTGCTTTGTCGCGTCCGCAGATACGGCGAGAACCATATATCCAGTCTTTGGTTTTCGCCCTGGGGCAATTCGGCAAGATAGGCCGCAACCGCTCGGCCGGCCACGAGCGCTTGTCGATAGCCCCATTGTGTCAGCGGGACGTTGTGATCGCCAAACTGCCCATAGGCTTTCTCATTGATGTTGCCCAGAGATTCGCCGTGCCGGACGAGAAAGATGCGCATTGGTCGCCGTGTGTTTCAATATCAGTTGGCGCCATCATGAAGGCATAGGAGGCGCGGTGCAACTTGGGCGGCATCGGCCGGGCGGTACCTGCAATGCGGGCAGCATCCGGCAAAAAGCAAAAGCAGCAATTGAGTTAAATATTAGCGCGTGCTTTATTGCGTCTCGCGTTCACTACCGGAGGTATCTATGACCCAAGATATCTGGAAGGCATGCGTGGCTCGTCGCTCGACGGTGATCATGCTGGGTTTCGCCGGGTTCTTCGGCGTTATCGGCCCTGCACAGAGCGCGACAATCAACGTCGCGCCAAAAAGCGAGGGTCGTGACGAAGGGCTCACGATCCAGGCAGCGGTTGCGCTCGCGCAGCCGGGCGATACGATCATGCTGGCGCCTGGATCCTATTTGCAGGATTTTCGATCGGTGCGGGATGGTGAGCTTGGAAAGCCGATTACGATCGAGGGCTCGCTTGGATCGGTCGTTAAAGGCGGCGGCCAGCCCCGGGTGATTGAAATCAATCACAGCTATATTGAGCTCAGGAATTTCACCGTCGATGGCCGATTTGAGAAGCCGAACACGAAGAAGAGCTATCGCGACAAGCTGCTCTACGTGATCGGAAACACACCTGGAAAGGAATTGACGGGGCTTCGCGTGCTCGGGATGGATATTCGCAACTCGGGCGGCGAGTGCGTGCGCCTGCGCTATCAGGCAAGGCAGAATGAAATTGCTTATTCCAGAATAAGTTCGTGCGGCCGCTTCGACTTCTTGTTTAACGATGGCGGAAAGAATGGCGAGGGCATCTATATCGGAACCGCGCCGGAACAATTAGGCGGGCGTGGCGCGCCGGATAAGGCGATCGATCATTCTGATCGGAACCGTATCCACGACAACGTCATCGCTACCGGAGGCAATGAATGCGTCGACATCAAAGAGGGCTCGAGTGGCAATATTGTCGAGAAGAATAGTTGCACTGGGCAGAAGGACCCCAACTCCGGTGGCTTTGACTCGCGCGGCAACGGCAATGTCTTCCGCTACAATCTCGTCTACGACGTCGTGGGGGCCGGCGTGCGCCTTGGTGGCGACGAAGAGGCCGATGGCATCAGTAACGACGTCTACGGGAATACCTTTCGCAATGTGGGTGTCGGGCTGATCCGGGCGCAACGGGCGCCTCAGGGAAAGATCTGCGAGAATATTTCTCAGAACAATAAGGTCGTCAGCATCAATTCGATCGGCAAGACACTTGATCCGACCGGGCCATGCGATGGACCGAAGGCAACGGCAGATCTGCGAACCCAATCGGCGGCTGCGTCAAACCGATCCGAGGTGGCGAAGAAAATCGAGAAGGGTGGCAAGCCGCTAAGCTGCGGACCCTCCGTTGCCGGCTGTGTGATCGGGCGCCTGGAAGGCGACGATCGTAACAGAATCAAGATCGTCGATGCTAGCGACGTCGTCTTGCGCGGCCACCACCTGATTCTGACCGATGCCGTCGGACCTGACGGGAAAGCGATGCCACTAAAGCCGCTCGCGGGAAAGTTGATCAGGATCGAATACACCAGTATTCAGAAGAAGCGGTTTGCCGGCGCCAGGATTATCGAGGTGGTCAACTAACCCGGTGTGGGCACAACTTGCCGTCACAGACAGTGAACGATGGATCTGCGCGCCGGGGCCCACGCGTCATTGGCTACCGCCAGCGAAACCGATGGCGGGATACGTGCAGCGTCAGCGCATGCAAAGGCGCCGGGTACCGTCGTTTCCTTGGCGGTGTCGGTGCGCATCTGGGTGCCGAACGGCGTCTCTTCCAACTCACAGCCGAGAGGTACTGCTATCGGCGTGGCGGGAGGCAGTGAAAAGGCCGGCGACGGACAGCTTGCGTCCACCGGCAAGTGCGATATCTGCACGCCCTTGCATGCGTGCAATTGGCATCGCCTCTATCTTGCTGCGTTGTTGGCATCAAGCGTTACTGCATTATTGGTGAGAAGGGTCCGGCTGCACTCACCCCGATCTTGTCTTGGTTCAATTCATCGCCATGGCCGTAAGAGCAATGAAAGATACTCTTGCCCCATCGCTCACTCATTCGTTCAATTTCAAGCAGGGTGTCTGTCACGGCGGCGAACAAAAGCCGCCGTCCTTCGCTGAAGCGCTGGGAAGGATTCACATCCTTTCTTAGCGACGGCCGGATTGCCGGACCCACAATGCGGCCGAAGGGGCCTGCGGGGTTTTGCTCTCGGCAGAAAGTCATGGCAGGGGGATCGGGTCTACAAGGTTGTCCCGACCACGCGGTTATCAAACGACACGAAGGCGAGGTTTCCTTTGCGGCTGGGAGTCGAACAGGGATCTGGCTTCGCACTCTTCGATGAGCCAATCACTGTCGGTTCCCAACATCCAACGATCCCGAGACTCTTTCTGAAACCAGTTAGCGCGATTGCCGACGACATAGAGCCGCCTACGAGCTCTCGTCACTGCAACGTTCATGATGTTGGGTTGGGAAAGTGCCCATTCGATGCTATCAACGCGCTTCGCTCCAAGCACTAGTAGTACTGTTTCAGCCTCTCTCCCTTGGAAGCTGTGGACCGTGCCGATGGAGTGATCGATCCATTCTTCTACGATGACCGGCGGCAAATCTCCGAATAATTCCGTAGCGTTCTGCAAGAGATGCAGCTTGAGGCCGACAGCGACCTTCCTGAAGGGCGTGATAACGAAGAGATCAGGTAGTTCACGATCTGAGTGACGATTAGCGATGTGGCGGGAAATGACGTGCGTGGCAACTGCGCCTTCTTCCGGAATGTAGAAGTCGTTTGCAGTCTCGGCGGTTCCGACCACGTTGATCCAAGCGCTGGGCCCAAAGGTTGGTCGTCTCTCGTTCTGCCGCGCCTCGTGGTCCAACGTCTCGTCCGCCAGCACCATGGAGTGCTCATAAGCCATGCCGTTGGAGATCGAGAACATTGGCTCGACACATCGCCGATGAACGCGCAGGGGAGCGCCGATCCATCTGCCGTTTCGGACTGCGCCGAACGGATTAATCCGGTCAGCTAACGTTTGCAGCGAGCTGGATTTGCAACGAAACTCGGTGCCAACGTCGAATTTCGCCGCGAGCGCCCGATCCACGGAATTGCTGATGGTGGAGATCGGCTCAAGCTGAAATGGATCGCCGACGATGATTGCGCGCTTCGCGCGTGATACCGCATCGATTGCGTGGTGGCTGCATGCCTGTCCCGCCTCATCGACGATCAGCCAAGGTATCGTTCCTCGCTCGAAGCTTCCAAACACGTTCGCAAATGAACAGAATGTCGATGAGACGACCGGAACCAGAAGACTGAATGTGCTCCACAGATGGCCTGCAAGCGCTTCCAGCTCGGTGCTGGCCCTGCCCGAGTTAAGCTTAATCCAACCTATGAGGTTCGCTTGGATGCTGTTCCTTGCATGAAACACAAAGGATTCGTGAAGCTTCATGGCGGCAACGAAGAGTTCGGCACGAGCCCGCTCAAGAGCGGATGATGTGCCAACGAGCATCTGGGCTCTGCACCGTGGCTCCGCGTTCAAATATTCAGCGGGAGTGACGACGTTGCCAAGTTCTTCTAATGCACACTCAATCTGCTCACTTGCTCTAGCCAGGATGGGGTGCGGCAGAATGGTGGCGGTGGCGGATTCTTGAATCGCAAGCGTACCTGAACTCAGCGGCGACGCAACTGATGTGCGCGCCGGCCCTGACCAAGGGCCAACGTCGGTATATTTCGAACCGAAGGTTTCGGTTGCATGCATGAGTTGGTTCAGCCGGCGGTGAGTTGCTTTCAACGCCCCGACGGCCTCCTTCGCTGCGGCGTATCTATCTCGTGCAACGTTCCAAGCAGTCGCATTGCGGCTATCGAACAGCGAACCATCGTCGAGCGCGTCGATCACAGATGCTGCGCATCGATCGCGATTGCGCCTGTTTCCAAGTGGGACTGAGATCGCGCCCCAGGGTTCGGCCGCAACGCGATGCTGCGCCATCAGGCTCTCGGCCAGTTTCGGCAGGTAGCTCAGTGAATTCCTGTAGCTCTCGCCAAGCTTCTCTTGCCTGGGTAGTTCGAGTGTCAGGTTGGCTACTGCGTTATTGTTGGTACTTGCGATCACAACCAGGAAGTCGTGCAGCGGTTTGTCGATTCTGTATTGAGGGCTGTTGCCATTGGCCGCCACGGGGGCGAAAGCAGACTTTGGATCCTCGTAAGAATGCAAGACATCGGCGCGACGACTGATAACCTCCGCAATGACATCCATCAACAGAGTCGTTTTGCCCGTGCCCGGCGGGCCGTTGATCGAGAACGTCCCGCCTTCAGCGACACGCGAGAAGGTCTCGTTGACTGCGACTTGCTGCTGTGGCGAGAGAGAAAAGTCAGAGGGCCATCGAGCGGACGGATACTTGTCCGTTTGCAAGCACTCCAGGATCGTTTCATCGCTGCTTGCGTCGAAATCCGACATGGCGACCGGCTTAGTGAGCAGATCCCAAGCTGCGCCCATGACTACGCCATTTTCAAGGTCACTTGCCATCTGACGCAGTAGATTGGGATAGACACTTGAAAACACGCGCGCGTCCTGGATCTTCCTCGGACGGTTCCCATCGATGAACACTTTTGAGCGGGTTACGACAATGCATTTAACCGTTGCTTGAATGTCGGTGGGCAGTTGCAAGGCCGAGTATGCGCAGTGAGTAAGGGCCTCGGCAATTGCCAAGGGCTTGGATCGAGGCTTCACCCTGGTTTTGAATTCAGTTGCCAAAATCTCGGCATAGTCAGAGAACGTGATTGTCGTACATTCGAGAGTGACGGCTAGATCGTAGAGAAACCGATTGACGACCAGAGAGCCTTTCTCCACCGCTCGCTTGCCAGAGACGGCGAAAGTACCGGCAAAGGTATATTGGCCGTCTTCGACAGGATCGCGACCGTGCGCGCCCTGCTCGGGTGACCAACGACGGATCAATAGTTTGTCGCATTCCCTGAGTGCTGCGATGCCAAACCGGACAAAGTGTCGGTACACTCTGCTCGTATCCGCCGTCGACGGCCAGGGATCTTTGTCATCGACAATGTGGGACACCGCTACGTCGCCACTTCGTTCACCATCGTCCTCGGCAATTGGGGCACTGTAGCGCTCGACATGCTCCCAATACTTTAGGGTTCGAAGGACCTCCTCGCGGGAATGCTGAGCACGGCCGGGGACACGCAAATTGGGATGGGTACCCGCCAAGCTCGTTGTCGTGTCTTCCATGTACCGCCTCTGTCAGCCTCCGACAGGCCAAGCCCGACAATAGCGGCGGGCACTTGCCCAGGCGGAATCGTCGAATAGCCCTTCTAAAACCAGATGCGGCCATAATGGTTAACAAAGTATTAACGCCAAAGGGGCGGTGGTCTGGCACGTCCCCGGTTTGCCGGACGTCTCGTCCTGGCGACAGAACGCCCGCGTCATCTCAATAGCTGCCACTGTCGCCAAACTGGGAACCGGCCGAGCGCGAAATCCAGCTCAAGTTTGCCGTTTCAGTGTGCCGATCGCTTTGAACGCCGGTCTTGCATGCCCTCGCGTTGCCGCCAATTCCGGATCCCACTTCTGTAGCGAGCTACCGAAATTCGATGCGTTAGACTCGGTTGACCGACGCCATGATGGTTTCCTCAATCGAGGAAGCCATTGGAGGCACGCTGGTGCAAGGCTACGTCTATTCGCCACCGCTTAGCGAAGAAGATGTCAGTGAATTTCTATCAGAGCGATCGATCAAGTCTTTCTCGTCTTCATCTCCGGGATTTGATCGACAGCCATAGGCATCTGTCGTTGTTCGCCGATCGATGTTTTGCGGCTCTGGCCGAACTTAACGGCTGATTGCTTTATCCCCATCGTGAAAGATGCTGGTGCGAAACGATTGCGCCAACGAGGGTCGGGGGTTTCTGGCCGGTCAGCAGGCGCATCTTGCGCGCGTCTTCATTTTCAGAGTTTGAGCATTCATGGCGCTAGCGGGGTTGCGCTCCCCGATCCGGGAGATGCTATCGGTCTCCTGTATACCGAAGGGCGGAACTTGCGTTCGGCGAACCGCACCACCCTTGAGACCCTGGATTCGCTCCCCAACGATGAGGGGGTTGCGCTAGAATGCGCCATTTGTGGCCTTGTCCAATCACACGGCGTCTATTGCCATTTTGCAACGCCTCGCCCTTTAGTGCTGCTATATGAGAATGTTCTTATGTGTAAGGCATTGCCTGCCTGCCGTGGATCCACATAGGCTCTCGCTTCGAAGGGAGAAGGGCCGATGCAATGGATTTCGTGGCAACGACCGGTGCTAGTATTTAAGATCACGGACCTGATCGATCGCATTCTGAGGAATTGGTGCGATGAGAATGGGCATCAAAAGGGAAGCGTTGAGGCAAAGCGAAAGGCAAAGAGTCTGCTTCAATGGATTGAACTTGGCGTCACGGATGAACACGAGCTTACGGACTTGATCCGTGACGACATCGTGATCACCACGAAATAGGCTCACGGCACGACGGCTAAGGCAGCGTTTCTTCCGCTTTGAGATGCTCGTAAACACGGTTTGGCGCGCTTGCTGGGCGGTGCCGTCGTAGTCGCAAGGAGACGTAGATCTTCTTGTGGGTGGCCTTCCCCGCTGTGAGGCGGTTGGATCTTGTTCCAGGCAATAGCGAGCCCGATCCTAAAGTCGATCCTTCGCACTTTCTTCAGCTCAACGGCGCGGTTTGGAAGCTCCAGCGTCCATTCCGGCGCAAAGCCAATGCCAAGCCCAGCCGAGACGAGCGACACCAACGAATAGGTCTCGTCGCAACTCTGTAGGCAATGTTCTTGGTCGGATCGTATGCCTCGAGCCTCTCACTAAAATCGATTTAGTGAGGGCTCCCCTAAGACCAGAAATCGATCCCGTTCATCTGAGCTACGACTGCATCTGACGTCATCACAAGAATTCGACCCAACTTCGGGCCAAATTCATTTGCCTACAAAGCGCAATAGCGGAGAATTCAAGGGAAGCTGCCTGCTGCGCAAGAGCGTCGCAAGGGATGATACCGGCAGCGGCCCTTTGAGGGAGGAGAAAATGGCCAGTAACCATTCAGACCCGAGCGGACCCGATCTGGCCCTCGGCATTGCGCTCGCCGATCTTCCCGATGGCGGCAAGCTGGTCGGCCATCGCGACGGCGAGGCGGTGCTTCTGGTGCGCCGCGGAGCAGAGATATTCGCCGTTGCCGCCGCCTGCTCGCACTATGGCGGACCGCTGGTCGACGGCCTCGTCGCCGACAACAGCGTCCGCTGCCCCTGGCATCACGCCTGCTTCGACCTGCGCACCGGAGAGGCCCTGCGCGCGCCGGCCCTGTCGCCGCTCGCTTGCTGGTCGGTCGAAAAACGCGGCGAACGGATTTTCGTTGGCGAGAAGCGCAAGAGGCCGCAGCCGGCTTCGCGCGAGAGCAATGCCGGGGTATCTCCGGAAAGGATCGTCATCGTCGGCGGCGGCGCGGCCGGTTTTGCCGCGGCCGAGAGACTGCGGCGAGAACAATATCAGGGCGCCATCGTCATGATCAGCGACGACGAGGCGCTGCCCGTCGACCGGCCCAACCTTTCCAAGGACTATCTGGCGGGCAAGGCTCCCGAAGACTGGGTCCCGCTGCGCAAGGAAGGCTTTTATGCCAGGAACGGCATCGATCTGCGCCTCGGAACTAAGGTTGCTGGCATTGACGTCCGTGCCAGCGAGCTCGTGCTCGCCGATGGGGCACGGGTCGCCTTCGACAAATTGCTGCTCGCGACCGGCGCCGAACCAGTGCGCCCGACCACACCCGGCGCCAGCCAGCCTCATGTCCACACGTTGCGCACGCTTGCAGACAGCCGCACGATCATCGCGCAGAGCGGCGCGGCGCGGCACGCTGTCGTGCTTGGCGCCAGCTTCATTGGCCTCGAGGTCGCCGCCGCGCTTCGGACCCGCGGTGTCGAAGTGCATGTCGTGGCGCCCGAGGAACGGCCGATGGAACGGGTACTAGGCCCCCAGATGGGCGACTTCATCCGCGCCCTGCATGAGGAAAATGGCGTCGTTTTCCATCTTGGCGATACCGCGGCGAGCATCGGCGCCAGCGAGATCCTACTGAGCAGCGGCACTACCCTCGCCGCCGACATGATCGTTGCCGGCATCGGCGTGCGACCGCGAGTCGATCTCGCCGAAAGAGCCGGTCTCGCCACCGATCGGGGCGTCCTGGTCGATGCCTATCTCGAGACCAGCGCGCCGGGGATATATGCCGCCGGCGATATTGCGCGGTGGCCCGACCCTCACTGCGGCGAGAATATCAGAGTGGAGCACTGGGTGGTGGCGCAGCGGCAGGGCGCTGCCGCAGCCCTCAGCATGCTCGGACGCCGGACGAAATTCACGGATGTGCCGTTCTTCTGGAGCCAGCATTACGATATCCCGATCAACTATGTCGGTCATGCCGAGAGATGGGACGCCATCGAGGTTGAGGGCGACGTTGCCGCGAAGGACTGCCTCCTGCGCTTCAAGCGCGGCGGACGCGTTCTGGCGGTTGCCACAATCTTCCGCGATGTCGAAAGCCTTAAGGCAGAACTGGCGATGGAGCAGAGCAAGGCCTAGAGCGTGATGGGATCATGCCGCATGACTTGCGTCTGCCCAGCCGGGTGACGATACCAGCCTGAAGAGAGGCGACGGCAGACGATCACGCCAGCGGCCCGCCGCGTCTGGCGGCGGGCTTTCTTCCAATCCGTAGACTACTTGCGCCCCCCACTGGGACGGGATTTGCCGCCCGTTCCACCTGCGGTCTTAGCGTCGGGGGCTTGCCCGAAATTGGTCCCTCCCAAGTGGCCTCCGCCGCTCGTGTTTGCAACTTGACGCTCTGTTTTGCGCTGGATCTCAGTCGCATTTGTTTTGCTCATTCTAGATTCCTTTTCGTTGCAAGAGTGATCGCTGCCCGACATAGCCCGGCATATGAGATCGATTTTGAGAGAAAAGGTCTGCTTGACGCCAAGGGGCGCGAAACGAAGCTCGACTAGCAAACTCGATGCGGCAGGCCGAGCCGCCATTGTGTTTAAACCAAGTTCTAGACTGGTGGAGCAGCCAACAAAAAAGGCCGGGGCGAAACCGCACCGACCTTCCTCACATCGCTACTCACGCCAGTGCCAGTACATCCGTGGTCAAAAGCAGAAAGCGACTGCGGCGATTGCGAGCGACAGATGCTTTCCAGCGCTCATCAGCAATGCCGATAGCGGTGATATAGGCTCTCCCCGCATGAAACGCAACCTCAATTCTTGGTTTTGTTGCGGATGTCTTATAAAAATAAAAATTGCAGGAATTACGTTGCATGCGGAGCCGCGCTCAGGCATGGTCTCTCCGTCAGCAGCCAATGTTAAGGGCGCTGCTGCATCAGGGCCTAGCGGCCCTTGCCCCAGATAGAAGGAGGACCGAAATGTCTTCCGAATTTAATTTCGTCTTGAAGTCAACAGACCTCACGATGCTGCAGGGCGTCTTGGATGAGGCGGGATACTGTTCAGCCAGTAGCCTTGCCAATCCGGAAGGCTATAACGTCGCGGCGAAACTGCTTATCGAACGTTTCCAGAACGGGATGACCTCTGCCGACGACCTATCCAGAGAACTGGAAAGGCATTTTGGCAAGGTGCTTTCGGCAGTATCTCCGCCAAGTTTCGAGCGGACGCGCGCCTCTATTCAGGGCCGCCCCCTCCGGTAGAACTGCTACTCCCTTTCGCCTTCCCGATGCAGCAGGATAAGAGCGTGGAGCAACGTGTCACGGCAGGGGTTTACACAGTGGATGGCATGCCAAGCGTTGGCTAACTGCGCGATCCACCATCTAGCCCATCCCTCCTATGTGGAATTGGAGAGCCTGTGTCGGCACCCGGGTGGATCGCCGCAATCGTTGAGCGAAACCAAACGTTCCACACCGTCCGATCCGCTGAAGACGCCCTTAAAGCAAAAGCCAGGCACGTCCTCGGGCGGAAGCCCGTACAGTGCGTTTTTAATGGCGCGAGCGAAAGCCGATATGGCTCAGCCCGGATGAATGCCTCGCGACGCTCCGCGAGATGCTCGCGCGGAGACACGCTGATGAAAGCGTGTCGCGCCCGTGGCTCCCACCCTCACTGCGGACCAAAAACGCGTCCAGCCAAACGGAATGGACTCGCAACAGCAGCACCGGCTGCGTCGAAAACGAATGCCCCCACGTCGCTGGCATTCGACCGCTTTCCGCTTTCGAAGGTGGAAAGCTGCGCCCCGAACTTGGCCAACGACGCATACCGGTCGTGACCTAATCCATCAGATCCGCGGACGGATGTTATGTCGATAACTCGAAGTCCCGCTGTCAAGGCAGCTTCCTTAATGACTGGATCATCGATATCTACGCGTCCGACGCGAGGTCGCTCCCCTGCCACGAAGCTAGAGACTGATAGCGCCCGGTCGTCTTTTGACACGAGAAGAGATATGGGCGTCGGCATTCGATTAATATCCCTGAGCTGTGTCCGGAAGACGTCGACGTCGATGTCAGGCGCGGCGAGTACCACCGCTAGCTTGGCGATAACATCATAACGACGCTCCAGCTTGAGTTGACGGACCGTTTCCATGACGAGGAAACCGCCCATGCTGTGTCCGAATAGGATGATGCGGTGCACGTTCTTCGACGCCGCGATCGATTCTACCAAGGCGTTTAGCTCGCTGCGTGAGGACAATACCGCGTCGCGATCCCCGACATATCCGGCAACGGCTGCTGCAGAAGGCCAAGAGAACAAGATTGGAGCGCCGGGAATCTTTGCATCTGCGGCTATTTGTGCGGTCCTGTACAGCGCCTCCTGGTAACTGTAATTGTAGCCATGGACAAAGATCCCGACGGTGCCATCGGATTGAACCGATCGTATCGCCTCGGTTGCAAATGCGTCCTTTGGAAGTTCCTTTCGCCCGATGACCATAAACTGTCTCTGCGGATTGGGCGCTGCTTTTGGATAAGTGATCGTGGTGTCGGTTCGATTGGGAGGCACCGACAAATCGTAGCGCTCGTAGGTCAGGTTCTCTGCCCAACTGCCGCCAAAGCCACCGCGTATCGTGTCCCGATTCCTGTTTGTCGCGGTCAAGACGGTCACTCGTTGGGCGGCACTCTCATTTAGGCGAACTGGTTTCAACACGTCCGGCGCTGGTCTCGTGACGCAGCCTGTCAAGATCGTAACGCCGGCAGCGACCAGTATTGGCAGGCCTATTTTCAGAAGTCTTTTCAAGAGTTTTTCCGTGGAGTTGTCAGACTGTGAACACCGAAAGCTCTGTTGATGTGAGAGCGCTGAGCGCAAACTGGACCAAATCCTCAGGATGGGAACAACTGACCGAGGAGCTAGAAAGTAGCTTCGGATGCCAGAGCGCGGCGGTTGCGATTATAAATACTGCGGATGCGCGGCGAGGGTCTTGGTTCGGGAATTCTCCTCGGTCGATGCCTTCGGCAATCACGCCTGCAAGCACGTCGCCGATGCGTATTATGTGGCTTTCAACACGATCATGGTCGAGGTCGAGGCGCACGATGATGAAATCGTAGATCGTGCGATGATTGGAGCGAATATCCGCCATTATGAGCCATTGTTTTTTCAAGTAGTTACTGATCCGAGATGATGGATCCAATGGCAACTTGAACATAATTGGTGGCGGCTCAGGAGGGCCGGGCTGGGCCAGGATCAATGGAACGGGCAGCGGAACCTGCGCCACGGCAGCCGATTGACCTATCAAAAGTACCGAGGCAGTTGCAAAGGTCAGTAGGTGTTTCATCGATGATCCTCGTACCTCAGGCCACGCTCGGTCAAAGCGGCTCGTCGTGGCGCGGTCTTCATTTTGTGAGATGGCCTGCCGATGGGGCACATTGCGCGGCAAGGCCGTGCTTCTAACGGCTAAACCTCAAATCCGGTTTGTCGCCGTCCCAACCCTGAAGCCCTCCGGGAGCCTCACGGAAACGAAGGCACCGCGTGCCCATCTTGCCAGAAATGCACATCGCATCGTCCTTGACGGTCCAAGTGATAGACAGCGTAAATGGCAGTGGGCCGCGAATGCTTCCAGTGCCATCCTTTTTGAGTATGAACTCGAGGGTCTTTCCATCCGGCGCAAGGGCCGACCACGGCGCGCCATCCGCGAGAATTTCGGCCGCCTTCGGCGACGACAGAAATGCCTGCCCCTGCGCAGAAAGCGACGGGCTTGCTGCAAGCATTGCGATTGCGGCCACAACAATCCAACGTTGTTTTTTCATACTGTTATCCTTTTCCGTTTTTCTGACCTGCCGCAGTTCCCTCGCCGGGTGAGTGAACACTGCGACCTTGCTGCGAGTGGCTGACGTCTATTGAGAGGCGGCCGCGCCTTTGTCGCTCCAGCCCGGCGGCAGGCCGAGTTGGCCGGCGACCGCACCTTTGATGCCGGGAGCCGACCCGAATGCCTTGCAGGCGTCGTACTTCGGGTCACCGCCAAGCGACGCCTTTAACTTTTGCATCGACGGCATCACCGGCGTCCCCTTGAAGGGATACTGCCCCTTGACCAGCATACGGCTGAAATCGGCGCCGAAGGCTGATGCGAGGGAATAGGCATCCCCGACCTTGGAGATACGGGCCTTTGTCGTCAGCACGTTGGCTCCGCGCGACCAGATCATGGCCGCACTTTGCGATCCATCCGGTCGAACCGCTTCGGCTTCGACGGACAGGCCGCCGAGACCGATCGGAATCCTCGGGATCGGAACGAGCGCCACCGAAGCGCCGAGGGTTGCGACGGTGGCGGTCGCCGCGATCGCCTGGTTCGTCGCGACAATATCGGTGACCGTCGCGTGGACGATCAGGTCTGCCGGCTGGTTTGCGGCCACAACCTTGAAGCGGTCGCTGAGGCCGGTGCACAGTGCCCGGTCGACGGCGTTGGTGAGCAGTGCCAGGTCTTTTGCATCAAATGAACCGCGCACCGCATCCACCGTCGTAGGAGCGATGCGCACTGTCTGTGCGGAAACCACGGCTGCGGAATCCACGCGCAACTTTGCCTTCGTCAACAAGCCGCCAGATGCCACCATTCCGTCATAGGAACCGAGAGAAGTTCCCTGCCGAAGGGCCACACTGGCGCAGGAGGAAAGCGATACGAGCAAGGCGGCGCAGCGAACGGCCTGTGCGGCTATTTCGGAATGCTGGAAGCGAAAGGTCATTTAGACAAATCTTTTGAACCGGGATCGTGGGTTCAGGTCTTAAAGGCACCAGGGTTAATGGCGGTAAAGGCAGTGTAAAGTTGGGTAAAACTTGAGATCTGGGTCGCTTAAGTACCCTGATGCTGCCTTGCTCGCGCGATCTGCCCGGGGCGCGTCTGAGAGCGCAACGGAGGGGCGTTGGAAGCGACGACGATGCTCGTCAGCCTAGCTTGCGGCAGCACGAGCGATCGCCGAGGATGGCGCTAGCTTGACTTTGCGGTTCGTTCGGAGGTGCTTTGTCCCTGTCCCTGTCCCTGTCCCTGTCCCGTCAGGTAACCGGCACCGACCGCAACATAAAGATCTACATAATCTTTGGCGACCTGCTGTACCGCGGCAGCAAGACTTGCTTGAGCATCTGAGACCGAACGTTGCGCATCCAGAACATCCAGCAGCGATGAAGCGCCCTCTTTGTAGCTTGAGGTCGAAAGCGCAAGCGATTCCTGCGCCGCCTTCAACTGTCCTCGCAGCGGCTCCAGTGTCTGCGCATCGCGGTGCACTGCCGACAGGGCGTTTTCAACCTCTTCAACACCGTTCAGTACCGCGGCTTTCCAGGCGAGATATTGGGTCTTGGCATCCGATTTTTCGATATCGACATTCGCCCGCAACTGGCCGCCATCGAAGATTGGCAGGTTGAGTGTCGGCCCAAAGGACCAGGTCGTGAGGGAGCCGCCGTTGGAACCCGCCGATTTGCTCCAGGTCGGCGCGATAGAGCCGGACAGGGAAATCGAGGGGTAGAGCTGGGCTTCGGCAACGCCAATATTGGCGACGGCTTCCGCCAGTTCGCGTTCGGCCTTGCGGATGTCCGCACGGTTGCGGATGAGATCAGCGGGAATGCCTGCTCGAATGTCACCGCGATAGACCGGCTGCCCTTTGCTCTTCCGAAGTTCGTCCATCAGTGCCGATGCAGGCAGCCCCAGCAGGGTTGCAATATGATGAGCAGAGACAGTAAAGCTTTGTTCGAGATCGGGGATTTCGGACTTTGTCGACTGCACCAGGCCTTCGGCCTGAGCTATGTCGAGGCGAGAGGCGCCCCCTGCCCCGAACTGTAACTGCGTGAGGTCATAGGTCTCCTGGCGGGATTTCAAATTCGCCCGCGAAAGCGCGATACGCTCCTGATAGTACCGGGCGTCGATGTAGGTCGAAGCAAGGTCCTTCAATAGGGAGAGCTTCGCATCGTCGGCGGTGGCATGGGCAGCACCAAGCGAGGCAATCGCGCTCTCCCTCGAGCGGCGGTATTGGCCGAAGAGGTCGAGAAGCCAGGATGCATCGGCCTCGCCTCCGGTAGTGTTCGTGGCGCCAATGGTCGTCCGTCTCGACCCCATTTCGCCTGATACGGTATGTGATGCACCGAGACTGAGGCCTGGCAGACCGCCGGCACCGGCGACCGTCACATTCGCGTAGGCCGAATTGATGCGCTCGAAGGCCTGCAACACGTCAAGGTTCTGGTTGAGGCCACGGTTCACCAGGCTGTCGAGTTGGGGATCGCGATAACCGACCCACCACTGCGCCGTCATGATATCGCCATTGGATTTGATAGTTCCCTCGCCGAATTTGGCGGGAAGCGGCATCTGTGGGGCAACGTGATCCGGGCCGGACACGCAACCCGCTAACAGAAGCGACAATGCCGAGCTTGCATAACGCAGATGGATTGCTCTTGTCCAAAACGTCGTCTTCACTGGCGAGCCTTCTGAATGGGATCGGAGGCTCATGGATAGCGACGCCAGCGTTAATGGCGGTTAAGAGACTGTAAAGTTGGGTAAATTCCAGATAGTCGACTCTACTGGCATTGCGCTCACTTGAACGCCGTCGTGCACCTGACCTCAGAGAGCCTTCTTTGAAGCCGGATCAGGCTTGACCGTTGGCCGAAGCCTATGTCGTCGGCTTCCTGGGAAGCTCCAGGGTTATGGCCAGGCCGCCGGTATCTGGCAGTGACGCATGCACGCGCCCTCCGTGGCGCTCGATCGCCTGTCTGGTAATCGCGAGACCGAGACCGTATCCGCCCCTTGGAACCGCCTCGTTACCGCGAGAGAACGGTTGGAAGATCCGCTCGAGTTCGTCTCGCCTGACGCCTGGCCCCTGATCCACAACGCAGACCCTGAGAAGATCTGCCGTCCTCTCGCAAAGCACGGAGATTTGCGAATGCTCCGCCGTATACTTGACTGCGTTTCGCACGATATTTTCCAGCGCCCTGTAGATCAGTTCTCCTTCGACCTCGGCCAGGAAAGTGCCGTCGGCGCTCTTTGTGATGGAAACATGCCTTGCCTGGGCTTCGAACGCTGCATCGCCAAGAATTTCGTTCAGGAGGTCGATGACGTCGAGGGTTTGCGTTTTCAGCCGCAGGCCGGATCCGGCGGTAAGCCTGGCCAACGTCAGAAGTTCGCCCACGAGCACATCGAGCCGTTCGACTTCACGATCCATGCGGTCCAACATGGCACCGAGCTTGGCCGGGCTCTGCCGAAGGACACCAACGACTGCCTGTAGACGCGACAGGGGTGAGCGCAGTTCATGAGACACGTCGTGGAAAAGTCTTTGTTGTGCATCCTGCAGTTCCTGCAGCCGCGCGGCGGTGGAATCGAAATCGTCTGAGAGCGCGGTAACCTCATCCCTTCGACCGGCCATCTTGTCCCCTATGCGAACATCGAATCGGCCATGCGCAAGTGCGCTTAGGCCATCACGAAGGTGCACGACAGGACGAATGAGGTATCGGGCGAGTGCTGCCGCTGATATCGTGCTAGAGATAAAGATAGCGACCCATGGCATGAATGGCCCAAGGTCCTGGAAAATGAAGACGGGCTGGACCGGCAGGGAAATCTGATAGCAAACCCCATCCCTTACGACGGTTCTCGCATCGCCACCGTGCGCATCCGCACACGCTCCCGGTTCTGCGACCTTCGAAATCGTCAGACCAAGCGGAAACGTCTCTTCGCTTGTGAGCACGAAACGCCCGGCAGCATGTTCACCATCCTTTGCCAGCACGTTTGCAGCCAGGTTCAGAACAAGCGCCCGCCGCTCCAGCTCCAGTTCCCGTGCGAAAGGAACCGCCTGAAGAAGATTGACGATCAGGATGATGACCGCAACCGTCGCGGCGAGAATGATCCAAATTGTCGTGAAAAACTTCCAAAAGAGCCGGGGCATGGGTCAATCCACGAGGAGTTGATAGCCCTGGCCACGGACGGACTGGATCCAGGACTGTCCATCCTCTCTAAGCCCGAGCTTCTGGCGAACACTGCTGATATGGACGTCGATGCGGCGATCGAAGGGCGTTAGAGGCTTACCAAAGGCTCGTTTCGAAATGTCCTGCTTCGACACAAGCTGGCCGGCATTGCGGACGAGAACTTCAAGCAGGCCGAACTCGGTGCCGGTCAGATCCAAAGACTCTCCGCACCATTCGGCGGTTCGGCTGCCAGGATGGATCACCAACTGCCCCGCTCTCAGAGTATCAGTTGACGCGCCGGTCGCAGACTGGTTCGCACGACGAAGGATCGCGCGCAGTCTCGCCGCAAGCTCTCCCGGCGAGCATGGCTTCGGCACATAGTCGTCGGCGCCAAGATTAAGACCTGATATTCTGTCAACGTCATCGCCTCTCGCAGTCAACATCAGGACGGGCACCTGACTTAGTTTCCGGATCCTCTGCAAAACCTCGATCCCGTTCATCCGAGGCATCATGATATCAAGCACGATGATGTCGACGGTACTGCCGGCGGCAGCCGCTATGG
>NZ_AKKA01000078.1 GCF_000282035.1 Rhizobium sp. CF122
GTACATTGGCGGCGCCCGCCATTGCACAAGAGAACCCTAAGATTTCCTGGCGCATGACGTCGTCTTTCCCAAAGAGCCTCGATACGATCTATGGCGCGGCGGACGATATCTCCAAGCACCTTGCTGCAGCGACTGATGGTAACTTCACCATCCAGCCCTTTGCCGCAGGCGAAATCGTTCCGGGCCTGCAGGCGGCTGATGCCGTCAGCGCCGGCACGGTCGAGGCAGCGCATACCTGCTCCTACTATTTCGTCGGCAAGGATCCGACCTACGCGATCGGCACGGCAATCCCATTCGGTCTCAACGGACGCCTGACCAATGCCTGGTTCTACGAAGGCAACGGCAACAAGCTGATGAACGAGTTCTACGCCACGCAGGGCATTTACGGCCTGCCGGCGGGCAATACGGGCGCTCAGATGGGCGGCTGGTTCCGCAAGGAAATCAATACGCTTGACGATCTGAAGGGCGTCAAGATGCGTATCGCCGGTCTTGCCGGTCAGGTCATCAGCAAGGTTGGCGTCATTCCGCAGCAGATCGCCGGCGGCGACATCTATCCGGCCCTCGAAAAGGGCACGATCGACGCTTCCGAATTCGTCGGCCCCTACGACGATCTGAAGCTCGGTCTGCACAAGGTTGCGAAGTACTACTACTATCCCGGCTGGTGGGAAGGCGGTCCGACCGTTCACGCCTTCTTCAATCTGGAAAAGTGGAACAGCCTGCCGAAGCACTATCAGGCGGCGCTGACCGATGCCTGTGCCTTTGCCAACACCAACATGATGGCGAAATACGATGTGAAAAACCCGCCGGCGCTGAAGCAGCTGGTATCGGAAGGCGCGACGCTGCGGCCCTTCAGCCAGGACATCTTGGAAGCTTGCTTCCAGGCGGCCCTCGGCATCTATGCCGAGATTTCGGCATCCAACCCGTATTTCAAGAAGATCTACGAGGATCAGACCGCGTTCAAGCGCGATGCCTACCTCTGGGCGCAGCTGTCGGAATACACGTTCGACACGTTCATGATGATCCAGCAGCGGGCCGGCAAGATCTAAGCGCTGGCTCACGCCGAGACAAGAAAAAGCCCCGGATTTCGGTCCGGGGCTTTTTTGTTGTCAGTTGATCTTGGGTGGTTGGCTGAGATCGGTGGCCGGTGGCGCGGGAGTTGCCGGCGCGGGCGCCGGTGGCTGGCCGGGCAGGCCATTCAGCGGCGGCAAGGTCAGGCCGGGCATCTGTGGTGAAGCGCCGCCCGGTGTTCCCAGCGGTGGCAGCGACAAGCCGTTGCCGCCGAAGCCGGGCACCTCGATCTTGATCGAGTTCGGATCGATCTTCGGCCCTTTATCGAGCCAATAGGTTACCGATTGTGGCCAGAAAATCACGATCGCAACCAGGATCAGTTGCATGCAGACCCAGGGCAGGGCACCCATGTAGATATCCGAGGTCTTGACGCTGCGATCGGCGATGGAGCGCAAGTAGAAGAGCGCGAAGCCGAAGGGCGGATGCATGAAGCTCGTCTGCATGTTGACGCAAATCAGCACGCCGAACCAGATCAGGTCGATGCCGAGCGCCGAAGCAACCGGTGCCAGCATCGGGATGACGATGAAGGCGATCTCGAAGAAATCGAGGAAGAAGGCCAGCACGAAGATGAAGATGTTGACGAAGATCAGGAAGCCGACGGGACCGCCGGGGATACCCGACAGCATGTGCTCGATCCAGCGCGAGCCATCCATGCCCTGGAAGACGAGGCTGAAGCAGGTCGAGCCGATCAGGATCATCACCACCATCGAGGTGATGTGCATGGTGGAGCGCATCGCTTCCTGCATCAGCGGCCAGGTGAGACGGCGATGGATGGCGGCAAGCACCATGGCGCCGACGACGCCAAGCGCACCGGCTTCGGTGGGCGTCGCCAGTCCCATGAAGATCGTGCCGAGGACGAGGAAGATCAGCACGATCGACGGCACCATTCCCGACAGCACCTTCAGGAGCAGCCCCCAGGTGAAGTCGCCGCGCACTTCCTTCGGCAGCGGCGGCACGGTGGCGGGCTTCAAGATCGACAAGATCAGGATATAGCCCATGAAGATCGCGACCTGCAGGATCGACGGGCCGATAGCGCCGAGATACATGTCGCCGACCGATTTGCCGAGCTGGTCGGCAAGCACGACGAGCACGAGGGACGGCGGAATGACCTGGGTGATGGTGCCGGAGGCGGCGATAACGCCGGTGGCGAGCCGTGGGCTGTAGCCATAACGCAGCATGATCGGCAGCGAAATGACGCCCATGGTAATGACCGAGGCAGCAACGGTGCCGGTGATGGCACCGAGCACGGCGCCGACAAGGATCACCGCGTAGGCAAGGCCGCCCGGAATGCGGCCGAACAGCTTGCCGGTTCCCTCGAGCAGGTCCTCGGCAAGGCCGCAGCGCTCCAGGATGGCGCCCATGAAGGTGAAGAAGGGGATGGCGAGCAGCAGGTCGTTGGAGACGATGCCGAAGAAGCGCAGCGGCAGCGCTTGCAGGAAGGCTTCGCTGAAATGTCCGGTGGCGATGCCGATAATCCCGAAGAACAGGCCGACGGCAGCCAGCGAAAAGGCGACCGGAAAGCCGTAGAGCATGAAGAGGACCATGCCCACGAACATGGCCGGCGGAATGATGCCGAAATCAAACAATGGTGTTCCTCCCGGTCCGGCTTACTGCAGCGGCTTTTCGTATTTTGTATCGATCAGGATGTAGCCGGTGAGGGCAGCAATCCTCTTGATCAACTCCGAGATGCCCTGAAGGGATAGCAACCCGAAGCCGAGGAGGAGGATGAGCTTGACCGGCCAGCGGATCAGGCCGCCGGCATTGGCGGAGATCTCATGCTGCTGGTAGGAGGACAGGAAGAACGGCCAGCAGAGCCAGGTCAGGAAGATGCAGGCCGGGATCAGGAACACGATCAGGCCGATGATGTCGATCCAGATCTTCGTCTTGTCGGAGACTGCGCCATAGATCAGGTCCACACGCACGTGCTCGTTCATGCGCAGCGTATGAGCAGCGCCCAGCACGACGATGAAGGCGAAGAGATACCATTGGATCTCGAGCCAGCCGTTGGAGCTGTAGTTGAGAGAATAGCGGATCAGCGCGTTGGCGGCGCTGATCAGACAGCAGAACAGCACCATGTATTCGGATAGTTTGCCCATGAATTGGCTGACCGCATCGATCAACCGGCTGACGGTCAACAAAGCCGGCATGCCTTCCCCCCCTGTTATGTCGCGCGTTTTTATGCGCCTTTTATCTTTTCACCGGTTTAGACCACGGCTTTTCAAATTGAAAGATTAAAGGGGGCGTGTTGGAATATAGTCGTACAGACCCTCCCAGACGCGCGTGGCGTTAATAGTGAAGCGGCAAGACAACCTGTGGCTAGCCGCTAAGCCCGAAAACTTCTCTGAATGGCTGCATAAGTCCTTGCAAACGCTAAAATTCATCCCAGGGTTTTGAAAAATTCGACAAAATGTATCGATTACCCGAAATCAATTTTTAAAGGGTTGCGGGTAAGGTTTCGCCGCACAGGGAAAGTATGGATGAAGCCACATAACCCGAACAGGGTCCCTACCGACGTTTATCTGTCGTTTGTCAGCTCCCTCTTCGGGAATCGCATGACACTCGTCGCGGGCGTCGTCGTGCATGTGGTTGCCTTCCTCGCCGTTGCCCTGAAAACCAGTTCTCCATTCTATGTCGTCCTGTCGGTCGGTTTCCTTGCGGTTTTCGCTGGCCGGATGGTCACCTTCCGCATGTTCGACAAGGTCGACAAGCGGACGCTCTCGCGCGAGCAGATCGAACATTGGGAAACCGTCTACGTCATCGGTGCCGCGTCAACCGCGACGATCCTCGGCATCGGCAGCGGTTACGCGATCTTCATCCTGCAGGATCCGTTCGCCGAGCTCGCCTGCATCGCGGTCACCATGGCGTCGATGGTCTCCGTCGTCGGCCGAAACTATGGATCGCAAAAGGCGATCGACCTGCAGACGCTGGCCTGCTGTCTGCCGATGATCATCTGCAGCCTGATGGCGCTCGACTTCTATCGCGCGATCCTGTCGGCTTTCCTCATTCCGTTCGGCCTGACGACGCGGGCAATGGCCAACGGCGTGCGCGAGTTCCTCTATGAGAACGTCATTGCGCGTCGCGAGATCTCGATGATCGCCGACCGCTTCGACACGGCACTCAACAACATGCCGCATGGCCTGGTGATGGTCGATCCGGAAAACCGTATCCAGGTTATCAACCGCAAGGCCTGCGACCTTCTGAAGATCGGCGACCCTGAGCGGCTGAAGGAACGCGACCTCGGCGCGGTGCTGCGCTACGGCGCCCGCTACAGCTTTATGGATTCCACGCAGCCGGAGTTGATCCTGCGGCAGATGACGCATGTCGCCGAGGGCAAGCTTTCGCGCACGCTGATTCACTTTCCAGAGGATCTGTCGCTGGAGTTTTCGGCGAGCCGCCGCGCCGATGGCGGTGCCGTCTTGATTTTCGAAGACGTGTCGAGCCGCGTGAAGGCGGAGCAGAAGATCCTGCACATGGTTCGCTTCGATGCGCTGACCGGTCTGCCGAACCGCGAATACTTCAGCCATCTCGTGCAGGACTACCTGACCAAGCACCAGAAGAAGCGCGGCCCCGTCGCCTTCATGGTTCTCGATATCGACGAGTTCAAGCATGTTAACGATATGCGCGGGCACATCACCGGCGACCGGTTGCTGTGCGCCATCGCAAGCCGTATCGCCAAGCAGGCGGGCAAGGCCATCGTCGGCCGCTTGATGGGTGACCAGTTCATTCTCTTCTTCCCGCATGCGAAGGACATGGCCACGCTCGACGCGGAGATTCACCGCTTCCACGAGAGCATCCAGGGCAATTACGAGGCGGATGACGTCACCTTCCTCGTTTCGCTGAGTGCCGGCTTTGCGATCCTGGAAAGCGATGCCTTCGCGATGGAGGAGTGGAGCATCAAGGCTGATCTCGCCCTCTTCGAGAGCAAGTCGAAGCAGCGCGGTGGCATTGCCGGCTTCGAACGCGAGATGGACGGTCGCTATATCGAGCAGCAGAAGCTCAAGGCGGATCTGCGCGAAGCGATCGGAAACCAGGGTCTGAGCGTTGCCTACCAGCCGATGTTCAAAGCGGACGGAACGCGCATCGAATGTGCCGAGGCGCTGGCGCGCTGGGTGCATCCCGAGAAGGGCGCGATCCCACCGGATGTCTTCATTCGCCTTGCCGAAGAGATGGGCATCATCTCCGAGATCACCCGCTCTATCCTGATGAAGGCGTGCAAGGACTGCATGAACTGGCCGGATCATATCGCGGTTTCGGTCAACCTGTCGGCGCGCGATCTGCGTGACGCCGACATTCTTGCCGTGGTCGCGGAAGCGCTCGAGGCCTCGGGCCTCGAGCCAGCGCGACTGCATCTGGAGATCACCGAAAGCTGCCTGATCGACGAGCCGGCTGCGGTGCGCGCGATCCTCGCCGAACTGAGGGCACGCGGGATCACGATTGCGATCGACGACTTCGGCACCGGCTTCTCCAGCCTCAGCTATCTCGACACGCTGCCGCTCGACATCGTCAAGATCGACCGCTCGTTCCTGCGCAACATCGTCGAGGACGGGCGTCGGCTCAAGCTGCTGCGCGGCACCGTCAACCTGGCGCGCGAACTCGGTCTGAAGATCGTCACCGAAGGTGTCGAGACCACCGAGCAACTGGCCTTGCTCAACAAGTATCGCGCCACCGATCTCGTGCAGGGCTACGTTTTCTCGCCGGCAGTTCCGGCGCAGAACATCGCCATCCTCTCCCAAAGCCTCAGCCGCCGCACGGCGCCGCGTCGTCGCTCGAAAGTTGCATAAGCCCGCTCGCTTTTGCAGCCGAGGATGCATCGCGCAAACGCAGCGCCGTTAACCTTAACAATTCAAATATAATGCAAATTCTCGCACCGTTGTTGCTCTTCCGCTGGTTCCATATGATTAATGCTTCGTTAACAGGCGAACCGAGCAACTATGGCAGACAACCCTTTAAAGACGAGTGATTTCAGCAGCAAACTCCTCGAAATAATGAACCACGTCGAATACCGCCGCGTCGAAAGCGGCGAGGATATGGAAGAGGTGGAGCGCCTGCGCTACAAGGCCTACAAGGCCCGTGAAGTGCTTCCAGTCGCCGCCAAAAGCATGATCGACGAGGCCGACTTCGACAGTCAGGCCTATGTTTTCGGACTGTACTATTATGAACAGCTCGTCAGCACGATCCGCATCCATCACGTGACGCCGGACCATCGTGTCTCACAATCGGGCGGCATCTTTCCGGTGGAAATGGATGGGTTTCTGGATGCCGGACTGAGCCTGATCGATCCGGCGCGCTTCGCTGCGGATCCGGAACTCAGCACGGAAATGCCGTGGATTCCCTATCTTACGCTGCGTCCGAACATCGTCGCTGCCGCGCATTTTCGCGCGGACCGTGTGATGCAGCACGTGCGCCCGGCGCATGCGGCCTTCTACAAGCGTGTCTTCTATGCCGATACCGTCGTCGCGAGCCGCATGACCGAGACCTACGGTTTCGATCTGACGCTGATGGCGACCAATGTCATCGAGGTCGGCCGAAAGCTCCTGACGCGCTATCCCTTCTTCATCTCCAGCGCCAGCGAACAGCGCATGATGTTCTCGCGCACTCCCAATGACACGCTGCCGCCGCTCACCATCATCCCGACGGCACGTTTCATGGCTGAAGGCGATCTCGGAACCGATCTTCCGCTGTGATCCCATCCGCTTGAATTTGGCTGAGAATGCACGCCTGCCTGCGGCATTCTCATGCATTGCGCTTTATCAAAGCTTTGTGTAATCCCTCTGCAGGGAAATTCCCTCGCGGGATCGAGGGAATCACGGCAGTCGACCGGCCGCATTGCTTTATCGGCCGGGAAGTTTGAGGGAGACGATATTCATGGCTGAGCATCACACCGGACCTGCCGAAGTTGGCGCGCCGATGGATTACAAGGAACATGAGCAGACTTACAGCATGTTCCTTGCCGCAGCGAAGTACGGCACGCTGTTTCTTGTCGCGCTCCTGCTCGGCATGACCGCTGGCTTCTTCACCGGTGCTGGCTTCCTTGGCGGCCTCGTCGTCCTGCTGATCGTCTTTATCGCTGGCCTCGTTCTGCTGCGCTAAGCGCGGCGTGGGAGGGGCGCTTTTCCAGAGCTTTGACTGAATGTTCGGACTGAGCAGGGAGGACCTGCGGCAGGCTGGCTGACCCGGAGGAGGGGGCGGTTGGGCAATATTGTTTTTGTCGCCAAAGAAACCACGGGAGATGAGACGCGCGTCGCCGCGTCCGTCGAAACCGTAAAGAAGATGGTAGGGCTTGGGCTCGACGTCGTCGTCGAGGCCGGAGCGGGGACCAAGTCGAAAATTCCGGATGCGGAGTTCGAAGCGATCGGTGCACGGATCGGCTCCGTCGGTGCTGCGGCCACGGCCGATGTAGTGCTGAAAGTGCGCCGTCCCACGGACGAAGAGATCGGTGGCTACAAGAGCGGCGCGATCGTGATTGCGGTCATGGATCCCTACGGCAACGACGAAGCGATCGCCGCCATGGCCAAGGCCGGGCTCTCCAGCTTCGCCATGGAACTGATGCCGCGCATCACGCGCGCGCAGTCAATGGACGTTCTTTCCTCGCAGGCAAACTTGGCAGGCTACCAGGCAGTCATCGAAGCGGCGGCGGTGTATGATCGGGCCATGCCGATGATGATGACGGCCGCCGGCACCGTTCCGGCGGCCAAGGTCTTCGTCATGGGCGCCGGCGTTGCCGGGCTGCAGGCGATCGCCACGGCTCGTCGTCTCGGTGCTGCGGTCTCGGCGACCGACGTTCGCCCGGCGGCGAAGGAACAGGTTGCTTCCCTGGGTGCGAAATTCATCGCCGTCGAGGACGAAGAATTCAAGGCGGCCGAGACCGCTGGCGGCTACGCCAAGGAAATGTCCAAGGAATACCAGGCGAAGCAGGCGGTTCTTGTGGCCGATCACATCGCCAAGCAGGACATCGTCATCACCACGGCGCTGATCCCCGGACGCCCGGCACCGAAGCTGGTGTCGCGCGAGATGCTGAGGTCGATGAAGCCGGGTGCGGTTGCCGTCGACCTCGCCGTCGAGCGCGGCGGCAATATCGAAGGCGTCAAGCCGGGCAAGGTCGCAGACGTCGACGGCGTGCGCGTTATCGGCTTTGCAAACATGGCCGGCAGGATTGCCGCCAGTGCCTCTCAGCTTTACGCCAAGAACCTCGTCACCTTCCTCGAGACCATGGTCAACAAGGAAACGAAGACGATCGCCCTCAATCTCGAGGACGAACTGATCAAGGCGACGATGCTGACGCATGCGGGCAATGTCGCGCACCCGGCGTTCGGCGGCGCGAAGAAGGGGATAACTGATGGCCAGTGAAGCAATGGACAAGGCGCTGGAGCAGCTGAACCAGGCTGTGAACGCGGTGACGGCTGCTGCCGCTCATGCCCCCGAAGCGGCAAGTGCCGCAACCGGCGGCGCGATCGATCCCTTCGTGTTCCAGTTCGCGATCTTCGTGCTGGCGATCTTCGTCGGCTATTACGTCGTCTGGTCGGTGACGCCGGCGCTGCACACGCCGCTGATGGCTGTCACCAACGCGATCTCCTCGGTTATCGTCGTCGGTGCGCTTCTGGCGGTCGGCATTTCGACGAGTGGGCTTGCGACCGGCTTCGGCTTCATCGCGCTGGTCCTCGTCTCCGTGAACATCTTCGGCGGCTTCCTTGTCACCCAGCGCATGCTGGCGATGTACAAGAAGAAGGACAAGTGAGGACCGCATGACCAGTATCGCAGCCTTCCTCTATCTTGTTTCCGGGGTTCTCTTCATCCTGGCATTGCGCGGACTTTCTCATCCGGCCACCAGCCGCAAGGGCAATCTCTACGGCATGGTCGGCATGGGGATCGCCATCCTCACAACGCTGACGCTGGCAACGCCGTCCTTCGGCGGTTTCGTGCTGATCGTTCTCGGCCTTGCCATCGGCGGCGGTGCGGGCGCCTATATCGCCCGCGTCATTCCGATGACTTCGATGCCGCAGCTGGTCGCCGGCTTCCACTCGCTGGTCGGCCTTGCCGCCGTGCTGGTGGCGGCTTCCGCGCTCTACACGCCGTCATCCTTCGGCATCGGCAACATCGGTGAGATCCATACCGAGGCGCGGATCGAAATGGCGCTCGGTGTCGCGATTGGTGCGTTGACTTTCACCGGCTCGATCATCGCCTTCCTGAAGCTTGACGGGCGCATGTCCGGCAAGCCGATCCTCCTGCCTTTCCGGCATCTGATCAACGCCGCTCTCCTGGCGCTGATTGTGCTCTTCATCATCGGCCTGGCCGCGACGGAAAGCCATGTTGACTTCTGGGCGCTCGTCGCGCTGTCGCTGGCGCTCGGCGTGCTTTTGATCGTGCCGATCGGCGGCGCCGATATGCCTGTCGTCGTGTCGATGCTGAATTCCTATTCGGGATGGGCGGCGGCCGGTATCGGCTTCACGCTCGGCAACCTGGCGCTGATCATCACCGGTGCGCTCGTCGGCTCTTCCGGTGCGATTCTGTCCTACATCATGTGCAAGGGCATGAACCGCTCGTTCATTTCGGTCATCCTCGGAGGCTTTGGCGGCGAAACGGCTGCAGGCGGCGCGGACAATTCCGACAAAACGGTCAAGCTCGGCTCGGCGGAAGATGCCGCTTATCTAATGGCGAACGCCTCGAAGGTCATCATCGTTCCAGGTTATGGCATGGCGGTGGCGCAGGCGCAGCATGCACTTCGTGAAATGGCCGACAATCTGAAGAAGAACGGTGTCGAGGTGAAATACGCGATCCATCCGGTCGCCGGCCGCATGCCGGGCCACATGAACGTACTGCTGGCCGAAGCGAACGTGCCTTACGACGAGGTCTTCGAACTCGAGGATATCAATTCGGAATTCGCGCAGGCGGATGTCGCCTATGTCATCGGCGCTAACGACGTTACCAATCCGGCGGCGCGCGACGACAAGACCTCGCCGATCTACGGCATGCCGATCCTCGACGTCGACAAGGCCAAGACCTGCCTCTTCGTCAAGCGCTCGCTCGGCTCCGGCTATGCCGGCATCGACAATACGCTGTTCTATAAGGACGGCACGATGATGCTGCTCGGCGATGCCAAGAAGGTGACCGAGGAAATCAACAAGGCGATCGGCCACTGAGGCCTCGTCAGGTTGCTGATCACAGCGAGAGCCCGGCTTTCGATCCACGCCGTTGTTTTGCCCCGTAACCGGCAGAATGGTTGGTTCAATCGGACGGACGTTGTGGTCTTAGGCGACGCATCGCTCCACGGGAATAGAAAGGAGAGAGGCAGGGGCCTCTCTCCTCCCCGGTGCGACCTGCGATCAGGTGGCAGCCGGCGCCAGCGTCAGTTTCTCCACGCCGAGCGCGAGGTTCAGGCCTTCCTGGGCCTGCACGTTCAGTGGCTGGAGCATGAAGGATTGGTTTGTACCACCGGCAATCACCTTGGCACCCGCACCCGCGCCGAAGCTCGCATCTGCTCCGACGCCGTAATACTCACCGGCCAGCGCGTAGTCGGGAATATCGGTTCCGGTCTTGGCCAGAACCTGCCATATCATGACTGTCTTGCCGGTCTGGCCGACATCCAGGCCGAATTTCTGAATCGTTCCGGCATAGACGACCTTGGGTCCGCCTTCCGCCGGCGTGTAGGTGCAGAGCAGGTTCTTCTGCGAGGTGAAGATCAATCCCTGACCGCCCTCCGATCCGCAGACGAGCTGACCGAGCGCGATGTAATTTGCGGCACTTGACGGGTTTGCGATGGCGGCTACTGCGGCAGCCGCCGCGGCAATCATCGTTTCCCTGAACATGGTCTTCTCCTTTCGAGTAGCCTTTCCGAAACGAACGTTCGGCGGGATTGTTCCGTGGCCTATGCACGCTCCAAAGTGCGGCGAGGGGCCGTCAATGCCCAGTAAAAGCCTTCCGGCCGGAAGTCGATTTCGACGGTGCCACCAAAAGCGGCAGCGGCGTGGTTCTTGATGATCGTCGTACCAAAGCCTGAGTTCTCTGGCGCGCGCGCGGGCGGACCGTCACGCTCCTCCCATGCGAAACGAAGCATGGGTTCGCTACGCTCTTCGTCTCGCACGTTCCGCCAGCTCAGCAAAACACGGCCATGCGGCACGGAAAGGGCACCGTATTTCACCGAATTCGTTGCCAGCTCATGCAGAACGAGGCCGAGGTTTTGCACCACCTCGGGCCTCAGCGTGAAATCCTTGCCCGATATCTCGACCTGCTCGGCAGCCTGCGGAAAACTCTTGAAGTGGATGTCGATCACCCGCCGCAGCGATGCGCCTGCCCATTGCTCGCTGGTGAGCAGATCGATCGAGCGTGAAAGGCCTTCGAGGCGATCGACTACCGCTGCCTGGTATGCCTCGACACTGTCGGCGCGCTTGGCGACCTGGCGCATCATCGCCTGCACCAGGGTCAGCAGGTTCTTGGTGCGGTGCACGAGTTCGTTCATCACGAAGTGCAGGCGGTCCTCGGTCTGGCTCCGGTCGAAAGAGGCATTGGAGAGCGCGACCGCGACCTGGTTGGCCTCGATAACGCTGGTCTCGATCGGCGCCACGATGTGGCCTTCGCCCATGCGATTGGCCATGTCGGCGATCGCGCGGATCGTCGTGCGGACCTGGCGCGCTACCACATAGGCGGCCAGAATCGCGACAAGCATCAGCGCCAGGCCGCCGATGACCAGAAAGCGCCATGTCGTCAGTATCGACGCCTGCGCCGTGGCGACGGGTCCCCAGATCACGGCCTTCCAGGACCAGCCCGGAATCTGTGCATAGCCCAACATTGCCCTCGGCAGGACCTGCCTATCTTCGTAAACGCCGCTGGAATTGACCAGCGACGGCAGGATGCTCGGATTGAAAGGTTGGCCGAAGCCGATATTCGTGGCGCCGGCGGAGGCCACAACATGGCCGCCCTGATCGATGACCGCGGCGGACCAATCGTTCGGCAGGCCTTCCGTGGTGACGAGTCTCGCAAGGTCCCTGGCGTTCTGCGTGATGATCAACGCCCTGACCTTGCCGGTCTGCATCGGCATGGTGACGTTGTAGACGAATTCGCCGCTCGTTCGCCCCATGAACACATCGGAGGCTTCGATCCTGCCGGATTTGATAGCCGCTTCGACAGACGGGAGATTGCCAGCCTTGCCAAGAGGCTCGCCATAGTCCCGGCGGGTGTTCAGGAGCTGCTGCCCGTTTTCGTCGATGGCGATGACATACAGATTATCTGCCCGCAGGGATGTTTCGGTTCGCGCGTGGAAGGCAGCGAAGTCGTTGCTCTCCAGTTCCGGCGAATTCGACAGCAACCTTAAAGTTGTAGCCATGTCCTGAAGCTGGCGATCGATGGACCGGGCGAGAGCGGTGGCATCCTGCGCTGTTTCACGCTTCAAAATCGAGCGCTGGTTGTCTTCCAGCTGCGCCAACAGAAGTGCCACGAGGGCGAAAATCGGCAGAGCCGTCGCAAGCGCCATCGCGATCAGGTAAGTCCCGATCGACGCCTTCGGAAAGAAGCGGATGCGGCCTTTCATGAGCCTATACTGCGCTGGTTTACGCAGCCGAAAACGCCGGCGCGCCCGCCGCTTACGGGCATGAAAGCAAAAAACTGGATCACCGCAATTGCCCTCAACGCGCCCCCGGCTCTCCTGATAGCCTGCTATCGAAACGACTGCATGTTAGGGACAGGTGTTGCTCCTTGCAACACACTAAAACATGTCGCCTGGCAATTCGCAAATTTTTGTTCGATTTGTGGTTTCAGCCAAATCTTCCGAGGCGGAAGGAAGCGAGAGATGGATCCGCATCACCCGAAAGAATCTCGTTAGACGCGAGTAGACCGACGAGCGGCGCGAGCGTCACCCCGGAGTGCAGCACGGTAATATAAAGGCCGCTCTGGCCGCAATTGCCGATGATCGGGAAGCCGTCCTTGGGCGTCGGACGGTAGCCAACGGTGAAGAATTCCATGCTCAGCCGGTCGCTCTCCGTCAGGCTGTCCTTCATCTTCGCAAAGAGTGCCGAGGCCGTCGCGTCCTGGTCGGCGCCCGGATCGGTACCGCCGAAATCGGAGCCGGCGATGATGCGGCCGTCGGCCGTCTGGCGCATATGGAGGTCGGTCGCCATCACGAGGCCGTTCAGCCGCTTCTCGAATGGACGGGAGTGGATGATCAAGCCGGGCGGCGCCCCCAGGGGAAGTGTGACGCCGACGGAAGCAGCGAGAGGCGCACTGCCGGCGCCGGCCGCCAGGACAACATGGTCGGCGCCGATAATACCGGCCGATGATACGACCCCGGAAATCCGTTCGCCACTGCGAATAAATCCATCGACGGCAGCGTTAACGAACTTGGCCCCTTTGGCTTCCGCATCGGCGAGCAGCAGCCGCGCTGCCGCCACCGGCTCAACCGCGCCTTCCTCCGCGACCAAGAGAGCAGAATCGGGCAGCTGTTTCAGGTAAGGCTCGCGGGCCGCAATTGCTGCGCGGTCCAGCTGTTCGATGCCATAGCCCCACGACGCATGCTCGACGGCAAACGCCTCGAGCCGATCGGGCGGCAGGTCCCAGCAGATGCCGCCGCACCAGGACAGTGGCAATCCGGGGAGCTCGCGGGCCAAACGCTTCCATTCGGCCATGGAGCGGCGGCGAAAGTGAAAATAGAGTTCCGGGTTGCCCCAGCTCGCATTGATCCAGGCAAAGGAACTGGTGGTGGCTACACCGCCGATGTCCTCGGCAACGACAGTGACGGCGGCGCCCTCACGCGTCAGGTGCCAAGCGATGGAGGCACCGACAATGCCGGAACCGACGACGACCACATGCTGTTTGGCTGTCATCTTCGGTCTCCTGCTTATGCCTTAGCCGGTCGTCGCTGCGCCTACGCGGGCCAGGCCGTCCTTCGCCGGCTGGTACTTCGGATCGAGACCGATCGCATGACGGTAGGAGCGGGCCGCCTTGTCCTTTTCGCCGCGACGCTCATAAACCAGCGCCTGATTGGCCCAGGATTCGGCGACATTCCCATTGAGCTCGATCGCGTGATTGAAGTCGGCAAATGCGTTGTCGTCGTCATTCAGCGCGATGTAGGAGATGCCGCGACCGTTGTAGGGTTCCGGCGCGTTCGGCGAGAGCGAGATCGCCTTCGAAAAGTCGTCGATCGCCTTATCCTGCTGATTGCGCTTCTGATAGATCAGGCCGCGATTGTGATAGGCGCGGCCATCGGTCGTGCCGTTCTGGATCGCCTTGTTGAAATCGTTGAAGGCAGCATCGTCCTGGCCGGCGGTGCGGTAGACGTTGCCGCGGCCGATCAGCGCCACGTCGTAGTTCGGGTTGATCTGCAGCGCGGTGCTGTAGTCCTGAATCGCCTGCTGCTGCTGGCCCATGTTGCGGTAGACCAGCGCGCGGTTGGCGTAGGCCTGGTAGAAACGCGGGTTGAGCTGTAGCGCCGTATTGAAGTCGTTCAACGCTTGGCGGAAATCGCCGCCGCGGCCATAGGCTGAGCCGCGAACGTTGTAGCCTTCCGGATCCTTCGGATTGGCATTGATCACAGAGGTCAGCGAGGCGATGTTTTCCTGCGAGCCCTGCGCCTTATCGATGCGGATGATGGCATCGGACGTGTTGCTTGTCGTGCAGCCAGCAAGGCCTAGCGCGGTGACGATTGCGAAAACCGGTAGAACAGCGATTTTCGGCGAACGCAGAGAGCGGGTCTTGGTGATGTCAGCCATACGGGCTCGTTTTCCCCCAGTGCAGCCGGTCCGTTTCAAGGACGGGCTTCAGCAGCAATTAAAAAAGGCGGCGGCGAATAGATCGCCCCCGCCAACATGCATCTGAAAACGTCGAAATAACGACAGCTACGCTTAGCGTGCGACGAGACCTTCGCGCTGTGCCCGCTTGCGAGCCAGCTTGCGAACACGACGAACGGCTTCGGCCTTCTCGCGAGCGCGCTTCTGCGACGGCTTTTCGTAGTAGTCGCGCATCTTCATTTCGCGGAAAATACCTTCGCGCTGCATCTTCTTCTTAAGAGCGCGGAGAGCCTGATCGACATTGTTATCGCGGACAAGTACCTGCACGAGAATCACGTTCCTTTGGTTTGGTTGGTGCCGGCGTCGGCAAGGCGCCAGAGGCAAAAAACATACGGTTCGCGCGGCCGGAGCCTTGCGATTGAGGATGCGGATAGCAGAATGGCGGGTGGAAGTCCATATGCTCTCGCGGTTCTTGCCGCAAAAAACCGCCGCTTGTCCCCAGTGCCGCCCTTATTTGAGACCACACAAGGCGGCTATCCAGCATAGCTGGGTGTCCCTGACGCGTCGCGGATTGGCGTTGGCCGACCTGCCTGAACCTAAATAGCCCGCTTCCTTGCCTTGTTTATTCCGCAGTTTGCGTTATATGTAGGTCATCGACTGTTGGTTGTGACCTTTGTCAAAGAGCGCGAAGCTCCGTCAGATTTCCTCTCAAAATCGATCTTAGCCTTGTGAATAGACGCATGGCAGTAACGACCATTGAAAGGAGATCGTTATGAATTCAGGTACCGTTAAGTGGTTCAACAGCACCAAGGGCTTCGGCTTCATTCAGCCGGATGACGGAAGCACGGACGTTTTTGTTCATATTTCTGCCGTTGAACGTGCTGGTCTGGGCAATTTGTCCGATGGCCAGAAGATCACCTATGATCTGGTTCGCGACAAGAAGTCCGGCAAGAATTCTGCCGACAACCTGCGAGCAGCCTAATCTCATTCGGCCCGGCTGACCACGGATGTACTGGCAGCTGAGAGCCTGATGGCGAAGGTCGGGGTTAAACCCGGCCTTTTATGCTTTTTGACGATCAAGACAGTTCGGTGAGACCAAATGGCACGAATGCCAAGATACGCTGTCGGCGACAGTATCGTTCTGAAGGACGGTTTCGTTCGTACCGAAGAGGCGAGCAGGACCTGTAAGATTGCGGCGATTCTTCCGTCTGACGGCAGCCGCCCGCAGTATCGGGTTCGATTCGAGACCGAAAACTTCGATCGGCGCATTCTTGAGAGCGATATCGACGTGAACCAGTCGGCATCGCCGACGCGAAGAGTTGACGCGGCTGCTGATATCCAGGGCGGATCCTGGTTGAAAACTTCAAGCATTAGGGTGCGGAAGTAATTTCCACTCTGACCAACCGGCAAACGAGTTTGCCGCACGAAAGGAAAGAATTTGCAGGTTCTCGTTCGAGACAACAATGTCGACCAGGCGCTCCGTGTCCTGAAGAAGAAGATGCAGCGCGAAGGTCTGTTCCGCGAGTTCAAGGCGCGCAGCGCCTATGAAAAGCCATCCGAGAAGCGTGTCCGCGAAAAGGCCGAGGCAGTTCGCCGCCAGCGCAAGCTTGCGCGCAAGAAGCTTCAGCGCGAAGGTCTCCTTCCGGCCCCGAAGAAGGCAGTCCGTCCGGCCCGCTGAACTACCCATCGGGCAGGCTCCGTCTAGATAGAGAGAGCAGATGACTTCAAAAGACGAATTCTTCAATCCGGCCAAGCTCTCCCCGCGCGATAAGGCGGCTACCACCGATACGACAGCAAAAGCGATCATCACGGCAGAGGCCGCGGCTCGCGAAAAGAAGACGGAGAAGCTGAGGGCGCTGCGCTTGCAGCAAGAAGCCGAAGCGCCAACGCCCGCCGCGCCTGCCAAGAAGCGGCGGACTGCGCCCAAGTCGGCTCCATCCTCCTAGGAGCCTCGCGCCAGTGCGCGCGAGGGCTTTCTTAGCCTGATGGAATAGAGCCAGCCTCTCTGCCTGGTGGGCAGTCCACTCGGATCGTTTGAGGCAGGTGCGAAAGCGTCACTGCGCCGTGACCTGTTGGAGCGTTGGCACCATTTCCACGACGGGCGGGTTCCATTTTCCTGTCAGCGCTTCACTTTTCGGCCCGTAAAGGCGCATGTTCAGGTTGAACGGCCCTGCGGGTGCCAGTAGCGTTGTTGGCAACGCGAGCAAGCGTTGCGATTTTCCAGTCCATCAGCTTTTGAGCTTCGGCCGGAACATCTTTCAAAGCCTCGGCGATGTCGGGCGCGACCTTGCTTTTATCGAAGCTCTTGCCCGGCTCTATCCCGATCCGCTTCATCCGGCTTATGATCGGCTGGTCGGTGGCGTGCGGCGGATTGACCTTCAGCAGTTCCGTTGCCTAGGCGAAGAAGTCCTCTGCCGCCATCCCGTCGACTGTCTTCTTTGGCGGAGTTTTCATATCGATGTCAGGATCGATCGTGACCTTGGCCGGCTCGGCCGTCTTACCCCATTGCGACAGTGGCGTGACCGTGTAGCCAGCCTGGATCTTGTGAACGGCGTCGTAGTCGGACGGTCCATCCGTTTTCGTACGTCCGATGACCCAAACATAGGGTGTCGGTGCATCGATCCGTTGCGTTCCGGCGGGGAGCTCCTTACCTGTCCAGCCAGGGGGAACGACGGCAAAATCGGCTTTCGCGGTTCCCGTCGTACGCCAGCCAGGCGAGGCGAATACATCCGTCCACATATCCAGCATGGGCAACAGATAGTAGCGCCCGTTTGTATCGGGGGCCGAGACAATCATCGGTTCCTTCGTCATGTCCAGCCAGGCGACTGAGTAGAGCGTGTCGAAATTGGGCCGAACGACATCCCTGAATTCCGCAGTCGGAAACTGCGGGACGTTGGTGAACATGTTGGCCGGCCCTCGTCCCATTGTCTTGCCAGCCTCAACGTTGGTTGCTTGCTCGCGGGTGAGGTTCATGGTGACCAATGGATAAAGATAGAGATATGCATCGACGCCGATCGCTGCCGCTTCCTCCTTGGTCAGAGCGTCCTCGGCGGCGACAGCCGGACCGTTGAGGTATCCTCCGGACAAGAGCAGACCAACTGTAAGGGTGATGAAATGCGATTGCAGGACGAATCCTCCCAATGACCCCACAGCAGGCTCCGCAGCCGTGTTGGTCTGTTTCAATTGATGCCAGATCGGACACCGACCCACATGCGCCGACGTCTGGCTTATGAATATTGCCACTGCTGCGGACGCGGGACCCTCAACGCGCAAAAAGCGCTTGCGCAGCGCGTGAACTATGCGCTCAAAAATTGTAAGTGCAAACACTCTAAAATAAGAAGGATGGAGAGACCGGAAGCCGACGCAGGCCGGTCCGGCTTTTCCCGCTGGTGTTTACCCGCCGCGACGAGACTACGCGATCTCGTTCATTCTTGCTGTGTGTCAAAACAAAAGCCGCTTCGCGTCGCAAAAGAAACGTTGTGCCGCATTTGGATTTGCGATTTGTATGGCCGACGAGAAGGGACCTTTCCCCGAAGGAGATGAAGGCGGATGCGCAGATACTCGGTTTTTGCCGTGGCACGGGAGGCCTTGCGAGGCCACAAGGGCTGGGAGAAGCAATGGACTTCGCCGGAGCCGCGCGCCGAATACGACGTCATCATCATCGGCGGCGGTGGGCATGGTCTGGGTGCGGCCTATTATCTCGCCAAGGAGCACGGCATAACCAATGTCGCGGTCCTCGAAAAGGGCTGGCTCGGCGGCGGTAACACCGGTCGCAACACGACCATCATCCGCTCGAACTATCTCTACGAAGAGAGCATGCATATCTACGAGCATTCGATGAAGCTCTGGGAGAACCTGTCGCAGGATCTCAACTACAATGTCATGTATTCGCCGCGCGGCGTGATGATGCTGTCGCACAATGTGCATGACCAACAGTCCTTCAAGCGCCATATCCATGCCAATCGTCTCTATGGCATCGACAACGAGTGGCTGACGCCGGAGCAGGCCAAGGCCTATTGTCCGCCGCTCGATATCTCGGCCAGCGCCCGCTATCCGATCAATGGCGCTGCCCTGCAGCGCCGCGGCGGCACGGCGCGCCACGATGCGGTGGCCTGGGGCTATGCCCGTGCGGCGTCCGATCGCGGCGTCCACATCATCCAGAACTGCGAAGTGACCGGCATCCGCCGCGGCCCGGACGGGCGCGTCACGGGTGTCGAGACGAACCGCGGGTTCATCGGCGCCAAGAAGGTCGGCGTTTCGGCGGCCGGCCACACGACGACGGTCATGAGGATGGCCGACGTGCGCGTGCCGTTGCAATCGAGCCCGCTGCAGGCGCTGGTGTCCGAACCGCTGAAGCCGATCTTCCCTTGCGTGGTTATGTCCAACACCGTGCATGCCTATATCTCGCAGTCCGACAAGGGCGAACTCGTGATCGGCGCTGGCACCGACCAGTACAATTCCTACAGTCAGACCGGCGGCCTGCAGATCATCACGCATACGCTGGATGCGATCTGCGAGCTGTTCCCGATGTTCCGCCGCGTCAAGATGATGCGCCAGTGGGGCGGCATCGTCGACAACACGCCGGACCGTTCGGCGATCCAGTCGAAGACGCCGGTTCCGGGGCTCTACGTCAACTGCGGCTGGGGCACCGGCGGCTTCAAGGCGACGCCGGGTTCGGCCAATCTCTTCGCGCATCTGATCGCGCGCGACGAGGTGCACAAGTTCAATGCCGGCCTGACGCTGGACCGTTTCCGCACCGGCCGCCTGATCGACGAAGCCGCCGCTGCCGCTGTCGCCCACTGACACGAGGACACCATGCTTCTTATCTACTGCCCATACTGTCAGGAAGAGCGCTCCGAGCTCGAATTCCGCGGCGCCGGCGATGCCCATATCGCTCGCCCGACCGACATTGCTTCCATCTCCGACGAGGCGTTCGAGGAATATTTCTTCCTGCGCGACAACCCGAAGGGGCTGATCTTCGAACGCTGGCGCCACCAGCACGGATGCGGCCGCTTCTTCAACGCGGCGCGCGACACGATCAGCGACAAGTTCATCATGACCTATAAGGCAGGCGAGCCGAAGCCTGAGATCGGCGAAGCCGCCGTTCCACACGCTCCCGTCGAGACCTACGAAGCGCTCGAAGGAGAAGCACAATGAGCGGCACGAACCGTATTGCAGGCAAGGGCCGCCTGACCCCGGCCAGAACCGCGCGCTTTACCTTCGATGGCAAGAGCTATACGGCGCTGGAGGGCGATACCGTCGCCTCGGCGCTGATTGCCAACAACATCCATCTGGTCGGCCGCTCGTTCAAGTATCACCGCCCGCGCGGCATTCTCTCGGCCGGCGCCGAAGAGCCGAACGCGCTGATCGACGTTGCGCGCGACAGCGCCCGCAAGCAGCCGAACGTGCGTGCCACGGTGCAGGAAGTCTTCGACGGCATGATCGTGCAGTCGCAGAACCGTTTCCCATCGCTGTCCTTCGATATCGGCGGCATCAATAACCTGATGTCGCCCTTCTTCGCGGCTGGCTTCTACTACAAGACCTTCATGTGGCCGAAGGCGGCCTGGAAGCATGTCTACGAGCCGATGATCCGTCGCGCAGCCGGTCTCGGCGTTGCGCCGAAAGAAGCCGATCCCGATCACTACGCCAGCCGCTACGCGCATTGTGACGTGCTGGTCGTCGGTGCCGGCGTCGCCGGTCTTTCGGCAGCCCTTGCTGCGGCTCATGCCGGTGTCAAGGTCATCCTCTGTGACGAGCAGGCGGAAGCCGGCGGTGCGCTGCGTTTCGACAGCGGTGTCAAGATCGATGGTCTCGACGGTTATGAGTGGGCGCAGAAGACCGTTGCCAGCCTGAAGTCGATGGACAATGTGCAGGTTCTCACCCGCACCACTGCCTTCGGCTACTACAACCACAACTTCGTCGGTCTCGCCGAACGCGTCACCGATCATGTCGCGAACCCGGGCCGCCACCTGCCGCGTGAGCGTCTGTGGCAGCTGCGCGCCAAGCGTGTCATCCTCGCCAACGGCGCGATCGAGCGCCATATGGTGTTCCCGAACAACGACCGTCCGGGCATCATGCTGGCCTCGGCCGCGCGCATGTATCTCAACCAGTACGGCGTCGCCGTCGGCCAGAAGGTCGGGGTCTACACGGCGCACGACTCTGCCTACGAGGCCGCCTTCGACCTGAAGCGCGCCGGTGTCGAGATCGCCGCGATCGTCGATTGCCGGCACACGCCCGGTGCTGCCGTTCTGGCGGAAGCCCGCTCGCTCGGCATCGACGTGCTCGCCGGTCAATCGGTCGTCAACACCTCGGGCAAGCTGCGCATCTCGTCCATGACCGTTGCCCGCAACGGCGGCGGCTCTCCACGCAAGATCGCGGTCGATGCGCTGCTGGTCTCGGCCGGCTGGACGCCTTCGGTGCACCTGTTCTCGCAGTCGCGCGGCAAGGTGAAGTTTGAGCCGGAAACGCAGCGCTTCCTGCCCGGCACCTATGCGCAGGATTGCCTCTCCGTTGGCGCCTGCAACGGCACGGATGATCTGCAGCAGACGATCGAGGAATCGCTGGCCGCGGGTGAACTGATGGCCCAGGCGGTCGGCAAACCATCCGGCGGCAAGATCAGCATCACCGCCGAGCAGGCGCATCAGTGGACGGGCGGCATGATCGGCGCTGCCGAAGGGGCGGGTCCGGAGACCCGCACCAAGGCGTTCATCGATTTCCAGCACGACGTCTGTGCCAAGGATATCCGCCTTGCCGTGCGCGAAGGCATGCACTCGATCGAGCATATCAAGCGCTTCACCACGAACGGCATGGCGTCGGATCAGGGCAAGCTCTCCAACATGCATGGTCTGGCGATTGCCGCCGAAATGCTGGGCAAGGAGATCCCGCAGGTCGGTCTGACGACCTTCCGTGCGCCCTACACGCCGGTCACCTACGGTACGCTGATCGCGCATTCGCGCGGCGAGCTGTTCGACCCGGCGCGCAAGACGCCGTTGCACCCGTGGGAAGAAGCGCAGGGTGCGGTGTTCGAGGATGTCGGCAACTGGAAGCGCGCCTGGTTCTATCCGCGCGCCGGTGAGACGATGCATCAGGCGGTCGCCCGTGAATGCAAGACGGCGCGCGATGTCGCCGGCGTGTTCGATGCTTCGACGCTCGGCAAGATCGAAGTCGTCGGCCCCGACGCCGCCGAGTTCATGAACCTCATGTACACCAACGCCTGGGACACACTGAAGCCCGGCAAGTGCCGCTACGGCATCATGACCCGCGAAGACGGCTTCGTTTATGACGACGGCGTCGTCGGGCGTCTGGCTGACGATCGCTTCCATGTGACGACGACGACCGGCGGTGCGCCGCGCGTTCTCCACCACATGGAAGACTATCTGCAGACGGAATTCCCGCATCTCAAGGTATGGCTGACTTCGGTGACCGAACAATGGGCAGTCATTGCCGTGCAGGGGCCGAAGGCACGCGAAATCATCGCCCCGCTGGTCGAGGGCGTCGATATTTCCAACGAAGCCTTCCCGCATATGAGCGTTGCCGAGTGCACGGTCATGGGCGTGCCGGCGCGTCTGTTCCGCGTGTCGTTCACCGGCGAGGTCGGCTTCGAAATCAACGTGCCGGCCGATTACGGCCAATCGGTGCTGGAAGCGGTCTGGGCCAATGCAGAGCCGCTCGGCGCCTGCGTCTACGGTACCGAAACGATGCACGTTCTTCGCGCCGAGAAGGGCTATATCATCGTCGGGCAGGATACGGACGGTACCGTCACGCCTCACGATGCCGGTCTTTCCTGGGCGGTTTCCAAGAAGAAGACGGATTTCGTGGGCATTCGCGGGCTGAAGCGACCGGATTTGGTGAAGGAAGGCCGCAAGCAGCTCGTCGGTCTCCTCACCAAGGATCCGAATCTGGTGCTCGAAGAGGGTGCACAGATCGTCGCCAACCCGAACGAGCCGAAGCCGATGACGATGCTCGGCCATGTGACCTCGTCCTACTGGTCGGAAAATCTTGGGCGATCGATCGCCTTTGCGCTGGTCGCCGATGGCCGCAAACGGATGGGCGAAACGCTCTATGTGCCGATGCCCGACAAGACGATCGCCGTCGAGGTGACTGATATGGTGTTCTTTGACAAGGAAGGAGGCCGCATCAATGGCTGATATGGCAGTTCGCAAATCCGCTCTTTCCGGCCAGCATGGCGGCTCGGCCACGGTACGGCTGACGCCAGCCTCTGCGGCAAGCCGCGTGGCGCTTCGCGCGCCGGCCGAGTCGCTCAAAGCTCTTTCCTCCGCGCTTGGTGTCACGGTGCCGGCTTCCCCGAAAACCTCCGGTCGCAAGGGTGGTCGTGCTGCCCTCTGGCTCGGCCCGGATGAATGGCTTGTCATCGACGAATCCGGGGCAGACCTGATGGGTGCGCTCGCCAAGTCGGGCGTGCTGCATTCGGCCACCGACGTCTCGCACCGAAACGTCGCGGTTATCGTCTCCGGCCCCGGGGCGGAAGCGACGATCTCCGCGGGCTGCCCGCAGGATCTGTCGCTCGAGGTCTTCCCGGTCGGCGCCTGCTCACGCACGCTGTTTGGAAAGGCCGAGATCGTGCTCTTCCGCACCGAGGACGATACATTCCGAGTCGAATGCTGGCGTTCGTTTGCGGATTTCGTATTCGGCCTGCTGGCCGAGGGCGCCGAAGACGCGGCGCATTAAGCGCTGCTAACTTGCAATGCCCGATCGGGGATGGTGCTCTTGTGCCGTCCCCGATCGGCTTCAAGTTGTATGACGGCTGTCATTCGTGTCATCATCCACCGGGCGCGCGCGGTCCGTATCGAAGCGCCGTCGCAACGAGTGGGGGATGTCTTCGATGATGCTGCATCACGTTTCCATTGTCGCCATGGATCTCGACCGTTCCGTCGGCTTCTATCGCGATGTCTTCGGTCTCGAGCAAATCGAGAGGCCACCTTTCAGTAGTGTTGGAGCGTGGTTCGCCTGCGGGGCGCTGCAGGTCCACATCATTGTCAATCCGGCCGGAACCTTCCGGCGTGCGGCGACCATAGACACGACCGACGGACATTTCGCGTTCCGTACCGATGATTTCGAGGGATGTATCCGGGGGCTGATTGCGAAGGGTTTTCGCGAGGATGCTCCAGAGGGCGATCCCTGGCGGTTGCGTGTTAGGCGCAATGGCCCGGCGGGGTTTCCACAAGCCTATCTGCTCGATCCCGATCGCAACATCGTTGAAATCAACGGCGCGCCATAGCGACGCGTCAAACACCGCCCACCAAAGTCAAGAGCATAAGGTCTACGCGTCTTCCGGCCGGTCCTTGGGGTCGAACTGGATGATGGTGATCCACCGCGCGGTGAGCGCCGGTTTCTTCTCGTTCTCGATCTCGATTGTGACCTCATAGGTCGTCATCAGCATGCCGGCGCCGCGGAAGCGGGCTTCGGCGAGGACAAAGTGGCCGCGGATGCGTGCCCCCGATTTGACCGGCGAGAGGAAACGGACGTTCTCGAAGCCGTAATTGATGCCCATGGTCTGCTCACGGACCTTCGGCAGGCTGTTGTAGTTCATCGCCGAGAGTAGCGAGAGGGTAAGAAAGCCGTGGGCGATGGTGCTGCCGAAGGGACTTAATGCAGCGCGCTCCGGATCGACGTGGATGTACTGATGGTCGTTGGTCGCATGCGCAAACGCATCGATCATGGCCTGATCGACGACGATCCAGTCCGAGAGGCCGGTTTCAGTGCCGACCAACCCACGTACATCCGCGAGCGAAATTTCCTTGGCCATTGATTCCCCATGAGAAAGCGGCTGCGCAAGCCTTACAATGGGATTGTGACGATTGCGACAAGGAATTGCAGGCGGGAGCCCGTCAGATCAACTTTCGAGATAGAAAGAGACCGAGCGGCGCGGTACGATGGCAGAAGTTGCGGATTTCTCCGGCGCATCCGGGGCAAGAAGCCGCCATGAAGGCGGTCCGGGTAATGTAAAGATTTCCTCGCCGCCCGAGCGATTGAAGAGAACCGCCAGCCGCGTGGCCTTGTTGGTTTGGCCATCGCGCGTCGAAAGCACCATTCCGAGCGTGGAAAAGTTCGGCGTCTCCCACTCTTGCACGCTCATCGCCTGGCCGGAGGGCGAGATCCATTCGACATCGCCGTTGCCGTTGAGGAAGCCCATTTCCGAGAAGGCGGAGAAGCGCTTGCGCAGGCCGGAGATGAATGCGGTATGGGCGATAAGATCGTCGTCGAGCCCTGCCCAGTCGACCCAGGTGATCTCGTTGTCCTGGCAATAGGCATTGTTGTTGCCGCGCTGAGTGCGGCCGGCTTCGTCGCCTGCCGTCAGCATGATGCTGCCGCGGGTGGCAAAGAGCGTGGAGAGCAGCGCCTTCAGGTCGTCATGGCGCTTGCGAATAATATCGGGGTAGCGGGTTTCGCCCTCGACACCGTTGTTCCAGGTGTGGTTCTCGTTGTGGCCGTCGCGGTTTTGCTCACCGTTCGCCTCGTTATGCTTGCCGCTGTAGGATACGACATCCCTCAGCGTGAAGCCGTCATGGGCGGCGAGGAAGTTGACGCTGCGCGTCCCTGTCCCAGCGTTTCGGGAGAAAATATCGGAGGAGCCGGCAAGGGTGGTCGCGAGCGGGCCGGTCTTGTAGTCGTCGCCGCGCCAGTAGCACCTGACATCGTCGCGCACGCGGTCGTTCCATTCGAGGAATGGTGCCGGAAAATTGCCGAGCTGATAGCCGCCTGGGCCGATGTCCCAGGGCTCGGCGATCATTACGCGGTCCGCCAGCACATCATCGGCGAGCATCGCCGTCAACGTTTCGCCATGTGCCTCGAACCCGTTTACGGTGCGGCCAAGTACGGGGGCGAGGTCGAAGCGGAAACCGTCAATCCCTGCGCCGAGCACAAAGTGGCGTAGGCTGTCGATGATCAACTGCCTGATATAGGGATGATCGCAAGCGACGGTGTTGCCGGTTCCGGTATCGTTGACCAGTTCGCCCGGCCGACCGGGCAGGTGGCGATAGAAAGAGAGATTGTCGAGGCCGCGCAGCGACAGCGTCGTGCCGAAGCGGTCGCTTTCGCCGGTGTGGTTGAAGACGAGATCGAGGATGACGGCGATGCCTTCCGCATGGAGCGTCGCAACGGTGTCGCGTAGTTCCGCCATGCCGCCAGGGGCAAGCCGCGGATCGAGCGCCATGAAGGCAATGGGGTTGTAGCCCCAGCTGTTTCGCAGGCCGAGCGGCGGCAGATGCCGCTCGTCGATCCAGGCGGTGATCGGCATGAGCTCGACGGCGTCGACGCCGATGCGCTTGAGATGGGTAATCACCGAGGGATGTGCCAAAGCCGCGACCGTGCCGCGCTGGGCTTCGGGGACATCCGGATGCAGGATGGTGAAGGGCCGGACAGCGACTTCGTAGATGAAGCCGCCCGGCTTGAAGAGGGGCTTTGCCGGTCTCACCGTGATATCGCGGGTGACGACCGCCTTCGGCACGAGATGCTGTGTCTCGGCGCCGAAGGCGCCGAGCAGGGGATCGTGGTGGAAGGGGCGATCGAGTTCCTTGGCGTAGGGATCGACCAGCAGTTTCGACGGGTCGAACCAAAGGCCGCTGTCAGGCGCATAGACGCCATCGGCGCGGTAGCCATAGAGCGCGCCTTCCTTCAATCCGTCGACGAAGAGGCGATGGACATGGTCATCGCCGCGTTCCATCGGCAGGCGGGCCAGTTCCTTGTCGTCGTCGCTGAACAGGCACAACTCGATCTGTCCGGCATTGTGCGACCAGACGGCGAAATCAACGCCGGTCTCAAAGATGCTTGCCCCGCCTTGCCCGGATTTGTTCGCCGCCATGCTGCTCCGGTCAGGTGATCACGGAGGGAGCATCGCGGCCTGTGCGGCTGCGGATATCCGCAATGGTCTCGGCGGCGGCGATAAGATCGGCGAGCGCCTGCTGCGTTTCGATGTTGTGGCGGGTGGAATCCGGTTCGTACCGCTCGAGGTAGACGCGCAAGGTGGCGCCCGATGTTCCCGTTCCCGAGAGACGGAAGACAACGCGCGAGCCGCCTTCGAAGAGGATACGAATGCCCTGATGCTCGCTGACGGACTTGTCGACCGGGTCGTGATAGGCAAAGTCATCTGCCTTCTCGACTTTCAGTGGGCCGAAGGCTTGGCCCGGCAGGGAAGCAAGCTGGCTGCGCAGGTTGGCGATCAGGCCGTTTGCTGCGTCGGTATCAACGCCTTCATAGTCGTGGCGCGAATAGTAGTTGCGGCCATAGGTCTGCCAGTGCTGGGTGACAATGTCCTCGACGCTCTCGCCGCGGACGGCCAGAATGTTCAGCCACAGCAGAACCGCCCAGAGGCCGTCCTTCTCGCGCACGTGGTTGGAGCCGGTGCCGGCGCTTTCCTCGCCGCAGATCGTCGCCATCCCGGCATCGAGCAGGTTGCCGAAGAACTTCCAGCCGGTCGGCGTTTCGTACATGCCGATGCCACGGCGCTCGGCGACGCGATCAGCAGCACCAGACGTCGGCATGGAGCGGGCGATGCCGGCGAGACCGCCGGAATAGCCGGGCGCCAGATTGGCGTTGGCCGCGAGGATCGCAAGGCTATCGGACGGCGTCACGAAGATGCCGCGGCCGATGATGAGGTTGCGGTCGCCGTCGCCATCGGATGCTGCGCCGAAATCGGGCGCATCGTCGCCCATCATCTCGTCGTAGAGTTCCTTGCAGTGAACCGGGTTCGGGTCGGGATGGTGGCCACCGAAATCGGGCAGCGGCATGAAATTGCGAACCGAGCCGGACGGGGCGCCGAGGCGGTTTTCGAAGATTTCCTTCGCATAGGGGCCGGTGACGGCGCTCATCGCATCGAAAGCGATGCGGAAGCCAAGGCTGATGAGGTTGCGGATCGCGTGGAAGTCAAACAGCTCTTCCATGAGCGCCGTATAGTCTTCGACCGAATCGAGCACCGAGAGAATCATGCCACCGGGCAGCTCGTCCTTGCCGATGCGATCGAGGTTCACATCCGCGAAGTCGGCGATCTTGTAGGTGTCGATCACCTTGGTGCGCGCATAGATCGCGTCGGTGATCTTCTCCGGCGCCGGACCGCCGTTGCTGATATTGTACTTGATGCCGAAGTCTTCGGTGGGGCCGCCCGGGTTATGGCTGGCCGACAGAATGATGCCGCCGAAGGCCTTGTACTTGCGGATGATGTGCGAGGCTGCCGGGGTCGACAGGATGCCGCCCTTGCCGACGATCACCTTGCCGAAGCCATTGGCGGCGGCCATCTTGATCGCCTTCTGGATGACTTCCCGGTTGTAGTAGCGTCCGTCGCCGCCGATGACAAGGCACTTGCCCTGGAACCCTTCCAGCGAATCGAAGATCGACTGGATGAAATTCTCGGCATAGTTCGGCTGCTGGAATACCGGGACTTTCTTTCGCAGGCCCGACGTGCCCGGCTTCTGATCCTGGTAGGGCTTAGTGGATACGGATTTTATCATTTTCTCTCACTTGCCTTTGGGGGCGAGGCTTGAATAGAGGGCAGCGTAGCGCTCGGCGCTCTTTTCCCACGAGACATCCGATTTCATGCCCTGCTTTTGCAATTGGGTCCAGACTTTTTGATCGGCGTAGAGATGTAGCGCGCGGCGGATGGCCTGCAACAGGCCCGATGCCGTCACAGGCGAGAATTGTATCCCGGTTGCCACTTTCGCCGCAAGAGCGGCATGGTTGGCATCGATGACGGTATCGTTCAACCCGCCGGTGCGGGCGACGATCGGCACGCAGCCATAGCGCAGACCGTAAAGCTGCGTCAGGCCGCAGGGCTCGAAGCGCGAAGGAATGATAATGGCGTCGCAGCCAGCCTGCATAAGATGCGACATCGGCTCGTTGTAGCCGATGGAAACGCCGATCCGTCCGGGGTGACGGGCTGCGGCGGCGAGCAGCGAACCTTCCAGCGCCGCGTCTCCAGAACCCAGAATGGCGAGCTTTCCACCCATGTCGACGATCTGATCGGCTGTGGCGGCGATGACGTCCATGCCCTTTTGCCAGGTGAGGCGGCTGATGATGCAGAAGATCGGTGCATTGTCGTTGTGCAGTCCGAAGAACTCCGCGACCGAGGTGCGGTTTTCGACGCGGCTTTTCAGTGTGGTGCCGTTGTAATGCGTGTGGACAACAGGATCGGTCGACGGATTCCAGACGTCGGTATCGATGCCATTGACGATGCCGTGGAGCGAATCGATTCGGTTTGCGATGACACCCTGGAGGCCCATGCCGAACTCGGGGGTCAGGATCTCGCCTGCATAAGAAGGGCTGACGGTGGTGATGGCGTGGGCCGTCTGCAGGCCACCCTTTAGGAATCCGATATTGCCGTAGTATTCGATGCTTTCCGTTGCGAAGGCATGCGGCGGCAGGCGGAGGCCGGGGAAGACATCGGCGCCGAACTGACCCTGGAAGGCGATGTTGTGGATTGTCAACACGCTCGGCAATTCCGGCGTCGGGTTGTAGCGCATGTAGACTGAGGTCATCGCCGACTGCCAATCATGCGTATGCACGAGGTCGGGTCGCCAGCCCGGCATCAATCCCGCAGCAATCTCGGCGCCGGCAAGCGAAAGCGCTGCGAAGCGGCGCCAGTTGTCGGAGTAGTCCCTGCCCGTCGCATCGAGATAGGGACCGCCGGCGCGGTCGTAATAGGCGGGCGCATCGAGTACGAGGATATCGATCCCCTCGTGCTCCACTTCCAGGACCGTCGCGGGCTCGCCGAGCAAATCATCGAACTGAAGCCGGGCGACGGGATTGCGGATCGCCTTCATGACGGCAGGATAGCCGGGCATGAGGGTCTTGGTTTCGACGCCGAAACGCTTGAGGGCGATCGGCAGGGCGCCCGCCACGTCGGCGAGGCCCCCTGTCTTGATAAGTGGGAAGACTTCGGACGAAACCGAAAGAACTTTCATTGGTCACATACCCAGCTTGTCGATCATTGGCTGGGTGATGAGGCAAATTCCGCTTTCGGTTCGCCGGAAGCGCTTAGCATCGAGGTCCGGATCCTCGCCGACGATGAGGCCCTCCGGAATGACGACGCCGTGGTCGATCACGACATTCCGGAGCTGGGCGTGCCGGCCGATCTTGACGCTCGGGAGAACCACCGCACCTTCGAGCTTGGAATAGGAGTTGGCGCGCACGCCGGTGAAGAGGAGGCTCTTGTTCAGCGTTGCGCCCGAGATGATGCAGTCGCCGGCCACGACGGACGAGGTCGCCGAGCCACGGCGGTCCTCGTCGTCATGCACGAATTTTGCCGGCGGCGAGATTTCTGCGTAGGTCCAGATCGGCCAGGACTTGTCGTAGATATCCAGTTCCGGAACGATCGCGGTGAGGTCAATGTTGGCCTGCCAATAGGCATCGATCGTCCCAACGTCGCGCCAATAGGGCTCATGCTCGAAATCGGAGCGGACGCAGGATTGCGCGAAGCGATGGGCCACGGCCTTACCGTTCTTGACGATGTATGGGATGATGTCCTTGCCGAAATCCTTGCTGGAGTTCGGGTCGGCCGCGTCGCGGCGCAGCGCATCGATCAGGAACTTCGTGTGGAACACGTAGATGCCCATCGAGGCCAGCGCGAATTCCGGATTGTCGGGAATACCCGGCGGGTCGGCAGGCTTTTCGATGAAGTCGATAATCCTGTCGTTCTGGTCAACATGCATAACGCCGAAGCCGACGGCTTCCATGCGCGGCACTTCCAGGCAACCGATGGTGACATCGGCGCCGGAATCGACGTGCTGCTGTAGCATCCACTCGTAGTCCATCTTGTAGACGTGGTCGCCAGCGAGGATGACCATGTATTCCGGGCCGTAGGGCTCGATGATATCGATGTTCTGGTAGACCGCGTCGGCCGTGCCTTCATACCATTGCGTCTCGGAGACGCGTTGGGAGGCCGGCAGGATGTCGAAGCTTTCGTTTCGCTCGGGGCGGAAGAAGTTCCAGCCGCGCTGCATATGGCGGATCAGCGAGTGCGCCTTGTACTGGGTGGCGACGCCGATGCGGCGGATGCCCGAGTTCAGGGCGTTCGACAAGGCGAAATCGATAATGCGCGTCTTGCCGCCGAAATAGACTGCCGGCTTGGCGCGACGATCGGTGAGTTCCTTCAGGCGGCTTCCCCGACCGCCGGCAAGAACATAGGCCATTGCGTCGCGGGCAAGTGGCTGAACACGTTTTTCTACCATTTTTATCCTCCCACCAGTCTTCAGTTCTCAGGTTCAAGCATGATTGTCGCCAGAGGCGGCAAGGTGATCGACGCGGCGATGTTGCCGCCGGCGTTGACGGCCTGAACGCGGCCGCCATTGCCCTTGCCGCTGCCGCCGTAGATGTCGGCATCGGTATTCAATATCTCGCGCCACCGTCCCTCGAACGGGAGGCGGACTGTATAGTTCTCGCGGTAAACCGGCGTCAGGTTGCAGATGACGGCGACCGGCTTTTCGCCCGGTGCCTTGCGGATCCAGGCGAAGACGGAGTTCTCGTGGTCGTCGGCGATCAGCCACTCGAAGCCATCGCCCTCGCAATCGCGGGCATGCAGCGCCGGCTTGCTGCGATAGGTAAGGTTGAGGTCGCGCACCAGCCGGCGCATGCCCTCGTGCATGCGGTACTGCAGCAGGTTCCAGTCGAGCGACTTCGCCTCGCTCCACTCGGCCCATTGCGCGAATTCCTGGCCCATGAAGAGCAGCTTCTTGCCTGGATAGCCCCACATGAAGGCGTAGTAGGCCCGCAGATTGGCGAACTTCTGCCAGTCGTCGCCCGGCATCTTGGCGATCAGCGAGCCCTTTCCGTGTACCACCTCGTCATGGGAGAGCGGCAGCACGAAGTTTTCCGAATAGGCGTAGAGCAGGCCGAAGGTCAGTTCGTTGTGATGGTGCTTGCGGTGGATAGGCTCGCGGCTCATGTAGGAGAGCGTGTCGTGCATGAAGCCCATGTTCCACTTGAAGCCGAAGCCGAGGCCGCCTTCGTGCACCGGCTGCGACACTTTCGGCCAGGACGTCGACTCCTCGGCGATGGTCATAACGCCGGGATGCTCGGCGTAGATGCGGGTGTTCATGTTCTGCAGGAAGCGGACGGCCTCCAGATTCTCGTTGCCGCCGTACTCATTCGGGATCCATTCGCCGTGCTTGCGGGAATAGTCGAGGTAGAGCATCGAGGCGACGGCATCGACGCGCAGGCCGTCGAGATGGAACTTCTCGGCCCAGTAGAGTGCATTGTTGACGAGGTAGGAGATGACTTCGGTGCGGCCGAAATTGTAGATCGCGGTGTTCCAATCGGGATGGAAGCCCTTGCGCGGGTCTTCGTGCTCGTAGAGCGCCGTGCCGTCGAACCAGCCGAGGCCGTGTTCGTCGGTCGGGAAATGGGCGGGCACCCAATCGAGGATGACGCCAATGCCGACCTTGTGGCAGCCGTTGACGAAGCGCGCGAAACCCTCAGGCTCGCCGAAGCGGGCGGTCGGGGCATAGAGCCCGGTCGTCTGGTATCCCCAGGACGGATCATAGGGGTGCTCGGTGATCGGCAGGAACTCGATGTGAGTGAAGCCCATGTCGACGCAGTAGGGGATCAGCCGGGATGCCAACTCGTCCCAGGAGAGAAACGTGCCGTCATCACGCCGCTGCCAGGAGCCGGCATGAACCTCGTAGATTGAAATCGGCTGACGACGCTTGTCGGTCTCGCTCCAGTGCTTCAGATGCGCTTCGTCGTCCCATTCCTGCAGCAGTTCGGACGCCGCGACCGAGGCCGTCTTCGGGCGCAACTCGCTGCGACGGGCAAACGGATCGGCCTTCAGCGGCAGAAGAACGCCGTCGTGGCCGCGGATCTCGAATTTGTAGGCGACGTCCGTCGGAACATCAGGGGCGAAGATCTCCCAGATACCGGCGCCGGAGCGGAAACGCATAACATGGCGGCGGCCGTCCCAGCCGTTGAAATCACCGACGACGGAGACACGCTGGGCATTCGGCGCCCAGACCGCGAAATGGATGCCCTGTGCGCCCTCGTGCTTGATCCAGTGCGCGCCCATCTTGTCGAAGAGGCGCAGGTGGGAGCCCTCCCGCACGTAATAATCATCCATCGGTCCAAGGACTGGTCCGAAGCTGTAGGGGTCGGTCACAGCCCACTCGGCGTCCCCGCGCCGCGCGCGGTAACGCACCGGCTGCAGCTTCGTCACCGAAACCTGTCCGGCGAAAAAGCCGTCCGGATGCTGCCGACTCAGTTCCCCGATGGCGCTGCCATCGAGCGCCATCGCCGTCACCTCTTCGGCACCCGGAATGAAGCAGCGGGCGACATATCCATCGCCCGATTTGTGAACGCCGAGAACGGCGAACGGGTTGGAATGCGACCCTGCGAGGATTGCCGCTATCTCGTCTGCCGAAATCTCCCAGGGAAGTCTGACTTCAAGGGTGGCTTTCGGCGTTTTCATCCGGCTCTCCAGATTTCCTTGGCATATTGGCGTATCGTTCGGTCGGACGAGAACCAGCCCATCCGCGCCGTGTTGCAGATTGCCTTCGAACTCCATGCCGATGGATCGGTCCAGAGTTGGTCGACGTCGCGCTGGGCCTGGGCATAGGCATCGAAATCGGCAGCAACCATGAACCAGTCATGCGCATAAATGCCCTCGATCAGCGCCGCGTATCGGTTTCGGTCGTCATGCGAGAAGACGCCCGAACTGATCGCCGACAATGCCTGAGACAGCTCACGCGACGCCTCGATGATGGCGCGGGGATTGTGGCCATCGGCACGGGCGGCGGCGACTTCGTCGGCACGCAGACCGAAGATGATGATGTTGTCCTCGCCGACGTGATCGCGCATCTCGACATTGGCGCCGTCGAGCGTTCCGATGGTCAGCGCGCCGTTGAGGGCGAACTTCATGTTGCCGGTGCCGGATGCTTCCATGCCGGCCGTCGAGATCTGCTCGGACAGGTCGGCGGCGGGCACCATGACCTCGGCCAGAGAGACGTTGTAGTTCGGTACGAACACGACCTTCAGCAGGCCGCGGACGGCCGGGTCGTTGTTGATCGTGCGGGCGACGTCGTTGATCAGTTTGATGATCAGCTTGGCGTTATGATAGCTCGGTGCCGCCTTGCCGGCGAAGAGTTTGACGCGCGGGACCCAGTCCAGCTCGGGGTGCGAGCGAATCTGATCGTAGAGCGCGACGGCCTCGATGATGTTGAGCAGCTGGCGCTTGTATTCGTGGATGCGCTTGATCTGAATATCGAACATCGCCGACGGATCGAGCTTGATGCCCATGCGGCTGGCGACAAGATTGGACAAGGCGACTTTGTTGGCACGCTTAACCGCCGCAAACTTTTCCTGGAAGCTTGCATCGTTCGCGAACTTGTCGAGGGGCTTCAGCTTTTCGGCATCATCAAGGAAGTCGTCACCGATCGCCTCCCGGATCAGCGAGGTCAGGCCGGGGTTGCACTGCTGCAACCAGCGGCGCGGCGTAATGCCGTTCGTCTTGTTGTTGATGCGGTCGGGATAGAGCTTGTGCAGGTCGGCAAAGACCGTAACCTTCATCAGGTCGGTGTGCAGCGCCGAAACGCCGTTGATCGAATGGGCGCCGACGAAGGCGAGATTGCCCATGCGCACGCGGCGCTCGCCGCTTTCCTCGATCAGGGAAATCGAGCGGATCTCCGTCTCGGAGAAAGTCTTGGTCTTGCGCGCCTCGACCAGCACCTTGGCGTTGATCGCGTAGATGATCTGCATGTGGCGCGGCAGCAGGCGCTCGAAGAGCGGAATCGGCCAGCTTTCCAGCGCTTCGGGAAGAAGCGTGTGGTTGGTGTAGCCGATCGTGCCGCGGGTAATGTCCCAGGCCTGGTCGAAGTCGAGGCCGTGAACATCGCACAGCAGGCGCATCAGTTCGGCGACGGAAACGGCCGGATGTGTATCGTTGAGCTGGATCGCCACCTTGTCGGGCAGCGAGGTGAAGTCGTCATACTGCTGCAGGTGACGGCGCAAAATGTCCTGCAGCGATGCGGAGGAGAAGAAGAACTCCTGGCGCAGGCGCAGCTCCTGACCGGCCGGCGTCGCATCGGCCGGATAAAGAACGCGAGTCAGGCTTTCCGCCTTGTTGCTTTCGCGCAGCGCGCCGATGTGATCCCCGGCGTTGAAGGCATCGAGCAGGATCGGGTCGATCGGCTGGGCAGACCAGAGGCGCAGCGTGTTGACGCGCTTGCCGCGCCAGCCAACGACAGGCGTGTCGAAGGCCGCGGCAATGACGCGCTCGGCCGGTTTCCACACATAGCGCGGCTCGCCCTCGGGGTTGCCGACGACATCCACCGTGCCGCCGAAGCCGATTTCGTAAGCGCTTTCGCGACGCTCGAACTCCCAGGGATTGCCGTGCGCCAGCCAGCTCTCCGGCAGTTCCACCTGCCAGCCGTCGGCAAGCTGCTGGCGGAAGAGGCCGTGTACGTAGCGGATGCCGTAGCCATAGGCAGGCACCTCGACGGTCGCCATGCTTTCCATGAAACAGGCGGCCAGACGGCCGAGGCCACCGTTACCGAGGGCTGCATCTGGCTCGAGGCCCGCAATGACGGAAACATCGACGCCGAGCGAGGCGAGCGCGTCACGAACCTGTTCCATGAGGCCGAGGTTCGAGATCGCATCGCGCATCAGGCGGCCGATGAGGAATTCGAGCGAGAGGTAGTAAACGCGCTTGTCGCCGGTCGCATAGACCTTGCGGGTCGATTCCATCCACTTGTCGATGATGCGGTCACGCACGACGAGGATGGTGGCAGTCAGCCAGTCATGAGGCTTGGCGACCTTCGCATCCTTGCCGATGCGGTAGGTCAGGCGCTCGATGATTTCTTCGGCGAGAATTTCAGGCTTGGAACTGCGGGGGGCGGGGGAAGGGATGGTCGGCTTCGAAACGGTGTTCATCGTCAGTCCTCGCCAATTCTGTTTGGTTTCAGTGCGTTATGTCAATTTCAATCGGTTTACCGCGCACTAAAGACGCAGTTTATGCATCGTTACAACGCACTTGCAACAAGGGAATTACCCAAACGAAAAAATTGACGAGGCTCGACGCTCCTTTGCGGAAAGAGCTTGATTTCAATCGGTTTTCCAATTTTGATACGCGCGTTTCGAAACGAAAAGCCGCTCCGGTTGGTTCCGGAGCGGCTTATTTGTTGGGAAAACTGCGCGAAGAGATCAGTTGATCAAGCGTGTTGTCTGATTGGAGGTCTTTGCGCCGATCTCCTTGAAGGCGGAGAGAAGATCGGACATGCTTTCTGCCTTGAAGTAGTGATTGTCGTCTGTCGCGCAATACTTCAGCAGCGCCTGGCCATTCTCAGGCGCCATGAAGGCGACCGTGTAGATTTCGATATCCTTGCTCTTGGCGGTATTGCACGTGTCCTTGGTCAGGGTGTCATACGAACGACCACCCGATGGATCGTTGTTGTTGTCACCGTCCGTCATGAAGACGATATATTTCTTGGGCGTCTGCTGAGTCTTGGCCTGGTGCAGCGCGGTTTCGTTGTCATTTCCGGCGTTGTTCAGGGCGGTCAAAGACGTGTAGGCCTTGTTCATAGCCCCGCTGGAATTCGTGCCGTTGGCTGCGACCAGTGCGTTGACGTAGGTGGTTACACCACTGGTTCCCCAGGCGAGCGCGGTTTCCGCATAGGTTTTGATGTCATAGGCGACGGCACCCGTGCGGGAGTAGATGTGGGTCGGGTCCGCCTTGTCCAGTTCTGCCGTCAGATTGCCGACCGCAAGCTTCAATGCTTCAATTTTAGTGTAATAGCCTGTGCAGGTCTTATTGTTGTTCCTGCCGCAGGTATAGCTGTAGGTGGTCGTCGTCGGCTCGCCCATCGACCCCGATTTATCGAGTGCGAGAAAGATCGAGACGGAACCCTGCTTTTCGGAGTAACCGCTCGCCGTTTCGCTTGCCGCGCCGATATTGGTGGTCTTGAAGCCGATGACCTGTGCCAGGCCGCTCAGATCCATGCTGTAGGAAGATGAGACGCTCACGCTGTAGCTTGCGCCACCGCTGGAGGTCGTCTTGGTCGCCGTGGCAGTGGTGGCATTCCTCAGTGCGGTCGTGTCGCCAATGAAGTTTGCCATCTGACCGGCAACGAAATCCTTCGCGAAGGCCGAGGCGGTCGTTGTGTCGATCTTTCCGTCAGCAAGGGCGGAGGCGGTGGCAAGCGCCGCAGCGTCGGAGGCTTCCTGCAGCTGATGCTTCGCCATTGCAGCGTTGGTGATGTCAACGGCGAGCGCGCCCGCGCCTATTGTGACCGGCAGCAGAACTGCGCTTATGATCCCGAAATTGCCATACCGGTCGTTCCGCAGCCGAGACAGGCTCGACTTCAGCGCTTGAAAGGTGCTCATCATGTTCACCTGAGTTAGTGCCCCAATATGCTTAACTCATGCGCCTCAATTCTTGAGTTCACCTTTATCAGGTCGTTAAGATTCTAACGGAATGTCACTTTCTTGTGCGCAGCCTCGGTGAAAACGCCTTCCCTGAGGGATGTGCAGCGCCAATACAGCTATCGGATGTCAATCAACTGAGCGGGATCACATCTACTGCCTGGACGGCGCGTTGGCCGCCGTAGCTCTTCAGGACGCCGATGACAGGCGCGACGTCGGCGTAGTCGCGGCCATAGGCGACGACGATGTGGTCGGTGCCGGCTGGGATGTTGTTCGTCGGGTCGAGCTCGATCCAACCGATCGTTTCGCCGCACCAGACCCTGACCCAGGCGTGCATGGCGTCGGCGCCCTCCAGCCGCTCCTTGCCGGGCGGCGGAATGGTGCGTAGGAAGCCCGAGACATAGCCAGCCGGGATGCCGAGGCTGCGGAGCGCAAGGATCATCACATGGACGAAGTCCTGGCAGACGCCGCTCTTCAACTGGAAGGCCTCGAGCGGGGTCGTATCGACGGTCGTGGCTTCGGCGTCGTAGGTGAAATCCTGATGAATTTTGGCGCAAAGTGCCGTGGCGATCTGCAGCACCGTCAGTGACGGTTCGGCGCAGGCCTTCGCATATTCCGAGATCGCGCGCGTTTCCGGCAGGCGGGGACTGTTGCCGAGAAAGTGGTGCGGGGAATCGGGCTTCAGCGACCAGACGCCCGCGACTTCATCCGGCAGCTTCGCAAGCACCGGCGAAAAATCTACCGAGATCGAATGGCTCTCCACCTGGACGCGGGCCTGCATCCGAATGTCCAGCTTCTCGTGCGGCGCGCGCAGCATGAAGGAGGTTGCCGGGTGCTCGAAGAAATCGACGAAGTGCGCCTGCTCGTCCGGCGTTGGCGAGACCTTGATCGAGCCGGCAATCAGCCGCTGACGGTTTGGCAGCGACAACGGCATCAGCCGCATGATGTGGCGCGCGCCGGAAGCCGGCGTGTCGTAGATGTAGCCCATGTGCAGGGAGAGGTCGTAGAGCACGCGCGTCACCCGAGATATGTGCGGGCAAGAAGGTCGGACAGCAGTTCCAGCTCGCGTTCGAGGCGACGATAGACATCGACACTCATCGTCTCGGGCGTCATGACGGCAAGGCCGGAGTGCAGACGCATCGCTTCGCGGTAGAACGGCGACATCTGGCCGTTGACCAGTGCGTTCGGCAGTTGTTCGACCTCGCGGTGGATCTCATTCATCTGGAAGAGGATCGAACGCGGGTTGAGCGGATCGAGCGCGAGCAGATCGGTCACAGTCAGGCGGGCGGTGTTGACGTTATAGCGACGGCGATGGGTCATGACGCTGTCGCCGATCTCGAGCAGCATGTCGAGAGCGCCGTCCGGGGCGTCCGGCCCCGACATGTGGCCGAGCAGGCGCGTCATGTGCAGGCCGCGCTCGATATGGCGGCCGAGCGAGAGGAAGCGCCAGCCGGTGAAGCGATACATGTTTTCGTGCACGAGACCTGCGAAGCCGGCGAGCTTGCGCAGCAGGATCGTCATCGCATGGCTGGCGTCGTCGCCGGGCGAGATCGTCTCGTGGAACCGTCGCGCGGTCTTGGCGAGATCGGTGAGCGCCAGCCAGCCGTCCGGCGAGAAGCGGTCGCGGATATTGCTGGCGGAATAGACGGCGCTGTCGATGTTGCGCAGCAGTGTGTTTGGCACCGCGTCTTCGGTGTCGATGTCGACGGCCGCCAGATAGGCAGTCACGTCGGCCAGCAGCGGCTGGCTCGGATCGGCGGCTTCCGCAAAGCGGGCGTGCCAGGCGCGTAGGATGCGCAACGCGCCTTCCGCGCGTTCGATGTAGCGGCCGAGCCAGAACAGGTTGTCGGCGGCGCGGCTCGGCAAACTGCCCGGCATGTTGCGGGTGAAGCTGCCTTCCGCCGGCAGCAGCGTATGGCGTTCAACCGGCTTGTCGCTAACGATCCACACGTCAGCGGCCGCACCGCCCGATTGCATGGCGATGGCTGAAACGTCGTCGCTGCCGCCGATGCGGGCAAAACCGCCCGGCATGATCTGCCAGCCATTGGCCGTGCGGGCGGCAAAGACGCGCAAGGACATCGGCCGCGGCGTCAGCTTGCCGCCGATCCAGGCTGGTGTCGTCGACAGCGTCACGACTTCCTGCCCGACGAGTTTTGCGCCGTCGGAATTCAACCAATCGCCGATCGAGTCCTTGGCGGTAGCGCGCAAGCTCGAGCCGAGCACGGATTCGCCGCTGTCGTCGAAGAAGGGTGCGCGCGAATAGGCGGGGCCGATCACCATTTTCTCGATGTTCTCGGCCACATGCTCGCGCTCATCTTTCTGACCGCACCACCAGGTCGCAATCGACGGGAGTTTCAGTTCTTCGCCAAACAGCCGGCGACAGATCGTCGGCATGAAGGCCAGCAGCGCGCGTGTTTCGATGATGCCGCTGCCGAGCGCATTGACGATTGTCACGCTTTCGGCGCGCAGCGCCTCGACGAGGCCGGGCGTACCGATATGCGAATTCTGGTTCAGTTCGAGCGGGTCGGCATAGGCTGAATCAAGGCGGCGCCATAGCACAGTGATCGGCTTGAGCCCCGAAACGGTGCGGACCATGACCTTGCCGTTGACGACGGTCAGGTCTTCGCCTTCGAGCAGCATGAAGCCGAGATAGCGGGCGATATAGGCGTGCTCGTAGTAGGTTTCGTTGGCGGGGCCGGGCGTCAGGACGGCGATACGGTCGTCGCCGCTGTGCTTCATGCCCTGCAACGAATCGCGGAACGCGCCGAAGAAGGAGGCCAGCCGGTGGACGGGCGTTTCCGCGTAGATGTCGGAGAAGGCGCGGGTCGTCGCGACGCGGTTTTCCAGCGCAAAGCCGGCGCCTGAGGGAGCCTGGGTGCGGTCGGCCAGCACCCACCAGTTGCCGTCAGGGCCGCGGCCGATCTCGAAGGCGCAGAAATGCAGATAATGGCCGCCAGCTGGAGTGACGCCAACGAGCGGACGCTGGTACTCCGGATTGGCGGCGATGAGTGCTGGCGGCAGGACGCCGTCCTCGACGAGCCGATTCTGGCCGTAGATGTCGGCAACGATCGCCTCAAGCAGGTCGGCGCGCTGAACGAGGCCGGCGGATACTGCCTCCCATTCGCGCGCATCGATCAGGACAGGCACATGCGAGAGGGGCCAGGAGCGCTCGGCGCTGCCGGTGCTGCCATAGGCGCGGTAAAAGACACCGGCATCCCGCAGGTAACGGTCGGCCCGGGTGAAGCGCTCGGTCAGATCCTTTTCGGGCATGCCGCTCAGATGCGCGAAGAAACGTTGCCAGACGGGCCGGATGGCGCCGTTTGTGTCGACCATTTCGTCGGCGACGCCAGGCAGAGGGGCATAACCGAGTACCGCATCGTTTCCGGTGCGGCTGCGTGGCTCTTCCCTCAGTTCTGCCGTCGGTTTTTTGCCCATTTTGCCCTAACGTCTAGATTCCCACCGGTCGCCGAAGATCCAGCGTCAGCGGGAATTCCGGTGAAGCTGTCTCGGCACGCGGAATGAATGCACCTGCCGTATGCCCCCACGGCTCGAATCGCGCCAGACGCCTTGCTTCCGCTTCGTTACCATTGACCGGGAAGGTGTCATAGTTACGCCCGCCCGGATGGGCAACATGATAGATGCAGCCGCCGATCGAACGCTTCGACCATGTATCATAAATGTCGAAGGTCAGCGGTGTGTTGACCGGCAAAAGCGGATGCAATCCCGACGCTGGCTGCCAGGCCTTGAAGCGGACGCCGGCGACCGAGACACCCGCGCTGCCGGTCGGCGTCAGCGGCACGGTCCGGCCGTTGCAGGTAACGGTGTAGCGGGAGGCATTGCTGGTCTCGAGGCGCACTTGAAGCCGCTCGACGGAGCTGTCGACATAGCGCACGGTGCCGCCGATTGCGCCTTCCTCGCCCATCACATTCCACGGTTCCAGCGCCTGGCGCAGCTCCAGTTTCGAGCCCTCGTATTCGACCTCGCCGCAGAAGGGGAAGCGGAATTCGAGCTGCGCCTTGAACCATTCCGGGCTGACGTCGAAGCCGTTCTGCTTGAGATCGCCGAGCACGTCGAGGAAATCGGCCCAGACGAAGTGCGGCAGCATGAAGCGGTCGTGCAGCGTCGTGCCCCAGCGGACGAAGCGGCCGTCGGCGGGGTTTTGCCAGAAGCGGGCGATGAGCGCGCGCACCAGCAATTGCTGGGCAAGCGACATGCGGGCATTCGGCGGCATTTCGAAGCCGCGGAACTCGACGAGGCCGAGGCGGCCGGTTGGGCCATCGGGGGAAAACAGCTTGTCGATGCAGATTTCGGCGCGGTGGGTGTTGCCGGTGACGTCGATCAGCGTGTTGCGGAACAGCCGGTCGGTGATCCACGGCAGCGGCGTCGGGCCGCGCCCGGGCGCGGGGATCTGGGCAAGCGCCGTTTCCAGCTCGTAGAGGCTGTCGTGGCGGGCTTCGTCGATGCGCGGCGCCTGGCTGGTCGGGCCGATGAACATGCCAGAGAACATGTAGGAGAGCGAGGGGTGGCGCTGCCAGTGCAGCACCAGGCTCTTCAGAAGATCGGGGCGGCGCAGGAAGGGGCTGTCGCCGGGATTGGCGCCGCCGACGACCACGTGGTTGCCGCCGCCGGTGCCGGTGTGGCGGCCGTCGATCATGAACTTGTCGGCGCCGAGGCGGCTTTGCCGGGCTTCCTCGTAGATCGCCGTGGTGATGTCGACGCAATCCTGCCAGTTGGAGGCGGGATGGATGTTGACCTCGATGACACCGGGATCGGGGGCGACGCGGATGACATTGATGCGCTCGTCCTGCGGTGGCGAATAGCCTTCGATGTGGACGGGCAGGCCGAGTTCGGCCGCTGCGTTTTCGGCGGCGGCAATCAGCTCGAGGTAGTCCTCGATGCGCTCGACCGGCGGCATGAACACGCAGAGCCTGCCGTCGCGCGGTTCCACCGAGATCGCGGTGCGCACGGCGCCGCCGATTTCGCCGATCGTCTGCTCGACGCGGTTCTGGCTGCTGTCATCGGTCTGACGGGACGCTTCCGGCATGGCGCGGCCGCTGGGCACGAAGACTTCGGGCAGCGGCTGGCGCGGGATAGAGGGATCGGCGGGATGGATATAGGGAAAGCGGGCCGGTGGCACATAGGGCAGGGTGCCGAGCGGCAGGCGGTAGCCGACGGGGCTGTCGCCGGGTACGAGGAAGATCTTGCCGCGGCGGGTCTTCCATTTCTCGCTGACCCAGCGCCTGCCCGAAGCCCTGGCGTTCCATGCCTGGACGGGCAAGATATAGCCGGTCGGCGTCGTCAGGCCGCGCTCGAAGACGCGGGCGATGCGGCTGCGCTCTTCCGGGTCCTTCAGCTTGGAATTGGACGGATCGACGTTTTCGGGCAGGCTGCCTTCCTTGATGATCCATTCGGCCGGATCCTCGTAGGCGGGCAGCACCATATCGGTCTCGATCGCCAGTTCCCTGGCGATGGCGTTGAGCAGGTTCGAGGCGTCCTCGGCCTTGGCGCCGGTCTCCTTGCCTTCGCCGGCGATCAGATCCGGGTTCTGCCAGATCGGCCTGCCGTCCTTGCGCCAGTAGAGCGAGAAGGTCCAGCGCGGCAGGCTTTCGCCGGGGTACCACTTGCCCTGGCCGTAATGCAGGAAGCCGCCGGGGGCGAAGCGCTCGCGCAGCTTGCGGATCAGCATGTCGGCCTTGTCGCGCTTGGTCGGGCCGACGGCGGCGGTGTTCCATTCCTCGGATTCAAAGTCGTCGATGGAGACGAAGGTTGGCTCACCGCCCATCGTCAGCCGTACGTCCTCGGCTTCGAGGATGCGGTCGACCTTGGCGCCAAGTTCGTTAAGCTCGTGCCAGCTGTCGTCGGAAAAGGGCTTGGTGATACGCGGATGCTCGGCAACGCGCGCGACCTTCATGTCGAAGGCGAACTCGGTGTTGGCCTCGCCGTAGAGCGCGCCGGAGATCGGCGCGGCGTTGCGGTAGTGCGGGGTGGCGGCCAGCGGAATGTGGCTTTCGCCGGTCAGAAGACCCGAAGTCGGGTCGAGGCCAACCCACCCGGCGCCGGGGAGATAGACCTCGCACCAGGCATGCAGGTCGGTGAAGTCGACTTCGGTGCCCGAAGGGCCATCGAGCGCCTTCAGGTCGGGCGTCAGCTGGATGAGATAACCCGAGACGAAGCGGGCGGCGAGGCCGAGATTGCGCAGGATTTCGACCAGCAGCCAGCTGGAATCGCGGCAGGAGCCGAGCGCCAGCTTCAGCGTTTCCTCCGGGGTCTGGACACCCGGTTCCATGCGGATGACGTATTCGATGTCGTTCTTAAGCCGCGCATTGAGGCCGACGATGAAATCCGTGGTGCGAACCGGTGTGCGGTCGATGCCGGCGAGATAGGCGGCCAGCGCCGGCTCCACCGGCTGCGGCTGCATGTAGATCTTCAGGTCGTCCCTGATGTCTTCGGGATAGGAGAAGGGCCACATCTCGGCGCTCTCCTCGATGAAGAAATCGAAGGGATTGTAGACCGTCATGTCGGCGACGAGATCGACCTCGATCTTGAACTCAGTGACCGGGTCGGGGAAGACGTAGCGGGCGAGATAGTTGCCGTAGGGATCCTGCTGCAGGTTGACGAAATGATTGGACGGCGAGACCTTCAGCGCATGGCTGATGACCCGCGTTTTCGAATGCGAGGCGGGCTTGAGCCGGATGATCTGAGGCCCGAGGCGGACCGGCTTGTCGTATTTGTAATGCGTCAGATGATAGATGCTGGCTTTGATCGACATGTATTGCCTTGTCCGCTGCCGTATCGTTGACGGCATTTGCTATTCCCTGATGGCAGTGTGTGCAATGCAGCGAAAGAATGCAAGTCGGTAAGGCAAAGCCGGCTAACCCTTTAGGCAGCCTTCGCAAAATTCACTGAGGCTTTGAGGCCCTTTCCGTTCGCGCCGGGCTCCAGCGTCAGCGCCGCATTGAAGAGGCCCGCGATCTCCTCGACGATCGGCAGTCCGAGCCCGGCGCCCGGCGCGCCGGAATCGCTGCCACGCGAAAAACGCTGCCGGACGGCGGCAAGCTTATCGGACGGAATGCCGGGGCCATTGTCCTCGACGTCGAGGCAGACGGTGTCATCCGTCTCGGATATCCGGACGGTCACCTCTGCGCCCTTGCCTGCATAGGCGATGGCGTTTCCAGCAAGGTTGCGTAGCAGTTCGCCGATCAGCAAAGGCTCGGCACGGACGAGCGCAGGGCGGTCACCTTCGAAGCCGAGGTCGATGCCGGCCTCGGCGGCGGCCGGGATGAGCTCCCCGGTGATTTCCTGAGCGATGGCCGTCAGGTCGATCGAGGACGCGGTCAGCGCCTCCTTGGCCGTTGCGGCATCGATCTTCGCCATCAGCAGCAATTGCGCGAGGATTCGTTCGGCATGAGCAACGGCCTGATCGCCCTTCAAGGCCGATCCTTGTGCTTCGACCAATGTGCCGGCACGGGCCGATAGCGCGAGCTGCGTGCGGATGATCGCAAGCGGGGTACGCAACTGGTGGCTGGCGTTGCCGGTGAAGTTGCGAAGCGCATCGAGCGCCGATTCCAGGCGCACCATGAAGCCGTTGACCGTATCGACCAGCGGCTGCACCTCGCTTGGAACCGATTGTTCGATCGGGTGGAGATCGTCGGGGCTGCGCTCGCCAATCGCGTCGCGCAGCTTGTAAAGCGGACGCAGCGCGACGGTGACCGAGATCCAGACGATGACGGCAGCCCCTGCGATCATCAAGGAGAGGCGGAGCGCCGAGCGGAAGAGGATGGCGCGGGCAAGCTGACGGCGGGCAATCGTGGTTTCGGCGACGGTAACGGCGAAGGGCACGGAGCGGATACCTGTCGAGGCCGAGCGCTTGAGCGTTGCGACACGGATCGGCTCGCCACGGAACGTATCATCAGCAAAGGCGGCGGTGTCACCCACGGTTTCGGCAAGGACCGGAAGCGCCTGGTAGCCGGTGATGAATTTTCCGGGCGGCCCGTCGACGCGGTAGAAGACGCGGTCCTGTGCTGCCGAGGTCAGCATCTCCAGCGCGACATAGGGGATATCGACCTCGAGCGTGCCATCTTCCGCGACGACCACGCGTTCGGCGATGGCGAGTGCCGAGCCGGCTAGCACCCGGTCCGATACGATGTTGGAGGTCTGCACGGCCTCGCGGTAGGTGTCCGCAAGCGCGACCATGCCGATGATGGCGGTCGAGATCAGCAGCCAGAACAAGAGCCTTCGTCTTAGCGAATAAGCTGTTGTCATGGGGCCTCGGGCAGCTTGTCGAGATAGTAGCCGATACCGCGTGCCGTCTTCACGGTGAGGCCATAGGGCGACAGCCGCTTCCTCAAACGGCTGACATATTGCTCGATCGCATTGGCCGAGATGTCGTCGTCGAAGGCGGTCAGCGACTGGATGATCGCTTCCTTGGCAACGACCTTTCCTGCGCGCATGAAGAGGATTTCAAGAAGGCCAAGCTCGCGGGCGGGAATGTCCAGCGGTGTCGAGCCGGCGGAGAAGGCGCGCGAATTGAGATCGAGCGAGAGGCCGCCGAAGCTGACGGTCGCCGAATGCAGACCGGCCTGGCGGCGCAGCAGAACGCGAACGCGGGCTTCGAATTCCGAGATGTCGAAGGGCTTGATGAGGTAATCGTCGGCGCCGAGATCAAGGCCCTTGACCCGTTCTTCCGGTGCGCCCCGCGCCGTCAGGATGAGAACGGCCGACCGGTTCTGCCGGGCGCGCATGGCGCGCAGCACCTCCAGGCCGTCCATCTCGGGCAGGTTCAGGTCGAGCACGACGAGATCGAAATTCTCGGCCGCCGTGACAGCGTTAGCAGAGGCACCGTCATGCACGACGTCGACGGCATGGCCGGTGCCGCGCAGGATGGCCGAAAGCCCGTCGGCCAGCGCGATATTGTCCTCCACCAGTAGAATGCGCACGGATGTTCCCTTGATTTTTGAAAAGGATACAGGGTGGGTGCGAAGATGTCATAGCGATTTTTCGGTTTTGGTGGGGGCGCCAAATGGGGCTGACGCGCTGGCTTGCTGGATCGTGGCCGCTCGTGCATTGTCGTGCAATGAGGAGCGTTCTTTTCCTGTTGCTGTGTCTCTGTCCCGGCTTTGCGGCTGCGGACGAGGTGTTCTATCCCGCGCGCTCCGGCAATGCGGAGGCTCCGACGCTTGTCGTCTATTCATCGCTCGACGAGCCTCTGGCGCAGCCGATGATCCATGGGTTCCAGGGGGCGAACCCTGATGTGGCGGTCAGGTACGAAGACATGCTAACGGGGGAAATCTACGACCGCATCGTGCGCGAGACGGATTCCGGCAAGCGTACGGCGGATTTCGCCTTCTCGTCGGCAATGGACCTGCAGGTGAAGCTCTCCAACGACGGCTATGCGCAGGTGAGCAACCTGCCGATGAGCGCCCGCTGGCCGAAATGGGCCAATTGGCGCAATACCGCTTACGCGCTGACCTTCGAGCCGGCGGTGTTCGTCTATCACAAGCCGAGCTTCGCCAGTGAGTCGCCGCCGAGTTCGCGCGCCGAATTCGTCGATTACCTCAAGCGCAAGGGCGATGCGGTGCACGGCCGGATCGGCACCTATGACATCGAGCGCTCCGGCGTCGGTTTCCTGTTCATGGCGCGCGACCAGGAGCAGTTCGGGGATATCTGGTCGGTGATCGGTGCCATGGGGGCGGCCGGCGTCAAGCTCTATTCAACGAGCTCGGCCATTCTTGAGCGCGTCTCAGACGGTCGTTTCGTTCTAGGTTACAACATTCTCGGCTCCTACGCCGCTGATTGGGCGAAGCGTCACCCTAATGTCGGGATCGTTTTGCCAAAGGACTATACCGTCGTGATGTCGCGTATCGGCCTTGTCCCGCAGGCGGCTGGTGAGCCCGAGCTGGGACGTCGCTACCTATCCTTCTTCATGTCGAAGGAGGGGCAGACGATCATGGCGCGGGAATTGCAGATCCCGGCCGTCAGTCCCGAGGTCGCGGGGGAAAATACCGCCAATACGATGCAGGAACTCTTGGGCGCACAATTACGGCCCGTTCCCGTCAGCCCTGGATTGATGGTCTATCTGGATCAGGTGAAGCGCGCGCGACTGATCGCGCACTGGAACGAAGTGCTGCGCACGCAATAGGGAGTTCCTCGCGGAATGGGCTACCGGAACAGGCAGGGCCGCTGGGCGTTGGCCAGCAATTCCTGCTTGGTCGCGAAGGATCCGAAAAGCGCGAGGAGACGCTTCTCCTCTTCCTTGTCCAACCGGTGACGGCGCGCGAAATCGCGCACGCTCCACACCTGTCGTAAGCCCTCATTTTCGATTTGCTTGGTATCGATGTGAGAACTCATGGCCCAATCCTCCTAGGCCTGCTTAACGCCTGGGCCGCGGACAAGTTCCATCGCGGCCGAATTCTGCGATGTCGCCCGGCCAGGACCAATTGCGGCAAAAAAGTGTCGCTATGGGGTGGATACTTGGCCGGTGTCAGCTAAATGACAGCTTGTTGTGGTCCGTTTTGCAGAACTTCAGCTCCGTGGAGGCGGAGAGGTGAAGTTTCGGGAGGAGCTTGCCGGCCATATCGGACCTTGAAGTCCGTCTGCGGTGTCCTTCCCGATTCCATCGAGAACAACGCGCGGTTCCTCAGCCGCGCCCACGGAGGACATACTCGTGAAGCATACTTTCCTTGCAACCATTTTTGCAGCTGCGATCGCGTTGCCGGCCCATGCGGCCGACTACACCATCATCGCCCCGGCCGCCCCCGGCGGCGGTTGGGATCAGACCGCCCGTTCGCTCCAGACCGTCATGCAGAAGGAAGGCATCTCAGGCAACGTTCAGGTTCAGAACGTTCCTGGCGCCGGCGGCACCATCGGTCTCGCCCAGTTCACCGGCCAGAACAACGGCAACCCGAACGCACTGATCGTTGGCGGCTACGTCATGGTCGGCGCGATACTGACCAACAAGTCGCCAGTCACCCTCAAGGACGTCACGCCGATTGCCCGCCTCACCGGCGAATACGAGGCGATCGTCGTCCCGGCTGCGTCCGACATCAAAACGATGGCCGATCTCGTTGCCAAGCTGAAGCAGGATCCGGGCTCGGTTTCCTGGGGCGGTGGTTCGGCAGGCGGCACCGACCATATCGCAGTCGGTCTGATCGCCAAGGCTGCCGGCGTCGACCCGACGAAGATCAACTATGTCGCCTTCTCCGGCGGTGGTGAAGCTTTGGCTGCTATTCTCGGTGGGCAGGTTACCGCGGGCATTTCCGGCTACGGAGAATTCGAATCGCAGGTGAAGGCTGGGCAGCTCCGGCTTCTGGCTGTTTCCAGTGACAAGCGCATCGAGGGCGTCGACGCGCCGACGCTGAAGGAGTCGGGCCTTGACGTCGCTGTCCAGAACTGGCGCATGGTTGCTGCAGCACCTGGTCTTTCGGCCGAGCAGACGGCTGCGATCACCGCCGATTTCGACAAGCTTTCGAAGTCCGCCGGTTGGCAGGAAATCCTGAAGACCAAGGGCTGGGCTGATACCTACCTCGCCGGCGATGCTTTCAAGGCACAGCTCGACAAGGACGTTTCGGCAACCGAAACCATCCTCAAAGAGATCGGACTTGTTCAATGAGCAGGGGTAACGAACCCTTGGCAACGAAGCGCCGCCCCGACTGGGCGGCGCTGGTCATCGCCATCTGTCTTTTCGTCGTCGCCGCCGTCATGCTTTGGGATGCCTCGCACATGCGCGCCATCGCCCAGTATGACCGTATCGGTCCGGCAACCGCACCCAAGGTCGTGGCCTTCGGGCTGATCGGTCTCGGCATCTGGACCGTTTTCGAAGCCTGGCGCAACGAGTTTCCGGAGCGGGAGCATCAGGAAGTCGCTCCTGTCATCTGGATTGTCGCCGGCCTTGCCGCGCAGATGCTGCTTCTCAAGACAGCAGGCTTTTCGATCGCAACCGGCATTCTCTTTGCGTTCACGGCGGCCGGCTTCGGACGTCGCAAACTTTGGATCTCGATCCCTGCGGGCATCGCCTTCAGCTTCGTCGTCTGGGTGATCTTCGCGAAGCTTTTGCAGCTGACCCTGCCTGCCGGGCCGTTCGAACGAATCTTTTTCTAGGATTGGATGCGATGAGCACCTTCGAATTCCTCTTCCAGGGCATCCTGGTCGCCATGCAGCCGATGAACCTGCTCTATGCGCTCGTCGGCGTTACGCTCGGCACTGCGGTTGGCGTGCTGCCGGGCATCGGCCCGGCGCTGACCGTCGCGCTTCTTCTTCCTGTCACCTACAAGCTCGACCCGGCCGGTTCGCTGATCATGTTCGCCGGCATCTACTACGGCGGCATGTATGGTGGGTCGACGACGTCCATCCTTCTCAATACACCTGGAGAAAGCGCCTCGATCGTCACCGCGCTCGAGGGCAACAAGATGGCGCGGGCCGGACGCGGTGGGCCGGCGCTCGCGACAGCCGCGATCGGCTCGTTCGTCGCGGGACTGATCGCAACGCTCGGCCTTGCTTTCATCGCTCCCTACATCGTCAAGCTTGCGCTGATTTTCGGACCGCGCGAGTATTTCGCCCTCATGGTTCTCGCCTTCGTGACCGTCTCCTCGGCTTTCGGGGATTCGGCTCTGCGGGGCCTGACGTCGCTCTTCATCGGCTTTGCGCTTGCCATGGTCGGCATCGACCAACAAACAGGACAGGCGCGTCTTACGTTTGGCGTTCCCGATCTGCTCGACGGCGTCGAGGTGACGACGCTTGCGGTCGCGATGTTTGCGATCGGCGAGACGCTTTATATCGCTGCCCAGGGCAATCGTGGTGAGGAGAAGGTCGAGGCTGTCAGGGGCTCGCTGTGGATGACGCGGCAGGATTGGGGACGCTCGTGGAAGGCTTGGCTACGCGGCACGTTGATCGGCTTCCCGATCGGCGCGATGCCGGCCGGCGGTGCCGAGATCGGTACGTTCCTCTCTTATGCTACGGAAAAGCGCCTCGCGAAGAACCCGGAAGAGTTCGGCAAGGGAGCCATCGAAGGCGTTGCCGGTCCCGAGGCTGCGAACAATGCGTCGGCGGCCGGAACGCTGGTGCCGCTGCTGACGCTCGGCCTGCCGACCACGGCGACGGCGGCGATCATGCTCGCCGGTTTCCAGCAATACGGTTTGCAGCCGGGTCCGCTGCTGTTTGCGAACAACCCGCAAATCGTCTGGGGTCTAATTGCCAGCCTTCTGATCGCCAATGCGATGCTGCTGGTGCTCAATCTGCCGCTGATCGGTCTCTGGGTTCGCCTGCTGACGATCCCGAAGCCATGGCTCTATGCCGGCATCCTGCTGTTTGCGACGCTCGGCACGATCGGCGCCAACCCATCGGTGTTCGAGCTCGGCATGCTGCTCGCCTTTGGCGTCCTCGGCTACATCATGCGGCTCTTCGGCTATCCGATTGCGCCTGCTGTCGTCGGCCTGATCCTTGGCCCGCTGGCCGAGCAGCAGCTGCGCCGCGCGCTCGCCATCAGCCAGGGCGATGTGACGACGTTGGTGATGTCGCCGATTGCCGCCGGATTGCTGATCGTTGCCGCGGCAGCCTTCATCATCCCGCTGATCTTGCGGTTGCGCGGACGCGGCGAAGTTCTGTCCCAGCTTGCGGCAAACGAGGACTAAAAGAAAAAGACTGCCCGAACCCCTCAATTGCGGCCGGCGATGGAAACATCGCCGGCCTTTTCGTCTGGTGACAAGGGAGACAGGTCCTGCCTGGTTTGAGGAGCAGCTCTTTCTTCAAGCCAGCGAAGCCCGCTGATCGCGTGTTCTTGCATAGCAGGGCTGAATTTCCGTCGCTTGTGGGGCGGCCTGCGCCTCGCCACATCCGAGCTGTCAATCATAAAGCAAAGCGAGAAAGAAAATGTCCTTCCGTAAGTCCGTTCGCGATGGTTTCCTTGGCCGCGCCTTTGCGGTGATCGGTGCCGCAAATGCCGTGAGCGCCAGCATCGAAGCTGGCCGTCGCCCGAAGGCCCGCGACCTGCGCGAACTCGGCATCGACCCGAGCATGTTCGGCAGAATCAACCACTAAACTTATCTGCGCTTCGGCGTGGTTTTGGCGGTCCGCGATCGCCAGATACAAAACAGCCCGCAACCGGATGGGTCGCGGGCTTTATTTTTTGTCCTGATGAAGCCGCACCATCGGGTGCGGCCTAGCGGATTCAGGCGTGCAGTTCCTTGTGCGCCTGCGCGCGCTCCTCTGCCTGCTCCTTTCTGTTGTAGCGGATGGAGGACCACAGCGAGATGCCGATCAGGGCCGCGCCGCCAAGGCCGGTGATGACCTCGGGAATATGGAACATCGTCTGGATGTACATGATCACAGAGAGGATCAGGATCGCGTAGAAGGCACCATGCTCGAGGTAGCGGTATTCGGCAAGTGTTCCCTTTTCGACGAGCATGATCGTCATCGAGCGCACGTACATGGCGCCGATGCCGAGGCCGATGGCGATGACGAAGAGGTTCTGCGTCAGCGCGAAGGCGCCGATAACGCCGTCGAAGGAGAAGCTGGCATCCAGCACTTCGAGATAGATGAAGGCACCGAGACCACCCTTGGCGGCGGCGCTCATCGTCTGCTGCGAGGCATCGAGCAGACCGCCGATCACCTCGACCGCCAGGAAGGTCAGAAGGCCATAGATGGCGCAATGCACGAAGGTCGTGGCTTCTTCTTCGCCGAGGAACGACGAGAACACGAGAACCAGCGCCAGAACGAAGGCGATCTCGATACCCTTGATCGTTGCCGAGCGGGCCATGAGCTTTTCAAGCCCGGCGATCCAGTGGACGTCCTTCTCATGGTTGAAGAAGTAGTTGAGGCCGACCATCATCAGGAAGGTGCCACCGAAGGCGGCGATCGGCAGGTGCGCGTCGTTCATGATGCGGGCGTATTCCGCAGGCTCCCGCGCAGCGAGCACCAGGGCTTCCCATGGACCGATCTTGGCGGCGATCGCGACGATTGCCAGCGGAAAGATAATACGCATGCCGAAGACGGCGATGACGATGCCCCAGGTGAGGAAGCGATGCTGCCAGACCGGCGTCATTTCCTTCAGCTTGTTGGCGTTGACAATGGCATTGTCGAAGGAGAGCGAAATCTCCAGCACGGCGAGCACCGTGCAGATGAAGAAGACGGTCGCCATGCCGCCGATGGTGCCGGTCGCTTGCCAGCCAAGGGCTGCCCCCAGGATCAGGCCGAGGCCGGTGAAAATGAAGGCCCAGGTGAAATAGCTGAGCGCTGACTTTTGCGGGGAACTGTTGTTCATGGCCGCACCTCGCAGCCGCGACTGATGTCGAACAGAAAATATGTGCTTGAAAAACGCGACATACCACAAAAGGCATGCGCGTGAGGCATGGTGAGCTTTTTCATCGATGAAAAATCCGCCGGCTAAAGCTGCAGGCGGTACCGACATCACGAGAGCGCCGTAAAAACTCTCGCCAGAGGGGCCCGGCACCAGGTTGACCCATCGGCCGATGTCCGAGGCCGTGGGATAAGGCGAAGGTAGTGAACTTCTCGCGCCAGTCAAGATCGGCGCGATGCGCTTTGTTTTTCTTTGGAACCATCCGACATGGCGGTCGTTAGTCCCTAGTTCACCAGTGTTATGCGCAATGAAAAAGGAGGCCGACGATGCACCCCTCGACCCACACTCCCGACAAACGCACGGAGAAATCCGACCGAATGAAGCGGGCGCGCCCCAACCGAATGCAGAAGGCGCAAGTGCTGCCTCCACATCAGGTCGACCTGACGCTGCCACACGGCGTTTTCGATGACGTTCACGTTCCCGCACACGTAACCGGCGGCGATCTTTCGAAGGGTGGGCCGAAGCCGGCTGTGGAGGACGATTCCACGGTTGCAAAGCCGACCCGCTGACGTAATTGTTAATTGCAACCCTGACATTTTTACTCGCGACAACCAGTGAGAAAAGATGAAAACAACTTCGGTGCCGCACGACATTTACATGAAGCACGAGATCGAATGGTAAGCGCTTCGCGCGGCCGCTGATATTCAGATCGATCTGGAAAGAATCGAGATCATGAATTCGCTGGGCTCTCGTTGGGATCCGCCGACGCGCTTGAGGCCGGACACGGCGTCCCCGGCGGTGTAGCTTTAATGCCTTTTGCCCGCGGTTTTCGTCGGGCGCTCCGGAGCATCCTGGATCGTCACTCTGATGATCGGGATCGCTCGAACCGCGGTTCTACTTCCTGCAAGATGAACGGCCCGTAAGTCGCAGCAACGGTGGCTAGGACCGCGACCGGCCAATAGCGGAGTGCAAGCTTGCGCCGGAAAGCCACATGCTGGCCCGGATGGGCGCAGCTCCGACTGAGGGAAAATGTCAGCACATCCGCTGCTCCTCGTCTTCCATACGAAAATGAAGAACTGCCAACCTTTCGGAAAGGATTGCCCGGCGATAATCCGTGCGTTCACGGGAATCGGATAGATGGCAAAGACTGCGACCCGCCGCCGCAAATCATCGGCACGATCGAAGGGAAGGGGAGGCGGAAGCGCTCTTCCCTGGACAATCATCGGCGTCATCGCCGTTGGTGGCATTGCGACTTACGACAACTGGAAGAGCGTGAAGCCGATGCTCGCCACGCATGCGCCGGCCTCCCTCGTCTCCCGGCCGGCCTTGGTCGCGCGGAGCGAACCTGCACGCGATTCCAGCCCAAAGCAGACCGCCTCGATCACCGCGGCGGCACGCATCATGCCGCCTGCCGCTGTGCCTATTCCGGCCAAGGCACCTGCCGTGCCGGAAAAAGCGATCCCGGCCTCCATCTCGCCCGCGCAGGCGCAGACCGGCAAGGCCGCGTTCGGTTATTGCGGGCAGGGAGAGCACATCAACTGCGTCGCTGATGGAGGCACGTTCTGGTACAAGGGCGAGAAGATCGCCATTGCCGACGTCGTGAGCCCTGGCATTGAGACGGCCCGTTGTGACAACGAGAAGCGCCTGGGCTTCTCTGCCAAGCTGCGGCTCCTGAACATCCTGAACTCCGGATCCTTCTCGATGAACCCGGCCGGGCAGCCGGGCAAGGCCGGCGCGCCGCATGTCGTGTCGCGCGACGGCCGGTCGATCGGCGTGCAGATGATCAACGAGGGCTTGGCCCGCAAACCCGGCGCGAATGGCGCCTGGTGCGCCTGAGCCTGGCCCGTAGCCGCAAACGGTGGCCTACTTCTGCTTCGGCGCCTTGCCATTGGTGCGGAAGCTGCCCGCAAAGGCCGTGTCCTTGCTTTCGGCCGTGCATTCGATGGCAACCGGCTTGCCGCCGTAGGGGTTGCCCATCGTGCAGGTGCCGGCAACTTTCACCTGACCCGTCATCTTCTGGCCGACGCCCGTCACCACAAGATTGAGTGGCATGCGGGCGTTGCCGTTGGAGGCGGGCTTGATGGCCGTGCCATCGCCTTGAAAGCCCAGCATCTTGCCGCCCGAGGTGAAGATGAAGGTGACTTGGCCATTCACAAGCGTCACGCTCGCAAGTTCGGCTTCGCAACCCTTCGTCGCGTCGACCTTGCCGACGACGAGCTTGGCGCACTTGCCGGCGAGCGTCAGGGCACCGGGCGCGCCGGGGAAATTCTGCGATGCCGCGTCCGCTGTCGTGGTCAGTGTCGCGGCGATGAGCGAAGCGGCGGCCAAAGTTGCCAGTCTCATGTCTTTACCTCGTAGTTCTTGTCTCAGCAGTGCTGTTTGTCGGCAGCGACTTGCCATTGTTCTGTGTTCGAAATTGGTCGATAGGCCCGACTTTCAATTCTGGCAATCGGCAAAGAAAACCCGAACGAGAACGCCGGATGATCTCCCGGTGTACTTCGCGCTCTATACGGACGTCCTCTGCATGCGGATGGCGCTTGGGCAAAGCGATCGCGAGCGATAGCTGCACGCTCGTCTGCCAGCGAGACTGCCAGTCTAGCTAAGATTGAGGGGCTGCCGATTTGTCGGCTCGCGGAAAGCGAGTATAGTCTTTATTCCGCCATGCACATTCGGGGGAGCGAAATGGGCGCTGCTTCTCGCATTGCCGCCAATGCTGCGATCTTAGCTGCTACGCTGGTACTGCCATCGGCCGCGTTCTGCGCAGCGGCACTGAACGTCGATGCGCGCTCTTCAACCTGTAGCCAGATCTCGCAGATCATCCGCCAGAACAAGAAGGTATTCGTCCGCTCCGGATTCGGCGGCAGCAGCTTTCGCTATCCGCCTGCCAAATGCGGCTGGGGCTATGCGCGCACCACGGCTAGTTTCCGGGATGCGGCGGGCAAACAATGCGTCCTTGACTACGCCTGCGCTTACGACAGCGGATCGTTTTACAACAACCCGTAGCGTGGCGGGAGGCCGGCGCAAAGGTTGAGACGTCCATCCGTTTCTTTCCGCTCGTGGGCGCTGCACGCAGTCAATGCCCGAGCTGCACCGGAACGAAAAAGGGCTTAGCGGTTTCCCGCTAAGCCCTTGAATTCGAATGGTGGGCGTGACAAGGATCGAACTTGTGACCCCTACGATGTCAACGTAGTGCTCTCCCGCTGAGCTACACGCCCATCCGATGGCGGCGCATAGACCACAAACCCTTTTTGCCGTCAATAGGCTTTTTTCGGTTTTGTGACATACGCTGCCGGAAGCCTTACGCGGCAAGCATTTTGTTCACTTCCTCGACGAGGTCGCGCAGGTGGAAAGGCTTGGAAAGAACCTTTGCGTCCTTCGGTGCCTTCGAATCAGGGTTCAGTGCGACAGCCGCGAATCCGGTGATGAACATCACCTTCAGGTCCGGATCGAGCTCGGTCGCGCGGCGCGCCAGTTCGATTCCGTCCATCTCGGGCATGACGATATCGGTCAGGAGCAGCGAGAAGGGTTCTTCGCGAAGCCTGTCATAGGCGCTGGCGCCGTTGTCGTAGGAGAGGACCTTGTAGCCCGCCTTTTCAAGCGCCTTCACAAGGAAGCGGCGCATGTCGTTGTCGTCTTCTGCAAGAAGTATCTTCTGAGTCATTATCCAGACCGCTTATCAGTAATTTATGCGTGGGCTCCAGCCATTTACACTAGAGTTCGGCCAGTAAACAACCAATGAAGAGGTCATCCAAGGCGTCATCCCCATGAGATAGTATGGACTTGCCGTGCGGCAACTGGCAACATGGGCGAAGCAGTGGCCTCCTGGCAGGGTAAAGAGGGAAAAAGGGTGCAGGAAATCCCCGAATACGCACTTTTCGAGGTCCGGGAGCCTTTGTCGCACACCATTCCATTTGTTTACAACTCGCCGCATAGCGGGCGCATCTATCCTCCCGAATTCATCGCTCAGTCCCGGCTCGAGGGCGTTTCGATACGTCGTTCCGAGGACCACTACGTCGATGAACTGTTCGGCGATGCGAGCGCGCTCGGCGCGCCGTTCCTGCTTGCCAACTTTCCGCGCGCCTATCTGGATGTGAACCGCGAGCCCTACGAGCTCGATCCGCGTATGTTCGACGGTCTGCTGCCGCCTTACGCGAACATCAATTCGCTGCGTGTCGCAGGCGGGCTCGGCACCATTCCGCGCATCGTTGCCGAGAACATGGAAATCTATGCGCGTCGGCTGTCGGTGCAGGAAGGGCTCGATCGCATCGAGGCCGTCTATAAGCCGTATCATGCGGCGCTGCGGCGGTTGATCGCCCGCACGCATGTCCAGTTCGGCTTTGGTGTGCTGATCGATTGCCACTCCATGCCGGGCAATGTCCGTGTCGCCGGCACAAATGCGCGGCCGGATTTCATCATCGGCGATCGCTATGGCACCAGCGCTTCGGCGGAACTGTCGCGCGCGGCCGTCGCCATCTTCGAAGAAATGGGCTTCACGGCGATCCGCAACAAGCCCTATGCCGGCGGCTTCATCACCGAGCATTACGGCCGCCCGTCACGCGGGCTGCATGCTCTGCAGATCGAAGTGAACCGGTCGATCTATGTCGACGAAATTACGCTGGAAAAGCGGGCCGACTTCGCTTCGGTTGCCGGAGCGATCACCGCCTTCATGCGCCAGTTGGCGGTCTATGTGGCGCAGTTCGCGACAGACTCTGCCCTGGCTGCCGAGTAAGCCTTCAAGACTGTCAAAAAAAGACCGCCTTACGGCGGTCCAAGTCTAGGGAGGAAACACCCAAGGAGGGTATTTACAGTCAGAAGACTGTGAGCAAACGCTACTATTGCGGTGCACAATTGTCAATCAGAATTTTGCGGTGCAAAAATATTGTGCAGCCGGCTAAATGCTGCCGCTCTCGTTTGCAACCGGCCGCAATTCCGCTATGAAAAGCGCCACTCGCGCGCCACCGATGGATTTCACCATGCTTCCTGATCGCTCGTTCTTCAACCGCCTTGCGGAGGCCGCCAAGGCCGAAACGCTGCCGCGTTTCCGTTCCGGGCTTGACGTGACCAACAAGCTGTCGAGCGGCTTTGACCCGGTCACCGAGGGCGACAGGGCTGCGGAAGTCGCCATTCGCTCGCTGATCGAGAAACACTTTCCAGATCATGGCATTCTTGGTGAAGAGCACGGCAATGTCGGCCTCGACCGCGAATATGTGTGGGTTATCGACCCGATCGATGGTACGCGCGCCTTTATTTCGGGCGTGCCTGTCTGGGGAACGCTGATCGGTCTGCAGCGCGACGGTCGGGCCATTATGGGGATGATCGAGCAGCCCTTTACCGGCGAACGCTACTTCGCGGATGCGAATGGTTCCATCTACAGCGGTCCGGAGGGAGAGCGCCGGCTGCAGGTTCGCGATTGCGGCGCCCTGACGAACGCCATCCTTTTCACCACCTCGCCGCATCTCTTTGTAGGCGTCGAAATGGAGAAATATCGGGAAATCGAAAGCCAGGTGCGGCTGTTCCGCTACGGAACGGATTGCTACGCCTATGCGCTGCTTGCCGCCGGCCACGTTGACCTGGTGATCGAAAACAGCCTGAAGCCCTACGATGTCGGCGGCATCATTCCCGTCATCGAGAATGCCGGCGGGATCATCACGACCTGGGATGGCGGGCGTCCGGAAAACGGCGGTTCGATCATTGCCGCAGGCAGCCGCGCCGTCTACGAACAGGCAATGGCTGTCCTCAATCGATAACAGCAATCGGCACTTCCAGAGGTCACTCGGATAGCGATCGGGCTACGTGCCAAACCCTTCGACTTCCTCGACCGCCTCGGCATCGCTGCCGGGAATGAAGGCGTGAAATGCCGCAAGTGCTGCCTTGCGGTAGACATCGCGCTCCTGCAGCACCTCATGCCGCCCACCATTGATCGGTACGAACTGAGCGGCGCGGAAATAGCGTGAGATTCGCTCCTGCGCGATATAGGGCACGATGGCGTCGCGCGTCGGCGCGATCACGACCGTTGGTATGGTGATCGAAAACAGATGGCTCGGAGAGGTCACGCGGTCGATCGCCCGGAAGGAGTCGTGCAGCCAGCGCGCGGTCGGCGGGCCAAGCGTCAGTTCCGGATGGGCCGCGGCAATGGCGACGTTGCGCTCGAACCGCGTCTCGTCCGATGTTAGGGGGTTATCGCGGAACGGCTGCTCCTTGAGTTTGCGCGTTAGCGGAAACGAGCCGAGACCGAGCGAACAGGCGACCCCGGCGAGGGCGCGGATGGTGCCTTCCGACGCCGCCTGACCTGAGAGGCCGATAAAGGGTGCCGTCAGCACCATCCGCTCGATGCGTGTCGAAAGGTACGGGGCGGCGGACATCGCGATCAGCGCTCCGGTCGAATGCGCGAGAATGAAGAAGGGCAGGCGGGTATCCGGCAGCACGATCTTCTCGAGGAACGTGTCGAGGTCATGCTCGTAATCGATGAAGCGCCGGACATGGCCGTAGGAGCCCTTCTTCAGAAGCCGGTCGGAGCCGCCCTGGCCGCGCAGATCGAAGGTCGCGACCCAGAGCCCCTTGGCCGTCAGGTCGCGGATCGTCTCGAAATACTTCTCGATAAATTCGTTTCGGCCCTGGAGGAGGACGACAGTGCCCTTCGCTACCGGCGCATCAGAGCGGAAGACGGCATAGCGCAGCCGATGGCCATCGTGCGTCTCCAAGTAGCCTTCGGTGCGGTTTTCGGGTGCCGGATTGTCGGGGGTCGAAAAAAGGACCTGTTCCATGGTCGATCGATCGTGTCCTTCGCGGATTCGCCTCTAGAGTAAAGCGGATAGGCGATCGCGCTGTCAAATCAAAGAAAAAAGCTTCGGTAACGGGCGATGGATCGGACGTTGAATTTGGTCGTTGCCTTGCAAATCCTTGACCCGAACGACCGGCCTTGCCTACTCCCTTTTCGGTAGGTGTTAGCGCTATTCTCCGAAGTTCAATGCAATACAACTTATTATAACATGGGCTGGCGTTACTCTTATCAAAGGAAGCCAGCATGTCATCCACGGAAGATCCGAAGCTGCCACGCAATACCGCACGAAGGCATTTTCTAGGTGTGGCCGCCGCCGCCGGTGCTCGGCTCGCCAGCGTCGCGGCCGCAGCAACGGCAGTTTCCACGTCTCCCGCGAGCGCGATGGGCCGGCGTTGGGGGAGGGGAAACTCCGGGAGAGGCGGGAACGGCTCTGGCGGAGGCGGACACGGCAGTTCCGGCGGCGGCGGTGGCGGTGGCGCGCAGTGCTTCCTGCGTGGGACGGCGATCCTCACGGATTGCGGTGAAAAGCCTGTCGAGGATCTTCGCATCGGCGATCGCGTTTCGCTTCCGGATGGGGATGCCCGCCCGATCAAGTGGGTCGGCCGCCAAGTCTTCAAGAAAAGTGGTGCACGCTGGCATGAAGGCGTGGTGCCGATCCGCGTCTCGCGCCACGCGCTGGATAGCCGAACACCACATTCCGATCTCTACCTATCGCCCGGCCATGCGCTGTTCCTGAATGGCGTTCTGATCCGTGTGAAGGATCTGGTGAACGGCACGACAATCGCACCGGTCGTTCCTGCGGCCGATAAGTCGATCGAGTACTATGCCGTCCTGCTCAATACGCATGAGGTCATCCTTGCCGAGGGCGCTGCAGCCGAAACTTTCCATCCCTCGGACAGCAACCACGAAAACTTCTCTAATTTTGCGGAGTACGAACGTCTTTATGCCGGCGAGGCGCGCACTTCGATGACATCCTATGCGACGGTCCTCGGCGAGGAAGGCGGCTGGAAGCATTTGAAAGCGCTTCTTCTGCTTGGCGCTTCGCATTTGTTGCCGATGCGCGATCCATTCCAGGATGCCTGCAGGAAGATTAACGCGCGCGCCAAAGAGCTATCGGCCTGATTTCCTCGTCTTCGAGCTCGAATCAAAAAAAGACCGGCATGCGGAACTTGAGGGGTTTCGCGATGCCGGCCGGAGATCGGGCTGAAGACGAAGGGACGATACACTCCAGCCATCGGGCCAGTGTCACCCGATGGCACGATTCCTAATCCCCCACTCATGAACGGCTTCCGAACCGGCTATTCATATGCGGTTCACGCAACGTGAGTTCGCTCCTGTGCCAGGGTCTTGAACTGCGCAAAAGCCATCCCCATCTCATTCCTGCAGGCGCCAAACGGGCCTGCAGAACCGTCCCAAAGCTGCCGAATAAGGGGTTTTAGGGGCACCTATCGCAACACGTCGCTTCCTTAAGGAGGACATCATGCGTCACGTAGACTTCTCTCCCCTTTATCGTTCCACCGTCGGTTTCGACCGTCTCTTCACCATGCTCGACAGTCTCGGTCAGCCTGACCAGGGCCAGACCTATCCGCCCTACAATATCGAGCGCACCGGTGAAAACACCTACCGCATTACTATGGCCGTTGCCGGTTTCGATGAGACCGAAATCTCCATCGAGGCACAGGCCCACGCTCTGACCGTCAAGGGTGAAAAGAGCGAAGACAATGCGGAAGGCAGTGAGTTCCTCTATCGCGGCATCGCCAAGCGCGCCTTCGAGCGCCGCTTCCAGCTTGCCGACCATGTGGAGGTTACTGCCGCTTCGCTGAAGAACGGTCTGCTCCACATCGACCTGCTTCGCAGCATTCCGGAAGCCATGAAGCCGCGCAAGATCGCGATTGCGGCTGAGCCGGTCAGCGCGCCGAAGGCCATCGAGGCGCAGGTCGCCAACTAATCGGTCCTCCCAGGCCAATGATGCCGGCGGCGCTCGTTCGAGCGCCGCCTTTTTGTTATCGAGGTCAGGCTGGGCTTGCCGCCTCCTCAACTTCCTCTTCGGTGATGCGGTGCGCGGCCTTCGCCGCATATTTCTGCGCGATCACGGCGCAGACCATCAACTGGATCTGATGGAATAGCATCAGTGGCAGCACGATCGCGCCGACCGATTGCCCGGCAAAGATGACGCTGGCCATCGGCGCGCCGCTGGCGAGGCTCTTCTTCGATCCGCAGAAGGTGATAGTGATCTCGTCGGCCTTGCTAAAGCCGAGGAGGCGGCTGCCAAACATGGTGAAGCACAAGACGAGAGCAAGCAGACTCATGTCGGCGATAATGACCGCTGCAATGTCGGCGATCGAGAACGTGTGCCATAGCCCCTCGACGACCGCCTTGCTGAAGGCAAGATAGACGACCATCAGGATCGAGCCGCGGTCAACCGGCATCAGCAGGGTCTTTTTCGCGCGGATCCAGTTGCCGATCCAGGGCTGGAGCGCCTGGCCGACGACGAAGGGCAGCAGCAGCTGCAGGAGGATCTGTCCGAGGACGTCCCATGAGAAACTGCCATGGCCGCCGACCGAGAAGAGCAGTCCGACGAGCAGCGGCGTCAGGAACATGCCGAAGATGTTCGAGGCCGATGCCGAGCATATGGCAGCCGGCACGTTGCCGCCTGCCATGGACGTGAAGGCGATCGAGGATTGCACCGTCGAAGGCAGGACGCAGAGATAAAGGATGCCGAGATAGAGGGGCTTCGGCAGGATCCATTCCGGCACGAAGCCGAGACCCAGGCCGAGGATGGGAAACAGGCCGAACGTCGTCAATAGGATCGCAAGATGCAGCCGCCAATGCAGCAGGCCGGCGATCACGACGTCACGTGACAGGCGGGCGCCGTGCAGGAAGAAGAGGAGGGCCACCGCCAGGTTCGTCGCGATCCCGAAATAGCCAACAAAGGTGCCTTTGGCGGGCAGCAGCGAGGCGAGGATGACGGTGCAGACCAACAGCATCGTAAAGTTATCGGGTAGAAAACGGCGCATGACGGATACTCATCGAGATCGGTAGATCATTTGTCTTTCTTCCATTATGATACAGGATGCAAGGAATAACAGTTATCGTATTTCTGGATTGCCATGCTTGATCTTACGCAGCTGCGCAGTTTTGTTGCCGTCGAACAGATGGGAAGCTTCACACTGGCAGCCGAAAGGCTCGGCCTCGGCCAATCGACCGTCAGCCAGCACATCCAGCGGCTTGAAAGCGCGGTCGGACGGCGGTTGCTGGCGCGCGACACCCACAAGGTGCAACTGACGACCGACGGCGAGGCGCTGCTTAGCCATGCGCGGGCGATGCTGGCGATCGAGGCACAGGTTCAGTCGCAATTCAGGGGGCAGAGGCTGCGGGGCAATCTGCGGCTCGGCGTGTCGGAAGACTTCGTGACCAGCCAGCTACCGGCAGTGCTCGAGGATTTCGTTCGCTCGCACCCATCGGTCGATTTGGAGCTGACGGTGGCGCTCTCCGGCACGCTCTACGAGATGCAGGATAATGGCGAGATCGACCTCGTGCTGGCGAAGCGCCGGCTCGGCGATGCACGCGGGCGGCTGGTCTATCGCGAGCCACTGGTCTGGCTAGCACGCGATCCCGAGCACGTCTTGAGCGGTGGGCTCCTGCCATTGATCGCCTTCCCGCCGCCGAGCGTGACGCGCAGCATTGCACTCGAAGCGTTGGGGCGCAGCCAGGTCGCGTGGCGGATCGTCTGTACCTGCGGCAGCCTCAGCGGACTGACGGCGGCAGCGCGGGCGGGGATGGGCGTTCTGGTGCAGCCACGCAGCATGGCGCCATCGGGGTTGAAGGAGATCGGCAAAGGCAGGCTGCCGGTGCTTGAGGACGTCGAGTTTGTGCTGGTGCCGCGCAAGGGGGCGGACCAGGCACTGGTTTCAGCCCTATCGGACGACATCCTTGGCAAGGTGCGCAGCCTTCGCGCCAACGCATGACAAGCCGTTGGCTTTCAGCCGCCGGACGAACAATCGCGAACCAGTTTCCTAACCTCAGTTATCGAGAAGGCAGCCTTGTCTTTAAGACCTCAGCTTCGCTATCAAGTGGCGTTGAAGCCAGCGTGATAGCTGACTTTGCCCGCAGGCGTGTCGCCGTCGAACGCCAAGCGCATGAAATATTCCGCAGGCGCAGCCTCAAAGATCAGATTGGCGTCATTCTGGAAGCCGAAGCGCATATAGTAGCCGGGATCGCCGAGAACGACGCAGCCTTTGGCTCCGATATCGGCGAGTCGCGATAGCCCGTCGCGAATGAGTTTTCCGCCAATGCCCCCTTTTTGACGGTCCGGCCTGACCGAGACCGGTCCGAGTCCATACCAGCCCTTGTCTTCGCCATCGATCGTAACGGGCGAAAACGCGACATGCCCTACAACGGCACCATCCTCGACGGCGACGTGCGAGACGATCAGGGCGTCCGCATTACGCAGAGCGTCGACGATCTCTGCTTCTGTTTGGCTGCTATAGTCCATCGGTGCGAACGCCGCCTTTGTTATCTGACGGATCGCCGCGATGTCGCTTAGCTGTTCAGGACGGATTTCCATTCGGGTCTCTTTCGCCGTTTTCCGATTTCAGACCGGTGCCCCGTGATAGCGCGGCTGCGGCAGGGCGGTCAGGGATAGGTAATCAACCACGCCGATCCTGCAACAAAGCTTCATGCCGGCGCAATTCTGGTTCGCCTCTTGCCTCAAAAGTTAATGGACTACTTACCATCTTAAGGCGCTTTCAACCCTATGGGTTAGGCATCTGGTTAGGTTCGGGGTCTAGGCTCCCCTGCTGGATGGTCGATCTTCGGGGCAAGGAGAACGGACCGATGACGTATGGGGTACTCTTCGTATCCGGGCTGGTTGCCTGTGTGATGCTGATTGTCGTGGCCGGACACGACGCGAAAACGACGGATAGCGGCAAGCCGCAATCCGCCGTGACGGGGCATCAGAATTGAGCCCTGCGACTCAGCCTGCAAGGCAGCCCAGGAAGCCATCGACGTCTGCCTCATCTGTCGCAAAGCTGGTGACGAGGCGGACCAGCGTCTCACCCGAGCCGACGAGTTCGGGCGTTGCCGGCGACACCGGCCATTCATAGAACTTCGCGCCCTTCTCCTCGGCGGTTTTGGCCGCGCTCTTCGCGATGACGGCAAAGACTTCGTTGGCCGAGGTCGGCCATGCGAGGCGGGCCAGGTTGCTCGCGGTGATGCCGGCGCGCAGACGATCGGACATGCCGTTCGCATGGCGAGCGAGATCGAGCCACAGATCGTTCTCGAAATAGGCATCGAACTGGGCCGCGATGAAGCGGGACTTCGAGAACAGCTGGGCGGCGCGCTTGCGGATGAACGGCATCTCTTTCGCCTGCTCCGCATTGAAGAAGACGATCGCTTCCGCGCACCAGCAGCCGTTCTTCGTGCCACCGAAGGACAGCATGTCGATGCCGCGCTTCCAGGTCATCTCGGCCGGACTGACACCGAGGGAGACGAGGGCATTGGCAAAGCGTGCGCCGTCCATGTGGAGGGGTAGGTTGTCCCTTTGGGCGATCGCGGCGATTTCGTCGATTTCCGACAGGCTGTAGACCGTACCGGCTTCCGTCGCCTGAGTGATCGTTACAGCCGTTGCGCGTCCGTGTTGCACGGCCGTTTGCGGGTAAGCTGCGACCTTCTGCTTCAGTTTAGTCGGATCGATCTTTCCTTCCGCGCCGGGGACGCCGAGCAGGCGGGCCCCGCTGAAGAAGTCGGGCGCGCCGCATTCGTCCGCAATCACGTGCGCTTCGGAATGGCAGAAGGTGATGCCGCCCGGCCGTTGGACGCTGGCGAGCGACAAGGAGTTCGCTGCCGTCCCGGTGCCGACGAAGAGGACGGCGACCTCGCGCTCGAAGACTTCGGCAAAGCGCCGCTCGACGCGCCGGTCGAGATCGCTCGCGCCATAAGCTGCGGCAAAGCCGTCGGATTCCCGGAGCAGACGTTCGGCGATGGATCGATGGGCGCCGGCCCAGTTGTCGGATGCGAAATACATGGAAGGAAACCGCTTGGGATGGATGAGGATCGGGTTCGGGGCGGGACACTACGCGATCATCCCGGCTGGTCAAAGAGGCGGCGTGGAATCCATCACAAAAATTGACTTCGGCAATCAATAAACAAAATAGTGCGGAAAGGCGTAATTTTATGTCGCATATATGCGTTGTTTCGGCAATATTAGGTCGCAAACTGCCGATTTTTTGAATCTGCACTCTTGCGTAGACAATATGTTTCTGGCATAGATCAGGTGAATTAGGACAGTGTTGCTGTCCTATTTTGGCCGCGATGGCCGAAGAGGCGCCAAAAAACCTTACACTTGTGGGGTTTCACGCTATAGTTCTTCAAAAGCGGGCAAAAGCCCGCGTGCGGAGGCGGATGGCAGGCGCGGGAGCGCACGGTTGCTTTCCCTGGAAAGCCTGCCGCCGGCGACCGGATCTTCGATAATGCAACAGCGCTGTCACGCGCCGAACCTAGGATCAGGGACGGCGCGCGACAAGAAGCCGCCCGCAGCCCCGCGGGCTCTGACAGGAGGGAAAGATGACGAAGACGCCGTCCACGGGTTTTGACCAGTTCGCAGCAGCAACGATGCGCGCGACGGCCAATACGCGTAAATTCGCCTCCGGTCTGCCGCGAAAACAGGGGCTTTACGACCCGCGCAACGAGCACGATGCCTGCGGCGTCGGCTTCGTCGCTCATATGAAGGGTCAGAAGTCGCACCAGATCGTCAAGGACGGTCTCTTCATTCTCGAGAACCTGACGCATCGCGGTGCCGTCGGCGCCGATCCGCTGATGGGCGATGGCGCCGGTATTCTCGTGCAGATTCCGGACCGCTTCTTCCGCGAGGAAATGGCCAAGCAGGGTATCACCCTGCCGAAGGTCGGCGAGTACGGCATGGGCCACATTTTCATGCCGCGCGACGAAAAGCAGATCGCGCATTTCAAGAAGGTGATCCAGGACGTCATCACCGAAGAAGGCCAGGTCTTCCTCGGCTTCCGTGACGTGCCGGTCGATAACTCCTCGCTGTCGAAGGCGCCCGATATTGCCGCCACCGAGCCGCACCACGTGCAGGTCTTCATCGGTGCCGGCAAGGACGCTGCGACGAACGACGAGTTCGAGCGTCGCTTGTTCACGCTCCGCAAGGTGATCTCCAACCGCATTTACGACGAGTTCGACGGCGAGGAGAGCAACTTCTATCCGGTCTCGCTGTCGTCGGCGACGGTTGTCTATAAGGGCATGTTCCTGGCCTACCAGGTCGGTGCCTACTACAAGGACCTGTCGGACCCGCGTTTCGAAACCGCGGTCGCCCTCGTCCATCAGCGCTTCTCCACCAACACCTTCCCGTCGTGGAAGCTGGCGCACCCCTATCGCATGGTCGCCCACAATGGCGAGATCAACACGCTGCGCTCCAACGTCAACTGGATGGCGGCGCGTCAGGCCTCTGTTTCCTCGCCGCTCTTCGGTGACGACATCTCCAAGCTCTGGCCGATCTCCTATGAAGGCCAGTCGGACACGGCCTGTTTTGACAACGCGCTCGAGTTCCTCGTGCGCGGCGGCTACTCCATGGCGCACGCCGTGATGATGCTGATCCCGGAAGCCTGGGCCGGCAACCAGTCGATGGCGGCCGAGCGCAAGGCATTCTACGAATATCATGCCGCGCTGATGGAGCCGTGGGACGGACCGGCGGCTGTCGCCTTCACCGACGGCAAGCAGATCGGCGCGACGCTCGACCGCAACGGTCTGCGTCCTGCACGTTATCTCGTCACCAGCGACGACCGCGTCATCCTCGCTTCGGAAGCCGGCACGCTGCCGGTGGCTGAAGAGGATATCGTGCAGAAGTGGCGCTTGCAGCCAGGCAAGATGCTGCTGATCGACATGGAAAGAGGCCGGATCGTTTCCGACGAGGAAGTGAAGTCCGAGCTTGCGACCAAGCATCCCTACCGCAACTGGCTGGATCGCACGCAGCTCATCCTGGAAGACCTGAAGCCGGTCGAGCCGCGCGCGCTGCGCCGCGACGTGTCGCTGCTCAACCGCCAGCAGGCCTTCGGCTACACGACCGAAGACACCAAGATCCTGATGTCGCCGATGGCGACGACGGGGCAGGAAGCCGTCGGCTCGATGGGCACGGATACGCCGATCTCGGCGATGTCGGAGAAGTCGAAGCTGCTCTACACCTACTTCAAGCAGAACTTCGCGCAGGTTACCAACCCGCCGATCGACCCGATCCGCGAAGAGCTCGTCATGAGCCTCGTCTCGTTCATCGGGCCGCGTCCGAACATTCTCGACCATACTGGCATGGCGAACGCCAAGCGCCTGGAAGTGCGCCAGCCGATCCTGACCAATGGCGATCTCGAAAAGATCCGCTCGATCGGTCACACCGAGGACCGCTTCGACACCAAGACGCTCGACTTCACCTATGACGTCGAGCGTGGCGCCGAAGGCATGCCCGAGATGCTCGACCGCCTCTGTGAGCGCGCGGAAGCGGCGGTGAAGGGCGGCTACAACATCATCGTGCTCTCCGACCGCCAGATCGGACCGGACCGAATCGCGATCCCGGCGCTGCTGGCGACCGCTGCTGTCCACCATCACCTTATCCGCAAGGGTCTTCGCACCTCGGTCGGCCTCGTTGTCGAGACCGGCGAGCCGCGCGAAGTGCATCATTTCTGCCTGCTCGCAGGCTATGGCGCCGAAGCGATCAACCCTTACCTTGCCTTCGACACGCTGCTCGACATGCATGCCAAGGGCGAATTCCCGAAGGAAGTGGACGCTAGCGAAGTCGTCTACCGCTACATCAAGGCGGTCGGCAAAGGCATCCTCAAGGTCATGTCGAAGATGGGCATCTCGACCTATCAGTCCTATTGCGGCGGTCAAATCTTCGATGCGATCGGCCTGCAGCAGGAGCTGGTCGACAAGTACTTCTTCGGTACGGCAACGATGATCGAAGGCGTCGATCTCACGGCGATCGCCGAAGAGACCGTTGCTCGTCACACCTCCGCTTTCGGCAAGGATCCGCTGCTGGCGACCACGCTGGATATCGGCGGCGAGTATGCCTTCCGCATGCGCGGCGAAAGCCACGCCTGGACGCCGGATGCGGTCGCGACACTGCAGCATGCCGTTCGCGGCAATGCCGAAGACCGCTATCGCGAGTTTGCCGAGATGGTGAACACCTCGGCGCTGCGCATGAACACGATCCGCGGCCTCTTCAACATCAAGAGCGCCGAACAGCTCGGCCGCGCGCCCGTCTCGGTCGACGAGGTCGAGCCGGCGATCGATATCGTCAAGCGCTTCTCGACCGGTGCCATGTCCTTCGGCTCGATCTCCAGAGAGGCGCATACGACGCTGGCGATCGCCATGAATAGGATCGGCGGCAAGTCCAACACCGGCGAGGGGGGCGAAGAGAGTGATCGCTACATGCCGCTGCCGGACGGTTCGTCGAACCCGGAACGCTCGGCGATCAAGCAGATCGCATCGGGACGCTTCGGTGTGACGACCGAATATCTAGTCAATGCCGACATGCTGCAGATCAAGGTCGCGCAGGGGGCAAAGCCCGGCGAAGGCGGCCAGCTGCCCGGCCACAAGGTCGATGCGACGGTTGCCAAGACCCGTCACTCGACGCCGGGCGTCGGCCTGATTTCGCCGCCACCGCACCACGACATCTACTCGATCGAAGATCTGGCGCAGCTGATCTACGACCTGAAGAACGTCAACCCGACGTCCGATGTCTCGGTAAAGCTCGTCTCGGAAGTCGGCGTCGGCACGGTTGCCGCCGGCGTTGCCAAGGCGCGCGCCGACCACATCACCGTCTCCGGCTTCGACGGCGGCACCGGCGCATCGCCGCTGACCTCGCTGAAGCATGCGGGCAGCCCGTGGGAAATCGGCCTTGCCGAAACCCAGCAGACGCTGGTGCTGAACGGCCTGCGTTCGCGCATCGCCCTGCAGGTCGATGGTGGTCTGAAGACCGGCCGCGACGTCATCATCGGTGCGCTTCTCGGCGCTGACGAGTTCGGCTTCGCGACCGCGCCGCTGATCGCCGCCGGCTGCATCATGATGCGCAAGTGTCACCTGAACACCTGTCCTGTCGGCGTTGCCACGCAGGATCCGGTTCTGCGCAAGCGCTTCAAGGGCACGCCCGAGCACGTCGTCAACTACTTCTTCTTCGTCGCCAACGAAGTGCGCGAAATCCTGGCGTCTCTCGGCTTCACCAAGCTCGATGACATCATCGGCGCTTCGGAGTTGCTCGAGAAGGACGAGATGCTGGCGCACTGGAAGTCCAAGGGTCTCGACTTCAGCCGCATCTTCCACAAGGTCGAGGCGCCGAAGGATGCGACCTACTGGACAACCCGCCAGAAGCACCCGATCGACGACATTCTCGATCGCAAGCTGATCGCGGAGGCCGAGTCGGCATTGTCTTCGAAGACGCCGGTTGCTTTCGAAGTCGATATCAAGAACGTCGACCGTTCGGCGGGCGCGATGTTGTCCGGCGAAGTCGCCAAGCGCTACAACCATCGCGGCCTCAAGGACGACACGATCAACGTGACGCTCAAGGGCACGGCAGGTCAGTCGTTTGGCGCCTTCCTGGCGCGCGGCATCACCTTCAACCTGATCGGTGACGGCAACGACTATGTCGGCAAGGGCCTTTCGGGCGGCAAGATCATCGTCCGGCCGCCGGAGAACTCGAAGATTGTCGCGGAAGAGTCGATCATCGTCGGCAACACCGTGCTCTACGGTGCGACCGAAGGCGAGTGCTACTTCCGCGGCGTCGCGGGCGAGCGCTTTGCGGTCCGTAACTCGGGTGCGATCGCCATCGTCGAAGGCGTGGGTGACCACGGCTGCGAATACATGACGGGCGGTGTCGTTGTCGTGCTCGGCTCGACGGGTCGTAACTTCGCGGCCGGCATGTCCGGCGGCGTCGCCTATGTGCTCGACGAAACGGGCGATTTCGCCAAGCGCTGCAACATGGCAATGGTCGAGCTCGAGCCGGTTCCGGAAGAGGACGACATGCTGGAGAAGCTGCATCATCACGGCGGCGACCTCATGCACAAGGGGCGCGTCGACGTCTCCGGTGACATGACGCGCCACGACGAGGAACGCCTCTACCAGTTGATTTCCAACCATCTGCACTACACGGGTTCTACCCGCGCCAAGCTGATCCTGGACAACTGGGCCGACTACCGTCCGAAGTTCCGCAAGGTCATGCCGGTCGAGTACCGCCGTGCCCTTGAAGAAATGGAACGCGCCCGCATGGGAATTGCGGCGGAGTAATGCTCTTGAATCGCTAGGTCTATAACTGCTCTGACGAGGGGCACGGAGATACCGGAAAGGACGCTGATGAGAAATCGATGGTCGCTGTTCCACCTCTTCATATCCCTGTGCCTCGCCGTCGCAGTTTGCGCCGGGACCTCATATCTCGGCGATGACCTGAAAACGGAATTTGTAGCCCTGGGTGCGGTCATGGGACACGCCTACTGGTACTGGGGACCTCTGGGTCTTGGGCTTTGAGATGATGAGGGACGAAAATATGGGTAAGGTCACAGGGTTTCTGGAAATCGACCGGCAGGTGGCGAAGTATCAGCCTGCCTCGGATCGCATCCGGCATTTCCGCGAATTCACGATCCCGATGTCGGACCAGGAAGTGCAGAAACAGGCAGCCCGCTGCATGGACTGTGGCATTCCCTATTGCCATGGGCCGACTGGTTGTCCTGTCCATAACCAGATTCCGGACTGGAACGACCTCGTCTACAACAACAACTGGGAAGCGGCGATCCAGAACCTGCATTCGACCAACAACTTCCCTGAGTTCACTGGCCGTGTCTGCCCGGCGCCCTGCGAGGAAGCCTGCACGCTGAACCTCGAAGACACGCCGGTTGCGATCAAGACCGTCGAACAGGCGATTGCCGACAAGGCCTACGAGCTCGGCTTCATCCGCCCGCAGCCGGCGACGGTCCATACCGGCAAGAAGGTCGCCATCATCGGCTCCGGCCCGGCCGGCATGGCGGCTGCGCAGCAGCTCGGCCGCGCTGGCCACGAGGTTCACCTCTATGAGCGCGAGTCGAAGCCCGGCGGGCTCCTGCGTTACGGCATCCCTGACTTCAAAATGGAGAAGAACTTCATCGATCGCCGCGTCGAGCAGATGAAGGGCGAGGGCGTCACCTTCCACTGTGGCGTCAATGTCGGGGTCGACGTGAAGGTCGAGCAGCTGCTCGCCGATTACGATGCGGTGCTCTATTGCGGCGGTTCGGAAACGCCCCGCGAAGCGGGTATCCCGGGCATCGAGCTTTCCGGCGTTCATGATGCAATGCCGTACCTCGTGCAGCAGAACAAGCGCGTCGGTCGCGAAAACATCGACAGCGTTGGCTGGGCCTCTGACCCGATCCTCGCCGGCGCCAAGCACGTGGTCGTCGTCGGCGGTGGCGATACTGCGTCTGACTGTGTCGGCACGGCGTTCCGTCAGGGTGCAGTGAAGGTGACCCAGCTCGACATTCGCCCGCAGCCGCCGGAGAAGGAAGACAAGCTCGCCGTCTGGCCGTTCTGGGCGACGAAGATGCGCACCTCGTCCTCGCAGGCGGAAGGCGCGATCCGCGAGTTCCAGGTTGCAACGCTCGAATTCGTCGGCGAAGACGGCGTGCTCACCGGCGTGAAGTGCTGCGAGGTGGACGATCGCCGCAAGCCGATCGCCGGCACGGAGTTCATCATCAAAGCCGACCTCGCCTTCATCGCGATCGGTTTCAGCGGTCCGTTCAAGGACAGCGTGCTGAAGGAGCTCGACGGCAAGCTGACGCTCAATACCGACCGTCGCGGCTCGACCAACGTTGTTGCCAACGACCGCGACTACAAGACGTCGGTCGACAAGTTCTGGACGGCAGGCGACGTGCGCCGCGGCCAGTCGCTAGTCGTCTGGGCGATCCGCGAAGGCCGCCAGGCCGCCCGCGCCATCGATGAAGCCCTGATGGGCTCGACGGTTCTGCCGCGGTAAGCAAAGCCGTTTGATGAATGGAGTTTGGGCCGCTTCGAGCGGCCCTTTTCATTCCATAGGCTCCAGATCGAGCGTCATCGGCGGCTCTTGCAGGCTTTTCAACCATGCATGGTCGGGGTGGCATGCCGCAAGGCAGGTTTTCAGCCACAGACGTTCCGAAGCGGGCAGTTTCGGCAAGGCTTGCTCGAAGTCGATTTCATCCTTCGCGCGTCTGTATTTCGCCTTGAACAGCAGGACCGCAGCCGGCTTCAAATAGGGAATACCCTCAGCCGTCGTACCAACCATCTCTGCACGCGGCCGGGAGATGGTCGGATCCCGTTTGTAGACCCAGGTCTCGAACGTTCCCGGCTCGATCATCATGTCGACGCGCCAGCGTCGCTCCGCCATGTCCAGACACCATATCTGCGAGATTGCTGCCGGTGGCTCCTCGTCTGCTGGCAGGTACTCAACAACGCCATCTCCCGCCGTATGGAATTCCATGCCTTTCAGGGCGTCGCGAAAGATGCCGAGATCTTCGCGTAGAACCGTCAATTCCAGGTCCTCGTGCTCACGAGTCTGACAGCCATGCCAAAGGTCGAGCGCCCATCCGCCGACAATGCACCAGGGCCTTGAAATGCCACTCAACCGGCCTGCCAGTTCCGCTGGGCTCCAAGCGGACCATGCGCCGTGATCAGTCGGCATTTCTAATTGCATGACGTTTGTCTCCGTCTGCGGTGTCGAGCGGCGGTTGGGGTGAAGGTCTCCGCGCAACGGCAGAGGCAGTGCCTGAGATTGGCGACGGGTTGTCGCTGTAATTCGCCCTGCGAGGAAGCTGCTATTTGATGGAAACCTGTGCCGTGGGCTTCATCGGCGTCATGCGGTAGTCATCGACGCGGCCGGCTGGGGGAGGCGCCATCTCGCCGTCCTGAACCAGCATGTCGCGCGGTGACTTGGTTACGCTGACTGGCAGAGCTCTGCCGCCGAGAAGCTCCGCGCCGCCATCGAGGTTCGGGTCGGAGAGACTGATCGGTTCCGTGCGGCCGGGCATTGCAACCGCGTCGATCGCCGGCGCATTGCCCGTATCGAGGCGAACGAGGTCGGGGCTTGTTTGAATGCCGAGGATGCGTCGCACGGGCTTTTCGACATAAAAGGCGAGCTTGCGCCGGCCGGCCTCGGTGAGATTGATGCCGTCGGACGTGCGCAGGCGCACCTGCTGGCCGTTGATATCAGAGCCGGTGACGATGAAGTCACCACCTTCGCTGACGAAGCCGTCCCAGATATCGACGAACTCGCCGCCGCCGCTCTCCATCTGCTTGCGGAACAGCTGGTTGAGCTGCACGGCATCGGCGGTCATCGCGGGCGAATCGAAGGCCGGCAGGCCGACCCAGAGCAGTGGGATCTTGCGGCTGGTGACCTGCTTGCCGAAGGCCACGACGCGGCGCTGATACTCTGCATACCAACCGTCGGTCCTGAATTTCTCCTTGCCTACATCCGTTACCATCTGCTGGCGATCATTCGCGCCGAGCATGACGATGACCATGGCGGGCTTTGCCTCGTCCATGAATTTCGTCAACTGTTGCGGCCAGTCATAGTAGTCGTCTCGCACCAGACCGGAGGCGACGTTGCTATGTGTTTCGACGACAATGCCGGGAGAATCCTTGAATGCGGCATCCATGCCGACGCCAAGACCGCCGGCGAGAAAGTCGCCGACGACAAGGATCTTCTGAGCGTTGGCAAGTTTTTCGACCACCTTCTCTTCAACGACCACGGGAGCGGCTGGGCGTGGCGCTGCAGCCGCCTTCGGCGCCGCCTTCCTCTTCGGCGCAGGCTGTCGTTGCGGCGCGTTCTGAGACGGTGCTTGTGGCGGATATTCCTGGATGTAACGACGACCAAGGAAGAAGTCGAGAATGGAGCGGCGATAGTAATAGCGCTCCTGCGCATCGGCCACGTGCACCGGCAGCGCGCTGAAGACAAGCACCAACGTCGCAGTGCCGATCGCACCCCAGCGGAGCGTTGCCCGGTTTACTCGTTTACGCATAGTCAGCAGCCTCGCATCTGCCGGCATTCTCGCATGGAGCGGGAAGGTGCGTCCACACCCCAAAATGCATGTCGCCGATTATTCCGTCTACTTGCGAAGCGCGTTCAAGAGCGGCAGCGATGGCTCGCCGTCCTGCTGCATTCCCATGCGTGCCTGGACCGCCGCAATGGCTGCCTTCGATCCGCTACCGAAGTTGCCGTCGACCTCGCCCTCATAATAGCCGAGCGTCTTCAGGCGGGTCTGCAGTTCGAACTTCTCTTTCATGTCGAGTGTGCCGTCTGGTCGGGGCCAGCGTTGTTTCATGCCGCCGTAGCCGGCGAGCTCGTCCGCGAGCAGCCCGACGCCGATCGCATAGCTGTCCGAGGCGTTGTATCTCTTGATCGTGAAGAAGTTGCTGGTCATCAGGAAGCCGGGGCCGTTGGGACCGGCCGGCATCTTGAGGACGGCGTTGCCGCCGCCGTCGCGGAAACCCTTGCCGTTGGGCCGTGTCAGGCCGAGGGAGGCCCACTGCGCCAGTGTGTGGGTCTTGCCGACCTGCTTGCGTGCGCTCGCCGGCACGACGACCTCATATCCCCAGGTCTTGCCCCTGTCCCAGCCGTTCTTCATCAGCAGGTTCGCGGATGTTGCCAAGGCATCGGGCACGGAGTTCCAGATGTCGCGATGGCCATTGCCGTCCGCGTCGATGGCGTAGAGAAGATAGCTTGTCGGAATGAACTGGGTGTGGCCCATGGCGCCCGCCCAGGAGCCGGTCATGCCATTCGGGGAAATGTCGCCATTCTGAAGGATTTTCAAAGCCGCGATGAGCTGCTTCTTGGCGAACTTCGCGCGGCGTTCATCGGCATAGGCGAGTGTCGCCAGCGCCCGCGGCACGTAATGCAGGCGGTCGTCCTTGTCGAGAACTGCGCCATAATTGGATTCCATCGACCAGATCGCGAGGAGAATCGATTTGTCGACTCCGAAGCGGCGTTCGATCGCATTCAGCGTCGCGGCATGCTTGGCGGCCATCTGACGGCCGATCTGGACCGTGTAGGGATTTACACGGGAATCCACATAGTCCCAAATTTTTGTCGTGAATTCAGGCTGATAGGCAGCCTTCTCGAGCACGGTCGGGTCCGGATCGCTGACGCCTGCGAAGGCTTTGCGATAGGTTGCCTTGCTGATGCCATTTTGAGCGGCAGTTTGATAGAAGTCCGCGATCCACTTCTGGAACTGCTGATCTGCTTTCGCATTGATGGGAGCCAGGCCGGCGGACGCGGTCACGATGAATGCAATAGCAAGACCACGAAGGGAATTTCTGTGATTTTGAGTCATCGGCGGTCATCCGTCCTTTTCGTTTCAGGCACAGCAGAGCGCGAAGTTCCGCTCAGGCCCGAGACTACCCGAACGGAGTCAACAAATTCTTTACCATGACGCAGGAACGCAGTCACCATTTGCAAAACGGTAGCAAATCTCATCTAGTCCAATCAAAAATGCCTTTTATTTCAAGCGGTGTAATCATCGCAGGAGGATTGTGTGGCAGAGCATAAAAAAGTTCGCAAAGCTGTATTTCCGGTTGCAGGTCTCGGGACCCGCTTTCTCCCGGCCACCAAAGCCGTGCCGAAGGAAATGCTGACTGTCGTCGACAAACCCATCATTCAGTATGTCGTCGACGAAGCCCTGGAAGCTGGCATCGAGCATTTCGTTTTCGTCACAGGTCGCAACAAGCACATCATCGAAGACTACTTCGATATTCACTTCGAACTCGAGCAGACGCTGCGCGAGCGCAGCAAGCAGGCGGAAATGACGTTGCTTGCCGGCCAGCTTCCCAAGGCTGGTACGGTCAGCTTCACCCGTCAGCAGGAGCCGCTCGGCCTCGGCCACGCCGTCTGGTGCGCCCGCGAGATCGTCGGCAACGAGCCATTCGCGCTACTGTTGCCCGACATGATCATGAAGAGCGAAGGCAAGGGTTGCATGAAGGGCATGATCGATCTCTATGCCCAGAGCGGCGGCAACATCATCGCCGTCGAGGAGTGCGCCCCCGATCAGGCCCATAAATACGGCATCGTCGGCGTCGGCGAAGCGATCGGTGATGGCTTCCGCATCACCGGCATGGTCGAGAAGCCGGCCAAGGGCACAGCGCCGTCGAACTACTTCATCAATGGCCGCTACATCCTGCAGCCTGAGGTCTTCAAGATCCTGGAAACCCAGGAACGCGGCGCCGGCAACGAAATCCAGTTGACCGACGGCATGCTGAAGCTGCTCAAGGATCAGACCTTCGCGGGCTATCATTTCCGCGGCACGACCTACGACTGCGGCGCCAAGGATGGCTTCATCCTCGCCAACGTGGCATTCGCACTGGAACGTGCGGATATCCGCCCGACGGTCGAGGAAGGCTTCAAGGCGCTGCTGAAGGGCCTCTGAGGCAAGTCTAGATAATTCTTGAATAGATTGATCCGCCTTCAAGTCTCCCACTTGGAGGCGGATTTCGTTTCAGCGCTTCAGTTTAAGGCCGACACCGGCCCGCCACTGTTCGGAGTCAGTGCTCGTCTTGCGAGACGTCAGTTCGTAGCCGATCGTGCTGGTCAGATCGAGGTAGCGGTTGATGTTCCAGGTCAGGCCGGCGCTCGTAGTGTAGACCGTCTCGTCGCTGGTCGGGCTATCGGAGGGGTAGTCGCGGTAGGTGATGCCGCCGAGGACGGTGCCTGTCAGATTGTCACGCAGCTGATGCGTGACGCCCGTCGTCAAGGCATGGGAAACATAGCCGGATTCACCGGCGGCCGTCGACGGGTTGATGCTTGTCAGCAGGCCGATATTGACGTCGGTGCCTCTGAGCGGCGACCAAAGGAGTTGAGCGTCTACCACGGCCGTGTCGATATCCGAAAGGCGCGGATCGTCGAAGGTGGCCGTCTCGTAGCCAACCCCAACCTCCCCGCGAAGCTTTTCGCCCATATCAAGCTCGACGCCGACTTTGGCGCCATAGCTATCCCCCGACCGGCGGAAGCCGGCCGAATCAACTCTCTCGTCATAGACCGTCTTGCCGACATTGGCCTCGATGAAGGGGATGAGTGCGGGAGATAGCTCGTAGCCGATGCGACCGCGGATCGTGCCGCTCGTCTGGTTGCGGTCGCCCAGCGAAACAGTCGTGCCATCAGACAACGTGGCGTCGGAATAGATCGCGCGGTTGAGATCGATGCCGGTACTGCCGCGCAGGATGCCGAAATCGCGTTCAATCGAGGCGCCGGCGCTGAATTCCTGGACATCCGATTGCTGGTCCGCGTTCTGCACGGCATTCGGATCATCAGTGTCTTCGCGGTAGAAATGATAGCCGCCGGTAATGTGCGCCGTCGTATCCTCTGGAAGATCAAGGCGCAGATCGCCGATAATCCTGAAATCCGGCTGTTCTTCACCTTCGCCGCTGACGTTTTTCTGCCAGGCACCGTCGGTCGTCACCAAGAGCTGGTGCAAAGCCCAGTCGGACGTCAGCGTCGTGTGCATGTCCGTTTCGAGAAACGCGCGTGTCTGCTTGACGCCGCCATCCTCCTGCGTCTCGGTGTTGATGCTCTGGGTGATGGTGGGGCGCAGTACGAAGGTGCCGATGTGGATGCCCGGCGTTTCCTCGGTAGCCGGATTCGGCTCCGGCTTGCGGGGCGGCAGCCGCTCGTCGAGCGGCGCCTCGCGCGTGTTGAGGCGCATCATGTCCTCATCAAGGATCGCCCCGGTGGTTTCATCGCTCGGCTTCTGATCGGGCGCTGCGATGGTGGCGGTCGTGGCTCCTTGTGCGGCATTATCGGTCGCTGACGTGGTGCTATTCGGCGTTTCGGGGATATCGCTTTCATCCTCCGGCGCCGCGAAAGCCGGTGCGTTGGATGAGCGTATCGAGGTGTTGGAGACCGGCGTCGACTGCGCAAATGCGGCTTGGGAAACAAGGAAAGCGCCTACGGTGAGAGCCATGGACACGGCAAAGCCCACCGCGCGGAGCGGCGTGAGACTGCTCGTGTCCTTCCAATGACTCATGTCGATCCTGGCATGCTTCGAAGCGTTACCCGAACGTAAAGGCTTGTGGTTAACCATTCGTTTCCCGGGCATGCCTTGAGGATCAGCCGATGGACTCGGCCAGTGAAAACCGCTAACCCAGTGCCATGATCAAAAGAGCGGTAAATGTCATCGAAGACGGTGTCCTGGAGTCTGCGAAGCGGACGATCGGCACCGAGAGGCGGGCGCTTGAGGCCTTGGAGCGTGCTTTTGGCCACGGCCTTGCTGCGCCCTTCATGCGGGCGGTCGAGACGATTACCGGGATCACCGGTCGCGTCATCGTCACCGGTGTCGGCAAGAGCGGCCATATCGGGGTGAAGATCGCCGCCACATTGGCTTCGACAGGCACGCCGGCCTTCTTCGTCCACGCTGCCGAGGCGAACCACGGCGATCTCGGGATGATTGGCACGACCGATGTGGTTCTTGCCCTTTCCAAGGGCGGGGAAAGTGCTGAGCTTCGCAGCATCGTTGCCTATACGCGCCGTTTCTCGATCCCACTGATTGCCGTCACTTGTTCCGAGAAATCGTCACTCGCCACTGCCTCCGACATCATCTTGCTGATGCCAAACGAAGAGGAGGCCTGCCCGCATGGGCTTGCGCCGACGACGTCGACGTTGATGCAGCTTGCCATGGGCGATGCGCTGGCAATCGCCCTTTTGGACGCGCGCGGCTTCTCTGCCCGCGATTTTCATGTCTTCCACCCGGGTGGCAAGCTCGGTGCAAGTCTCAGCCACGTCGCCGACATCATGCATACAGGTGATCGCGTGCCATTGGTAGCGAGGGGGACGTCGGTGCCGGAAGCCATCTCGACACTCTCGCGCAAGCATTTCGGCTGCGTCGGGATCGTGGAGGAGGACGGCCGTCTCTGCGGTATCGTCACCGAAGGCGACGTGGCGCGCAACCTGGCGCGCAACCTCTCCGAACTGCTGGTTGACGATATCATGACCCGGACACCGAAGACGGTGAAGCCGACAGTGCTGGCAACGGCCGCGCTGGCGATGCTCAACCAACACAGTATCGGGGCGTTGATCGTGATCGACGATGACAACCGCCCGATCGGGCTCGTGCACTTCCACGATCTGCTGCGGATCGGCGTCGCTTGATCAGGCCGCTTCCACGGTGAGATCGCGGCCGCTGCTTGCCACTACCTTTACCTTGGTGCCGACCGGCAGATCGGGGCCGCTGACGCGCCAGACCGTATCGTCGAGGCGAATACGGCCGCGCCCTTCGCGAATGGGCTCCGCAAGGGTTGCGGTACGCCCCACGAGGCTTTCGGCCCGCTGATTGAGGAAAGGCTGATCGGTTTCGCCGTGCCGCACGGTCAGTTTGCGGCCGATGAAGGTTGCCACGACGGCAAGCAGCGCAAACAGGATGGCCTGAACTTGCCAGAACCAGAAGCTGCTATCCCAGAACAGCAGCGACAGCATGCCGACGATCAAGGCAGCAAGGCCGATCCAGATGAGGAAGAAGCCCGGGGCGATCAATTCTGCCGCCAACAGTATCAGGCCGGCAATCCACCAGCTCCAGGGCCCGAGTTCCGCGACAAGGCTGGCAATCATGGCTCAGCGCTCCGTTGGCGGGTTGAAGGGGTTGACGGCCGGGGTGGTGCGCGGCGTTGGCTGCGGACGCGGCGCCGGCGGCGTCGGATTGTCGCCAAAGACCTCCTTGGCGATCGCGCCGATACCGCCGAGCGATCCGATGAGGGAGGAAGCCTCGACCGGCATCAGCACGACCTTCGAATTGCCGGCGGTGCCGATCGCGGTCAGTGCCTCGGTATATTTCTGGGCCACGAAATAGTTGATGGCCTGGACGTTGCCTGAGGCAATCGCCTCCGACACCATTTTTGTCGCCTTGGCTTCGGCTTCCGCGAGCCGCTCGCGGGCTTCCGCATTCCGGAATGCCGCCTCGCGCTGGCCCTCGGCCTGAAGGATTGCGGACTGTTTGGCGCCCTCGGCCCGGAGGATCTGCGCATTACGGGAGCCTTCGGCTTCGAGCACCTGCGCGCGCTTCTCGCGCTCTGCCTTCATCTGCCGTGCCATAGCGTCGACCAGGTCGCGCGGCGGCTGGATGTCCTTGATCTCGACGCGCGTCACCTTGATCCCCCACGGCTGCACCGCGTCGTCGACGACGCGCAGCAAGCGGTCGTTGATCGCGTCGCGGTTCGAGAGCAGTTCGTCGAGGTCCATCGAACCCATGACCGAACGGATGTTGGTCATCGTCAGGTTGAGGATGGCGTTTTCGAGGTTTGATACCTGATAGGCGGCCTCGGCGGCGTTGAGAATCTGGTAGAAGGAGACCGCATCGGCAGAGACGGAGGCGTTGTCCTTGGTGATGACCTCCTGTGTCGGCACGTTGAGCACCTGTTCCATGACGTTCATGCGGGCGCCGACGCGCTCGATGAATGGTGTAATCAGGTTGAGGCCGGGCTCGAGGGTGCGGGTGTAGCGGCCGAAACGCTCGATCGTGTAGCGGTAGCCCTGCGGCACCGTCTTGATACCGGCAAACAGCACCAGGATGACGAAGACGACCAGAGCAATAACGACGATATCAAAGCCGCCCAGAACCATAAAACTCCCCCGCGATAGAATCGACTGTCACAACCTTAAACGAGCCGACCCCAAACGCCAGTAGCTTCGGCCGGCGACGCCGTTCGATCATGGATTCGATATGGGATGTCCGGAGGCTATTCACAACGGGGTCGCTTTGGCATAGAAGTCCCGCAGAAAATACCGGTCGCAGCCCACCCGGTCAAAACAAGGGATCCTCATTATGAAGACTATCGTCATCTGCTCCGGCGGATTGGACTCCATTTCGCTCGCCCATCGGGTGGCGGCGGAGCATCAACTTATCGGCCTGCTTTCCTTCGATTACGGACAGCGCCACCGCAAGGAACTGGACTTTGCCACCGCCTGCGCCAAGCGACTCGGCGTGCCGCACCAGATCATCGATATCCGCACCATCGGCCGGCACCTGACAGGATCGGCGTTGACCGACGATGTCGACGTGCCTGACGGCCACTATGCTGAGGAGACAATGAAGGCGACCGTGGTGCCGAACCGCAATGCTATCATGCTGGCAATCGCCTTCGGCCTCGCCGCGGCCCAGAAGGCGGATGCGGTGGCCGTTGCCGTGCATGGCGGCGACCACTTCATCTATCCCGATTGCCGCCCGGGCTTCATCGATGCCTTCCAGGAAATGCAGAACCAGGCGCTCGACGGCTATGCCAGCGTTTCGCTGCTGGCACCATACGTCAACATCTCGAAGGCCGACATCGTCACGGATGGCGCGAAATACGGGACGCCCTTTGCCGAGACGTGGTCCTGTTACAAGGGCGGCACACGCCACTGCGGGCGGTGCGGCACCTGTGTTGAGCGGCGTGAGGCTTTTCATCTGGCCGGCGTCGCCGATCCGACGGAATACGAGGATCCGGATTTCTGGGTGGCCGCAACGTCAGGCTATTCGGCCAGGGAGGTGAAGTGATGTTTCGCATCACCAAGGAGTTCCACTTCTCCGCATCTCATCAGCTGACGCATCTGCCCGCCGATCATCAATGCGCGCGACTGCACGGGCACAACTATATCGTCGTGGTGGAGTTAGCTGCCGCCGAGCTCGATGAGAACGGCTTCGTGCGCGACTATCACGAGCTTTCGCCGCTGAAGCGCTACATCGACGAGCGCTTCGACCATCGGCATCTGAACGAAGTGTTCGGCCATGATCGCGTGACATCGGAATATCTCGCCAAGCACTTCTACCACTGGTGCAAGGAGCGACTGCCGGAGACATCGGCGGTGCGCGTTAGCGAGACGCCGAAGACCTGGGCGGAATACCGGCCATGAGCGCGGCTCGCGAGACGCAGATCCGCGTCAGCGAGATCTTCGGGCCGACGATCCAGGGGGAAGGCATACTGATCGGCCTGCCAACCGTCTTCGTCCGCACCGGCGGTTGCGATTATCGCTGTTCGTGGTGCGACAGCCTGCATGCTGTTGATAGCGAGTATCGCGATCAATGGCTGCCCATGACGGTCGATGGCATATGGGCAGAGGTGACGCGGCTCTCCGGCGGCAAGCCGCTCATGGTGTCGCTTTCGGGCGGCAACCCGGCGATCCAGCCGCTTGGCGGTCTCATCGCGCACGGGCATGAGCAGGGCTACAAGTTCGCGCTGGAGACGCAGGGCAGCGTCGCCAAGGAATGGTTTGCCGATCTCGATGTGCTCGTGTTGAGCCCCAAGCCGCCGTCGAGCGGCATGGCGACGGACTGGGATGCCTTCGAGGACTGTCTTCGCAAAGCGGGCAATGGGCCTGCCATCGCCTTGAAGATCGTCGTTTTCGACGATCTCGACTATGCCTATGCCCGGGAGGCGGCGGTGCGTTATCCACATCTGTCCGTCTACCTGCAGCCGGGAAACCACACGCCACCGCCGCCCGACGACGACGATGCGCGCGTCGATATCGACGGTATCATGGACAGGATGTTGTGGCTGGTCGACAAGGTGACCGAGGACCGGTGGTTCGAGGCACGCGTGCTGCCCCAGTTGCATGTCCTGATCTGGGGCAACAAACGCGGCGTCTGATCAGACCCAGCCGAGCAGTTCGCGGCGAACGACCTTTTCCAGCACCCGCATGCCGTCTTCGCTGTCGTTGAGGCAGGGAATGTGGGTGAACTTCTCGCCGCCATTCTCATGGAAAGAATGGGCAGCCTGTTCGGCAATCTCTTCCAGCGTCTCCAGACAGTCGGACACGAAGCCGGGGTTCAGCACGGCGATCTTCCTGACGCCATCCTGCGCCAGCTTCTCGACCGTCTTGTCGGTGTAGGGCTGCAGCCACTCTTCCGGGCCGAAGCGAGACTGGAAGGTCACCATGAATTTCTCCTCCGGCAGTCCCAGCCGTTCGCGCAGCAGCCGACCAGTCTTCTGGCATTGCCAGTAATAGGGGTCGCCCTGCTCGGAGTAGGAGAGCGGAATGCCGTGGAAGGACGCGAGCACCATGTCCGGCTGCCAGTCGAGCGTCGCCAGATGGTTGGTCACCGAATTGGCAAGCGCCTCGATATAGGTCTCGTCGTCGTGATAATCCGGGACGGTGCGCAGCGCCGGCTGCCGGCGCATCTTGAGCAGCTGCTGGAAGGCCTTGTCGTTGACGGTCGCGGTCGTTGCGGCGGCATATTGCGGGTAGAGCGGGAAGAGAACGATGCGGTCGCAGCCTTCGTCCTTCAGCGTCTGGATGCGCGAGGGGATCGAGGGCGTCCCGTAGCGCATCGCCCAGTCCACCTTGACATTCGGCAAGTCCTTCAGGCGTTCGGCCATAAGGTCGGACTGGTTGCGCGTGTAGGTGCGCAGGTAGCTCTCATTCCTGTCCTTGTTCCAGATCGTCTCATAGGCCTTGCCTACCTTCTGCGGACGGGTGTTGAGAACGATGCCGAACAGGATCGGATACCACTTCCAGGGCGACCACTCGATGACGCGCTTGTCGGTCAGGAATTCCCGGAGGTAACGGCGCATGGAGGCGTAGTCGGTGCCATCGGGCGTGCCGAGATTGACAAGCAGGACGCCCACCTTGCCTGATTTCACGGGCGGATGGTCCGCCGGACGGTGCGCAGTATCAACAGTCGTCATTTAAACCCCGGTATCGTCTGGTCTGCCGGCTCATACGCAGCCCGGCTTCGATGGTTCACCCTATAGGAACAAAGCCGGCCCGGGAAACCCCGGACCGGCTTTCAGGATCGAGACAAATCGTCTTACTTCGACGGAATCTGCAGTTCCTTGCCGATCGTCAGGTGGCGTGGCGCCGGCGTGCCGTTGGCCTCGGAGATCTTCTTCCAGAGCGCGCCGTCGCCGTAGAACTGCTCGGCGAGATCCCAGAGCGTATCGCCGGCGGCGATGACGTGGTTGGTCGGCGTATTCGGGGCAAGCGCTGCGGGAGCTTCCGCGGTCGGCGCTGCCGGGACCGCCAACGTTGCCGGTGCCGTCGGGGAGGCAGGCGCAGCGGGCGCGGGTTCCGTCGTCGCCGGTGCTTCGGTTCCGGAGGCTGCGACCTCGGTCACGCGACCGTCGGTGTAGGGCTTGTAGGGCGAGTGCGCGGCAATGTACTCGGCCGTCACGTCGGCTAGGTCGGGGCCGAAGTCGTAGGCGTTCTTGCCTGCTGTCTCGAAGATCGAATAGCCATCGCCACCGGCACGCATGAAGTTGTTGGTGACGACACCATAGGTTTTCGCGTCATCGAGCGGCACGAAGGCGTCGCCCTCCTTGGCCTCGACCGATACGAGACGGTTGCCGGCGGGCTTGGTCCTGTCGAAGGTGTATTTCAGGCCCGACACCTGTGGAAAGCGGCCGGCGCCCTGTTCGATCTGGCTTAGGCCGTTTTCCAAGGCCTTGCGGATTTCGGCGCCCGTCAGCTGGAAAGTCGCCAGCGTGTTCTGGAACGGCAGAACGGTGATCACTTCGCCCTGGGTGATGTCGCCGGCATCGATCGATGCGCGCAGTCCGCCGCCGTTCTGGATGGCGATGGTCATGCCCTGGCTCTTGCCGCGGTCGAGCATGGCGTCGGCAACGAGGTTGCCCATTGAGCATTCCTCGACGCGGCAGACAGTGCGGTCACCTTGGATCGGAGCTTCGCTGGAGCCGATGACCTTCTTGCGCAGTTCCTCGATCGGCTTGGCGAGCTCGGCGATCCGGGCGGTGAGTGTCGGATCGGGGGTGAAGGAAGAATCGATCAGGATCGGGTCGCCCTTGGCTTCCTTGACAACGCCATTGTCATCGAAGGTGACGACGAGGTCGCCGAGATACTTGCTGTAGGACGCGGCCTGGACCACCGGCACCTTGTAGCCGCCGGGATTGTCGACCATCGTCGGGTAGGGGCCTTCCGCTTTCGGGTCGGTATTCGACAGCAGGCTATGCGAATGACCGCCGACGACAACGTCGACATCGGGGATCTTGGCGATGGCCGCGAGGTCGCGCGGATAGCCGACATGGGTCAAAGCGATGATCTTGCTGATACCCTGCTTCTTCAGGTCTTCGACGGCCGCCGTGATGGTCTGCACGTCGTCGGCGATCATCACCTTCGGGCCGGGCGAGGACAGTTCTTCCGTGTCGTTGGTCACGGCGCCGACGATGCCGATCTTCTGGCCACCGACATCGAGCACCAGCGAAGGCTTGATACGGTCGCCGAGCTTGGAGCCGTCGCCGGCCAGGACGTTGGCCGAAATGACGGGAAACTTGACCTTGTCGAGGAAGGTTGCCAGGCCATCCTCGCTGTCGTCGAACTCGTGGTTGCCGACGGTCATCACGTCGAACTTCATCTCATTCAGCACTTCGGCTTCGACAGCGCCCTTGTAGGTGGTGTAGAAAAGCGAGCCTTGGAAATTGTCGCCGGCATTGAGCAGCATCACGTTCTTGCCGTTCAGGGCATCGCGACGCTGGTCGATCGCGGTCTTCAGGCGGGCTGCACCGCCGAAGCATTCCTTCTTGCCCTCTTCCTCGGCAGAGCAGGTGGAGTCGAACTTGTTGATCGACTCGATGCGCGAATGGAAATCGTTGATGTGAAGAATATTGAGCTCGTAATCGGCAAAAGCGGCGCCGCTCGACAGCGTCAGCATCGACGCGGTCAGCAGACCGAATTGAAATGATTTCGTCATCCTGCTCTCCTGATTTCTGGGCGAAGCCTTTGACCCCTGCGCTCCGCCGTCCCTGCGTGATCGATGTTTTCACCTAGCACTAGCGGCGGCAAGAGAAAAAGCTGTGACAGCCTCGGTGCTTTCCAAGAGCAGTAAACAAAAAAGCTCCCCGAAGGGAGCTTTTGTCGTTCGGTGCTGGCGACCTTACATGCGGCGGGTCAAGGTGAATTGCGACCCGGCGTCCGAGGTGCAGTTTAGCTGGCTCTGGGTCACCAGCGCGCAGTTGACCTTGGATTGCGTCTTGCGCACCAGCGACGTCATATTGATCTCGACCAGCGACGGAGAGGTATTCACATAGGTGCCGGACGCCAGAAGCTGATTGCTGTCGGTCGTGCGGGTGGTGAATGTTCCCGCCTGGAAGGTGGAGATGATGCCGTTCGGATCCGCCCATGAGCCTTCGACGCCAGACGGAGCCGGATTTGCTGCAACCGGCACCGGGCGTGGCGACGACATAGTGCAAGCAGTCAAGGCTGCGGCGGCGCCGACAATGGCAACGAGGGTTCTGATTTTCATAGGCTTCTCCCGGAGATTCGGAGCAAAAACTATCCGTGTGGTTGCAGAAAACATGGCGCGAGCACCCAAGGAAGGCAAGGCTGCGTCGAGATGAGACGGCATTTATACAGCAGGCGTTACAAAAATGCCCGCCTTGCGGCGGGCACCTTGGAATGCGGTTCTGGCTAAGATCAGCGAACGAGGATGTTCTTGAACTGCCAGGGATCCTTGGTGTCGATCTCTTCCGGGAAGAGTCCCGGGCGACCGTCCAGCGGCGTCCAGTCGGTGTAGTGGCCTTCGACGGGTCCGAGGTATTGCGTCTGCACTTCGAGGCAGCGCTTGTAGTCGATCTCGTCGGCTTCAACGATGCCGGCGTCCGGGTTTTCGAGCGCCCAGACCATGCCGGCGAGAACAGCGGAGGTTACCTGTAGGCCGGTGGCGTTCTGATAAGGCGCGATGCGGCGGGTTTCTTCCAGCGACAGGCGCGAGCCGTACCAGTAGGCGTTCTTTTCGTGGCCGTAGAGCAGGACGCCGAGTTCGTCGATGCCGTCCTCCAGTTCGTCCTCATCGAGAACGTGGTGCACCGGCTGCGACGTGCCGCCATTGCCGAACATTTCGTGCAGCGACAGCACGGCGTCGTTGGCCGGATGGTAGGCGTAGTGGCAGGTTGGGCGGAAGGTTACTTCGCCGTCCTTGTCGCGAACCGTGAAGTAATCGGCGATCGAGATCGACTCGTTATGGGTGACGAGGAAGCCGTACTGCGGGCCGGGCGTCGGGCACCAGGTGCGGACGCGCGTGTTGGCGCCAGGCTGCTCCAGGTAGATCGCAGCCTTGCAGCCCTTCTTGTGCTTCTTGCCGTTCTTCGGCATCCAGTTTTCGTGGGTGCCCCAGCCGAGCTCGGCCGGCTGCAGGCCTTCCGAGATGAAGCCTTCGACAGACCAGGTGTTCCAGAAGACGTTGAGCGGCTTCGGATGCTTGGTGCGCTGCGTGTCACGCTCGGCGATGTGGACGCCCTTGACGCCGACCTTCTTCATCAGCTTTGCCCAGCCTTCGCGGTCATGCTGATCCGGCTCCTCGAACTTCAGGCCGATATCGTTGGCAAGGTTGACGAGCGCCTTCTTGACGAACCACGAGACCATGCCCGGGTTAGCGCCGCAAGTCGAAACAGCAGTGGCACCGCCTGGGTTCTTCGCCTTTTCCTTGCGCAGGGTTTCGCGCAGCGCGTAGTTGGTGCGGTCGGCGTTCTTCATGCTCTTGTCGAAATAGAAGCCCAGCCAGGGTTCGACAACAGTGTCGATGTAGAGAGCGCCGAGCTTGCGGCAGAGCTTCATCAGGTCGACCGACCCGGTATCGACGGAAAGATTGACGCAGAAACCCTGGCCGCCGCCTTCGGTCAGAAGCGGCTTCAGTAGCTCCTTGTAATTGTCCTTGGTGACATGCGACTTGATGTGCCTCACGCCGTGCTTTGCCATGATTTCGGTGTGATCTGCGTCGTCGCGCGGGTCGATGACTACCATCCGGCTCTTGTCGAACTTGAAGTGGCGCTCGATCAGCGGCAGCGTGCCGCGGCCGATGGAGCCAAAGCCGATCATGACGATCGGGCCGGTAATTTCGGCATATACCGGGTGGGTCTGTTCCGTCATTCTTTTCTCCTGTGGAAGGCGACGAAGGCGATGAGCCTTAAGAATTAGAATTCATCTGAAATGGCGCAGATAATGCGAAGTGACCGGCTCTAACCATAAAACAGCGTCACAATAAAGAGCGTTCGGGCCGGGAACACGAATATCAGGCGGGAAAGAGGGCGGCTGCGAGTGCCCGAAGCTTGGCGGCGAGCTCCGCCTTCTGCAATGTCAGACCTTTATAGGCCGCCTGATGATCATCGAGACTGTCCAGTTGCACGGCGAAGCTTTCGGCGAGTTTGCCGGCGTTCGGATGATGGGCGATCGCTGCAATTGGATCGACGTGGACGCGGATCGTGAAAAGGATATCGCCCGACCTGGGCAGTCTGCGCAGTGTCTGCCGCTCGACCCGCGCAAAGCGCTCGGCGAGCGTAAACGGTTCGGCAGACGGCGGGCGGCGGTGTTTGGAGACCGGGAGGAAGAGATCGTCCGTGACGTTCACGGACCAATTCAGTCGTTCCACTGGCTGCGAGACCTGCAGGTTATCAAAGATGCGGGTGATGAGCGCCGCGTTGCGCGTCCCTTCGCCGAAACCGGGCACGTCGGCGTGGATCGCCTGCATCGGACGACCGAACTTTTCTTGCAGCGACCACGAGGAAGGGAAGGCGACGAAGCCGGCGACGAGATGCCAGCCGTCCTGCTTACGCCGCATGATGACAAGATCGTCCTGCACCAGCAGGCCGGCGCGCAGCAGGGGTGGCGCGTCCCGGTTGGCGGCATCGGTAACGCTGTGGGCGAACTCCGGATGGCATTCTGCAAGGTGAGCCTGCAGGAGATCGAAGACCTCCTGTTGCGCCTCCGCGGTCTCCTCCTCGGCAACGAAAATCTCGTCGCGATGGCTCTCGATCAGTCGTTTCTTCTCGCCGATATAGCGTGCCCAATCGCTATCCGGTTCGATCCAGCGGGCAAGATCGAGCGGCATCAAGCCGATGGTGAACGGGGGAGTGGAGCCGTCATAGGGCGTGTGGGTCGGAAGCGTCATGACAGCACTCTATGCCGTCAACGTCCCCTGATGGAAGACCATCCGCCACTGACCGTCGGCATCATACCGCCAGACGGAACTGCGCAGCGATCTGACGGGCGGGCTGGCGGGAACGGTCCGCATCGCCCTGTAGGTGACGAGCGCCAGGTCGGGAGAGAGCAATTGCATCTCGAAATCGGTCAAAGTGCGCGCTGTACCGTCCGGTGGCTCAGCGAGTAGGGCAGATATGATGTCCTCATAGAGATACAGGCCACCGGAAGCGCCGATTTCCCGGAATTCGGGGGCAAGAAGGGATTCGAGCGCGGAACGCGAGCTGCGGACTTCCGACTCGAACAACAGCTGTTCCAAAGATTGAAGATGTTCACTGAGGTCGTTCATACCGCTGCCACGTTGGTTTGGCGTTTAGTCTTTCAGGATATCCAATCCCGCCGCCGTCGTGGTGATGGCGACCTCGGTGATCTCGTATTCGGCGATGCCATTCACCGTGAACGGGTCTTGTGCGACATAGGCATCGATTTCGGCGCGCTGTCCGATCGCAAGGACCACGCCTCCGGTGCGCGGCACTTTGCGTCCGGAGGCGAGGAACCAACCTTTTGCATAGCCTTCCCTGACCCAGGCCATATGCGGCTCCATGTGCTTGTCGGCTTCCTCGTTCGGCTTCACATAGGTTAGGGCGAGGATGAACATCGCAGAATTTCCTTTCAGGGTGTTGCGTTCCGACGCACGTGAATATTCAATTGGCGCGGAGCCATCCATACTCTTTTCAGAATTCTGCTCCAAAGTGCGAACCGTTAATGTCAGCACGCCCGGAACAATCGGATGAACCAGATATCTGAGCGGCTTGCCGAATTGCAGGAAGACAGTGCCGTCCTGATTGCCCTTTACGATCAGGAAGACCGACTGCGCTATGCAAATCCGGCTTTTCGTTCGACCTACGCCATCGAACCCGATGAAACGCCTTTGTGGTCGGAACTGATGCGGCGCAATACGCGCGCCGGCAAGGGGACGATCATTCGCACTGCCGATTTCGAGGTGTGGCTCGTTTCCGCGCAGTCGCGCCGCGGCAAGCTGCCATTTCGCGCTTTCGAGACGGACGTCGTCGACGGGCGCTGGTTCTGGATGACCGAGACAGTGCAGAAAGATGGTTGGATGCTCTGCATTGCCAGCGACATCACGCATCTGAAGCAGAGCGAACGCGATGTCAGGCAGGATCGTGATTTTGCGCTGCGGGCCTCGCAGACGGATGAGTTGACGAGTATTTCCAACCGTCGTTTCATGATGGCGGCGCTGGAAAGCCTGATTGCACGTCAGGGGTCCGCCAATGCAGGCGTCGTCGGCTGCATCTGCATCATGGACCTCGACTTCTTCAAGCGCATCAATGACATTTATGGCCACCAGTTCGGCGACGACGTACTGATCGATTTCTCGCGCCGCGTGCAGCCGGTCATCCGGCGACGCGACAGCTTCGGGCGGATCGGCGGCGAGGAATTCATGCTGATCCTGCCGGATACGACGCTGGCGCAGGCGGAACTGATTGTCGACCGTATCATCGGAATGGTGCGCGGCGCCCGCCCCATACCGACGGTGCCTTCGTTCTCTTACACATGCTCGGCGGGACTGGCCGAGTTGCGGCCGGGCGAGACGGCGCGCGAGGTTTATGCCCGGGCCGACGAGGCGTTGTACCACGCCAAACAGAGCGGCCGCGACCGGCTAAAGATCGTCGCCTAGTCGACGAGGCGGGCGTGGATCAGCCCCCGCAACGAATTGCCGACATAGAGTTTGCCTGCTGTGAGATCCTGTCGGGTAATGCGTCCGACGCGTGCCTTGCGCTGGCAGATCAGTTCGGTGCGCAGCACGCCGGCCAGCAGGCCGCAGGAAATCGGCGGCGTTCGCAGCATTCCCGACCCGTCGTCGAGGAAAATGGAGGTGATCGTGCCGTCGCAGACGTCGTCTCGCTCGTTCAGGAGCAACACTTCGTCGGCTTCCGACGCGGGATATTCGGCACGAGCCGCCTCATAGACGCCACGGCGCGTCGTCTTCAGTCGCAGCAATTTGTCAGTGGAATCAAGGCGCGCCTTTGCGAGCCGGACCTTCCATTCGGTGCCGGTGGGCGTGGGGACAAACGGTGTCGACATCACTTCGATATGCCCGTGCCGATCGAGTGTCAGCCGTATGCGCAGGGGCATATCAGCGCTCGCAACGGCCGCCTCGAGTTTGGCGGCGGTAGCCGCGGGATTGGGAAAGCCGATACGGCGGGCGGAGCGGGAGAGGCGTGCCAGATGCAGGCGTAGTCGGACGAAGCCAGTGTCCGGTTCCCAGCGCAGGGTTTCGATCAGCGAGAAGTCGTTCATCGCGCGATCTCCTGATCGCCGATCGCAAACCGCGCCTTCAGAAGGCACTCTTCGTATTCGGCCTCGGCGGTGGAATCGAAGACGATGCCGCCGCCGACGTTGAAGACCGCCTTGCCACCGGCAAACAGGCTGATGGTGCGGATCGCCACCGAAAAGCGCATGGCGCCGCCGGGCGCAATCATGCCGATCGCGCCGCAATAGGCGTCGCGTGGCGCGTCCTCCAGCGTGTGCAGGATCTGCATGGCGCTAAGCTTTGGCGCGCCGGTGATCGATCCGCAGGGAAAAAGTGCGGCGAAGATATCGCGGATCGTTAGATCGGGGAGGAGTTTCGCCTGCACATGGCTGACCATCTGGTGCACGGTGGGATAGGTCTCGATGTCGAAGAGCTTGGGAACGTCGAGCGTTCCGACCTCCGTGATGCGCGAGATATCGTTGCGCAGCAGGTCGACGATCATGCGGTTTTCGGCCTGGGTCTTGATGTCCTCACGCATCGCGGCAATGATCGCTGCATCTTCGGCTTCGCTCGCCCCGCGTTTTGCCGTGCCCTTCATCGGATGCGTTTCGATCCAGCCTTCCTCGTCCGTGCGGAAGAAGAGTTCGGGAGAGCGGGAAAGGAGGATCGGGCCGCCAAGATCGACAAGCGCGCCGTATTTCACCGGCTGCCGTTCGATCAGCGACCAGAAGGCGGCGCGCGGATCGCCGCGGCAGAGGGCGGTGATCGGCATGGTGAGGTTCGCTTGGTAGCAATCTCCCTGGCGTAGATGCCAATGCAGGCGCTCGAAGCGCTCCTTATAGGTAGAAAAATCCCAGCCGGCTTTGGGTTCGCTCAGGAATTCGTCGTTCTCGCTGCGGTGCTTGGGCTGGGCGAGGGGATGGGTCTCAGGCAGCGGGCCATCGAAGACGCCAAAGGCGAGCAGCGGCGTTTCGCGACCTTCCTGCAGGAAGGTCGCCAGCTTTTTCTCGAAGAGGTAGCCGGCTTCATAGGCCATGTAGCCCGCCAGCCATTTGCCGGCAGCCTTTGCCTCTTCCATGCGGGCAAGTCCAGCAAAGAACTCACCACCCGTCCGGGCAATGATGATCTCCGACGGGTCGGAAAAGAGCATCACTTGCCCGGTCGTGTCATCCCGGAACAGAACGTGGCGTTCAGCGTTGGTCATGCCTGCCTTTGGATCGAGAGCCTATGCGCTCTTAATCAAGCGCTTCCAATTCGTCGATCAGCCCTTCGATCATCGACAGCCCCTTGCTCCAGAACGACGGATCGGTGGCATCCAGGCCGAACGGTTTCAGGAGCTCCGAATGATGCTTGGTCCCGCCGGCCTTCAGAAGCTCGAAATACTTCTCCTGGAAGCCCTTGTCAGCCTTCTCGTAGACGGCATAGAGCGAGTTCACCAGGCAGTCGCCGAATGCGTAGGCGTAGACGTAGAAGGGCGAATGGATGAAGTGCGGGATGTAGGCCCAATAGGTCTCATAGCCCTCTGAAATCTTGATCGCCGGCCCGAGGCTCTCCGACTGCACGGAAAGCCAGAGTTCGCCGATGTCCTCCGACGTCAGTTCACCGGCCTTGCGGGCGGTGTGAATCTTGCGTTCGAATTCGTAGAAGGCGATCTGGCGCACGACTGTATTGATCATGTCCTCGACCTTCTGGGCGAGCATGGCCTTGCGCTCACGCTTGTCCTTCGTCGTGTCGAGGAGGGCGCGGAAGGTCAGCATTTCACCGAAGACGGAGGCGGTTTCCGCCAGAGTGAGGGGCGTCTGGCACATCAGGGCGCCCTGGGCACCAGCCAGAACCTGGTGGACGCCGTGACCGAGCTCATGAGCGAGTGTCATCACGTCGCGCGGCTTGCCGAGATAGTTGACGAGCACGTAGGGATGCGCCGACGGGACCGTCGGATGTGCGAAGGCGCCCGGCGCCTTGCCGGGGCGAACCGGCGCGTCGATCCACTGTTCGTCGAAGAAGCGCTTGGCGATCGCAGCCATCTCAGGCGCGAAGTTGCCGTAGGCGGAAAGGACGGTGTCCTTCGCCTCATTCCAGGAGATGATGGCGTTGGAGGTTTCCGGCAGTGGCGCGTTGCGGTCCCAGAAGTTCATCTGGTCCATGCCGAGCCACTTTGCCTTCATCTTGTAGTAGCGGTGCGAGAGGCGCGGATAGGCTTCCTTGACGGCGCCGGCCAACGCATCGACCACTTCGCGCTCGACGCGGTTCGCAAGATGCCTGCTATCGGCGATGTCATCGAAGCCGCGCCAGCGGTCGGAGATGTCCTTGTCCTTGGCGAGCGTGTTGGTGATGAGGGTAAAGGTACGCAGGTTCTCCTTGAACGTCTGCGCGAGCGCCATCGCGCCCTTGCGACGGACTTCGGGGTCCTTTTCCTGCAGCATGTTCAGGGTGACTTCCAGCGGCAGCTTTTCGCCATCGACGTCGAAGCGCAGTTCCGTCATCGTCTCGTCGAACAGGCGATTGAAGGCCGCGGCCGAGGTCATCGACTTTTCCAGGAAGAGCTGCTCCAGCTTGTCCTCGAGCTGATATGGCTTGTCCTTGCGCAGATCGACGAGCCACGGGCGATAGTGGCCGGCATCCGGGTCATCAACCATGCAGGCATCGATGACGGCGTCGTCGATGCGATTGAGTTCGAGCGAAAAAAACAAGAGATGGCTGGAGAATTCGGTGATCTTCGCCTGGGCGTCGCCATAGAGCTTGCCGTTTACCGGGTTTGATGTGTCGGAGAAATAGGTGAGGCCGGTAAAGGAGCCGAGGCGGCCGATGATGTCATCCAGCGCCTCGTACTCCTTCAGCGCCTGGCCGATGCCCTCCGTGCCCGTCTTGGTCGCGGCGTCGGCAAGCTTGCCCTTCCACTTCTCTTCGAAGGCGATCGCCTGCTTGCCGGCCTTCTCCATGTCGCCGGTGAAGGCCGTGGACGTCGCGGAAGGGTAGAGGTCCTGCAATTTCCAGGTCGGCAGGTCGCCGAGCGCGGCATCCGTCGCGGAGGCAGCAGAACTTGCCGAAAAATTAATGGCCGTGCCGGAGAGCGTGTTTTTCATCATCGGGGTCCTCTTCCTCTTTTGCGACAGGCTTGACTGTCTAGGCGCCTAAAGGCTTGGCATCAAGGGGCTTTCGGCTGCCCATAAGCTCCGTTTCGGGTCGGATTTGGCCCCACCGCAAACGTTAAAATGCAATTGTTTCTCAAAACTGGATGTTCAAGCCTTTCTGCCACAGTGCTTCTCAGGTTTCGCATGAAGTGAGGCAGCAATGACCGGTTACAATGAGCTCAAGGGTGCAGCGCAGATTCTTGTCGTCGAGGACGACCCGATCCAGCGTCGGCTGCTCAAGAACGCGATCGAGCGTCACGGCCACGTCGTCCATCAGGCGGAAAACGGCCGGATCGGACTAGAGATGGTCAAGAGAGGCAGTGGCCTCTACAACATCATCGTTCTCGACCTGATGATGCCCGAGATGACGGGCCTCGAATTCCTCGAGGCACTGCACGAATTCGGCACCCATGTTCCGGTGATTGTCCAGACGGGGCAAGGCGGCATCGAGACTGTGGTGCAGGCGATGCGTGCCGGCGCTTTTGATTTCGTCGTCAAGCCGGTTTCTCCCGAGCGGATCGCCAACTCGATCTCGAATGCCCTGAAGCTCGACCAGCGCGAGGTCAAGGCGCGCGCCGGTCGCCGGTCGCGTTCCGGCTCTGTCGGCTTTGACGACATCGTCTCGGCAAGCCCGGCGATGATCCGCGTGATTGATCTGGCACAACGCGCCGCGCAGTCGAATATTCCCGTCGTGCTCGAAGGCGAGTCCGGCGTCGGCAAGGAATTGGTGGCCCGCGCCATCCAGTCCGGCAGCGACCGGTCCGGCAAGCCATTTGTCACGGTCAATTGCGGCGCCATTCCGCACAATCTGGTCGAAAGCATCCTCTTCGGTCACGAGAAGGGCGCGTTCACGGGGGCAACCGAGCGCCACATCGGCAAGTTCATGGAAGCCGATGGCGGTACCATCTTCCTCGACGAAATCGGCGATCTGCCACTCGAGGTCCAGGTCAAGCTGCTGCGCGCGGTGCAACAGGGTGAAATCGAAACCGTTGGCGCGCGCACGGCGCACAAGGTCAATGTCCGCCTGATTTCGGCGACCAACAAGGACCTGATCGAAGAGGTCAAGAACGGCCACTTCCGCGAGGACCTCTACTATCGCCTGAACGTCTTTCCGATCACCATCCCGGCGCTGCGCAAGCGCAAGGAGGATATTCCGCACCTGGTGCGGGTCTTCGCCGAGCGCTTCTCCAGCGAGCAAAAGGGCGGCCAACGAATGTCGGTGAGCTCCGGCGCGCTGGCCCTGCTTACCGCCTACGACTGGCCGGGCAACATCCGCCAGCTCGAGAACGCGATCTTCCGCGCGGTAGTGCTGGCCGAGGGGGGCGAACTGACCGAAGCAGACTTCCCGCAGATCGCGGCGCAGCTGCCAGAATACGAGGTCGTCGATCACCTGGCGCTGGTCGCCGACAACACGCGTCTCGACCGACAAAACAACCTCTCAACCGCCGATTACCCGGCTCACCAGGCCAGCGTCGAAGAGGCGGTCGCACGAATCACGGAGGCGCCTGATAACGCGATTGCGAGCACAAACCCTGCCGGAGACGTACGAAAGCTTGCGGATGTGGAGGAGGAACTGATCCGATTCGCCCTTAAATTCTATCGGGGGCAGATGAGTCAAGTGGCCCGAAAACTGGGCATCGGACGATCCACATTGTACCGGAAACTCAAGGATTATGGCATAGATCCGGACAATCCGCAGAAAGACGCCGCATAAATCGCCTAAATTAACGCTCCGGCAATCATCTTTTGTTACCAATCATAAACCACTTGTTAGTGGCCTGTTCATTATGTAAGGAAAAGGTTGATCACGTGTGGCATTTTTGCCATCGTGTGACCGCATTTAACAGCCAACGGTGTCAAAGAGGGACCATCGGCTGTCTGACGGGGATTGAGTTTGCCGGATCTGAATGGGAATACGAGGCCTTCGCGCTTGAACGGGCGCACTAGGTACACGGACCTTTGCGGAAAGGTGTTTAGGACGGCTATGGCCGCCCTTCTCGCACTCGTTGTTTCCTCGCCGGTTCTGGTCAGCTCGCCTTCCGAGGCGGCCGGCGAAACACGCAGTCTCAAGCTCTATTTCATTCACACCGGCGAAAAGGCCGTTATCACCTACAAGCGCAACGGCCGGTACGATCCGAAGGGTCTCCAGCAGCTGAACCGATTCCTTCGCGACTGGCGCAAGAACCAGCCGACGAGAATGGACCCCCGCCTTTTCGACCTTATCTGGGAGGTCTACCGCCAGAGCGGCTCGCGCGACTACATCAACGTTGTCTGCGGCTTCCGTTCGCCGGCCACCAACGCCATGCTGAAGGGCCGCTCACGCAATTCCGGCGTTGCCGAAAAGAGCCAGCATATGCTCGGCAAGGCGATGGATTTCTTCATTCCTGACGTCAAACTCGCCACTTTGCGCGGCATTGGGATGAAAATGCAGGTCGGCGGCGTTGGATTCTATCCGAAATCCGGCTCTCCCTTCGTTCACATGGATGTCGGCGGTGTTCGCGCCTGGCCGCGCATGAGCCGCGAAGAACTGGTCCGGCTTTTCCCGAACGGCAACACGATGCACATCCCCTCGGATGGTCGTCCGCTGCCGGGTTACGAGCAGGCCGTGGCCGATTACAAGCGCCGCGTGAGCTCGTCGCAGGTACAGATGGCAAGCTCCGGCGCTTATACGGGCTCGTCATCGAGTGACCAGCCCAAGCACAAGACGCTGTTTGCAGCCCTGTTTGGGGGCGGCGCCGACGAGGCCGAAGACAGCTCCGATGATGATAGCAGCGCAGCAGTGGCGGTCGCCAAGGCGTCGCCGCCGAAGGTTGACATGCCAAACGCCGCCGATCCCGGCGAGCAAGCGCCCGCGCAGGCTACTGAAGTCGCAAGTGTAAGCGCGCCGGTTCCGCAGGTGCGTCCGGCGTTCGCCAATCAGCCAGGCGGTAGCGAGATGGCCAGCGCCCTCGTCGCTCCGCAATCCGGAAACGCAGCGCAACAAGCCCTTTCTACAGTGACCGAGCAAGGTCAGCAGCAGTTTGCGGATCTCAGCGCCTACAGCGTACCGGTTCCTTCTCTGCTCGGACCGCGCCGCGCTCCGGGCGACGCGGAAGTCGCTTCGGCCGATCCGTCTGCGATGACGGGGAATCTCGCAGCGGTTCCGACGCCGGCTGAACGACCGGCGCTTGCCGAAAAGCTTCTGGCAGCGGCGAATGCCGATGCTGAAGCAGAGGACGACGCGGCAGACCAGGAGGATACGCTTTCTCCGGCCGTTGCCGATGCCCTTGACCAGCAGAATGGTGATGGCGACCGTCAGGTCGCGTCCAACCAGCCGCCGGTCACGAGCATCGAGCAGGCTATCAACGCGGCAACGCCGCAAAAGGTTCCAAGCGAGAAGCCGCCGTTGCAGCTTGCCGCTCTTGCTCCCACCACGAAGTCCGCAAGCTTCGGCGATGGCTTCGATGCACCGAATCCGACCGACGCGAATGGGCTGTCGCAGGGCCTGCCGACCAAGGGCGCACGCCCGACGAAGCATGAGGCCGCAGAAGCCGACGCCAGCCGCGCGACGATTCGCACCGAGCCGAAGCTGACGCAGAAGATCATCTCGCAGTGGGCGCTTACCAACTCCCGCATGGAAATGGTCACCAAGCCGGTCAAGGCGCCGCGCTTCGTCAGTCAGACGCTTCGTGCCCAGCCGACTTCGGTCTATGCCGAAGGCTTCACCAAAACGGCCTCCATCGATCCGGGCCGCTTCAGAGGCAGCGCAGTCAACTTCATGGAAGTGCGGAAGTTCGACTCGAACTGAGGCGGACAAGGAAGAATTTGAAAGAGCCGCCGGAGCGATCCGGCGGCTCTTTTGCTTTGCGGACTGTGGCGGAAAGTCGCGCGGTGAGGTGCGGTTTCGGGACAGGCGTGGGGTTGAGTTTCATTTCCATATCGAGAATATGGCGCCTCCTGTATTCTCTGTAAGTGAAGATATGGATCTGTCGTCAATCGAAATTTTTAAGGCAGTCGCATCGCATTGCAGCGTCACGAAGGCTGCGGCGGCGGTAGGCCGTGTGCCGTCGAATGTCACGACGCGCATCCAGCAGCTCGAAGAGGATCTCGGAGTGGCGCTGTTTTGTCGCGACGGCAAGAAGATGTCGCTGACGCGCGAAGGCTCGATCTTCCTGTCCTATGCAACGCGTCTTGCTGACCTGGCAGAGGAAGCAAAGCAGGCTGTGCGGCCGCTGGCGGCATCGGGAATGCTGCGCGTCGGAACGATGGAAAGCACCGCCGCAAGCCGGCTTCCTGACGTCATCAGGCGGTTCGGATCGCTGTGGCCTGACGTCTCCTTGCAATTGACGATGGGTGCGACACGGGAGCTCATGCTGGGCGTGCTGGCCGAAGAGCTGGACTGCGCATTGGTCGCCCGGCCGCCACAGGCGTCGCTCGACGAGACGCGCTATGCCGATCTCGACCTCGGCAGCTTCGATGCACGGCGCATCTATGTCGAGGACCTCATTCTCGTCCTTCCTCCGAAACACCCCGACGTCAAAGCCGCGGCCGACCTGCGTGTTGGGACACTTGCCGTGATGGAGCCAGGGTGCACCTATCGCCGCATGGCCGAGGAGTGGGCACAGGACGCCGCCTCACTGCGCACGCTGGAGCTCGGTTCTTATCATGCGATCCTCGCGAGCATTGTCGCCGGCAATGCCTTTGGTGTCATGCCGCGCTCGGTGTTCGATCTGCTGCGCTGGCCCGTCGATATCGTCACCGGCGAGATCGGCGCGGTGGAAACATTTCTCGTGCGTCGAAAGGGCGACCGATCGGATTCGTTCGAGGCCTTTCACGATGTCCTTATTGCCTCGCGGGGCAGGGACGGCCTCTCACTTCCAAGCGGCTAACCTTGCATCCTTCTCTCAATCAAGACGCTTCGTTTCACAAACTGCCGGTTCGTCATGTCAAATTCCAGCAATCCCAACACCGATCCCGGAAGGCGCCTCCGTCTCCGCCTGTTTTCGCCGATCCTCGCCGGTGCCACGCTGCGCGAGCGCATGCTTGCGTGCCTTGGTGCGCTGATCGCGATCGCGCTGACTGGCATGGTCTGCGGTTACTTCGTCGGGCAGGGCTCGCACCTGCCGCTAATCGTTGCGCCGATGGGCGCTTCGGCCGTGCTGCTGTTCGCCGTGCCGGCTAGTCCGCTTGCGCAGCCGTGGTCGATCATTGGTGGCAACACGATCTCCGCCATGATGGGCATCATCGCCGCACACTTCATCCATGAGCCGATCATCGCGATCGGCGTCGGCGTCTCGCTGGCGATCGGCGCTATGTCGTTCACCCGCTGCCTGCACCCGCCCGGCGGCGCTGCGGCGCTGACCGCTGTGCTGGGTGGTCCAGCTGTTGCAAGCTGGGGCCTGCTCTTCCCCTTCGTGCCGGTAGCCCTGAATTCCTGTATCCTGGTGGCGCTCGGCATTCTCTTTCACAAGCTCGGGCGGCGAAACTATCCGCATGTCGCCGCGCCGGCGCCGGTCAATACGCATCAGACGATCGATCCGCCGTCCGCTGTGCGGATTGGTTTCCGTGAAGAAGATGTCGATGCGGCGCTGGCGAAGTTCGAGGAAACCTTCGATATCGATCGCGGCGACCTGAGCCGCTTGCTGAGGCAGGTCGAGGTTGAGGCTGCCGTTCGTTCGCACGGCACCGTCAGGTGCGCCGACATCATGTCGCGCGACGTGATCGCGGTGGGCGAGAACGCCACGGCGGAAGAGGCGCGCGCGCTGCTCCTGAAACACAATGTCCGTACGTTGCCCGTAAAGGATGGCAGCGGGCGATTGGTCGGCACGGTGGGGCTGCGGGAATTGATGCAGGCCGAGCGGCTTGCCGATCACATTGCGACGGCCGCGACCACTTCCCCGGATGCGCCCGCCATTAGCCTGTTGCCTGACCTGACCGACGGGCGCACGCACGCAGTCGTCATTGTCGATGACGGCGACCACGTGCTCGGGCTCATCTCGCAGACGGATCTGCTGAACGCCATGGCTCACCTGCTGCCGGAACAGACGACGCGAAGCGCCGCGTGAAGTGCTAGATTAGCTAGAAAATAGTGGCCAAGCCGAACTGCAGGTAGGCGGCCAGGCTGAGCGTGGACAGCGACACGGCGAGCGGCGGCGCTGGCGTCCGCACCGTCCAACCGAGAAGCGGGCCAAGCGCCGCGATCAGCATGCCGAGCCATGGCCCGTTGCCGGCGAAGGCCAATCCGAGGGCGGAGAGACTGACCGCGCTGGCGATCATGGTGAGCGGGGCGATTGCCACGGCAGCATCCGTTCTGGGGCTGAAGATGCTGATGAAGCGCGGCCAGCTGAGGGCGATGGTGAGAACCAGGAAGACGGGAGCGATCGTCTGGAGTTGCATCAGCGCGCTCCGACGGCCAAGCGGAAATAGCCATCGAGATGGCCGGCCTCGCCGGTGCCGCTCTGGCGTGCCGCAAGGGCGCTGCCGACAGCGATCAGGACAGGATTGTCATAGCCGATTTCCGCGATCCCACAGGCGACGGTTGAGAGTGTGCCGCGCCAATCGCGTTGTGTCGACCGGCTGACGTCGCTGATGATGATGGCCGGCGTTTCAGGCGACAGGCCTTCTTCGATCAACCGATCGGCGATAAGCGGCGCCGTCCTGCCGCCCATGTAAAAGACGGTCGTCGTATGCGGATCGGCGACGGTGGCCCAATCGACATTGGCCGGCAGCCCGCCATGCCGAGAATGGCCGGTGATGAAGCGGACGGATTGCGCGTGGTCGCGGTGCGTCAGCGAGATCCCGAGGCGGGAGGCCATGGCGCTTGCGGCGGTGATGCCGGGGATGACATCGACCGGAATGTTCTCGCGATCAAGATGGGCAATTTCCTCGCCGGCGCGGCCGAAGATCATCGGATCGCCGGACTTCAGCCGCACGACACGCTTGCCTGCCTTGGCGAGCTTCACCATCATGTCGTTGATGTCTTCCTGGCGGCAGCTCGTGCGGCCGCCGCGTTTTCCCACCAGCATGCGCTTTGCCTCGCGCCGGGCAAGCTCCAACACCTCCGAAGAAACCAGATCATCGAAGAGGATCACGTCGGCTCCTTGCAGGGCGCGAACGGCCTTCAACGTCAGAAGCTCCGCATCGCCGGGGCCGGCGCCGACCAGCGTCACACGACCCTTGGAGTGGGCGGGCGCTTCCCGAAGCCTTTCGGCTTCTTTGAGAAGCTGCCCGCCGACGCCCTCCTCCGGCGTATCCGAACTTGAAAAGGCGCGATCAACGAATCTCTCCCAAAAAGCGCGGCGCAAGGGGCCGGGCGCCAGCCGCTCGTTGATCCGGTCTCGTAGCGAGTGTGCCAATTCCGCCCAGCCTTTCAACGCCCGCGGCAGTAACGTCTCGATCCGCCGGCGGATTGCCTGGGCAAGGATCGGGGCGGCACCATCCGTTGAGATGGACACGACAACAGGCGAGCGGTTGACGATCGAACCAAACTGGAACTGGCAGAAGGCGGGCTTGTCTATGACATTGACCGGCACCCCGGCCATACGGGCGGCGGCGAAGAAGGCTTCCGCCTCGTCATTCCCCTCGCAGTCGGCGATGGCGATGGCAGCGCCGGTGAAGATCGTTTCATTCCATGCTTCGGCGTGATGGATGAAACTGCCCTGAGGGTGTTCGGCGCCTCGCAGGATCAGTTTCTCGAAGGTGTCGGAAAGCTCGTGCGCATAGATATGGACTTCCGCGCCGCATGCGGCGAGAAGCTCGGCCTTCCAGGCGGCGGCATCGGATCCGCCGGCGATGATCACGCGCTTGCCTTCGAGCGCCCAGAACACCGGCAGCTTGGCAAGCGGCTCCATGCGGGCGGGTGTTTCACTCCGCGGCGGCTGCAAGACATCCATCGATGATCCCCCTGATCTCGGCGCGGCAGGAGCCGCAGTTGGTTCCGGCATTGAGTTCCTTGCCGACGGCTTCGACGCTGTGGCAGCCGCCGCGAACGGCTGCGACGATCTGGTTGACGCCGACGCCAAAGCAGGAGCAGACGGTAGCGCCCGGATCAGGCTTGTCGGCACCCGGGCGACCGGCGACGAGAGCGAAGCGCTTGCGCAGATTGGTGTGCTCGGCGGTGAGCTGGGAGATCGCCCAGTTGCGGGCGACGGCCACCGGTTCGCGCGCCAGGAACAGGGCCGCAAGCAGTCGCTTGCCGTCGAAGAAGGCGAGCCTCAGATCGCCGGATTGCTGGTCGGCGTAGCCGAGTGGCTCGACATCGTCAGGGATAGCGAAAGTGGTGCGGCACCAGGCGCACCAGTCCTCGACCGGCCGGTCGAAGGCGAGCTCCACCCGCCACCCGCCTTCGGCCTTTGCCAACGCCCAATACGCGGCATCGAGATTGTCCGGCTTGACTTGGGAGACCGCAAAGCCGTAGCGCGCCGCTTTGAAGCGTTGGGCAGCGACTGCGACATTTTTCGAGGCGGGTTGGCCCGAGAGCGCATCGGTCAAAGGCGCGACGACGGCGTCGATGCGCGCCTTGGCGGCAAACTGATCGTTCCAGTGCATCGGCACGAAAATGCTGCCGCGGGCCTGCCGCTCCGTGATCAGGGCGCGAACCACGGCCGTGCCGTGTGGGCTTTCGATCTCGACAAGACCGGCATTGCCGACGCCGATCTCGATCGCGTCACGTGGATGAAGCTCGGCGAAGGGCTCGGCGATGTGGGATGAAAGCCGCGCACTTTTACCAGTGCGCGTCATCGTATGCCACTGGTCGCGGATACGGCCGGTGTTCAACGTGAAGGGATAGTCGGCGTTGGTGCGATCCGAGGCGACCGGTTTGACGGCGATGAAGCGTGCCTTGCCGTCGGCGTGGTAGAAGCCGCCATTGGCGAAGAAGCGGGTCTCACCATTCTCTTGACCCGCCGGCTGTGGCCACTGGAAGGGAGGCAGTTCGTCATAGGCCTGTAGATCCATGCCGACATATGCGCCGATGTCGAAGTCGCGATTGCCGTTGTTCTCGAAGGCGGAGAGGGTGGCGTGTTCGTCGAAAATCTCTGCGTTGGAGGCGAAGTCGAAGGCCTGGGAAAAGCCCATCCGTTTGGCCACCTCGGCAAGCTGCCACCAGTCGGCCCGGGCTTCTCCGGGCGCATCGAGGAAGGAGCGCTGGCGGGAGATGCGACGCTCGGAATTGGTCACCGTACCGCTCTTTTCGCCCCAGCCGAGCGAGGGCAGAAGGACGTGCGCGTGACGCGCGGTATCGGTGTCCTTCAGGACGTCGGAGACGACGACGAAGGGACAGGCCTTGATGGCGGCCTCGACGGCGTCGGCATCCGGCATGGAAACGACCGGGTTGGTCGCCATGATCCAGAGCGCCTTGATCCGTCCGTCTGCAACGGCCCTGAACATATCGACCGCCTTCAGGCCCAGTTTTTCGGCAATCGTCGGCCCACCCCAGAAGCGCTGGACGCGGTCGCGATCCTCGGCGCTTTCGATTGCCATGTGGGCGGCCAGCATGTTGGCAAGCCCGCCGACCTCGCGCCCGCCCATGGCGTTCGGCTGGCCGGTGAGCGAGAAGGGTCCCATGCCGGGCCGGCCGATCCGGCCGGTGGCGAGATGACAGTTGAGGATGGCGTTGACCTTGTCGGTGCCCGACGAGGACTGGTTGACGCCCTGGCTGTAGCAGGTGACGACCTTCTCAGTCGTGGCAAAGAGGCGGTAGAATTCGCGAAGCTGCATGGCTGGCAGGCCGGTCAGTTCCAGCACCTCGTTGAAGGAGATCCCGGAGGCAGCCGTAAAGGCCTCGGCAAAGCCGTTGGTATGTTCGGCAACGTAGTTCTGGTCGATGGCGTTGCTTGCGATCAGATGCTCGAAAAGGCCGACAAAAAGAGCGACGTCGCTGTCCGGGCGGATGGCAAGGTGCAGATCGGCGATATCGGCGGTCATCGTGCGCCGTGGATCGATGACGACGACTTTCATGCTGGGGCGTGCTGCTTTGGCGGCGGCCAGTCGCTGATAGATGACCGGGTGGCACCAGGCGAGGTTCGAGCCGGTGAGGATCACCAGATCGGCGAGCTCCAGGTCCTCATAGGTTCCCGGCACGGTATCCGAGCCGAAGGCGCGGCGGTGGCCGGCGACGGAGGATGACATGCAGAGCCGCGAATTGGTGTCGATGTTGGCCGAGCCGATGAAGCCTTTCATCAGCTTGTTGGCAACATAGTAGTCCTCGGTCAGCAGCTGGCCGGAGACGTAGAAGGCAACGGAATCGGGGCCGTGTTTCGCGATGGCATCCGAAAATCGTTGCGCGACGAGGTCAAGCGCCTGTCCCCATTCCGCCCGCTCCCCCGAAACCTCCGGGTGGAGGATGCGCCCGTCGAGATCGACGGTTTCGCCAAGCGCCGAGCCCTTCGAGCACAGCCGCCCGAAATTGGAGGGGTGGTCTGGGTCGCCCATGACGGAAACCTTGCCGTCGTCTGCGACCTTGGCGATGACGCCGCAGCCGACACCGCAATAGGGACAGGTTGTCTTGACCTCTGTTTCCATCATTCGGCCGCCATCATCAGGCTTTCGAGCGCGATGAAGAGGGCGCCGTTTTCGTTGCGCACCGGGATGGTCCGCACTTCGCCCTCATCGGCGCCCAGCGCCTTGCCGGTTTCGAGCGAGATCACCCAGTTATGCAGCGGGCAGGTGACGGCCTTGGCATGGACGATGCCTTGGGAGAGCGGCCCGCCCTTATGCGGGCAGTGGTCCTCGATGGCGAAGATCTCGTTTTCGGCCGTGCGGAAGACGGCGATCTTGCCCTGGGGTGTCTTCACGCAGCGGGCCCCCCGCAGCGGAATTTCGGAGATGTCGCCGATTGCAATCCAATTCATGTCCATCTCCTTACTCAGCGGCCTGCGGGTAGCCGATCGTCGCCATCGGCTTGAACTCATGCTTGTCCTTGCCGGAGACGCGCTCCGACCAGGGGTCGACCTGGGCGAATTTTTGCGAGAAGACGAAGCGGTCGTAATAGGCTTGGCGCTTTTCGGCATCGCCCATGATCTGGCGGCGGATTTCGTCCAGGCCGACACGCTTCGCCCATTTGTAGATGCGCTCGAGATAGCGGGCCTGCTCGCGGTACATCTGCGTCAGCGCCACGATATGCTCCAGCGCTTCGTCCTCGGTCTTCACGAGGCCGAGAACCTCGGTGCCCTTGATGTCGAGGCCCGCAGCACCGGCGAAATGGATCTCGAAACCGCTGTCGACGCAGATCACGCCGATGTCCTTGCAGGTCGCTTCGGCGCAATTGCGCGGGCAGCCCGAGACCGCCATCTTCAGCTTGGCCGGCGTCCAAGACCCCCACATGAACTTCTCGATGCGGATGCCGAGGCCGGTGGAATCCTGCGTGCCGAAGCGGCACCAGTCGGAACCGACGCAGGTCTTCACCGTGCGCAACCCCTTGGCGTAAGCCTGTCCGGAAACGAAGCCGGCCTTGCCGAGATCGGCCCACACCGCCGGCAGGTCTTCCTTCTCGATGCCCAGCAGGTCGATGCGCTGGCCGCCCGTCACCTTCACCATCGGGATTTCGAACTTGTCGACGACATCGGCGATGGCGCGCAGTTCGTTGGAGTTCGTCACGCCGCCCCACATGCGTGGAACGACGGAATAGGTACCGTCCTTCTGGATATTGGCGTGGACACGCTCGTTGATGAAGCGCGACTGGTAGTCGTCGGCATACTCATCCGGCCAGTCGCAGACGAGGTAGTAGTTGAGAGCCGGACGACACTTGGCGCAGCCGCACGAGGTCTTCCATTCGAGTTCCTGCATGACGGCGGGGATGCTCTTGAGGCCCTTGGCCTTGATCAGGCGGCGCACGTCGTCGTGGCCGAGTTCGGTGCAGGTGCACATGGGCTGGACGGCGGCCGGGTTGTAGCTGTCGCCGAGGGTCAGCGTCATCAGCTTTTCTACGAGGCCGGTGCAGGAGCCGCAGGACGCGGAAGCCTTTGTGTGGGCACGCACGTCGTCGAGCGACGTCAGGCCCTTAGCTGTGATCGTCGAGGTGATCTTGCCCTTGCAGACGCCGTTGCAGCCACAGATTTCCGCGTCATCCGGCAAGGCTGCAACGGCCGCCATAGGGTCCAGCGGCGACCCTCCCTGATAGGCTTGACCGAAGATCAGCGTTTCGCGCATCTCCTTGATATCGGTCTGTTTCTTTTTCAAATCGTTGAACCAGGCACCGTCGGCGGTTTCGCCGTAAAGGACGGTGCCGATGATCTTGTTGTCCTTCAGCACGAGGCGCTTGTAGACGCCGGCCGAGGCATCCCGCAGCACGATTTCCTCACGGTCGTCGCCATCGGCAAAGTCGCCGAGCGAGAACAGTTCGATGCCGGTGACCTTGAGCTTGGTCGGGGTGTCCGAATGCACGAAGGCGGCAGAGCGGTCGCCCGACAGATGCGAGGCGGCGACGCGGGCCATCTCGTAGAGCGGTGCGACAAGGCCGTAGACCATGCCGCCAACTTCCGCGCACTCGCCAAGCGCCATGATGCTGCCGTCCGAGGTCTGCATGCCATCATCGACGACGATGCCGCGGTTGACGGCAATGCCGGCATCCTTTGCGAGCCCGACGCTCGGGCGGATGCCGACCGCCATGACGACCAGGGTTGCCGGAATGATGCGGCCGTCGTCGAGCTCGATGCCCTCGACTTTGCCGTTGCCGACGATCGCCTTGGTATTGGCCTTGGTGATGACCTTGATGCCGCGTTCTTCAACGGCCTTCTGCAGGAGATAACCGGCCGCCGGATCGAGCTGGCGCTCCATCAGTGTCGGCATGACGTGCAGGACGGTGACGTCCATGCCGCGCGACGCAAGGCCGGCCGCCGCTTCGAGGCCGAGCAGGCCGCCGCCGATGACGATCGCTTTCTCGCGCGACTGGGCGGCAAGCAGCATCGCCTGCACGTCGTCGAGGTCGCGGTAGGTAATGACGCCGGGCAGATCCTTGCCGGGCACGGGGATGATGAAGGGCACCGAGCCGGTGGCAATCACCAGCTTGTCGTAGCTTTCAACGACGCCGTGATCGGAGGTGACCGTCTTGGCGGCACGGTCGATCGCGACGATCTTGTGGCCCTTGTAGAGCGTAATGCCGTGCTTGATGTACCATCCATCGCCGTGGATGATGATCTCTTCATACTCCTTCTCGCCGGACAGAACCGGCGAAAGCATGATGCGGTCGTAGTTGACGCGCGGCTCGGCGTTGAAGATCGTGACCTGATATTGGCCCGGTGCCTTTTCGAAGAGGTGCTCGAGCATGCGCCCGGGCGCCATGCCGTTGCCGATGATGACAAGCTTCTCAGTCATAGGTTTCAGGTCCTCAAAATCAGGTGGCAGCGACGGCTTGTGCGGAGAGGCCCCGGCGGTCGAGCTGCCTGACCGACAGGTGCATCCAGACCAGCGAGATGACGACGATCGCGAAGAGCAGCATGAAACAGCTCGACCACAGGCCGGTCATGTCCTTCAGGAGGCCAAAGGCGATCGGCAGGATGAAGCCGCCAAGGCCGCCCATCATGCCGACGATGCCGCCGACCGCGCCGACGCTTTCGGGGTAGTAGGCGGGGATGTGCTTGTAGACGGCAGCCTTGCCAAGGCTCATGACGAAGCCGAGGGCAAAGATGACGACGATGAAGACGACAGGCGTGATCCCGAGTGCGGAGCCGGTGCCGGCGGCCGGGAGCGAAAGGATCAGGGTTGCCACAGCCGACACGGCAAACATGACGTACATGACGCTGCGAGCGCCCTTCTTGTCGGAGAGAACGCCGCCGAAGGCGCGGAAAATGCTGCCCGGAATGGAATAGGCGGCTGCGACCATGCCGGCGACGCCCAGATTGAAGCCGTAGACACCAACCAGATAGCGGGGCAGCCACAGCGACAGGGCAACGAAGCCGCCGAAGGCGAAGAAGTAATAAAGCGAGAAGCGCCAGACCTGGGCATTCTTCAGCGGTGCGAACTCCTGCAGGAGGCTCTTGGAGGCGACGCCGCGCTCGCGGCGGAGGCGGAAGGCCGGATCATCCGTCGTGGTGAACCAGAAGACGATCGCCATCAGCGCCAGGCCGATGGCCCAGATCTGGGCAACAGCCTGCCAACCCCATGCAATCAGGATGAACGGGGCGGCGAACTTGGTCACAGCAGCGCCGACATTGCCGGCGCCGAAGATGCCAAGTGCTGTTCCCTGCTTTGCCGCCGGAAAGAATGGCGAAACGTAGGCGACGCCGACCGCGAAGGAACCGCCGGCAAGCCCGACGCCGAGGCCGGCAATCAGCATCTGCGTATAGGTGTGGGCATAGGAGAGGAGGAAGGTCGCCACGGCGGCGGCCAGCATGGTGAGCGTGTAGACGAGGCGGCCGCCGTAACGGCCGGG
>NZ_AKKA01000079.1 GCF_000282035.1 Rhizobium sp. CF122
GGTCGTCACCGGCGGCGGACGCCTGCCGCTGCTCCTTGAGCTGACATCGCCGGCGCACAGGCCGATCCAGACAACCCGCGATCTGCCCGGCTTCTGGGCCGGCTCGTGGAAGGACGTGCGCACCGAGATGCGCGGCCGCTATCCCAAGCACCCCTGGCCTGAGCGGCCGGAGGACGCCATGCCGACGACAAGGGTGAAACCGCGTGGTACATGAGCCCTAGCAAGCAAGGGATGCCACATGGTCGATAATGTCGAGAGTTCGCCGGAAGAGGATAGGCACAGCAGCAGACGCCTGAGACTGCAGACACTGGTGCGATTGAGGTGGCTTGCCGTCGGTGGCCAGGCCGTGACGGTGTTCATCGTTGCCTTCTGGCTGAAGTTTCCGCTTCCGCTTATCGCATGCGCGGTGCTGATCGCAGCACTGGCAGCGGTCAATTTCTACCTGATGATCCGCTATCCGCCGACGCATCGGCTCTACCCGGGCGCGGCCTTCGCGCTGCTCGGCTTCGACCTTCTGCAGCTTTGCGCGCTGCTCTTCATCACTGGTGGCCTTGCCAATCCCTTCGCCGCCCTCGTCTGTGTTCCTGTCATCATTTCCTTCGCATCGCAGCCGATCCGCTTCAGCACGGTGCTCATTCTCGTTGCGATGGTCTGCATTACCATCCTCGCCTTCTCGCCCTTTCCCTTGCCGTGGTTCGACGGGGTCGAGATCAATGTCCATACCGTGATGCAGTTCGGCGTCTGGTGCTCGATCGCATCGACCATGGCCTTCGCCGCCTTCTATGCCTACCGCGTCTCGATGGAGGCGAGCCAGCTGGCCGACGCCTTGGCTGCAACCGAACTTGTGCTGCAGCGGGAGAAACACCTTTCACAGCTGGACGGCCTTGCCGCCGCTGCAGCACACGAGCTTGGCACGCCGCTCGCCACTATCAGCGTCGTCGCCAAGGAGATGGAGCGAGAGTTGAAAGACGACGATCGCTTTCGCGAGGATGTGCAGCTCTTGCGCAGCCAGAGTGAGCGGTGTCGCGATATCCTGCGGCGCCTGGCGACACTTTCCGCGGAAGGCGAGGCACATCTTCGGCGGCTGCCGCTTTCATCCATGATGGAAGAGATCGTGGCACCACACAGGGAATTCGGCATCAAACTCGAACTGATCGAGAAGAGCCCGCGCAAGGGCGAGCCCGTAACCGATCGCAATGCCGGTATCATGTATGGGCTCGGCAATTTGATCGAAAACGCCGTCGACTACGCCCGCGCCAAGGTCACAGTGACGGTCGAGCATGATGCTAGAAAAGTCCTCATCACGGTCGAGGACGACGGCGAGGGCTACTCTTCCGATATTCTGACCCGGATTGGCGAACCCTATGTCACAAAGAGACAGCGGGAAGACCGCGCCGGCGGGCTGGGACTTGGCCTCTTCATCGCCAAGACGCTTCTGGAGCGATCCGGCGCGTCGCTTGTGTTCGAGAACCGCATGCCGGAGACGGCCGGAGCGCGTGTCCGTGTCGAATGGCCGCGCATGCTGATCGATGCAAATTCGACAAAATGACGCTATCGGCATAATGAAAAGCGGGATACTTGACTTATATCAGGCAGGCGGTTGCCGGGATTGACGAATATGAACGAGCTTGACCACGAATCCTCCCTTGCAGATGCGGATCATATTGGTCCGGACGCCAGCCTGCTGATTGTCGATGATGACGGGCCGTTTCTGCGCCGCCTGGCACGCGCGATGGAGACGCGCGGCTTTAAGGTCGAGACAGCCGAGTCGGTCGCCGAGGGTGTTGCCAAGTCAAAGATCCATCCGCCGAAATACGCTGTCGTCGACCTACGACTTGGCGACGGCAATGGGCTGGATGTGATCGAGGCGATCCGGCAGCGTCGGGACGACACGCGGATCATCGTTTTGACCGGCTACGGCAATATTGCGACAGCCGTCACGGCGGTGAAGCTCGGCGCCGTCGACTACCTGGCAAAGCCTGCCGATGCCGACGACGTATATGCCGCGTTGACGCAGCGGGCCGGCGAGAAGGCGGAGCTGCCGGAAAACCCAATGTCAGCCGACCGGGTACGCTGGGAGCATATCCAGCGGGTTTATGAGATGTGTGAGCGCAATGTCTCGGAGACGGCGCGGCGGCTCAACATGCATCGCCGCACGCTGCAGCGGATTCTTGCCAAGCGCGCGCCCAAATAACTCTAGATATCGTCGACTTCGAAAGGCTTGCCGTTTGCCCACTCGGCCAGCAGCAGGCGCTGGGCAGCTGCGCGAGAGAAATTCAGGGTGACCGATTTGCGTGTGGCGGGCGCAAGGCGATGCTCCGGCGCTTCGCGGATCATATGTGCGCCGTAACCGTCAGAGAGAAACAGGCCGCAATCGTCAGGGAAGATATCGAGCGGAACATCCTTGTGTGTCGCGAAGAACAGCCGATCACAATGCAGGCGATAGTCCGGCCACTTGCGGTCGACACGAAAATCCTCGATCGAGGTCTTGATCTCGATGATCCAGATCTCGCCTTTCTCCGAAATGGTGATCAGATCTGCCCGTCGCCCGCTTGCAAGCGACAGTTCGGGCAAGACGGCGTGACGCATCTCATGAAGTAAAATCTGAGTCCCGCGGCGCACGAGCATAGCTCTGTCCGACTGCCGGCCGTCTATTAACGGATTGTTATTGTAAACACTCAAAATCGTCATGGATAACCATCGGTCCGGCGCGCGCGTTGTTGCAAAAAAACCATGCGCTTCTAATTTGCCGCTGCGTATTGGTTTTGCCGCACTGCAACAGCTTGCAAAGGCAAAGTTAATCGAAAATAAACCATATTCAAAGATGGTTCAAAAGACCGTTCCTCCCAGTCTATTTCTTAAGAGACATCCATGCGCATCCGCAATGCATTTTCTGTATTCGGCCTGATGGCGACGCTCGCTCTGGCCGGTTGCTCCTCGACTACCGAGAGCGCCTCCGTCGAAGACGAGGGCACCCCGGGGCCGACCGTCCAGACCGCGCAGATCTTCGACGACGCTTACGGCCTGACGACGGATGCGGGATATTCGCTTCCGGCGATCCCGATCCAGAAGGTTAAGCCGCAGTTCCGCCGGCAGATCGTCTCTTACGAAACCACCGAACGCCCGGGCACGATCATCGTCAACACGCGCGAGCGCTTCCTCTACTACATCCTGCCCGGCGGCAAGGCGATGCGTTACGGCATCGGCGTCGGCAAGCAGGGCTTTGCATGGGAAGGCACGGCCTACGTCGCCTGGAAGCAGGAATGGCCGACTTGGCACCCGCCGAAGGAAATGGCCGAGCGCAAGCCCGAAGTCGCGAAGTATGTCGAGGAGGGCATGGGCCCGGGCCTCAGCAACCCGCTTGGCGCGCGCGCCATGTACCTCTTCAACGAAAAGGGTCAGGATACCCTCTTCCGCCTGCACGGTACACCGGAATGGGCTTCGATCGGCACCGCTGCTTCCTCCGGCTGCATTCGCCTGATGAACCAGGACGTCATCGACCTCTACAGCCGCGTGCGCCCTGGCAAGACGACCTCGAAGGTCATCGTTATCCAGTAAGCTGTCGCTGAAATAGGGTATTAAAAAGGCCGCCGGGACATTGTTTCGGCGGCCTTTTCTATTGATTTATCCTCGTCAGGCCGCCTGCTTGGCTTTCAGCTCGAGGCGGCGGCGATGCAGGACTGGCTCAGTATAGCCGTTCGGCTGCGCCCTGCCCTTTAAAACAAGGTCAAGTGCCGCCTGGAAGGCAATCGAACCGTCGAAATCGGCAGCCATCGGCGCGTAGGCTGGATCGGAGGCATTCTGCTGGTCGACGACGGCGGCCATGCGCTTCATCGTCTCGACGATCTGCGCTTCGGTCGTGACCTTGTGGTGCAGCCAGTTGGCCATATGCTGGGCGGAAATACGCAGCGTCGCACGGTCCTCCATGAGGCCGACATTGTTGATGTCAGGCACCTTGGAGCAGCCGACGCCCTGATCGACCCAGCGGACAACGTAACCCAATATGCCTTGGGCATTGTTGTCGAGTTCGCGCTGGATTTCCTCCGGCGTCCAATTTGGACGGACCGCGACGGGGACCGAAAGAATATCGGAGAGCTTGGCGCGCGCACGATCCTTGAGACCATGCTGGACACGGGCGACATTGACGCGGTGATAGTGCGTCGCGTGCAGCGTCGCGGCCGTCGGGGACGGAACCCAGGCGGTGTTGGCGCCTGCCTTCGGGTGCGCGATTTTCTGCTCCAGCATCGCCGCCATCAGATCCGGCATGGCCCACATGCCCTTGCCGATCTGCGCATGGCCAGAGAGGCCGCATTCGAGGCCGATATCGACATTCCAGTTTTCGTAGGCAGCGATCCAGGCGGCCTGCTTCATGTCACCTTTGCGGATCATCGGGCCGGCTTCCATTGAGGTGTGGATTTCATCCCCGGTGCGATCCAGGAAACCGGTGTTGATGAAGACCACACGTTCGCGGGCGGCACGGATGCATTCCTTGAGATTGACGGTCGTCCGGCGCTCCTCGTCCATGATGCCCATCTTGATCGTATTGCGAGCCATGCCGAGGGCGTCCTCGACGCGCGAGAAGATCTCGGCGGCGAAGGCGACTTCCTCGGGGCCATGCATCTTCGGCTTGACGACGTAGACCGAGCCGGTGCGGGAATTCTTGCGGCGGCCGTTCGGGCCGACGTCGTAGAGCGCAATCGTGCCGGTGACCATCGCGTCCAGGATGCCCTCCGGCACTTCATTGCCGTCGCGATCAAGGATAGCCGGATTCGTCATGAGATGGCCGACGTTACGCACCAGCATCAGCGAGCGGCGATGCACCTCGAAAGGCGTGCCGGCCGGATCGCTGTACTGTAGATCGGGATTGAGTTTGCGAATGAAACTCGAGCCGCCCTTCGATACCTCTTCCTGAAGGTCACCCTTCATGAGGCCGAGCCAATTGCGATAGACGACGACCTTGTCTTCGGCATCGACCGCCGCGACCGAATCTTCGCAGTCCATGATCGTCGTGATCGCTGATTCCAGCCAGACGTCGGAAATATGCGCCGGATCGCTCTTGCCGATCGCTGTTGAGGCATCAATGACGATGTCGATATGGATGCCGTTGTTCTTCAGCAGGATGTGAGTCGGCGTCGCGGCATCACCTTGATAGCCGGCAAAGTGCGCCGCATCGGTCAGTGAAAGATACTCACCATCGGTTGAGGTGACGGCCAGAGCACCCTCCCGGACAGCAAACGTCGCAACATCCTTCCAGCTCCAGCCGTCGAGCGGAGCGGCGGTGTCGAGGAAATCGCGAACCCAGGCAATGACCTTCCCACCGCGCTTCGGATTGTAGCCCTTGCCCTTCTCGGCACCGTCGGTCTCGGGAATCGCATCCGTCCCATAGAGCGCATCGTAGAGCGAGCCCCAGCGGGCGTTGGCGGCATTCAGCGCGTAGCGCGCATTCATAACGGGGACAACAAGCTGCGGTCCGGCGATCGAGGCGATTTCCGAATCGACGTTCGTGGTCGTCACCTGAAAGTCGGAACCCTCCGGCAGGATATAGCCAATGTCTCGGAGGAAGGCCTGATAGGCTTCCATATCAGTCGGCGCGCCGTGCTGGCGGTACCAATCATCGATACGAAGCTGGAGCGCATCGCGCTTTGCGAGCAGCTCCCGATTGCGCGGCGCCAGATCGTGAACGATGGCCGAGAAATCGGCAAAGAACTTGTCGGTATCGATCTTCAGCCCGGGCAGCGCTTCCTTGACCAGAAACTCATAAAGGACAGCTTCAACAGCAAGACCGTTTTTATCGATGCGGCTCATTCAATGTCTCCTAGCACCCACGCAGTTTTTCGCATGCTGCCACTTTGCCCGGCTTTCATTCATAGTCAATTATGCAATAGTTCGAAAGATTTATGCCGATTTAGGCAAAGACCGCAGCGTGACGAGCATCGGCAGGCCGTTTTGCGGCTGCGTTGTCAGCTTTTGCACCGGCCAGGGCTTCGTCTGCTCCGTTAGATCGAAGCGGAAACGATGCATGAGCACCGCCAGAGCGATGACGGCTTCCTGCAGGGCAAAGGTTGCACCGATACAGACGCGCGGGCCGGCGCCGAACGGCAGGAACTGGAAACGACCGATCTTGCCGCGATTCTCGGGTAGGAACCGCTCCGGCATGTAGGCGCGCGGCTTGTCCCAATAGAGTTCGTGGCGATGTAGTGTCCACGGCATGATGAGGACGGTGACGCCGGACTCGATCTCGACCGTTTCACCTTTCGCGTCGGTCCAGCGATCGGCAGCAATGGCGGCGCGATTGATCGACGGTGCCGGCGGATAGAGCCGCAGCGCTTCTTCGAACGCCGCGCGGGTGTAAGGCATCAGATCGAGCCACTTCACCGGCTCGACGTCCTGCGCCAGCACGCGATCGATCTCTTCCTCCATCGCGTCGCGGAAATGCGGCGTATTTGCCACGCAGTAAAGGGTCCAGGCGAGCGCGCGTGCCGTGGTCTCATGGCCGGCACCGATGAAGGTGAGAATATTGTCTTCGATTTCGTCATTTGTCAGTCCGCCGCTTTCGGCCTGCTCAAGGAGGAGGGTCAGGAAGTCGTCCGGCGCGGCAGTTCGATCGGCCCGCATGCGCGCGAGCCGGGCGTCCATGGTCTGGCGCACAATGTTGCGGAACTTGTCGAGCACCTTCTGGCCACCGATGCGGGTCACGCGCGGAACCCAGGACGGCGCGCGCAGCAAGTCCATCGGATCGACGCGCCCCATTCGGTGCAAGAGGGCGTTGACGTCATCGGCAAAGCTGTCGGAGGAGGTGACGATCTCACCCGAAAACAGCGTATCGGCGAGAATGGCGAAGGTCAGCTCCGTCATGTCGGCGGCGATCTCGAAGACCTTGCCCTCGCTGCCGGCCGCCTCGTATTTCCTCGCATAGTCCTCGGACTGACGCAGCATCTGCCCGGCAAAGCCGCTTGCATGGCGCGGCGTGAAAACTGGTGCAACCGCCTTGCGCGAGCGCTTCCAAACATCCCCTTCCGCCGTCAGCAGTCCGTCGCGCAGGATGGGACGCAGGATAAGCTGGCGAATGTCCGACATACGGTAGTTCGCGGCATTGTCGACGAGAACATGGCGGATCAGGCCGGGATCGTTGACGATCAGGGTTCTTTCACGAAAGAACCGCGTCTGGATCCACGGGAGCGTATAGGAAGGCTCACCCCAGAGCTCCAGTGGGTTGCGCAGGATCGTGCGGATGATCTCAAGACGGCCCGGCGGCACTGTTCGCGGCAGCGGCGCTGGTGGCTCAAATGGATCCGGACGCATGTCCATGAGAATTCAGCCTTTCGCGGAAGATTTTTAAGCTCTTCCGGCAAGGCAAAAGCTAGAGCAGGCGCTCCAACTCGTCCAGTTTATCATTGACCAACCAGCCGTAATAGTTCTCTTCAGGCCAGACCGTTTCGCCCGAAGCGTGGTTCTTGGCGGCAAGAGCGGCCGCGCGCTGGCGCGAATTGCCGACATTGTAGAGCGTGGCGGTCAGGCCTGGATTTCTGGAGATATCCATGTCGGCGATCTGCTTGTAGTCGTCGATCGACCGACGGATGGAGGCGGCAACGAAAGCGAGCGAGACATCAGGCTCCATGATCGCCTTGTAGACGGAACCGGCATCTTTCTCGTTCAGCTTCCCATAGCCCGACACCTTGGAGACGAGGTCCGAGAGCATGAGGGCCGTCAGCGGGTTGATCTGGCCAAGCCCGAAGGTCTGACCGGCGTAGAAGGGCTGGAAGAAAACGGCGCTGAAGCGGTTGTTCGGGAAGCTCTTGCCGTCGACCGTCTTGCCGCGGAAATCGCTCTCCCAGATATCCTCGCGGCAGCTCCAAAGCGTGTAGGAATCGCCCTTGCCGTTGCATTCGGCGAACTGCGGTCGCTTGATGAAGTCGTCCACGTCCTCGCCATTATAGGCAAAGCGGAAGCTCTCGCCGGCGTAGGATGCGGCCTTCACATAATAAGACTGCAAGCGGTCATAGGCGTCGACATTATAGGTGTGCTCGCCAACAATCGCGCCGATCACGTGGATTGGGTCGATGCCGTAAGCGGCCGAAATCTTCTTGATCTTGCCCGTCAGCTCGTGATCCGACGCCAGAAGGTCACGGACCTTCTCGTATTTGCGATCGAACGAGGTCTTCGTGCCTTTGGTGCGGCGAACCGAGGCGCCTGGAACATCCGGTTGCTCTGCATGACGATTGCCTGGCGGTACCACTTGCATGGCAAAAGCGGGCGCCGTGGTCAGCACGGCAGCAGCAATCAGGAGGCTTGTCAGAAGGCGTCGCACTATCAGCGTTCCCATCGGTTCATGGCATTGTCGCGAAACGCGCTGACTGGACCACAATCTTGGCCGAATGATGCTGGCGCCCACAACTAAACGGGCCCTTCACTAAAAAGTAAAAGGCCCGCTGTCGAGAGTTCAAGCTGTCAAAATCGCCGCATCACATCAGTAAAGACATGACCCGATGCTTGTTCATCACAGGATGAAGCGGGACAGATCCGTGTTCTGCGCTAGGTCGCCGACGTGCTTGCGGACATAGTCGGCATCGATCGCCACGGTCGAGCCGCCGCGATCCGGAGCGTTGAAGGAGATTTCATCCAAAACACGTTCCATGACGGTCTGGAGGCGGCGTGCGCCGATGTTTTCGACCGAGGAGTTCAGGTGGACAGCGACATCGGCCAAGGCATCGATGCCGTTATCCGTGAACTCGAGGCTGAGGCCCTCGGTCTCCATCAGCGCCTTGTACTGGCGGATAAGGCTCGCCTCGGTTTCCGTCAGGATACGGCGGAAGTCTTCCTTGGTGAGCGCGCGCAGCTCGACGCGGATCGGCAGACGACCTTGCAATTCCGGCAACAGATCGGACGGCTTGGAGACATGGAATGCGCCGGAGGCGATGAAAAGGACGTGGTCCGTCTTCACTGGGCCGTACTTCGTCGACACCGTCGTACCTTCGACCAGCGGAAGAAGGTCGCGCTGCACGCCTTCTCGCGAAACGCCAGCACCCATCCCGCCGTCGCGAGCAGCGATCTTGTCGATCTCGTCGAGGAAGACGATGCCGTCATTCTCGACCGCACGGACCGCGTCGCGCTGGATGACTTCGTTGTCGATCAGCTTGTCGGACTCGTCACGGATCAGATCCGTATAGGACGCCTTGACCGTCGTGCGGACCTTCTTGGTGCGGCCGCCCATCGCCCTACCGAACATTTCGGAAAGGTTGAGCACGCCAATGTTGGCGCCAGGCATGCCGGGAATGTCGAAGCCACCCATACCGGTGGCGGTATCGGCGATTTCGATATCGATCTCCTTGTCGTCAAGCTCGCCGCTGCGCAACTTCTTGCGGAAGCTGTCGCGCGTCGCCGGCGAGGCCGTGGCACCGACGAGCGCATCGAGAACGCGCTCTTCCGCACTCATATGCGCCTTGGCCTGAACTTCGCTGCGCTTCTTCTCGCGGGCGAGCCCGATGCCGACCTCGACGAGGTCGCGGATGATCTGCTCGACGTCGCGGCCGACATAGCCGACTTCGGTGAACTTAGTCGCTTCGACCTTGATGAAGGGCGCACCCGCCAGTTTGGCGAGACGGCGGGAGATTTCCGTCTTGCCGACACCAGTCGGACCGATCATCAGGATGTTCTTGGGCATGACTTCGTCGCGCAGATCTGGATCGAGCTGATGGCGGCGCCAACGATTGCGCAACGCGATTGCCACCGCGCGCTTGGCCTCATGCTGGCCGATAATATAGCGATCGAGCTCGGAAACGATCTCGCGAGGGGAAAAAGTGGTCATGTGTCCGTTACTCCGGGTGCGTCCAACGCCATGAAATGCGCCGGACCGTAAATGGAAGTTCTTGTATCGACGTAGTGGAAGCCTGCTTTTTCGTAGGCCCTGATCGCCTGACGGTTTTCGGGATCCGGATCGATCACGATGCGCCTGGCGCCGCTCGCAAAGAGCTCAGCCGCCAACTGGCGGATGATGGCCGTGCCATGACCCTTGCCCGTCAGCTCGGGAACTCCGATCGAAATATCGACGCCCAGCGTCCCCTTCGGCTGATCCTGATAGGGATGACCGTCTTCCAGATGAGGATCATAGCTTTGCAGGTAGCCTATCGGCTGCCCATCCATTTCCACGATCATCGGCCTTGTCTCGACGCTCTCCATCGCCTCTTCGATCGACGCAAGCTCTGTCTCGGGCGCGCCCCACCATTTCGCAACATGCGGCTCTGCCAGCCATTTTGCCACGAGGCCAAAATCCTCATGGCTGATGTCGCGGAAACGGTAATTCGGGGCGTGCTCAGCTTTCAGCATCCAGGGTTTCCACCACCACACTATGGTTCGTGTAGACGCAAATATCGGCGGCAATATCGAGGGCGCGACGCGCCACCTCTTCCGCTGATTTGTCCGTGTCCATCAGGGCGCGAGCTGCAGCGAGCGCAAAATTGCCGCCCGAACCGATCGCCATGGCACCATGCTCCGGCTCAAGAACGTCACCGTTGCCCGTGATCGCCAGCGTCACCTGCTTGTCGGCGACGAGCATCATGGCTTCGAGATTGCGGAGGTACTTGTCCGTGCGCCAATCCTTGGCGAGCTCGACGGCCGCGCGCATCAGCTGGCCCGGATATTGCTCGAGCTTCTTTTCAAGCCGCTCGAGAAGCGTGAAGGCGTCCGCGGTGGCGCCCGCGAAACCGGCAATGACTTCGCCCTTGCCAATGCGCCGCACCTTGCGGGCATTGCCTTTCATCACGGTCTGGCCGAGGCTCACCTGGCCGTCGCCGGCCATGATGACCTTGCCGCCCTTTCGGACTGTAATAATCGTTGTCATCAATACACCTTTGCCCGTCTGCCCGGGCTCGCTACGTCGGGCCGAACACCGGCCCTGTCGAGCCCTATGTAAGTGCGTGAATGCCGATTGCAAATGGCGTCGTTTTCTGGCTCCGCGGTTCTGGATATTTAGCGGCTTGCCTGATAAGGAACGCCCGTATTTCCCGATGGAGCAGCCATATGGCCGAGACCGCAGCAAGCCGCACGGGTACCGTGTCCCGCAAGACGAACGAGACTTCGGTTTCCGTTTCCGTCAATCTCGACGGCACCGGAAAGTCGAAGATTTCGACTGGCGTCGGCTTCTTCGACCATATGCTCGACCAATTGTCACGACATTCGCTCATCGACATGGAGATCGAGACCGAGGGTGATCTGCATATCGACGATCATCACACGGTCGAAGACACCGGCATCGCGATCGGCCAGGCGATTGCCAAGGCACTCGGCGACCGCCGCGGTATCACGCGCTACGCATCGATCGATCTCGCCATGGACGAGACGATGACGAAGGCAGCCGTAGACCTTTCCGGTCGTCCCTTCCTCGTCTGGAACGTCGCCTTCAGCGCGCCGAAGATCGGCACATTCGACACCGAGCTCGTTCGCGAATTCTTCCAGGCGCTTGCCCAGAACGCCGGCATCACCTTGCATATTCTCAACCATTATGGTGCCAACAACCACCATATTGCGGAGACATGCTTCAAGGCCGTTGCCCGCGCGCTGCGTACGGCGACAGAGATAGATCCGAGGCAGGCGGGCCGTGTTCCCTCGACGAAGGGCACGCTCGTCTGAGCCCCCCGAGGGAGCTTGACGATATGACTTCCAGCTACCTGGTGCTGACCGCGCCCGGCGGAACGGACACCAACCACGAGAAGACGCGCTTCATCCGCGACGGGTTCACCGTGCTCGGGTTTCTCTTCCCTTGGATATGGCTGGCCTTCCACCGGCTCTGGCTTTACGCCATTGCGGCATTTCTCCTGCAGAGCCTCGGCGGTGCTCTGGCAGACCGCGCAGACCTCTGGCCAGTCGGCGTCGCCATCACCTTCGGCACCAGTCTGCTGGTCGCGCTCGAGGGCCAGAACCTTCGTGTACGCAATCTGGTCGCGAAGGGCTGGAACGAAGCCGACCTGGTTTCGGCCGACTCGCTGCGGACCGCGGAAGAGATCTACTTTTCGAATGTTCCGACCGACACCGGCGACAGCCGCGCGGCGCCCTCGCCGCAATGGGATCCCACATCCCATGCCCCGCGACACGGCAACGCCACCTCGCTCGGTCTCTTTGGTTTTGATGGAGGACGCTGATGCGCGTCGCAATTATAGATTACGGTTCCGGCAATCTGCGTTCGGCGACAAAGGCCTTTGAACGAGCCGCGCGGGAAGCTGGCATCGATGCTGTGATCGATCTGACTGACAGGGCCGAGGCCGTAGCGGCCGCCGATCGCGTGGTGCTGCCGGGTGTCGGCGCCTATGCCGACTGCCGGCGCGGGCTCGATGCCGTTTCCGGTATGTCGGAAGCACTGATCGATGCGGTCGAGAAGAAGGCCCGGCCGTTTCTTGGCATTTGTGTCGGCATGCAGCTGATGTCGTCGCGCGGTCTCGAGAAGACTGTCACTGATGGTTTCGACTGGATTCCCGGTGACGTCGTTGAAATGACGCCTGCGGACGCCAATCTGAAGATTCCGCAAATCGGCTGGAATACGCTGGATCTGAAATCCCCTCACCCGCTGTTCGACAGCATTCCGACCGGGCCGGATGGGCTGCATGCCTATTTTGTGCATTCGTATCATCTGGCGGCGAAGAACCCCGGCGACGTAATTGCGACGGCCGATTACGGCGGACCGATCACTGCTTTCGTCGGCCGCGACAACCTAGCGGGAGCCCAGTTCCATCCCGAAAAGAGCCAGAAGCTCGGCCTCGCCCTGATTGCCAATTTCCTGCGCTGGAAGCCTTAGGCTCGCGCACTGCAAGGACAGACAGAATGATCCTATTTCCTGCAATCGACCTCAAAGACGGTCAGTGCGTTCGCCTCAAACTCGGCGATATGGACCAAGCGACCGTCTATAATCCCGACCCTGGTGCCCAGGCGAAGGCGTTTGAAGATCAGGGATTCGAGTGGCTGCATGTCGTTGATTTGAATGGCGCTTTTGCCGGTGAAAGCGTCAATGGCGCGGCAGTCGATGCGATCCTGAAGGCGACGAAGAACCCCGTCCAGCTCGGCGGTGGCATCCGCACGCTCGACCATATCGAGAACTGGCTGTCGCGTGGCCTCGCCCGCGTCATTCTCGGCACCATCGCCGTTCGCGATCCGGCACTGGTGATCGAAGCCTGCAAGAAGTTTCCCGGCCGCGTTGCCGTCGGCATCGATGCCAAGCGCGGCAAAGTTGCCGTTGAGGGTTGGGCCGAAGCATCCGAGCTCGGCGTCATCGAGCTGGCGAAGAAGTTCGAAGGTGCCGGCGTTGCCGCGATCATTTATACCGACATCGATCGCGATGGCATCCTCGCCGGCATCAATTGGGCGTCGACGCTCGAACTTGCCGAAGCCGTATCGATCCCGGTGATCGCGTCCGGCGGCCTCGCTTCGATCGAGGACGTGAAGCGGATGCTCGAGCCCGACGCACGCAAGCTCGAAGGTGCGATCTCCGGCCGCGCGCTGTATGATGGACGTATCGATCCGAACGAGGCGCTGGCGCTGATTTCGACCGCACGCGCAAAGGAGATTGCTCAATGACCCTGAAGGCCCGTGTCATTCCGTGCCTCGACGTCAAGGACGGCCGCGTCGTCAAGGGTGTCAACTTCGTCAATCTGGTAGATGCCGGAGATCCGGTCGAGGCCGCCAAGGCTTATGATGCTGCCGGCGCCGACGAGCTCTGCTTCCTCGACATCACCGCTTCTTCGGACAATCGCGAAACGATCTTCGACGTCGTGGCTCGTACCGCCGAGCAGTGCTTCATGCCTGTCACCGTCGGCGGCGGCGTTCGCACCATCGCTGACATTCGCAAGCTGCTGCTTTGCGGCGCGGACAAGGTTTCGATCAATTCGGCCGCCGTCAACAATCCGGATTTCGTTGCGGAAGCGGCGGATAAGTTCGGCGACCAGTGCATCGTCGTTTCGATTGATGCAAAGCGACGGACTACGCCGGCGCAAGGCGATGTCAGCGCCTGGGAGATCTATACGCATGGCGGCCGCAATGCGACCGGCACCGACGCCGTGGATTTCGCTCGGAAAATGGTCGAGCGTGGGGCCGGTGAACTGCTTGTTACCTCGATGGACCGCGACGGAACGAAGGTCGGCTACGATCTCGAGCTGACGCGGGCCATTGCGGATTCGGTTCGGGTGCCGGTTATCGCCTCGGGCGGCGTCGGCGACCTCGACGATCTCGTGGCGGGCGTCAAGCAAGGACATGCCAACGCCGTTCTGGCCGCATCGATCTTCCACTTCGGCACCTATTCCGTCGGCGAAGCGAAGCGCTATATGTCGTCCTGCGGCATCGACATGCGTCTGGACTGAGTGGAAAGCGGAATCATGAGTGAATTTACCCTCGCCGACCTGGAAAAGATTGTCGATGCACGATCCAAGGCCTCGCCGGAGGAATCCTGGACGGCAAAGCTTGTTTCCGCCGGTCAGCCGAAAGCTGCCAAGAAACTCGGCGAGGAGGCAATCGAGGCCGTGATGGCGGCGATCGCCGATGACCGCGAGAACCTCACCTATGAAGCCGCCGACCTGCTCTATCACCTATTGGTCGTATTGAAGGTGGCGGGCATTCCGTTGCAAACTGTCATGGCGGAGCTTGAGCGCCGTACCGCTCAATCCGGCCTGAAGGAAAAGGCGAGCCGGCAAAGTTCATGAGTATCGCTAGACAGCTCATCGGAGCGCCCGAGACGCTCGATCATTTTCAGGCGAATGCCTATTCGCCCTACCACTTCTTTTCCTCCGAGGAATGGGCGCGCTTCCGTGCGGATACGCCGCTGACCCTGAAAGGGGACGAGGTCAAGCGGCTGCGCTCCATGGGCGACCCGATCGACCTTGATGAAGTGCGGCGGATCTATCTGTCGCTTTCGCGCCTTCTCTCTGCCCATGTGGAATCGTCGCAGTTGCTTTTCGAGCAGCGCAACCGCTTCCTCAGTCTCTCTGACGTCGCGAAGACGCCGTTCGTGATCGGCATCGCGGGTTCGGTGGCCGTCGGCAAATCGACAACTGCCCGTATCCTGAAGGAACTGCTGACGCGCTGGCCATCCAGCCCGAAGGTGGATCTCGTGACCACCGACGGCTTCCTGCACCCGAACGCCGTGCTGCAGCGTGAAAACCTGATGCAGCGCAAGGGCTTTCCCGAGAGCTATGATACCGGCGCGATCTTGCGCTTCCTGGCCGCGATCAAGGCCGGACAGCCGAACGTCAAAGCGCCATCCTATTCGCATCTGGTCTATGACGTCCTTCCGAACGAATACAAGATCGTCGACCGGCCGGACATCCTGATCTTCGAGGGCATCAACGTCCTGCAATCGCGCGACCTGCCGGCCGGCGGCAAGATCGTGCCCATGGTCTCCGACTTCTTCGACTTTTCCATCTACATCGATGCGGACGAAAGCCGGATTCACGACTGGTACGTGACGCGCTTCATGCGGCTGCGTGAAACGGCGTTTCGCGATCCCCACTCCTTCTTCCATCGCTATGCTTCGATCAGCGAGAAGGAGGCGCTGACGATCGCCGAAGGCCTCTGGGAAAACATCAACCTGAAGAACCTGCGGGAAAACATCCTGCCGACGCGTCCGCGCGCCGACCTGATCCTGCGCAAGGGCAACAATCACCTGATCGAACAGGTGGCCCTGAGGAAACTCTAAGGCGTTACCCGGCGAAGTGTGAGATTAATCCGGCCACCGTTTTTCAGCAGCGTCGATGTCGATGGATAGACCTTGTCGACGCCGTGGAAACAAAGGCGCCCTTCCGCGCCCAAGACCACGACATCGCCGCTTGAAAGTTTGAAGGAAAGCGTACGGTCGTTGCGCGCTAGACCACCGACGCGAAAGAGGCAGCTGTTACCGAGCGATATCGACACCACCGGTGCTGCGAGATCCTGTTCGTCCTTGTCCTGATGCAGGCCCATGCGCGCCTCGTCGGAATAGAAGTTGATGAGGCAGGCCTGCAGAGGCTTGTCGCAACCGGAGACGTCGTTCCAGATTTCCAGCAACTCCGTGGGCATATCCGGCCAGGGCTTGCCCGTAACGGGATGAGTTGACTGGTAGCGATAGCCGCGCTCCTTGTCCGTGACCCAGCCGAGCGGCCCACAATTCGTCATACGCACCGACATCGGCTTGCCGGTGCCGGGCATGACGGGCACGAAAAGCGGTGCGTCCGCCACGATCGACCGGATGATATCGACCAATGCCTGCTGCCGCGGTCGGTCCAGGCAGTCCGGAAGGTGACTGACGCCGTTCGGCAGCTTCAGCATATCAATCTCCGAGCGGGCGCCCACGCATCTTCTTCACCTCGGCGCGGCCCGACTTCTCCTTCAGCCGGCGTTCGATCGATCCTTTTGTCGGCTTGGTTTTCTTACGGGGCGGCGGCGGCGGTTTTGCCGCCTCGAGAATCAGCTCCTTCAGCCGCTCACGCGCGTCTTCGCGGTTGCGATCCTGGCTGCGGAAGCGGCTTGCCTCGATCATCAGCACACCTTCTTTCGACAGGCGCTTGCCAGCAAGCTTCACGGCATTCACCTTCACGCGCTCATTCAGGGAGGGTGAGTTGGGAATGTTGAAGAACAGCTGGACTGATGTCGAGACCTTGTTGACGTTCTGTCCGCCGGGGCCACCCGCCAGGACGAACTGCTCCGTCAACTCCCATCCGGCGATGGTGATTCGATCGTTGATGTAAAGCGGGTCGCTGGCCATGCGATTTCTATCTCACATCGGCCGGCGCTTGGGAACAGACAAAGAAACCCGGCGAACGCCGCCGGGTTTCACGTGAATCATCAATGTTTTGGCGCGTCATTCAGCCGCGGCGCGAAACCCCGGGGCCGCATCGCGCACCCCGCCATCGACGTGGCCTTCGAACTTGGCGAAGTTCTCGATGAACATCGTCACGAGCTTGCCGGCCTGTGCGTCATAGGCGATCGGATCCTGCCACGTGGAACGCGGATCGAGGATGGCAGTCTCGACGCCCGGCACCGCGACGGGAACCGCGAAGCCGAAATTCGGATCAAGGCGGAAGTCCGCCTTGCCGAGTTCGCCCGAGAGCGCTGCGGCAAGCAGCGTGCGCGTTGCCTTGATCGGCATGCGCTTTCCGGTGCCGTAAGCGCCGCCGGTCCAGCCGGTGTTGACCAGCCAGCATTCAACCCCGTGGCGGCCGATGAGATCCTTCAGGAGATTGCCGTATTCCGACGGATGGCGTGGCATGAACGGCGCACCGAAGCAGGTCGAGAAGGTCGCTTCCGGCTCGGTCACGCCCCGCTCGGTGCCGGCCACCTTGGCGGTGTAGCCCGACAGGAAGTGGTACATGGCCTGATCCGGCGTCAATTTGGCGATCGGCGGCATGACGCCGAAGGCATCGGCAGTCAGCATGATGATCGTCTTCGGGTGACCGGCAAGACCGGTCTTCGAGGCGTTCGGAATGAAATCCAGCGGGTAGGCACAGCGCGTGTTTTCCGTCAGCGAGCCATCGTTGAAATCAGGTTCGCGCTGATCGTTCAGAACGACGTTCTCGAGAACGGTGCCGAAACGCTGCGTCGTTGCATAGATTTCCGGTTCCGCTTCCGCCGACAGACGGATGGTCTTGGCGTAGCAGCCACCCTCGAAATTGAAGATGCCGTCCTCGCCCCAACCATGCTCGTCGTCACCGATCAGCGTGCGAGCTGGATCGGCCGAGAGCGTCGTCTTGCCGGTGCCCGAGAGGCCGAAGAAGACCGCGGCATCGTCAGCCGGGCCAACATTGGCCGAGCAGTGCATCGGCATCACCCCCTTTGCCGGGAGCAGATAGTTCAGCACGGTGAAAACCGACTTCTTCATCTCGCCGGCATAGAAGGTGCCGGCGATCAGCACTTCGCCATTCGTCAGGTCGCAAGCGATGACGGTTTCCGTGCGGCAGCCATAGCGCTCGGGGTCGGCCTTGAAGGTCGGCAGGTTGATGATCGTCAGCTTCGGAGCGAAAGATTTGAGGGTCGAGCGCTCCGGGCGGATCAGCAGGTTACGAATGAACAGCGAATGCCAGGCCAACTCGGTGACGACACGCGTCGGCAGCGCATTCTTCTCATCGGCACCGCCGATGAGATCCTGAACGAACAGATCCTTGCCGGCGGCGTGCGCGAGCATGTCCTGCTTCAGGAGCGCGAAGTTCTCCGGCGACATCGGCTTGTTGTTGTCCCACCAGATCTGACCGTCGGTGTTGGCGTCACGAACGACGAACTTGTCCCTCGGCGAGCGGCCGGTGTGCTGACCCGTCAACGCGCGCAACGCACCATGCGCGGTGAGTTCAGCCTCACCCCGGCGAATCGATTCTTCATAGAGGGAGGCGGCCGTAAAGTTATAGCGAGCGCTGTTTGCACTCCCCAAACCGATCGTCGCCAGCTCTATCGCCGGGTTGTGGACTCCGAACAGCTCCATGGTCTTTCCCTTCCCTTGAGGCTCGTGCCGTTAAGAACTGAGGCTGACCGTACGGGCGGCTTTTTTAAAACGCAATAGCAGAAAATCAATAAAACGTAGTAATATCAAACTATTAATCGATTTAAATTTTCCCGTGATATTTTAAATCGTTTGAATCAGAAATGGCTGGATTAAATGGAGACACCACTTTTGGTTGCCTTCAAAACTTTACAACAATCTCACCCTTTATCTTTGCCACAATTTGTTCCACCTTTATCCCCATAAGCGCATCCGGTTCACAAAGGCCGCCTGGGGACCTTCTAAATACCTGGAGACGCGCATAGATGACGGAGACGAATACCATGCCGACAATCGCCCTCGTTGACGACGACCGCAATATCCTCACCTCGGTATCGATCGCACTCGAGGCCGAAGGATACAAGGTCGAGACCTATACCGATGGCGCCTCCGCCCTCGACGGTCTCCTCGCCCGCCCGCCGCATCTTGCCATCTTCGACATCAAGATGCCTCGCATGGACGGCATGGAACTCCTGCGCCGCCTGCGACAGAAATCCGACATGCCGGTTATCTTCCTCACCTCCAAGGATGAGGAAATCGATGAGCTGTTTGGCCTGAAGATGGGCGCCGACGACTTTATTACCAAGCCGTTCTCGCAGCGTCTTCTGGTCGAGCGTGTGCGCGCCGTCCTGCGCCGCGCATCGAGCCGCGAGGCTGCCGCCGCGGCCGGCGGTGCTGCTCCAAAACCGGGCACCGCACAGCAGCTTGCCCGCTCGCTGGAGCGCGGCCAACTGGTTATGGACCAGGAACGCCACACCTGCACATGGAAAGGTGAGCCGGTGACGCTGACGGTGACCGAATTCCTCATTCTGCATTCGCTGGCCCAGCGTCCGGGCGTCGTCAAAAGCCGTGACGCATTGATGGATGCGGCTTATGACGAGCAGGTCTATGTCGACGATCGCACCATCGACAGCCACATCAAGCGGCTCCGCAAGAAATTCAAGATGGTCGATACCGACTTTGATATGATTGAAACGCTCTACGGAGTGGGGTACCGCTTCCGCGAAGCAGCCTGACGCCGAAGCGGCGCGGCATCTGAGAATTGTCGAGAGCTGGTGATCGCGAAAGCGGCCCGCTCTCCGAAAGGGCCTGTCGTTGGCACAGTTGGTGCAGGAAAGGGATCTGGATGAGGCGGAAGGCGTAAGCAGTCGCCGCGTCAGGGGACGACGCTGGTCACATCCCTTCACGATCATCCGCCGCATCTTCGGCAATGCCGTCTTTTCCAGCCTGACACGCCGCATCCTCTTCTTCAATCTCGCGGCGCTTGTCGTTCTGGTCGGCGGCATTCTCTACCTCAATCAGTTCCGCGAAGGGCTGATCGACGCCCGCGTCGAAAGCCTTCTGACGCAGGGCGAAATCATCGCGGGCGCCGTCTCGGCTTCCGCTTCGGTCGACACGAACTCGATCACGATCGACCCGGAAAAGCTGCTCGAACTGCAGGCTGGCCAGAGCATTACCCCGGTGCCGAACGACGAGGACCTCGAGTTCCCGATCGACCCGGAAAAGGTCGCGCCGGTCTTGCGCCGCTTGATTTCACCGACGAGAACCCGTGCGCGCATTTTCGATGCCGACGCCAACCTGCTGCTCGACTCTCGCCACCTCTATTCGCGCGGCCAGGTCCTGCGTTTTGATCTGCCGCCGGTGGATGACGAGGAGCAGACCTGGAACCAGTGGTTCACGACGATCTTCAACAAGGTTCTGCAGCCTGGAAACCTGCCGCTGTACAAGGAAGCGCCGGGCGGTGATGGCTCCATCTATCCCGAGGTGATGAACGCGCTGACCGGCGTGCGCGGCGCCGTGGTTCGCACCACGGAGAAAGGCGAGCTGATCGTTTCGGTCGCCGTTCCGATCCAGCGCTTCCGCGCTGTTCTCGGTGTGCTGCTGTTGTCCACGCAGGCAGGCGATATCGATAATATCGTCCACGCCGAGCGCCTCGGCATCATGCGCGTGTTCGGGGTCGCGACGCTTGTCAACGTTCTGCTGTCTCTTGTTCTCTCCTCGACAATCGCCAACCCACTGCGGCGTCTATCCGCCGCCGCCATCCGTGTTCGCCGCGGCGCAAAGGAACGCGAGGAAATTCCGGACTTTTCCGCACGTCAGGACGAGATCGGCAACCTCTCAATTGCGCTGCGCGAGATGACAACGGCTCTCTACGACCGTATCGACGCAATCGAAAGCTTTGCGGCCGACGTCAGCCACGAACTGAAAAACCCGCTGACGTCGCTCCGCAGCGCCGTCGAGACACTCCCACTCGCCAAAACGGACGATTCCAAGAAACGGCTGCTTGACGTCATCCAACATGACGTTCGCCGCCTCGACCGCCTGATCAGCGATATTTCCGACGCCTCCCGTCTCGATGCCGAGTTGGCGCGGGTCGATGCAGGTTCGGTCGATCTGGAAATCCTGCTTCGCGACCTCATCGACGTGTCTCGGCAAATTCGCAGTCGCAAGAAAGAAGTGCAGATTGAGTTCGCCATCGAGCGCAAGCCGGGCGTCAAGACGCGCTTCGTGGTGAACGGCCACGACCTGCGCATCGGCCAGATCGTTACCAACCTGATTGAGAACGCGCGCTCCTTCGTGCCGGAGCATGACGGCAGGATTACCGTGCGGCTGGTCAGAACGCGCTCTCGCTGCATCGTTTACGTCGAGGATAACGGGCCGGGCATTCAGGCCGAAAACATCGATCGTATTTTCGAGCGCTTCTATACCGATAGGCCGGAATCTGAGGGCTTCGGGCAGAATTCTGGCCTCGGCCTGTCAATCAGCCGCCAGATCGCCGAGGCACATGGCGGTTCGCTGCGCGCGGAGAACATTATCGATCCCGAGAGCGAAAAGCTGCTCGGAGCGCGCTTCATCCTCGCCCTTCCCGCCAATACCACCGCATGACGGACACCCCTTCGAACATCCACGCAACCGCTATCGTCGTCGGCAGCACCGGTCTTCTTTTCATGGGTCCTTCGGGATGGGGAAAGTCGATGCTCGCCTTTGCTTGCATCAACGAAGCGCAGCGCATGGGCATGTCGGCGATACTCGTTGCCGACGACCAAGTGCTGATCTCAAAACAGGATGGAACGGTGATTGCGACGTGCCCTGCAACGATTGCCGGTTTGATCGAATTGCGCGGCACCGGCATCGTCCGACTGCCGCACACGGAAAGCGCGGTGATGCACTATGCTGTTCTTCCAGGAAGCGTGTCCGGAGAAAGACGGTTGCCGCCTGTAGGCGAGCGGACAACTATTGCCGACGGCATAGATCTGCCAGTCATTCGGTTGCTGGCTAATACTCCCTTGCCGCTGGCGGTATTGATGGCAAAAGCGCCCGATATAGGAGAGTAATGCCTGCGGAATCGGCAAATCCGGCCTATAAAGTCGTATTTTTGTCTTGCGCTTCGGCTTTTCATCGCCAAGATGTGCCCCCACGGTGGACGCGATTGCTGCATTGCGATATTGGGCCCACCGTTTGCATATGCCATTAGGAGCAGTAGTATCATGATCGGACTTGTGCTTGTCACTCATGGCAAGCTGGCTGAAGAGTTTCGTCATGCGGTCGAACACGTCGTCGGTCCTCAGAAATTCATCGAAACGGTCTGTATCGGTCCCGAAGACGACATGGACCAGAGGCGACAAGATATTCTGGAAGCAGTGTCCCGTGCCGATGACGGCCATGGAGTCGTCATCCTGACTGACATGTTCGGTGGTACCCCCTCCAACCTGGCAATATCCGTTATGAGCAGTGGCCACACGGAAGTCATCGCCGGCATGAATCTGCCGATGCTGATCAAGCTTGCCGGCGTACGCGGCGAGAACAACATGGAAAAGGCACTCGTCGAAGCCTCCGAAGCCGGACGGAAATACATCAACGTCGCGAGCCGCGTCCTCAGTGGCAAATAGTGAGCACACCGCGCCCATGACGGCACTCTCCCGAGAAATTCTGATCATCAACAAGCGCGGACTGCACGCACGCGCTTCGGCAAAGTTCGTTCAGCTGGTGGAGAATTTCGATGCCGCCATCACTGTGTCGAAAGACGGAATGACGGTTGGCGGAACGTCGATCATGGGATTGATGATGCTGGCGGCAAGCCCCGGTTCCAGCGTCCTTGTTTCCGCCAGCGGTAACCAGGCAGCACAGGCGCTCGACGCGCTCGACGAGCTGATCCAGAACCGGTTCGGCGAGGAAATGTGAGCCCCTCGCGGCTCATATAAACATATAAAGACTTCTTTATATCATCATTGCCTTCGCCATAGAAGCCTGCTAAACGGCCACCATAGCTGCGCATGCCGCGTGGACGCTATCTGGCGCATGCACGTGCGCTTTCGAATTTTGAGCCGCTTTTCAGCCTGGAGAATCCAATGAGCACTGAAAAAGATTATGTCGTCGCCGACATCGGCCTCGCGGACTTCGGCCGCAAGGAAATCACGATCGCAGAAACCGAGATGCCGGGCCTGATGTCCTGCCGTGCCGAATTCGGCGAAGCAAAGCCGCTCAAGGGCGCGCGCATCACCGGTTCGCTGCACATGACGATTCAGACGGCTGTTCTCATCGAAACGCTCGTCGCACTCGGTGCCGAAGTCCGCTGGGCCTCGTGCAACATCTTCTCGACGCAGGATCATGCCGCAGCCGCAATCGCTGCTGCCGGCGTTCCGGTTTTCGCCATCAAGGGCGAGTCGTTGGAAGACTACTGGGTTTACACAGACAAGATCTTCCAGTGGGCTGACGGTGGCCTTTCCAACATGATCCTTGATGATGGCGGCGACGCCACGATGTACATCCTGCTCGGTGCACGAGCTGAAGCCGGCGAGGACGTGCTGTCAAACCCGCATTCCGAAGAGGAAGAAATCCTCTTCGCACAGATCAAGAAGCGTCTGGCCGCATCGCCGGGCTGGTTCACAAAGCAGCGCGACGCCATCAAGGGCGTGACTGAAGAGACCACGACAGGCGTCAACCGCCTCTACCAGCTCAGCCAGAAGGGCCTCCTGCCCTTCCCAGCGATCAACGTCAACGATTCCGTCACCAAGTCGAAGTTCGACAACAAGTACGGCTGCAAGGAATCGCTGGTCGACGGCATCCGCCGTGGCACCGACGTGATGATGGCCGGCAAGGTCGCTGTTGTCTGCGGATATGGCGACGTTGGCAAGGGCTCGGCCGCTTCGCTTCAGGGTGCCGGCGCCCGCGTCAAAGTCACGGAAGTCGATCCGATCTGCGCGCTCCAGGCAGCCATGGACGGTTTCGAAGTCGTCACGCTTGAAGACGTCGTGTCGTCGGCGGACATCTTCATCACCACAACAGGCAACAAGGACGTCATCCGCATCGACCATATGCGTCAGATGAAGGACATGGCGATCGTCGGCAACATCGGCCACTTCGACAATGAAATCGAAGTTGCGGCGCTGCGTAACCTGAAGTGGACCAACATCAAGCCGCAGGTCGACCTGATCGAATTCCCGAAGGGCAATCGCATCATCCTTCTTTCCGAAGGCCGCCTGCTCAACCTCGGCAATGCCACGGGTCATCCGTCCTTCGTCATGTCGGCTTCGTTCACCAACCAGACGCTGGCGCAGATCGAGCTGTTTACCAAGCCCGGGCAGTACCAGAACCAGGTCTACATCCTGCCGAAGCACCTCGACGAAAAGGTTGCACGCCTGCATCTCGACAAGCTCGGCGTGAAGCTGACGCAGCTTTCTGCAGAACAGGCGGCCTATATCGGCGTCACGCCGCAAGGTCCGTTCAAGGCCGACCACTACAGATACTAACCGTCAGATTGATATCCACAACATCTAGGGGGCGTCGCATTGACAAATGCGGCGCCCTTATTTTTTGACACACACCTTCCCGCCGATTCCCTTCCGAAGTATTGTTTTAACACTCGATTCGTGGCCACGGACGTGTCCGTTTGCTTCGAAAATGGGATGTCTTGTCGTGATGCGGCACATTAAAGGACGGAGACATACCGCGCATGTCGGAAATGATGCACAGCCTGGTCGAACAGGCGGAGGACGGCGCTCACGCTGGCTCCTGCCCGCTCTATTCAGGTGAACGGAAACCTGTCGACAGTTCAAAGACCGTCGCCGAGAGGCCAGGAATATTGGCTCGTGTGGCGCGGATTTTTGCCGCTGGCACCGCAATCGCATCGATTGCGCCACCGGTTTTCGCGCAGGTCGAGGCCGAGGCTGTCGCATCCGCGCATCTCTTCACCTCGTCGCAGGTTGTCGGCCTCTCCGTCGTCATCGGCGTAATCTCCGCCGCGCTGCTTTCAACTCTCTGGGTTGTACGCCAGCGCGGCAACCTCGAAAGCGAAAGCCGTGAAATCCGCTCCGCCCTCTCGGACGCGCAACAGCGGATCTCGCAGTACCAGGCGCTGATTGCCGACAAGAATCGCCGGATTGTAATCTGGGATGGCAATGAGCGTCCTGAGCTTATCGGTCAGCTTCCAGCCGAAACCGGAGCACCACAGGACGGCGAATTCCTTGCTTTCGGCCTGTGGCTCAAGTCCCGCTCTGCATCCGAGCTCGAGCACGCGATCGACGGCCTGCGCGGGTCAGCCCACAGCTTCGACATGGTCGTTGAGACCCACCGCGAGGAAATCCTTGAAGCGCAAGGCCGGGTTTCCGGCGGTCGGGCATTCGTCCGGTTTGTCGCACTGAACAATCTTCGTGCCGAACTTGCCGAGCTCAAGATCGAACGGGACAGGCTGTTGTCGTCGATCTCAGCGTTCCAGGGCATGCTCGATGCAATCGATCTGCCGGCATGGCAGCGTGATACCGAAGGGCGGCTGACCTGGGTCAATCACGCCTATGGCGAAGCCGTCGAGGCCCCGACACCAGAGCAGGCGGTCAGTGAAGGCCGCGAGTTCCTGACCACGGTTGCCCGCGAGCGCATCCGCGCCACGGCGACGACTGAATCGCCATTCCACGACAAGATCTCGACCGTCGTGCGTGGCAACCGCACCTTCTTCGACGTTGTCGATGTGAAAGTCCCAAGCGGCTCCGCAGGCATAGCCGTCGACGTTTCCGGCATCGAAGCTGTTCGCGCCGAATTGGAGCGGACGCTGAAAAGCCACGCCGAAACACTCGATCATCTCGCAACGCCGGTGGCGATCTTCGATGGCGAACGTCGGCTACAGTTCTACAACCAGGCTTTCGTCTCCCTCTGGGAGCTGGACATCGCCTTCCTCGAGAGGCGCCCCGACAATGCGGAACTGCTGGAGCGCCTGCGTGCGGCCAAGAAGCTGCCAGACCAACTGAACTGGAAATCCTGGAAGGAAGCCGCGCTTTCGGTCTACCGGGCGCTCGATACTCAGTCAGACCTCTGGCACTTGCCGAACGGCCAGACACTGCGGGTCTTTGCGACAGCGCATCCGCAGGGCGGCGCCACTTGGGTGTTCGAGAACCTAACCGAACAGGTCGACCTCGAGACACGCTACAATACGCTGCTCAAGGTTCAAGGCGAGACGATCGACCATCTCTCGGAAGGTGTTGCTGTCTTTGGGCCGGACGGGCGCATTCGCCTCTCAAACCCCGCATTCCGCGCACTCTGGGGAATCACTGAGGCCGAGGCAAAACCCAGCACGCATATCCGCGCCCTTGGCGAGGCATGCTCTCAGTCCTATGATCGTCCTGACGGATGGAAGACCTTTGCAGAGCTGATCACCAGCTTCGACGACGAGCGCCGCTCCAGCCAGGGAACGCTCGAGCTGTTCTCAGGTCTCGTGCTCGACTATGCCGTCATTCCGTTGCCGAATGCACAGACGATGCTGACTTTCGTCAACATGACCGACAGCGTCCGAGCCGAGCGCGCCCTGACGGAAAAGAACGAAGCGCTGCGCAAGGCGGACGAGCTCAAAAACGACTTCGTCCAGCATGTTTCCTATGAGCTGCGCTCGCCACTGACCAACATCATCGGCTTCACCGATCTGCTGCGCACGCCGGGACTCGGACCGCTGAACGACCGGCAGGCGGAATACATCGATCACATCTCCACCTCCTCTTCAGTCCTGCTGACGTTGGTCAACGACATCCTCGATCTTGCCACGGTCGACGCGGGGATCATGCGGCTCAATTACTCGCCGATCGATCTCGGAGACCTGCTCGACGACGTATCGATGCAGATCGCCGACAGGCTTCAGGAAAGCGGCGTGACGCTCGAGATTACCGCTCCAGCACATCTGGGATCGCTCGTTGCCGATCCGCAGAGACTGAAGCAGATCCTTGTGAAGCTGCTTTCCAACGCATCCAACTTCTCTCCAGAAGGCTCGTCGATCTCGCTCGAGTGCAGACGCGAGGGGACGGATTTTGTCTTCTCCGTACGCGATCGCGGCCCCGGCATTTCGCAGGACATGATCGCCAACGTGTTCGACCGGTTCTCGACTGGCGCAAAGAGCGGCAAGAGAGGTGGCGCCGGGCTCGGACTGTCGATCGTCGACAGCTTCGTCAGTCTTCACCATGGGACGGTCACCATTGACAGCCAGCCGGGCAAGGGCACGATCGTGACCTGCCGGATTCCTTCGGTCGATCTCCCGACATCCGTCGCAGCCGAATAATGGCGCGTACTCCTGTCATTTCTCTCTTCCTGAAGGATGAAGCGGAAACAATCCGCTTTGGGGAGGATTTGGCGCTGGCGTTGAAGCTGGGAGACTGCCTTGCCCTTTCGGGCGACCTTGGCGCTGGGAAATCCTCACTTGCCCGTGCGTTCCTTCGCGCGATGGCGGCTGACGACGACCTTGAGGTGCCAAGCCCCACCTTCACCCTAGTGCAGGCCTATGACCTGCGCATACCCGTCGCGCATTTCGATCTCTACCGTCTCAGCGATCCGGCCGAACTGACAGAACTCGGCTTCGATGAAGCACTCCACGACGGCATCTGTCTGGTGGAGTGGCCTGAGATGGCGAGCGACGAGCTGCCGGCAGACCGGATCGCACTGAAGCTGGAGCACGAGGGCCAAGGGCGTCGTGTGACCATTGCAGCACCGGAAAAGCAGACCGCGCGAATCCGTCGGGTCCTTGCCATACGTGATTTCCTTGTTGACGCGGGATATCCCGGCGCGAAGCGTCGTTTTCTGACAGGCGACGCCTCTCTTCGGGCCTACGAGGCCGTCTATACTGACGATGGGACGCGAAGTATCCTGATGGACTGGCCACCGCTTCCGGAAGGACCGCCGGTCTTGGACGGCAAGCCATATCCGAAAGTCGCGCATATCGCGGAAAATGCCTATCCCTTTGTCGCCATTGCGAATGTGCTGCGACAGGAGGGCTTTGCCGCGCCCGAGGTCTACCGGGTCGACTACGACCAAGGCATTCTGCTTCTGGAGGACCTCGGCACCGGCGGTGTTCTGGATACGCAAGGCCAGCCCATCGGCGATCGCTACCGGGCAAGCGTCGCTTGCCTAGCGCATCTCCATTCGCTGACAATCCCACAGGACATCCGCGTCACGGATAGCCATGTCCACCACATCCCGGACTTCGACCGAACGGCGATGAAGATGGAAGTGCGCCTCGTTCTCGACTGGCATCTCCCCTGGCGGCGCGGGGGCACTGCTGCCAGCGATGCAGAGCGCAATGAATACCTCGCCATCTGGGACGGGCTCATCGACGAATTGGAGACCTCCGAAAAGGGGCTTCTCCTTCGTGATTTTCACTCGCCGAATATCATCTGGCGAGAGAACGAGACGGGCATTGCGCGCGTCGGATTGATCGACTTCCAAGATGCGATGATCGGCCCCACGGCTTACGATCTCGCTTCGATCGCACAAGACGCGCGCGTCACAATCGCGCCCGATATGTTCCAGCAGTTGATGGATGACTACCTAGCGCTGCGCAGAGCACAGGGGAGATTCGACGAGGCCCGCTTCCTGAAGAGTTGGGCAATCATGTCGACGCAACGCAACTGCAAGCTTGCCGGCCTCTGGGTTCGCTTGATGCAGAGGGACGGAAAGCCCGGCTACATGAAGCATCTGCCGCGCACGCTCTCCTATCTTTCGGTAGCGTTGAAACACGAAACGCTTGCCCCCTTGCGCGACTGGTTCGTAAGGGCTGGAATAGTGTCAGGCGAATCATAATTTCTCGGATCAGATGAGCATCAAGCAAGCCATGGTTCTCGCTGCAGGTCTTGGAACCCGCATGCGGCCAATCACCGACACCATCCCGAAGCCGCTCGTGAAGATCGACGGTAAGGCGATGATCGATTACGCGTTGGATTCGCTTGTGGAAGCCGGCGTCGAAAGGGCCGTGGTAAATGTTCATCACCACGTCGACCAGATGCTGGCTCATTTGGCTTCATACAAAGGCCTCGAGATCATTATCTCCGACGAGCGCGAGAAGCTGATGAACAACGGCGGTGGGCTTGCAAAGGGCCTGAAGCTGCTTGCTCCCGGCAAGGTATTCGTCACGAATGCCGACCTTTTCTGGATCGGAGAGCGTCCCGGTGTTCCGAGCAACTTGACACGTTTAGCCGGATTCTTTCAACCACAAAGCATGGACATGGCCATGCTTTGCGTGAAGTTGGAAGATACCACCGGGCACAACGGCAAGAACGATTTCAATATGGCCAAGGATGGCCGTTTGACGCGCTTTGCCGATTCCGGGCCGAGCCCGGTCGTTTACGCCGGCGCGATCGCCATGGACACATCGTTCCTCGATGACGCTCCGGCCGATCCGTTCAACCTCAATCTCTATTTCGACAAGGCGATCTCTCGGGGACGGCTCTACGGCACAGTGCTCCAAGGACACTGGCTTACCGTCGGCACGCCCGAGGCAATCGGCGAAGCGGAGGAAACGATCCGGCGCTACCGGACGTTTGCATGACGGATGGCCGAGCAGCACCGGCCAAGGATTTTGACCATCCCAGCAGGGCTTCCTTTCCTGAAGACCCTTGCGGAAGGCCTCTGTGACGGCAGATTGACGCCCCGTTTTCGGTATGATCCCGACGACCCTCTGTCGCTTTCAAAGGTCACCATCTATCTGCCGACGAGACGTGCTGCACGCGTCCTTCGCTCCGAATTCGTCGACTTTCTTGGCGGGCGATCGGCAATCTTGCCGGTCATCCGCCCGCTCGGCGAAACCGACGACGACAGCGGGTATTTCGATGAAGCCCTGCCGGCGACGTTGGATCTTGCGCAGCCGCTATCGAACACTGCGCGCCTGCTGGAGCTCGCGCGCCTCATTCTTGCCTGGCGAAACAGGCTGCCGGAGATCGTGCGCAGCATCCACTCCGATTCGCCGCTCGTCGCTCCCGCGAGCCCGGCCGACGCCATTTGGCTTGCGCGCAATCTTGCCGAATTGATCGACGCCATCGAGACCGAGGATCGGGATTGGACCGAACTGTCCCGATTGAACGCGAAAGACTATGCGCTCTGGTGGCAGCTGACCTCCGAATTCCTGCAGATCGCCAGCGCCTTCTGGCCGGAAAGACTGAACGAGCTCGGCAAATCGTCTCCCGCAAGGCATCGCAACGCCATCCTTCGTGCCGAAGCAAATCGCTTTGCGACGGTCCCGCCGATGGGACCCATTATCATTGCAGGATCGACGGGCTCGGTGCCGGCGACGGCCGACTTGATTGCGGCAGTAGCCAATCTTCAGGACGGCGTTGTCGTGCTGCCAGGTCTCGATCTCACTATGCCGGAAGAACATTGGCGAATGGTGGCGCCAGAAGATCAGAAAGGTCATCCCGCGGATCCAGCAAGCCGCAGCCACTCGCAATACGGCCTCGCTCAACTTCTGAAACGGCTTAGCCTTACTCGCGACGACGTAGTGTCGTTGGCAGAGCCCGCCGAGGAGTTACGGCAGCGCAGCGAAATCCTATCGCATGCCCTCTCGCCGGCTGAAGCCACCAGTGATTGGGGCGCCTGGAAGGCAAGGCTGCCCGATACTGCCATTTCTTCAGCATTTGCAGACGTCTCGTTGATCGAAGCGGGCAATGAGCGAGAGGAGGCCACTGCCATTGCCATCGCGCTCCGCCTGGCACTCGAACGGCCCGGTAAGGATGGCGAGAGCCGAGCGGCACTGATTACCCCTGATCGGAATCTGGCGCGCCGCGTGACCACTGAATTGTCACGCTTCGGCATCATTGCGGATGACTCCGCGGGCACGCCGCTTTCCGCGACACCGCAGGGAACATTGCTGCAACTGCTGCTCGAGGCAACGCTTCGCCCGGGTGATCCCGTCGCCATTGTCGGCTTGCTCAAGCATCCGTTGGCACACTTCGGACTGGAGCGCAGCGCGCTTGTCGAAGCGGTAACGGCACTCGAGCTGCTGGCGCTGCGAGGTGGCGTCGCCGATGTCGACATCGCAGCGCTGGAGCCGCTTCTTGAACAACAGTTGTCGGAGCACGCCTTGGATCGTCATGCGCCGCAATGGCGTAAAGCGCTCGCGGTCGATGCCGTCGATCGCGCGCGCGCGCTAGCCCGCCGGGTTGCTACGGCCACCGAACCACTGGCTTCCGCGCTTGTCCGAAGCTTGCCAGAAGAACGCGGCCTGACGACCAGCTTTGCGCTTTCCGATTGGGCAAGACGTACCGGGCGCGCGCTGGAGGCAGCGGTCGGCGACGAGCGTGGCTGCCTTGCGGCACTCTGGTCGGGCGAGGCTGGCAACGCGTTGGCTTCAATGCTCGGCGAAGTCATCGAAACCGAGGGGCAGATCGACGCCGACGGTCCGCAGTGGATCGATATCATCGCGGCACTCTTGGCGGGTCAGGCGGCAAAGCCACGAGCACTGAGCCATCCAAGGTTGTTCATCTTCGGCACGTTGGAAGCACGTCTCCAGAGCGTAGATACGCTCATCCTGGGAGGGCTGAACGAAGGATCATGGCCTGGACAAACGTCCAATAACCCGTTCGTCTCGCGCACGATGAAGACGGAGATTGGCCTGGAGCCGCCGGAGCGGCGAATCGGTCAACTGGCGCACGATTTCGAAATGGCCAATGGCACGCGCCATCTCTTCTATTCGCGCGCGCTCAGGCAAGGGTCGACGCCGACGGTCGCGTCGCGGTGGTTGCAGCGACTGCTTGCCTTCGGTGGAAAGGTGTTCGAAGCCGAACTCAAGGGTCGCGGCGACAATTTCGTGCATTGGGCAAACCTGATCGACCAAGGCGACCGCCAGGCAACGGCGCAGCGTCCAAGTCCGGCGCCACCGCGGGAAATGCAGCCGAAGTCGTACTCGTTCAGCGAGGTCGGACGCCTGCGTCGTGACCCCTATGCGATCTATGCGCGCCGCGTTTTACGCCTCGATCCAGTCGCTCCGTTCAACCGAGACCCTGGCGCTGCGGAACGCGGAACGCTCTATCACAAGATCATCGACCGCTTCGTACGCGAAGGCCACGTTGCCGGAACACCGGCAGCGCAAACGGCGATGGAGATTATTCTGACCGAGCTCTTCGATACGGAGCAGCTCTCCGCGCACATCGATGCGGTGTGGCGTCCGCGTTTCCGGGAAGTTGCCCGTGCCTTTCTCGAGTGGGAGGCGCAGCGACGACCGGTCATTCGAAGAACGCTGACAGAGGTGCGTGGCGGTGTCGAGTTGGAGCCCATCAATGTCCGCCTGAGCGGCGTCGCCGACCGGATCGACATCACCGGAACCGGCACCGCCGACATCATCGACTACAAGACTGGACACAATCCCTCTCCGGCGCAGGCGCGCGCCCTTCTCGATCCCCAGTTGGCGCTGGAGGCGGCCGCGCTCCATGCCGGCGCCTTCCGGGACGCGGGTAGTCTGGTTCCGCAGGATCTTCTCTATGTGCGTCTGCGGCCGGGAGATCGCTTCAAGGTCGATACCGTTAACAACGAGACATCGACCAGGAACGATAAGGCGAAGTCGGCGATGGATCTGGGCGCGGACTCGATCGATCAATTGATAAAGTTTGTCGCGCTTCTGCAGTCGGGCGAGAAGGGCTTCACCTCGCGGCTTGTGCCGGCACAACAGTTCGACTTCGGCGGTGATTACGATCATCTGGCGCGCGTTTCCGAATGGTCAGCCGCAGAGAGCGATGAGGCAGCCGGCGATGAATGACGAACCAACATTGCCCGAGGACGACGATCCCCTCGCCTGGACGAGTTGGACGACCATCCAGCAATCGATCGCATCCGATCCGCAACGCTCGGCCTGGGTTTCGGCGAATGCCGGCTCCGGAAAGACGCATGTGCTGACGCAGCGTGTCATTCGGCTGCTGCTTGCCGGGGCACGTCCGTCAGCAATCCTGTGCTTGACCTATACGAAGGCGGCAGCCTCGGAAATGTCGAACCGCGTCTTCGAACGACTCTCAGAGTGGGCCGTCCTGCCAGATGAAGAACTTGAAGAACGCATTGCGCGGATCGAGGGCAAGGCGCCGGACGCGGGAAAGCGCGCGGAAGCGAGGCGGCTTTTTGCCAAAGCGCTGGAGACACCGGGCGGCCTGAAGATCCAGACCATTCACGCATTTTGTGAGGCCCTGCTGCACCAGTTTCCGCTGGAAGCCAATGTCGCCGGGCACTTCTCCGTGCTCGACGATCGGGCAGCCGCAACGCTTCTCGCGGATGCACGACGGTTCCTCCTCACCGCGACGACGCCAGAGGACGACCCAGCGCTCGCGGAGGCCTTTGGTTATGTTCTCAACCTTGGCGATGAGTCGGGCCTGGAAAATCTGCTGGAAGAGATCATCGCCAATCGCAATGCAATCCGCGCCTTTACGCAAGATGCGGAACGCAAGGGTGGCCTCGATGTGGTACTGCGCAAGAAGCTTCGCCTTTCCGCCAATGACACTGCGACTGGAATCGCCGAGGAGTATTGGCCGCTTCCTGGCCTGACCGGCAGTGTACTCGACCGGTATTTGGACGTCGCTGACCAAAAGGGCGGTGCCAAGGCGCACGAAATTGCCGCTGGCCTACGGTCGCTGGTGCGCGAGCGCGACTCGGCGCGACGCGCTTCGCTGCTGGAGAAAATCTTTCTGACAGGCAAGGGAGAACCGAAGACGGATTCGCAGTTTCTCGTGAAGGCGATGTCGAGCGAAGCGCCGGAGCTCATCGACGCCGTGGCAGCGGCGCGAGCGCACGTCGTACTGTGCCGGGATCGGTTGAAAACGGCGCGCATGTACGAGGCAACGCGTGCTGCACTGATTCTCGCCGACCGTCTTAACAAGGACTACGACGACCTCAAGAAGCAGCGCAGCCAACTCGACTTCGAGGATCTGATAACGCGAACGGCCGAGCTCTTGAACAAGAGCGACGTGGGGCCGTGGATCCACTACAAGCTCGACCAGGGTATCGACCATATTCTCGTCGACGAGGCACAGGATACGAGCCCGATCCAGTGGAGCGTCATCCAGTCGCTGGCGGCGGATTTCTTTTCCGGCGAAAGTGCCCGCAATGCGGTGCGGACGCTTTTTGCCGTTGGCGACGAAAAGCAATCTATCTATTCGTTCCAGGGCGCCCGTCCCGAACGCTTCTCGCAGGAAAGCCAGCAGACGCGCCGGCGCGTCTCCCAGGGCGGGCTTGCCTTCTCGACGGTGCGGCTTCCGCTCTCGTTCCGATCGACCTCGGATGTGCTCGCCGCCGTCGATCATATCTTCACGCCGGCCGAGAACGCTCGTGGGCTGAGCGCGACGGGCGAGCCCGTGGTTCACCGTTCCAACCGCATCGGCCACCCCGGCGCGGTCGACCTCTGGGAGATGGTTGCGCCTGAGGTGACGATAAAGGAAGAGGACTGGACCGCACCTTTTGACGCCACGCCGGAGAGCGCCCCGGCATCCGTTCTCGCGCGTCGCATTGCCCACACGATCGGCAATCTTGTCGGCAAGGAAACCATCGTCGAGAAGGGCAAGGAGCGGCTGATCGAGGCCGGCGATATCCTTGTGCTGGTACGCAAGCGCGACGCCTTCGTCAACGCACTGACGCGTGCGTTGAAGCGACGCGGCGACATACCGGTTGCCGGCGCCGACCGCCTGCGCCTGACGAGCCACATCGCAGTGCAGGACCTGGTGGCGCTCGGCCGCTTCCTGCTATTGCCCGAAGATGACCTCTCCTTGGCTGCGCTCATGAAGAGCCCGCTTCTCGATCTGGGCGAAGACGACGTGTTCGCAGTCGCCGCCCTTCGCGCGGAGGGCGAGACTGCCTGGACTCACGTTCAGAAGTTCGCCGCCGACGGCAGCGCGCGCTTCGAAACGGCCGTCACGCGCCTCAAGCTCTTCCTAGATGAATCTAAGAGCCTGTCGGTCCATGACTTCTATGCGCGCGTTCTGGGATGCCACGGCGGGCGACGACAATTCCTTGCGCGGCTCGGAACCGAGGTCAGCGATATTCTCGATGAATTCCTGACATTCGCGCTCGACCACGAAAGCGCGGGCCTACCCGGCCTACAGTCCTTCATTTCAACGCTTGAGATCGAAGCACCAGAGGTAAAACGTGAGCAGGACAAGGGTCGCAACGAAGTCCGGATCATGACCGTGCACGCGTCAAAGGGCCTTGAGGCACCGATCGTGTTCCTGGTCGACGGCGGGTCCAAGGCCTTCACGCCCTCGCACATGCCAAAACTTCGGCTACTTGAGCAGGAACAGGGCGAACCGCCCATGCCGGCCTGGGTTCCCCTCGGCGATCTCAGCAACTCCCTGACCCAAGCCGATGCGACGCGTATCCAATCGCTGGCGGAACAGGAGTATCGACGGCTGCTCTATGTCGCGATGACCCGGGCCGCCGACCGGCTGACCGTTTGCGGCTACCGGGGAATTCGGCCCAACACCGACACCTGGCATGCGATGATTTCCGCCGCGATGACGGACAGTCATCCGCATGTGTCGGCCGCGACATTTTCCGGACCGGACGATAGCTGGGCTGGTATCAAATGGAGAGTTCCGCGGGTGGAGCGAAGCTTTGAACGGCTCGGACGCATCCAACAGACCGCCAGGCAAGAGTCGATCCCGCCCAGCCTGGACAGGCCGCTGCCGCCGCGCAAACAACTGCCTCGCCCGCTTAGCCCGTCCGGCGTCGGAACTATCGTTGATGATGGTGCCGATGACCTCCTCATCGCCTCCCCGCTTTTCGCCGAAAAAGGCAAGCCCGATCGCTCGCTCGAGAAGGGGCGGCTTCTCCACCGCATGCTGCAGACGCTGCCGGATGTGCCGCGTGGTGAACAGGCGGATGCGGCTGTGCGCTACACCAAGCGTGCCGCGTCGTTCTGGCCGGAAGCGGAACGGCAGCAACTGGTCGATTCGGTGGTGAAACTATTGCGGGACCCGAGCCTCGAATCCGTATTCTCAACCCATGCACAGGCGGAAGTCTCGGTCATGGGCACGCTGACGATCGGCGGAGTCGACCACGCTGTTTCGGGTCGCGTCGATAGAATGGCAGTCTTCGACGAGCGCGTCGTGGTGCTCGACTATAAGACCAATCGTGTCCCGCCGCAGACGGCAGAGGCGATCCCTTTTGCCCACAAGGCGCAGCTTGCCATCTATCGTGAAATCCTGGCACCGCTCTACCCTGGCAAGCGTATCGATTGCGTGCTCGTCTATACCGAAAACGGCTCCGTTCACACGCTGACGCCGGACGCTTTGGCGTCGGCGCTTGCGCAACTTGAGACAAAGTGAAATACCGGGCATTGAAATGCCCGCACCGCACGCTCACATGTGTTTCAACAGGAATCCGTAAAGGAGCAGCCTATGGCTACCGTAAAAGTCGATATCAACAACTTCCAGTCGGAAGTTCTGGAATCCGCAGAACCCGTCGTCGTCGATTTCTGGGCTGAATGGTGCGGCCCGTGCAAGATGATCGCCCCCAGCCTCGAAGAACTCGCCATCGAGTTTCAGGGCAAGGTGAAAGTCGCCAAGCTCAACATCGATGAGAACCCGGAACTCGCCGCCCAGTTTGGCGTCCGTTCCATTCCGACACTCGCCATATTCAAGGCCGGCGAAGTTGCTGACATCAAGGTTGGCGCTGCCCCGAAGACCGCTCTTTCGAGCTGGATCTCAAGCGCCGCTTAATTTACCCATAAGCAGATACGAAGAAGCCCGGCATTTGACCGGGCTTTTTTTATTTCGGAGGCGTGCCATTGTCAGCAAGCACATCGCCTACAAGATAAAGAGAGCCGCCTATCAGGATGCGCGGCGGATGGGCCTGTTCAAAGGCACCTTCCTTGATTGCCTCCAACGCGTCACTGACGGTCGACATCGGTTCTGCGACGAGACCCGCATCGTAGGCGGCGTTTGCCAGGATGACCGGGTCTATCATCGCCTCGCTGCCGCGAATCGGCACGCAATAGACCTTCTCCGCCAATCCCTTGAAAGCCTTGAAGTATCCAACCGGATCCTTGGTGTTGATCATGCCTATGATCAGGAAGAGTGGCCGCGGCTGCCTTTCCTCGTAATTTGCCATAGCTTCGGCGATGACCTCGCCTGCACCGGGATTGTGGCCGCCGTCAACCCAGATTTCTGCCTTGGCCGGGGCACTGGCCATCAGGTGTCCTTCGTTCAGACGCTGAAGGCGGCCCGGCCACTCGACCGACAGCAGCGCCTTTTCCATCATCGCTTCGGTCACCGTGAAGCCCGCAGCCTTGACGGCACGCATCGCGGCAGCGGCATTGGCATATTGGTGACGGCCCGGAAGGCGCGGCAAGGGCAGGTCGGCGAGACCGAACTCATCCTGATAAACGAGGCGCCCATATTCCTCATGTGCCATATAATCCTGGCCGAAGACGGCGGTCGGGCAGTTCAACCGTTCGGCGGTCGACATCAGAACGTCGAGTGCGGCATCGTATTCCTGCTTGCCGATGACCACCGGGCAACGACGTTTCATGATGCCGGCCTTTTCGGCCGCGATCAGTTCGACCCGATCCCCGAGATAGGGCTGGTGGTCCAAGGAAATCGGCATGATGACCGAGACGGCGGGATCGGAAATGACGTTCGTCGCATCGAAACGGCCGCCGAGGCCAACCTCGATAATGGCGGCATCGGCCGGATGCTCTGAAAACAGTATGAAGGTGACGGCCGTCAGGATCTCGAAAACGGTGATCTTCTGCCCGTCATTGGCGGCCGCGACGCGCCGCACCGCCTCTGCAAAAACGGCATCATCCACGAGTTGCCCACGGCCACCCTTGACGCCGATCCGGTAGCGTTCGTGCCAGTTGACCAAATGCGGAGAGGTATGGACATGGGCGCTGTAACCGCCAGCCTCAAGCAACGCCCGGCAAAACGCCGTCACGGAGCCCTTGCCGTTCGTGCCTGCCACATGGATGACGGGCGGCAGCTTCGTCTGCGGATCACCGAGGATGGAAAGGAGCCGTGTGATGCGATCCAGGGAAAGATCAAAGCCCTTGGGATGCAATCCCATGAGCTTGTCGATTTCCTGCGCTGCTTCACTCACTGCGGCTTGGCCCCTGGGTATCATCGCTCAACCCGCCTGTGATTGGTTTGATCAGGCGCTCGCGGCTATCGCGAGCGTCCCGCTGTTTTCCTTGGAAAGCGCCGCAGCCGGCTTCTTCGTCAGGATCTTCAAGACACGTGCCAGCGTATCCGGAATATCGTGGCGCTTGACCACCATATCGACCATGCCGTGTTCCAGCAGGTATTCGGACGTCTGGAAGCCTTCCGGAAGCTTTTCGCGAATCGTCTGCTCAATGACGCGCTTGCCGGCAAAGCAGATCTCCGCGCCGGGCTCGGCCAGGTGCAGGTCGCCGAGCATCGCGTAAGACGCCGTGACGCCGCCGGTCGTCGGGTTCGTCAGAACAACGATGTAAGGCTGCCCCGCCTCCTTCAGCATGTCGACTGCAACGGTCGTGCGCGGCAGCTGCATGAGCGACAGGATGCCTTCCTGCATGCGAGCGCCACCCGAAGCCGGGAACATGACCAGCGGGCACTTCTCTGCGATGGCACGTTCGAATGCCTTGACGATCGCCTCGCCGGCAGCAATGCCGAGCGAACCGCCCATGAAGTTGAACTCATGGACGACAGCGACGAGCTTCAGACCGCGAACCTTGCCGACGCCGGCAACGATCGTGTCTTCCTGATCGGTCTTGATGCGGCTGTCGCGAAGGCGATCGGTGTATTTCTTTGAATCGCGAAACTTCAGCGGGTCCTGCGCGACCTTCGGCTGTACCAGCGCTTCAAAGGCGCCCTCATCGAAAAGATCGGTAAGGCGAGCCTTCGCCGGCATCTTCATATGATAGCCGGAGGCCGGAATGACCCACTTGTTGTCTTCCAGATCCTTATGGAAAACCATCTCACCCGTTTCCGGGCACTTGATCCAGAGGTTCTCCGGCACTTCGCGGCGGCCCAGCATGGAATTGATGCGGGGGCGGACGTAGTTGGTGATCCAGTTCAAGTCGAAAACTCCTGATTGACTCTTGCCAATGTGGGGAAACTATTCGGCAGCAACAAGGCGCGCCGAGCGTGTACCCGTTGACAATCCACGAACAAGCGTGGCGACGGCCTGGACGGTATCGGCGGTCGCCTTGCCGTCCTTGGTGAGGCTCGTTGCCACCTGATTGACGATTGCGGTGCCGACAACAACACCATCCGCCGAGCTGCCAATGACCTTTGCGTGGTCGGCGGTCTTCACGCCGAAACCGACACAGACGGGCAGATTGGTGTGCTGCTTGATGCGCTTGACGGCACCCGACACGAGAGAGGGGTCCGGCAGGGCCGAACCGGTGATGCCATTCATCGAGACGTAATAGACGAAGCCGGAAGTGTTCCGCAGAACGGTCGGCAAGCGCTTCTCGTCGGTCGTCGGTGTTGCGAGACGAATGAAATTGATGCCTTTCTTGAGGGCGGGAATGCAGAGTTCGTCATCCATCTCCGGCGGAAGGTCGACGACGATGAGCCCGTCGATGCCGGCTGCCAACGCGTCGTCCAGGAACTTCTCCACGCCGTAGATGTAGATCGGGTTGTAATACCCCATCATCACGATCGGAGTGGCGTCGTCGGTCTTGCGGAAATCGGCGGCAAGCTGCAGCGTCTTCTTCAGCGTCTGGCCACCCTTCAGAGCGCGCTGGCCTGCCATCTGGATCGCCGGGCCATCGGCCATCGGATCGGAGAACGGCATGCCGAGCTCGATGACGTCAGAGCCAGCTTCGGGGAGCGCCTTCATGATGCCGAGCGAGGTTTCGTAGTCCGGATCCCCGCCCATAAAATAGGTGACGAGTGCCGGCCGGCCTTCCGCCTTCAGATCGGCGAAGCGTTTATCCATACGTGCGGTCATGACTTACTCACCCATTCCCAGAATCTTGCCGACAGTGAAGATGTCCTTGTCGCCGCGGCCGGAGAGGTTCATCAGGATGATCTCGTCCTTGCCCATCTTCGGGGCGCGCTTGATGACTTCGGCCAGAGCGTGCGATGGCTCGAGCGCCGGAATGATGCCTTCAAGGCGTGTGAGCGTCTGGAAGGCTTCGAGCGCCTCATGGTCCATGATCGGTACATATTCGACACGGCCGATGTCGTTCAGGTAGGAATGCTCGGGGCCGATACCGGGATAGTCGAGACCCGCGGAAATCGAATGGCCCTCCTTGATCTGACCGTCGCCATCCTGCAGCAGGTAAGTGCGATTGCCATGCAGAACGCCCGGCGAACCCGCGGTGATCGAGGCACAGTGCTCGTCGCCGTCGAGGCCCTTGCCGCCGGCCTCGACGCCGACCATCTTGACGCCCTCGTCATCGAGGAACGGATGGAAAATGCCGATCGCGTTCGAACCGCCGCCGACGGCAGCGATGACGAGATCCGGCAGGCGGCCTTCGGCTTCCAAGATTTGTTCACGGGCTTCGGTGCCGATGACGGCCTGAAAGTCGCGGACCATTTCCGGATAGGGATGCGGGCCGGCAGCCGTGCCGATCAAGTAGTAAGTGTCGTCGACGTTCGTGACCCAGTCGCGCAGCGCCTCGTTCATGGCGTCCTTGAGCGTGCCGTGGCCGGCAGTCACGGGCTTCACTTCGGCACCGAGCAGCTTCATGCGGAACACGTTCGGCGCCTGGCGCTCGACATCGGTCGCGCCCATGTAAACGACGCAGGGGAGCCCGAAGCGGGCGGCGACGGTCGCAGATGCAACGCCATGCTGGCCGGCGCCGGTTTCAGCGATGATACGGGTCTTGCCCATGCGCTTGGCAAGCAGGATCTGGCCGATGCAATTGTTGATCTTGTGCGAACCGGTGTGGTTCAGCTCCTCGCGCTTGAAGTAGATCTTCGCGCCACCGAGTTCAGCCGTCAGGCGCTCGGCGAAATAGAGCGGGCTCGGTCGGCCGATATAGTGAGCGCCGAGATGCTTCAGTTCAGCCTGAAATTCCGGATCGTTCTTCGCCTTGTTCCACTCGTCCTGCAGGTCGAGGATCAAAGGCATCAGCGTCTCGGCGACGAAACGGCCGCCGTAGATACCGAAACGGCCGTCTTCATCGGGGCCGGAGCGGAAGGAATTCGGTTTTGGCGTCTGGTTCACTCTCAACTCCCTGAGGCCGTTTCGGGTTGATTGGCCCTCTCGACCGCATCGAAAAACTCATCGATCATTGCGACGTTCTTGACGCCGGGTGCGCTTTCGACACCGGAGGACGCGTCGATCCCCGGCGCCTTCGTAATGGCAAGCGCCTCGGCAATGTTACCTTTGTTCAAGCCACCGGAAAGCATGTAATCCACATTGTCGTCAAGCCAAGTGAGCAGGCTCCAATCGAAGGAAACCCCGTTGCCGCCGGGCAAATCCGATCCTTTCGGCGGCTTCGCATCGAAGAGGAAGCGGTCGGCAATGCCGATATAGGCCTCGACCCGCTTCAGATCATCGGCCGTCCGCACAGAAAACGCCTTCATGACAGGTAGCCCGTAGATCGCCTTTATGGTCAGAACGCGCTCGGGGCTTTCGTCGCCATGCAGTTGCAGGATATCGGGTCTAAGGAGCGCTACGATTTCATCGAGATCGTCGTTGCTTGGATTGACGACGACAGCAACAATCTTGGCCTTGCCGCGGGCAGGCTCCGCAAGCTTGCCAGCAATGTCGGGCTCGACGTAGCGAGGGCTCTTCTCAAAGAAGATGAAGCCGATATGCGTGGCACCCCGCGCGAGGGCGCGATCGATTGTTTCAGCCGTCTTCAGCCCGCAGATTTTGATATCCGGTTTCATGGCAGCGAAGTGACACGAAATGCGATTGGAGTCGAGCCAAATCGCGACAAAAGCTGAATTTTAGAAGCCTTACGTCACTCGAAATCGATGGCATGAAGCTGGCTGCCATGGCGCTTCAACCAGGCCTTCGCCTCTTCCATGTGCGGGCAGAGCTTTTTGCAGAGCGCCCAGAAGCGCGGTCCATGATTCATCTCCTTGAGATGCGCGACTTCATGGGCCGACAGGTAGTCGACGACGGACGGCGGCGCCATGATGATACGCCAGGAAAAGCTCAGGTTTCCCTCCGACGAGCAGGAACCCCATCGACTGCGGGTGTCCTTCACGGCGATCGACCTGATCGGCGCATTAATCGAGCGGGCATGCAGTGTTGCCAGCCTCTCGAGATCGGCCCGCGCTTCCTTCTTCAGGAACGTGGCAATCCGGCGGCCGAGATGCTCAGGCATGCCGCTGACCTTCAACACCGGCTTGCCATCAACGACGATCGCTTCCGTCAGGCCGCGAAGGCTGCCGGTGTGGTGAATACGATGAGATGCGCCACGAATTAGAATGGTGCCACCGTCCCGCAGGCCACAGTCGCTCGAGAATTTGGCAAGTTTGGTGAGTAGCCAGCCCTGATGGCGGTCGAGGAAGGCGTTCACTTCACGTTGCGCCAACCCGCTCGGGATTGTCATCCTCAGGGCTCGTCCGCCTGGCTCGATGCGCAAGGTGATGCGGGTTGCCCGCTCGTGCTGCTTGATTGTCAGCGGCATCCGGCGGCCGGCCACTTCAAGCGTTCGCGTCTCGGGCGGAGCCGGTTTTCGAACGCTACGGCGTGGCTTTGCGAGGAGCGGGGACATCGGCATTTTCTACATGATTCGCTGGAATTGCGGGCAAAGAAAAGCCGGCATCGAGGATGCCGGTTCAAAGTTTCAGTGCTGAACAGTCCTGGGGATCACGGAGTCTGGTATTCTGCTACCGGACCGTTGTCGTCGCGCTTGGCGTTCTTGCGATCGCGCATGAAGCGGTCGAACTCTTCCTGATCCTTAGCGCGGCGCAGTTCGCGTACGTAGGAATCGAATTCCTCGCGCATTTCATCAAGCTTGCGACGCTCTTCTTCCAGCCGGTCGAGCTCGGCCTTCCGCCAATCGTCGAAGGCGACATTGCCTGTCGAGAAATGAGGGCGATAACGGCCATGCGAACGTCGGCAGCCGGCGAAGAATCCATCGGCGGTGCTGTTTGCATCACGCTTGAAACCGCGCAAACGCTCCCCAAAGATGATATAGGCGAGCATGGCGAGACCCAGAGGCCAGAAAACCACGAAGCCGAGGATCATCAGGGCAATGGTAGCCGGAGTCCAATCCGGCCGAAGCAATGCTGACTGGTTCATCGTGCGGTGTCCTCGCATTTTCCGCGCCCGGCGAGATGCCGAACGCTGGAATCGATGTGGTTACACCCCCAGCCAGCTTCAAGGCAGTCCGCGCCCAAATCGGACAACACTTTGAAATGAAATCACTAATTCAGATGCTCCTAAATCAGCCGGACTTTCCGCCCTTGATAACCCTCTTCACCACAGGCTTTCCCGTCCGTGCATGTTCCTTCACGAAGTTGACGATGCGCGGCGCGATTTCGCGACGGAAGCGCGATCCGTTGAAGACACCATAGTGGCCGACATCGGGTTGCAGGTAGTGCATGCGCATGTTCTCGGGAATGTTGACGCAGATCGTCTGGGCGGCCTTCGTCTGGCCGACGCCGGAGATATCATCGTTTTCCCCTTCCACAGTGAGGAGCGCCACATTGCGGATCGCGGCCGGATCGACAAGTTTGCCGCGGTGGAGCAACTCGCCCTTCGGCAAGGCATGTTTTTTGAACACCTGGTCAACCGTCTGAAGGTAGAACTCCGCCGTCAAGTCCATGACAGCGAGATATTCGTCATAAAAGTCGCGGTGCTTCTCGGCTGGCTCGCCGTCGTTCTTCACGAGATGCATGAAGAACTCCTTGTGGGCGATCACGTGCCGATCGAGGTTCATCGACATGAAGCCGGACAGCTGCAGGAATCCCGGATAGACGGGGCGCATGAAACCCGGCTGCGGCCATGGCACGTTCATAATCACATTGTCGGCAAACCACTCCAGCGGCCGTTCCTTGGCAAGCTGGTTGACGGCTGTCGGGTTGATGCGCGTGTCGATCGGTCCACCCATCAATGTCATCGAGGAAGGCGAAAATGGATCGTTGTCCGCCTCCATCACCGCAGCTGCAGCCAACACAGGCACGGAGGGCTGACAGACGGCAATCACGTGGGTATCCGGGCCGAGGAAGCGGAGCATTTCGATGACGTAGTCGACGTAATCATCGAAATCGAAGGTGCCTTCCGTCATAGGCACCATTCGCGCATCGATCCAGTCCGTGATGTAGATGTCGGCGTTAGGCAGCAACGCCTCGACCGTGCCGCGCAGCAGCGTCGCATAGTGGCCGGACATCGGCGCAACGATGAGAATGCGCGGATCAGTCGTATGAACGCTTGGAACGTTGCGCGCGAAATGAAGCAGATTGCAGAAAGCCCGCGACCATACGACCTCTTCCCGCACGGCAACCTTTCGGTCGCCAATGACGGTGTCATTCAGATCAAACGACGGCTTGCCGTAACGGCGGGTCGTGCGCTCGAACATTTCGAGACTTGCCGCCATCGTACGCCCCCAGGGCGTCTGCGAAATAGGATTGAGCGGATTGGCATAGACCATGCGCATAATATCGGCAAAAGCACGATAAGGCGCCAATGCGGCATGGTTCAATTCGTAAAGCTGGTAAAACATGAGATGCGCCACCTTTCTCTAACCTGGAAGACGACGCCGATTGAAAAGGCATCGGATTCATTCCAACGACGTGCTGGCACCTCAACGCAGATTAACAGGTTTTTGTTGCGCAGCAACATTGCTATCCGCACCGCAAAAAGAAATGCCGGGAAAATCACCCCCGGCATGATGGTGCGCTCGAATGCTTAACGATTGCGAAATCGGGCTCAGCGATCGGCCAGGAAGGTCTGCTTTTGCGTGCCCAAGCCTTCGATACCGAGCTCCACCACATCGCCAGCCTTGAGGAAACGCGGCGGCTTCATGCCCATGCCGACACCCGGAGGCGTACCGGTCGAAATCACGTCGCCCGGATGCAGTGACATGAACTGGCTGAGGTAAGACACCACAAAGGCGACACCATAAACCATCGTTTTCGACGAGCCGTTCTGCATGGTTTCGCCATTAACTTTCAGCCACATGCCGAGGTTTTGCGGGTCGGCAATCTCGTCCTTGGTCACGAGCCAGGGGCCGATCGGACCGAATGTGTCGCAAGACTTGCCCTTAGTCCACTGGCCCGCACGCTCCGTCTGGAAGGCGCGCTCCGAGACGTCGTGGGAAACGCAGTAGCCGGCAACATAATCAAGCGCATCGGCTTCGCTAACATACTTCGCCGTCTTGCCGATGACGACGCCGAGCTCCACTTCCCAATCGGTCTTTTCCGAGCCGCGAGGGATCAAGACATTGTCGTTCGGCCCAACGATTGCCGATGTTGCCTTCATGAAGATGACAGGCTCCGGCGGGACCGTAGCACCGGTTTCAGCAGCATGGTCGGAGAAATTTAGCCCGATGCAGATAAACTTTCCGGTACCGGCAACGCAGGCACCAATGCGGCCAGGCAGGAGTTCCGGCAGGCTTTTCGGGTCGAGCGCCTTGAGCTTCGACAGGCCCTCAGGAGAAATCGCATCGCCGCCAACGTCCGAAACGTGGCCTGAAAGATCGCGGATCTTGCCATCGGAATCAAGCATGGCTGGCTTCTCCCGGCCAACTTCTCCAACACGCATAAGCTTCATAACATTTCCTCCTCAGCAAGATCGAAGTGTTGATCACCTATGAACGAGATATTCACCGGTGTCATTATGGCTTTTTGCCGAAGCGGTACGCCGCTTCAGAAAATTTCTGCCAGATCAGGCCCCGCCGGCACGATCCTCGTCGGGTTGAGGCTTTCGATTGAGTAATAGCCGCGCTTGATATGGTCGAAATTGACCGTTTCGACGACACCCGGCCAGTCGAGCATCCGCCGGCAGAAGCGGCGAAGATTGGCATACTCGGAAAGACGCCTCAGATTGCATTTGAACAAGCCGTGATAGGCGGTGTCAAAACGCACCAGCGTCACAAAAAGGCGAATGTCGCTTTCGGTTGGGTGGTCAGCAAACAAGAACGGCCGATCGCCAAGCTCTTTCTCCACGCAGTCGAGGCACTCGAACACGCCGGCAAACGCTTCTTCATAGGCGAGCTGCGTGGTGGCAAAGCCTGCACGGTAGACGCCGTTGTTGAGCCTCGAATAGATCCGCTCGTTGAAAGCATCGATCTTAGGACGGCGATCCGCGGGATAGAGATCGATCGGATGGCGAGCAAGATCGCCGAAACCATCGTTCATCATTCTCAGGATGTCAGCCGACTCGTTGTTGACGATCGTCCGCAGCTGCTTGTCCCAGAGCACCGGCACTGTCGCGCGGCCGGTAAAGTCGGGCGCAGCACTGGTATAGATCTCGTGCAGATAGGTTGCGCCCTGGATATGATCCTGCGTGGCGCCGGGATAGGCGCCAAAGCGCCAGCCCTGCTTCGTCAACGCCGGTTCAACGATGGAAACTGAGATGGCCGACTCCAGCCCTTTAAGCTTTCGGCCGATCAGCGTCCGTGACGGCCACGGGCAGATGTAGGCCACGTAAAGATGGTAGCGATCAGCTTCCGCCTTGAACCCAGCTTTCCCCGTCGGGCCTGCAGCACCGTCCCGCGTTACCCAATTGCGGAAGCTGGACGTCTGGCGAACAAAGCCGCCCTTCTCGTCCTTCGCCTGTACCGGCTGCCAATCTTCCGTCCACTTCCCATTTACGAGCAAGACGCTTTCCTCTGGTTGCTGATTTTGGCCAAACTTAGCGTGCCCTTACGCGCGTGGGAGGCCACTATTGTTGAAACAGACTGTCACCGCCTGCGGAGCAAAGCTCGCTTGCCAAGTCGATTGGATGGGGCCTAAGACAGGGCAGATGGAGCTTGATATGCCTGTTTCAACGTCTACGGTCGCCACCGCGCACGCCAGCAAGTACCTTCAGCAACTATGTAAGCACTGGAGCCACAAGTTTGCCGTGGAATTCACCGCGGAACATGGCCGCGTGCCCTTCAGCGACACGGCGGAGGTGACGTTTGCGGCTGATGCCAATGCACTTCACGTGACGCTATCGGTCGCCGAGCCGTCACAGCTTGAGCGATATGAAACTGTCGTCGCCGACCATTTGAAGCGATTTGCTTTCCGCGAAGAACTGCACATTACCTGGAATACCTGACAAACGCACTCGGAAGAGCCATGACAAAGAGCAATAATCGCGAATCCCAATGCCCGATCAATCCGTTGTTCTTGGAACGGTGGTCGCCGCGTGCCTTTACCGGCGAAGTGATCGATGAATCAGATCTCCTGACAATTCTGGACGCCGCGCATTGGGCACCGTCATCCGCCAACCAACAGCCCTGGCGCTTCATCTATGCGCTCAAGGGTTCCGAAGACTGGGACAAATTCGTCAATCTCCTCGTCGAATCCAATCAGGAATGGGCGAAGAACGCTTCGGCGCTGATCTACGTCGTCTCGAGGGGGTTCAGCGGCGATTTTTCCGAAGGACGGAAGAGCTACACGCACTCGTTCGACGCCGGAGCCGCGTGGGGCTATCTCGCCCTGCAGGCCCGGCTCTCAGGCTTCTACGCACACGGAATGGGCGGCATCAAACACGAGCAAATCCAGGAAACCTTTGCTATTCCCGAAGGCTATCGGGTCGAAGCAGGCGTGGCGGTGGGACGTCTTGCCGACAAGAGTGTGCTTTCGGAGCGTAACCAAGAGCGGGAAGTTCCGAGCCAGCGCAAGCCCCTTTCGGATATCGCCTTCCGAGGCAAGTTCATCGCGAACTAGTGTTCAAACAAAAACCCCGCGCTTCGGCGCGGGGCTTTTGATGCAACGTGCAGGGGAAACTAGTTCCACTTAGATGTCGAGGTTTGCAACGCTCAGCGCGTTGTCCTGGATGAATTCCCGGCGAGGCTCGACTTCGTCACCCATCAGGCGCGCAAACAGGCCATCGGCATCAGTCGCGTCGGCGACCTTGACCTGCAGCAGCGACCGAACGTTCGGATCGAGCGTCGTCTCCCAGAGCTGTTCGGCATTCATTTCGCCGAGACCCTTGTAACGCTGCATCGTCAGACCCTTGCGGCCGCTTGCAAAAATCGCATCCAGCAGCGCCCGTGGGCCGGAAATTTCCAGCTCACCGTCGCGTCGAGAGAGTGACGGCGGTGTCTGGTAGATCTCCTTCAGTCGAACCGACAGCTGATCGAGAAGCCGCGCGTCCTGCGAACCGATCAACGCCATGTCGAGCACGACGACTTCCTTCACGCCGCGCACCATGCGCTCAAGCTTGAGCCCGCCTTCGCTCGTCAGGCCGCCTTCCCAACCGCGCTCGGTTTCTTCAGCAATCAGATCAAGGCGTCGGGCAACCTCACCGGCGAGCTGTTCTGCCCTTGAGCGGTCGCTGACGGCTTCCGCATTGAGAGCGCCGGCAATCGCTGCCTGTTCGACGGCAGCGCGATTGTAGCGCGAGTGCAGATTGTCGAGCAGCGCACGGAGGCGCAATGCATCGCCGATCACTTCTCCAAGGTCCTGGCCGGTCCGCACCTCGCCGCTGCCGAGCTTCAAGGCAGCATCGTCCAGGCCTTGGCCGATCAGATAGTCCTCGAGGGCCTTCTCGTTCTTCACGTATTGGATCGATTTGCCGCGCGAGACCTTATAGAGCGGCGGCTGGGCGATATAGAGATGACCACGCTCGATCAATTCCGGCATCTGGCGGAAGAAGAAGGTCAACAACAGCGTTCGAATGTGGGCGCCGTCGACGTCAGCGTCCGTCATGATGATGATCTTGTGGTAGCGCAGCTTTTCAGCGTTGAACTCGTCCTTGCCGATGCCTGTACCAAGGGCGGTAATCAGCGTGCCGATTTCCTGGCTTGAAAGCATCTTGTCGAAGCGAGCGCGCTCGACGTTGAGGATCTTGCCGCGCAGGGGCAGGATCGCCTGGTTTTCACGCGAACGTCCCTGCTTGGCCGAACCACCTGCCGAATCGCCCTCGACAAGAAAGACTTCAGACTTGGATGGATCGCGCTCGGAGCAATCGGCGAGTTTGCCGGGCAGAGATGCAATGTCGAGAGCGCCCTTACGGCGGGTCAGTTCACGCGCCTTGCGGGCAGCTTCGCGCGCCGCGGCAGCTTCGACCACCTTGCCGACCAAAACCTTGGCTTCCGTCGGGTGCTCTTCCAACCACGTGCTTAGCGCTTCGCTGACGAGGTTCTCGACAACGGGGCGAACTTCCGAAGAAACCAGCTTGTCCTTGGTCTGCGACGAAAACTTGGGGTCCGGTACTTTGACGGAAAGAACGGCGGTCAGGCCCTCGCGGCAATCGTCACCAGTCAGCGTCACCTTTTCCTTCTTTGTGATGCCCGACGTATCGGCATAGGAGGTGATCTGGCGCGTCAGCGCAGCGCGGAAGCCAGCCATGTGCGTACCGCCATCGCGCTGCGGAATGTTGTTGGTGAAGCAAAGGACGTTCTCGTGGTAGCTGTCGTTCCACCACATCGCGACTTCGACGGTAATCCCATCCTTCTCGCCTCGGATTGCCACCGGCTTGTCGACGAGCGGCTTCTTGGCGCGGTCGAGATAGGAGACGAAGGCTTCCAGGCCACCGTCATAGATCATCTCTTCCTGCTTGAGATCCGAATGACGCTTGTCGCTCAGGAGGATGCGGACGCCCGAGTTCAGGAACGCGAGCTCGCGCAGACGATGTTCCAGCGTGCCGTAGTCGAATTCGGTCATCGTGAAGGTTTCGGAACTCGGCATGAAGCTGACTTCCGTGCCAGTCTCATCGCGAGCGTCGCCGGTCACTTTCAGCGGCGCATCGGCCACGCCATGCGTGAAGCTCATCTCGTGGATCTTGCCTTGACGGCGGATCTTCAGCCTCAGCCAGACGGAGAGCGCATTGACAACGGAAACGCCAACGCCGTGCAGACCACCGGAAACCTTGTAGGAATTCTGATCGAACTTACCCCCGGCATGAAGCTGCGTCATGATGACTTCAGCCGCCGACACGCCCTCGCCGGTATGAATGTCCGTCGGGATGCCGCGGCCGTTGTCGGTGACGGTGACCGAACCATCAGGATTGAGCGCTACGGTCACGATATCGGCGTGGCCTGCGAGCGCTTCATCGATCGCGTTGTCGACGACTTCGTAGACCATGTGATGAAGACCCGAGCCATCATCGGTATCACCGATATACATACCCGGGCGCTTGCGCACTGCATCAAGGCCCTTCAGAACCTTGATTGAGTCTGCGCCATATTCGGTGCTAACGCCGTTTTCCGTCGTGGGTATATCGGTCATACTTTTCGAGAATTTCCCTGTTGTCGGGGCTGAGGCGAGACTTGCGAATCACCTGCCTTTTACATGCCAGAATATAGGGTTTTTGATCACAGTTCCCAATGCCGGCGCGCTCAAACTGGCCATAAATCAGGGGATTATGACCGTTTTCCGTCCGCTTTTCTGCCGCTTTTAAGAATGTTCGTCAGTTCGCCGAGCGTCGCACGATCAAGATCCCGAATGCGACCCGCCAGAAGGTTCGCAAATGCGGTGTGTTCGGCCGATAGACCCGACGTATCGACAACCACCCGGGGGTCGGAAGAACGGGCCAAAAGGAAGAGTTCCTCTGCCTCGTCCCAGATGATGTTAAAGTAACCGGCGATCCGCTGGAGCAGATCGAAGGTTGGTAAGCCGCGCCGCCCATGTTCGAGGGCCGAGAGGTAGGCCGGAGAAACATTGAGAGCCGCAGCCATCTCTTTCTGGGAGACGCCCTTGCGCTCGCGCAGCTTGCGAACCGCCTCGCCGAACGGCGTCATGCTCTCTCTCCATGGCGACGCGACAGCCTGATGTAAAGAGCGCCCTCGCCCCCGTGATGCTGGGCCGCCGTTTCATAGGAAGAGATGAAATACCGAAACTCGGGCTTCGAAAACCACATCGGGACGGCGCGCTTCAGAGCACCTTCGCTGCCAAGCGAACTGCCCTTGCCGGTAATCACGAGGACATGTCTCATTCCCCGTTCATGGGCTCGCATCAGAAACTCGAGAAGCAGAATGTGAGCTTCGCTCTGGACCAGCCCATGCAGGTCGATCCGGGCCTCCAGCGGCAGTTGGCCCTTTGCGATCTTACGTTTGACGGGTCTTTCAAGCGGGTGGTGAACACCGGATCGCGATTTGGGAGCCGCAGGTGTAGCCGCCCCGCCCACACCTGCAGACGTCTGTTTCGCGCTTGCCGCCGTTTTCTTTTCTACCTCTGCCTCTGCCAGAAACGCATCGAGCTCGGCCAACTCATCCTTTTTGCCAGGCATTGGCCGTGTACTCCGCGCCACCTTACCCCAAAGTATCCTTTCATCGGCATTGAGTTTCCGGTCTCGTGCCATCAGGCGAACCTCGCCGCTGCCGCGTTGGGGAGCAGGATAGCGAAGTCGGCGTCATGGCGTACTGTTCCGGCAAGCTCTCCCGCCCGATCGCCGGATCCGGTGAAGATATCACCCCTCGCCGGACCGACGATCGCAGAGCCAGTATCGAGAGCAAGCATTAGCCGCGCGAACGGCTTGCCATCATCGAGATGGACAAGATTCTCGGAGCGAACGAAAAACGGAAAGCCGAAAGTATGAATGAGCCGATCGACGGCGAGCGAACGTCCGGCGATCAACGGCACTTTTGCCGCGGCAACAGGGCCGGCGTTCAGGTCTGCTGTCGGAACCTCACGGAAAAAAATGTAGGAGCGATTGTGCCAAAGAACCTCATCCACCTGATGGGGGTGGGCGTCCAGCCATCGCCGAATGGCCTGCATCGAAATCTCGGATCGTTCGATTTCTCCACGCTCGATGAGCAACTTGCCGATCGCCGAGAAAGGGTGGCCCGCCTTCGCGGCATAGCTAATACGTCCAATGCTGCCATCAGGGTAGCGTAAGCGCGCGGCGCCTTGAACATGGACGAAGAAGACATCGACCTTCGACTTTGCCCAAGCAATCTCCAGCCCCCTTCCTGCGAGGCATCCCTCATCGATCGCACGCCGATCCGGATAGGCTTCAATCCGGCCGTCGCTTAGCCTGCCGAAGGCGTAGCTGTCGGGCAGACATGCCGGACGATTGACCTCGTCAAGATCGATCAGCTCGTCGGGGCGACGATAGAAGGGAAAGCGATATTCATCATCCGTTACGGCTGAAACCATAATCTCAGGCTCGTAGAAGGCGGTGACGAAACCCGGACTGCCATCCGTCGGGCGAATTCTGAAAGGTCGACAGTGGGACTGGAAGAAGGCCCGGGCATCGGCTGCCGATGATATTTTCTCACTCTGAGCTGCCTCAAGCAACGGCAGCAGATCCTGCACCGCAAGCCCCAGTGAGCCAGTCCGATATGGCTTAATCTCATTGATCTGCCGCCGGCATGCCTCCATCGCTTCAAAAAGGCCGGAGGGATCATCATCCTTCCAGCCTTCCAGATCATCGAAGCCTATTGCTTGGAGGGCAAAGCCCGAGGTGTCTTCACTCATGTTTCCGATTCGGTGGCCACGAGTTTCCAGTTCGGATCGCGCGAGCGGGTATCGCGCGCAAACGTCCAGAGATCATTGATCTCAGCGACATTCTCTGCATCGCCGTCAATCAGCTTGTCAGCCTTGTCGTAAGTAGCCGAGATCAGCTGACTGACGATGCGAACCGTAATCTGAACCTCCGTGCCCTTGATCTCGGCGCTAGTGATTTCAGCCTTGTCGATACCGACAAAAGTAGATTTCACCTTCTCACCCTTGGATTCGCGATCAGCGATGGCAGCGTCGAAACCGTCATAGACTTCGCGCGACAAGAGGTTCTTCAGCGTCTTGCGATCACCGTCGGCAAACGCCATCACGATCATCTCGTAGGCCATGCGGGCGCCGTTCACGAATTCCTTCGGATCGAACGAGGAGTCGGCCTTATTGATTTCGCGAAGCGATTCGTTGAGCGCCGTGCCGGCTGGGGCAAAGGCATCAATCGCCGCAAAGCGGTCGTCTTCTTCGGTCGCATCACGACGCGGCAGTGTTACCACTTTTCCGGCGTCCGGAGACTCAGGTCCCACAGCATCGCGCGGCGTATAGAGATCGCGCGGGGGTTTCTCATTTCCCGTACGGCGACCGAGGACGCTGCGCAGCTGCAGAAAAATCAGCACCGCCGCCACCAAAAAAAACAATGTGATGAAGTCGTTTGAACCCATATCCCGCCGCAGCCGCTGTTAACATCCCTGATTTGTACTCCCATATAGTCCGCCTATACAGATGATTCAAATAGGGTCGGCAACGCGACCCTCCAACGGAGTCCGGCTCACGCCGGAATAAAACGATGCCCTTGAAGATCCTGCCTGGTTTTCTGCTGCTGCTTCCGCTCGCCGAGATTGCTGGTTTCGTGCTTGTCGGAAAGGCGATTGGACTTTGGCCGACGCTGGCGCTTGTCATTCTGAGCTTCATGCTCGGTATGGCCCTGCTCAGGCGCCAAGGCATCGGGATCCTCCGCCGTATGTCTGCCGAAGGGCGAAACGGCATGGTGCCCGGGCGTGAGCTGCTTCGCCCGGCGATGCTCGTGATCGCCTCTTTGTTGCTGATGATCCCCGGCTTCATCACCGACATCGTGGCGTTGCTGATCTTCATTCCTGCTGTGCGCGATCTCGCCTGGCAATATGTTAGCCGCCGTTTCGTTGTCGTGGGGTCAACGAGCGGCTTCAACTCGTCAAGACGCACCAAGGACTCCAAGATCGTCGACCTTGACGACGAGGATTATCGACGCGAACCCAACGACAACTCTCCCTGGTCAGGGAAGCATCTTGGCAAGTGATGAACCGTCCCAGCCGGCCGACTGGCCCAGGGTTGTAACACCATGTCCGAAATGATAGAGCGGCACCATCCAATGCCCTCGAGGAAAAGCCAATGGCCGACGAAAACAGCAATAACGGTGCAACGAGCCCGAGCCTTACTATCCTTGCCCAATACACCAAGGATCTCTCCTTCGAAAATCCGGGTGCGCCGCGTTCGCTGCAGGCGCGTGACAAGGCTCCGGCCATCAACATCAATGTCAACGTCAACGCCAATCCGCTCTCCGATACGGATTTCGACGTCGTTCTGTCTCTGAATGCCGAAGCCAAGGATGGCGATAAGACGGTATTCCATACCGAACTCGTCTATGGCGGCGTCTTCCGGATTGCCGGTTTCCCGCAAGAGCACATGCTACCGGTTCTCTTCATCGAGTGCCCGCGCATGCTCTTCCCGTTCGCACGTCAGATCATTGCCGATGTCACGCGCAATGGTGGCTTCCCGCCGCTGATGATTGATCCAATCGATTTCTCTCAGATGTTTGCGCAGCGGGTTGCCGAAGAGCAGGCGCGTGCCAAGGTCCAGACGACCACGAACTGACAGCGCGCGTATAACACGCTAGAACGAAACGCGATGCCCGGGTCACGACCGGGCATTTTTAGTTTGTGAGATCGTATTTTCCCCAAACACCCTTCGCGCCGAGTTTGGCAATCAGTGCGTCATGGGCTTGCTGCTCGGCTTCGCTGAGGCGTGGCGCAAGGGGCCGCGGCCGTTCGAGCGCGATGATGATCTCTTCGACCACTATTTCCTGCCCGGCCGAGTTGCTTGCGGCGTTTCCTAGCACAAGTGCGGCCTGGCGTCCGCCGATCATCTCGATGTAGACATCGGCAAGCAGTTCAGAGTCGAGAAGCGCGCCGTGCTTCGTACGATGCGCATTGTCGATGCCATAGCGACGGCAAAGCGCGTCGAGTGAATTGGGGCCCATCGGATGCTTGCGGCGCGCCATTGACAGCGTGTCGAGCACGCGGTCGGGCAGGATCGGCGGCAAATCAAGTCGGGCTAATTCCGCGTTTATAAAGCCCATATCGAATGTGGCGTTATGCGCAATCCACTTCGCGTCGCCAAAGAAATCGATAATTTGCTGCGCAACGTCTGCGAATGAAGGCTTGTCCTTCAGGAATTCATCGGTGATGCCGTGCACGGCAAGCGCGTCCGGGTGCACCTTCTGGTCGCCCGGATTCATGTAGATGTGGATCGTATTGCCGGTCGGGAAATGATTGAAAAGCTCAATACCACCGATCTCGATAATCCGGTCTACGCGGTTATCCAGCCCCGTGGTTTCCGTATCGAAAATGATCTCACGCATTCAGGAATTCCCCACTGGCGAGCCGCCGTCTCAAATCCGAGATAATCTCCGCGACCCGTTTTCTGGCCGTTTCGATGCTGTGTCCGGTATCGATCACATAGTCGGCCCTTGCCCGCTTTTCGACGTCCGGCGTTTGGCGGGCAAGAATCATGTTGAATTTTTCCACTGTCATACCCGGCCGCGCAAGTACGCGCTCCCGCTGTATCTGTGGATCACAGCTGACGACCACGATAACATCGACCCTGCTCTCGGCTCCCGTTTCGAACAATAGCGGGATATCGAGCAGCACCATCCCTGAGCCGCGTTGCTGCTCGCGTTCGATGAACTCCGCCTCACGCTTTCTCACAAGCGGGTGGACGATGGCTTCAAGGCGCTTGAACCCATCAGGACTTCCAGTCAGCTGGCGACCGAGTTCCTGGCGATCGACAGCACCGTTCTTCATTGTTCCGGGAAAGGCAGCGTCGACCAGGGGCGCTGCCTCCCCTGCATAGAGATCATGGACGACGGCATCGGAATCATTCACAGGCACTCCCGCTTCCGCGAAGAGCTTTGCCATTGTTGATTTGCCCATCCCAATCGAGCCGGTCAATCCGATCCGTAACATCAGTGCTTGTCCATGTCCTCGATAACGAGCGTGCGTAGCTTCTCGTCGACCTTGGGGCGATGCCCGAACCACTTCTCGAAGCCAGGAACGGCTTGATGCAATAGCATGCCTAGTCCGTCGACAACGGCAAATCCTTGCTGCTCGGCTTGCATAAGGAAGGGCGTCTTTAGAGGGACATAGACGATATCGGTTACGACAGCATCCGAGAGCAGCGGCGAAAAATCGATCCGTGGGGCATCCTCGCCGTCCATGCCCAATGAGGTCGTGTTGACGAAAAGGCCGGCACCGCGCATGACTTCCGACAAAGCCGCCATCGAATGCGCATTTACGCTCGGCCCAAACCGATCCGCCAATTCCTGAGCGCGCTCGACCGTCCTGTTGACCAGATGAATTTCCTTGACACCGCGATCGCGCAGAGCCTGGATGATGGCGCGGCTCGCGCCACCGGCACCGAGGACGACGGCCGACTGCGCCTTATCCCAGTGCGGATGTCGCTCATCCAGATTTGCGGTGAAGCCGCATCCATCCGTGTTCGTCGCCTTGAGCCGACCCTCCTCCATCCAAAGTGTATTGGACGCACCAAGCTCTTCGCAAAGTGCGTCCGGATCGTCAGCAAGTTTGAACGCCATTTCCTTGTGCGGGATGGTGACGTTGCCGCCTACGAAGTCGGAGGCGCCGCTCTTCAGCGACGCGACAAAGGCTGGAAAATCGGCCGGCGCAACTTCATGGGCGCGATAGGACCCTGGGAGTGCAAGTGTCTTCAACCAGTGGCCATGGATGAGAGGCGACCGGGAATGCTTGATGGGAAACCCCGTGACGAAGGCCCGAGGCCCAAATGTTTCACGTGAATCATCCATCAATGGCACCCAATTCTCTCAGTTTCTCCAACAACGGTAGCATCGGCAATCCCAGGATTGTAAAATAGTCGCCGTCGATCCGCGAAAACAATTGAAGCCCCTCTCCTTCGAGTTGGTAAGCGCCGACGCTCGCAAGCGCCTTCTCTCCGACGCGCTTCAAATGCCGCTGGATGAAATCGGCACCGAGCGAACGCATCGTAAGCTCTGCGTGTGAAACATGCTCCCAGACGATGTCGCCGTCGTAAGCGATCGCAATCGCGCTGTTCAGCCGGTGCGTCTTGCCCGACAGCACTCCAAGGTGGTTCGCGGCATCGGCCATGTCCTTAGGCTTATGAAAGGTCTGCGGGCCGAGCGACATCGTTTGATCCGAGCCGATCACAAGACAAGCCGGAAAGCGATCACTAACCTCCTTTGCCTTTGCCTTGGCAAGAACGAGGGCGACAGCATCAGGCGTGACACCTTCTCTTTCGAGAGGCGCTTCGACCGCACGCTCATCAATGTGAGCTGCATGGGCCTCGAATGCGAGACCAGCATTTTGCATCAGCATGCGGCGGAACGGACTTGAGGATGCGAGAATAAGCTTGGGTGTCATGGAGCCTCGAACAGATCTGCTGCGGCAGCGCTTAACGCAGCTTCGGACGGAGAGCAACAATTGCTGCCGCCGTCTCCTCGATGGAACGGCGGGTCACGTCGATGAGTGGCCAATTGTGCCGAGCACAGAGCGATCGAGCGTATTTGAGCTCCTCTGATATGGCGGCTCGGTCAGTGTATTGCCCTCGGTCGAAACCAGGCGTCGCTCCAAGAATGCGATTCTCGCGGACCTGAGAGATCCGATCGGTCGTGGCAATCAGGCAGACGATCAAAGGTTTGGTCGCGGCGAACAGGCTTTCCGGGAGCGGCACACCATGGACGACCGGAATATTGGCTGTCTTGATGCCACGATTCGCAAGGTAGATGCTGGTCGGCGTTTTCGACGTCCGACTGATGCCAATGATGACGACGTCAGCATCATTGTAGTCATCGGGCATCTGGCCGTCGTCATGATCCATCGTGAAGTTGAGTGCTTCGATACGCGCGAAGTAGCCTGCGTTCATCACGTGCTGCGCGCCAACGCGCCGACGCGACGGTGCACCGAGATAAATCTGGAATGCGTTCATGACAGGTTCGAGCACGTTCACTGACGCAACGCCCATCTCCGCGCAGCGTTGGTCAATGAGGGTCGCGAGCTCCCGGTCGACAATCGTGTAGAGAACGATACCTGGCTGACTGTCGATCGATTGGAGAACCTGCAAAAGCTGCTTGCGATTGCGAACGAGTGGGTAGACGTGCTCGATCGGCTGCGCGGACTTGAATTGTGCTGACGCCGCGCGCCCGGCGGAAATCAGCGTTTCGCCAGTCGAGTCAGAAATCAGATGCAGATGGAAGAAGTTCGTGCGGTTCTCCACGCTATTTTCCGTGGCCTGTTGAAAAGACTGGACAATGGAGAGCTAAGAGAGCCCGAGGGGGTTAGGCAAGGGAAAACATGTCACCTTTTCCACAAATCGAATTTCACGGGAGCCGACAACGCGGCCTGTTGGTTCAGTGGATAGCGATTGACAGTTCGACCACAATCTATGTCTTTTCCACAGTTCAACCGAACCTGCCGGATATCTTATCCGATTGGAATAATTTGCGTTTTCTGATTTATCCACGATTTCAGGCCAAGAGCCCGCCACTCAATTGCTGCGAACTTGCGGTGGCGCGACAAAAGGCTCCGGCAGTGGATTAATTTTAATCCTTGATAGAAACAGACTCTAAGAAATAGAAACCTTTTAAAATATCTTAGATTTTTTATAGGGAAGAAGCGCGTGGGTGAAAGCCGCCGGAAAATCATGAGGGTCTTGGATGGCGAAACCCTCAGCCCTCCTCCAATCTGGCTGATGAGACAGGCTGGACGATACCTTCCTGAGTACAGGGAAACGCGCGCGAAGGCCGGAAGCTTCCTTGATCTCTGTTATTCGCCTGAACATGCCGTGGAGGTCACTCTTCAGCCTATTCGCCGCTATGGCTTTGATGCGGCAATTCTCTTCTCTGACATCTTGGTGATTCCGGATGCGATGAAGCGGAACGTTCGCTTCACGGAGGGCCATGGACCGCAGATGGATCCCATCGACGAAGCGGGAATCTTCCGGATCAAGACCGACCATATCATCGATTATCTGCAGCCGGTCTTGGAAACGGTTGCGCGCCTGCGGAAGGAGCTATCGGGTGAAACGACCCTTCTCGGCTTCTGTGGTGCTCCGTGGACGGTTGCGACCTATATGATCGCTGGCCATGGCACGCCCGATCAGGCTCCCGCTCGCCTCTTTGCCTATAAGCATCCGAAGGCGTTCGAACATTTGCTTGCGGTCCTGGCCGAGGTGTCGGCCGACTATTTGATCGCGCAGATCGATGCAGGTGCAGATGCCGTACAGATCTTCGATTCCTGGGCTGGTGTTCTCGGCGAGCGGGAGTTCGAGGCGTTTGCGGTAAAGCCTGTGGCGCGGATGATCGCCTCCATCAAGGCGCGGCGACCGAACGCTCGGGTTATAGCCTTCGCTAAGGGAGCCGGGTTCCTGCTGAAGGACTACCGCCAGAAAACGAAGGCAGATGCGATCGGGCTTGATTGGTCGGTGCCCTTGGATTTTGCTGTAGAACTGCAAAAGGATGGAGCCGTACAAGGCAATCTCGATCCGATGCGCGTCGTTGCCGGCGGCGCGGCGCTCGAGGAGGGGGTCACCGACATCCTCGAGAAGCTTGGCGACGGTCCACTGATATTCAATCTTGGCCATGGAATTACTCCCCAGGCCGACCCTCAGAACGTCCAGCTGCTTGTCGAGCATGTTCGCAGCTGGAGCCGATAGCACATGGAAAAGCAGACAGATGAGAAGCCTGGCACTTATGCGCGCCGCCGTGCGCACTTTGCTATCCTGTTCTTCGGATTTCTGGCCGTGGGGCTATTTCTGTGGAATCCAAATGATCTCTATCTGTGGATCAAGGCGCTCCATATCATCGCAGTAATTTCGTGGATGGCCGGCCTCTTCTACATGCCGCGACTCTTCATTTATCATACCGACGCCGAGCCTGGCTCGACGCAGTCCGAGACCTTCAAGGTCATGGAACGTCGCTTGCTGAAGGTGATCATGAACCCGGCAATGATGCTTACCTGGATCTTTGGGCTCTATCTCACTTGGTCGGTCTACGGCTTTCAGGGTGGCTGGCTGCATGCGAAGATTGGTCTCGTTGTGCTCCTGACGGCTGTGCACGTCCTTTTTGCTCGCGCAGCCAGAGCGTTCGAGCGCGATGAGAACCGCCGGTCGGCGCGCTACTGGCGTTTCATGAATGAGGCGCCGACCCTATTGATGATCGCGATTGTTATTCTGGTAGTGGTCAAGCCGTTCTGATGGAAGGCCATTCGGTTAAATTTTGTTGATTTTAAGCAGCCCCCTTGCAGCGGTGAACCTTACTCGCTATTTTCGGTCCACCTCATCCTTGTGGCAGTATGTAAAGTTCGATCGTCTGCGATCCCTTCGCAGGACCGGTTACAGCCTCGACATCGCCTTCCCCCCAGAATTTAAGAGTAATGGTCACTTCATGGCTGAAATGAAGCTTCAAGAACTTAAGAGTAAGTCCCCGACGGATCTGCTGGCATTCGCCGAATCGCTCGAGGTCGAAAATGCGAGCACGATGCGCAAACAGGAATTGATGTTTGCAATCCTGAAGGTGCTCGCCAGCCAGGACGTAGAGATTATCGGTGAAGGCGTTGTGGAGGTTCTCCAGGACGGTTTTGGTTTCCTGCGGTCTGCCAACGCGAACTATCTTCCGGGCCCGGACGATATCTATATCTCACCATCGCAGATCCGCCGTTTCTCGCTGAAGACCGGCGACACAGTCGAAGGCCCGATCCGCGGGCCCAAGGAAGGCGAGCGCTACTTCGCGCTGCTGAAGGTCAACACCATCAATTTCGACGATCCCGAGAAGATTCGTCACAAGGTGCATTTCGATAACCTGACGCCGCTGTATCCGAATGAACGCTTCAGGATGGAATTGGATGTCCCCACCACCAAAGACCTGTCGCCGCGCGTCATCGATCTCGTGGCACCGCTTGGTAAGGGTCAGCGCGGCCTGATCGTCGCGCCGCCGCGCACCGGTAAGACCGTTCTCCTTCAGAACATTGCACACTCGATCACGGCGAATCATCCCGAGTGCTATCTCATTGTTCTTCTCATCGATGAACGCCCGGAAGAAGTCACGGACATGCAGCGTTCCGTTCGCGGCGAGGTCATATCCTCGACCTTTGACGAACCGGCTGTGCGCCACGTCCAGGTGGCCGAAATGGTCATCGAAAAGGCGAAGCGTCTCGTGGAACACGGCCGCGACGTTGTGATCCTGCTTGATTCGATCACGCGTCTGGGCCGCGCCTACAACACTGTTGTCCCGTCTTCCGGCAAGGTCCTCACGGGTGGTGTTGATGCGAACGCGCTGCAGCGCCCGAAGCGCTTCTTCGGCGCCGCGCGCAATATAGAAGAGGGCGGATCACTTACGATCATCGCAACGGCTCTTATCGATACCGGCAGCCGCATGGATGAAGTGATCTTCGAAGAGTTTAAGGGAACCGGAAACTCCGAAATCGTTCTCGACCGCAAGGTCGCCGACAAGCGTATCTTCCCGGCGATGGATATCCTGAAGTCCGGCACGCGTAAGGAAGACCTGCTGGTGCCGCGACAGGATCTTCAGAAGATCTTCGTGTTGCGTCGCATCCTCGCCCCGATGGGAACGACCGACGCGATCGAGTTCCTGATCGACAAACTGAAACAGACGAAGAACAATCCGGACTTCTTCGATTCTATGAATACATAATCCTTAGCCGGATTCTTCGATAAAGCCGGCCACCGCTGTGGCCGGCTTTCCTATTTGAACGAACGTTCTCTTCAGCCTTGAACTGGAGGGGGAAGATGATGCCCAACAAGGAAACGATATTCGCTCTGTCGAGCGGCGCTGTTCCGGCGGGTCTAGCCGTCGTGCGAATCAGCGGAGAGGACGTGCCAGCTGTGCTTGCCGCTCTCATTGGGGAACTGCCGACCTCGCGGCAGGCAGTACTGCGATCGATTCGGACTCGTAATGGTCTCGTGATCGACACCGGCCTCGTCCTGTTCTTCCCGGCACCGCATTCCTTTACTGGTGAAAATGTTGCTGAACTTCATCTTCATGGTGGTCGTGCGGTTGTCGACGCTCTGTACCGCGAACTCGCAGAACTCCCAAATTTGCGACCCGCAGCAGCAGGAGAATTCTCGCGGCGTGCCTTTGAAAATGGGAAGCTGGATCTGATCGAGGTCGAGGGCCTGGCAGATCTCATTGCTGCCGAAACGGAGATGCAGCGACGTCTTGCTGTCGAGCAGAGCTCCGGAGGCCTATCTTCCATTTACTATGGCTGGTCAGAAAGACTGACACGCGCACGTGCATTGATCGAGGCTGAGCTTGATTTTCCCGATGAGGAAGATGTTCCGGGTTCAGTATCCGATCAGGTCTGGGCGGATGTGTCGAGCTTGGCAGAGGAGCTCGCCAGCCACCTTGAGCAGCTGGAAGCTGGTGAGATTATCCGTGATGGTTTCAAAGTCGTCATTGCAGGCAGGCCGAATGCCGGCAAGTCCAGCCTCATGAATGCCTTGGCTAAGCGCGATGTTGCGATCGTCACCGACATCGCCGGTACGACCAGAGATGTCCTGCAAGTCGATTTGAGTATGGACGGGTACCTTGTCAAACTCTACGACACTGCTGGTCTTCGCGACACGGATGAGATCGTCGAACGTGAGGGTATTCGGAGGGCCGAGAAGATCATCACAGAAGCGGACCTGTTGATCTTTGTCGAAGACCTATCAACAGACACTGGGACGGACGAGCCACCAGAAAGCGCTGTATTGGTGGGCACGAAATCTGATCTATCTCGCCGAAGTATGAGAGAATACGATCTCCTGATCTCGACCGAAGTTGGGACCGGACTGGACGCACTTCGGGGTCTGATTGTGCAACGTCTGAAGCAAAAGGTGCATCCTCAGTCCATGGCCATCCCGAGCCGGGCACGCCATAGGGAGGCGCTTGAAAGGTCATTGGCGGCTCTGCGAGCGTCTCTTCTTGCCCCAAACCGTGGTTTGGATCTCCGGGCGGAGGATCTGCGCGCGGCTGGCGATGCTTTGGGACGCGTTACCGGACGTGTCGATGTCGAGAACCTCCTTGATGTCATCTTCGGTGAATTCTGCATCGGAAAATGATTCACGTGAAACATCCGAATCGCGACCAGTCGCGGGTTTCACGTGAAACGCCTTGACTCGCCGGGCGACATCGCGCATCACCTGACGATCTCAGGAGCTTGAAGAATGGATACCTCACGGTTCGATGTCATCGTCATCGGCGGCGGGCACGCTGGATGCGAAGCGGCGGCCGCGGCCGCGCGTCTTGGCGCTAAGACTGCCTTGGTGACCCATCGACGCGACACCATTGGAGTTATGTCGTGCAATCCAGCAATCGGCGGGCTTGGAAAGGGTCACCTCGTTCGAGAGATCGACGCTATGGATGGGCTCATGGGTCGTATGGCTGATGCGGCTGGTATTCAGTTTCGGATGCTAAACCGGAAGAAGGGTCCGGCCGTTCAAGGTCCTCGCACGCAAGCCGATCGTAAGCTTTATCGCCAGGCCATGCTCGCTGAGATTGAGAGCATTGAGAATCTGACCATCATCGAAGGCGATGCGTTCGATGTATCCATCAAGAATGGGCGGGTTGCGGCTGTTGTGATGAAAGATAGCCGGATTCTTTCATGCGGATCGGTTGTATTAACGACAGGTACGTTCTTGCGAGGCCTCATTCATATCGGTGATCAGAAGATTCCGGCCGGCCGCATCGGTGAGGAACCATCCATTGGGCTTTCCCAAACACTTTTGAGCCTTGGTCTTCGGTTGGGACGTCTAAAGACCGGCACGCCAGCGCGGCTCGATGGAGCTACCATCGATTGGCAGAATGTCGGCCGTCAGGGCGCTGACGAAGAGCCTGTCCCCTTCTCGTTCATCACTGACCGAATTGTGAATCCGCAAATCGAATGCGGCGTGACGCGGACGACCGAAGCGACTCACCGCATTATCATCGAGAATTTGCAGCGCTCCGCAATGTATTCCGGGCAGATTGAGGGTGTCGGCCCGCGCTATTGCCCATCCATCGAGGACAAGCTGGTCAAGTTCGGCGAGCGCGACGGGCATCAGGTCTTTCTTGAACCTGAGGGGCTTGACGATAGCACCGTTTATCCTAACGGCATCTCGACGTCCCTGCCCGCCGAAATCCAGGACGTATTTATTCGCACGATTCCCGGGCTTGAGCGGGTGGTGATTCTGCAGCCTGGTTATGCGATTGAGTACGATCACGTCGATCCGCGGGAGCTGAAACCAACGCTCGAAGTTAAGAAGATGCCGGGACTCTTTCTTGCCGGACAGATCAATGGAACCACTGGCTACGAGGAAGCGGCGGCTCAGGGTCTTGTTGCTGGTATTAACGCGGCGCGGCTTGCAGGGGACCAGGACGAGGTTCGTTTCAGTAGGACGGATTCGTACATCGGCGTGATGATCGACGACTTGACCTCACGCGGTGTTGCCGAGCCCTACCGGATGTTTACTTCTCGCGCCGAGTATCGCCTGTCGCTGAGAGCTGACAATGCCGATGTTCGCTTAACTCCTTTGGCGATACAAATTGGCGCCGCCTCCGCGGGGCGACGGAATCGTTTCCAGGCGTATCGCGATGCGTTGGACGCAGGGCGCGCCAGATTGAAAGCCCTCTCAGTGACGCCACGCGAAGCTGCGGACTTTGGTCTAAAACTCAACCAGGACGGTCAGCGACGATCGGCCTACGATCTTCTCTCCTATCCCGATTTTGGCCTTCAGGATCTCAAGCAGGTTTGGCCGGTGTTGGGCGAGATGGACGGTCGGGTGGCAGAAGCCCTGGAGATAGAAGCAAGCTACGCCGTTTACATGCAGCGACAATCAGCCGACATCGCGCAAGTGAAGCGAGATGAGGATCGGGTGATACCGGGTGACTTCGACTTCGGCGCGCTTTCTGGCCTATCCAACGAGCTCAAGCAGAAGCTCCGTATTGCTCGCCCTTATGATGTAGCGCAGGCAGCGAAGATCGACGGGATGACGCCCGCTGCCATTTCGTTGTTGCTCGTCCACTTGCGGCGCGGCGCTATGGACGTTGCGGCTTCCGCCTGAAGATCGTCTTATTACAATCTACGAGAGTCCTACAATGCAGCTGAACGGTCGACGTGTTTCACGTGAAACACAGGGGCGTCTCGAACACTTCGTGGCCCTCTTTCAAAAATGGGCGAGATCGATCAACTTGACAGCGCCGTCGACGCTAGATGATGCGTGGGGCCGGCACGTCGCCGACTCGGCTCAGATCTTCCAGATCCAGTCGGCGCCTCTTACCTGGATTGACCTAGGCAGCGGGGGTGGCTTTCCGGGGATTGTCACAGCCATCATGCTGGCCGAGCTGGACGGAGGTTGGGTTCATCTTGTCGAGAGCAATCACAAGAAGGCAGCATTCTTGCGCACCGCACTCCGCGAAACCGGCGGCAGGGGCACCGTTCACGCGGTTCGGATCGAAGATGCTCCGTCAATTGTCGGGGACTGTGATTTTGTTTCCGCACGTGCGCTCGCCGACCTTGGAAAGCTACTGGGCTATATTGAACCGTGGTCGAAACGGAACATAACTCTTCGAGCCTATCTTCATAAAGGCCGGGATTACCGACGCGAGTTGGATCAAGCGCATGGTAGCTGGAGATTCGATCTGCTAGAACATAAGAGCGCTGTCGAGCAGGATTCTGTCATTTTGGAGATCTTCAACCTCCAGCGCGTGGCTTAACAGATCGGGCTTTGGCTATGGCTGGCGAACGAAATCGGATAATCACCATTGCAAATCAGAAGGGCGGCGTTGGCAAGACCACGACGGCGATCAATCTGGCGACGGCACTTGCTGCAATCGGTGAGCGGGTATTGATTGTAGACCTCGATCCTCAGGGCAACGCCAGCACCGGTTTGGGGATTGATCGCAAGCATCGCCGGCTATCTTCCTATGATTTGTTGCTGGGAGAATATGGAATAGAGGAGGTTTCGCAGGAAACTGCTGTTCCAAATCTCCACATCGTGCCATCGACGATGGACCTACTCGGGATCGAGATGGAGATCGCAAGCCAGAGCGACCGTGTTTTCAAGTTGAAGAAGGCACTAGCAAAAGAAGCAACTTTCCGCTTTTCCTATATTCTCGTGGATTGCCCGCCGTCTTTCAATCTGCTCACCATGAATGCCATGGCAGCCGCGCATTCCGTGCTTGTGCCGTTGCAATGCGAGTTTTTTGCGTTAGAGGGTTTGAGTCAGCTACTCGAAACCGTCGAACAAGTTCGGCGCACGGTCAACCCACAGCTTGATATCCAGGGAATTGTGCTGACGATGTTTGATTCTCGCAACAATCTGGCGCAACAAGTTGTTAACGATGTCCGCATGCATCTCGGTGAGAAAGTCTACCATACGTTGATTCCGCGGAACGTTCGCGTTTCAGAGGCGCCATCCTACGGCAAGCCGGCGATTCTGTACGATCTGAAGTGCGCGGGGAGTCAGGCATATCTCCAGTTGGCGTCAGAGGTTATTCAACGCGAACGCCAACGTCTCGCGGCGTGATTTAAGGAAACTATAGCGAGTTAAGACATGAACGATGACGTCTCGAAGAGAAGACTTGGCCGTGGCCTAGCTGCATTAATCGGTGAGATGGATCAGCCGATGCCGGTTGATGCCCCAAATCGCGGAGTGAGTGCCGATCAAATGGTGCCCATCGAGTTCGTCGGTCGCAATCCGCGCAATCCTCGACGGTTCTTCGATGACGGCGAATTGCACGAGCTTGCGAGCTCGATCCGGCAGCATGGTATCGTTCAGCCCGTTGTAGTCCGCACGTTGGCGAGTAGCCAGTTCGAGATCATAGCCGGCGAAAGACGGTGGCGCGCGGCGCAGCTTGCTGGCTTGATCGAGATTCCTGTCATCGTGCGTGATGTCGATGACAAAACCGCTCTCGAGATCGCGATTGTCGAAAACGTTCAGCGCTCCGACCTCAATCCGTTGGAAGAGGCGCTCGGCTACGAGCAACTTATGGCGGAATATGGCTATACCCAGAACGACCTTGGCGAAATCATCGGCAAGAGCCGCAGCCATGTGGCGAATTCACTGCGTCTTTTGAAGCTGCCAGAGCCTGTTCGAGACCTCCTGGCCGCCGGAACTCTCTCTGCTGGTCATGCCCGAGCGCTGGTGCCGACCTCTGACCCGACCGCGCTCGCCCGCACGATAGTATCAAAAGGCATGTCGGTGCGCGACGCCGAGCGTTTGGCTCAAAACGATATCAAGGCGCAGTCCGAACCGAGACCCCTGGCGCATCAAAAGGATCAGAAGGATTCAGACACGCTCGCCTTGGAACGGACCCTATCCGATGCACTCGGCCTTGATGTGACGATCAATCATAAAGCAAGCGGTGGTCAGATCAGGATATCCTATAAGTCCCTGGAACAGCTAGAAGAAATCTGCCGTCTTCTGGAGCGTCGCTGAGAGTAATTACCGGCGCGCCGATTGGAGTGTGGTCGAAAGCAGCGTCTGGAGTGCGACGCTGTCTTCTAGGGACGCACGCTTGCGAGTCTGCAGGATAGTGGCCTGCAGACGATTGGCTTCTCGTGCTAGGGCGTCTGCGGACCAAGTTCGAAGTGCTTGCTCGATGATCGGTTTTCGTCGAAAATGCAGATGACGGCCCAGCGTCTGCATGACCTGCGCGGCCGGCAATCGCTTCTCTTCCATTTCCGTCTTCATGGCATCCAGCAACTGAAATTGCTTCAGGCAGGCCTGTATAACGAGAAACACCGCGGTCTTGGACGATATGATCTTCTGCATCGCGTTCAGGAAGCTGGTCGGATTGCCGCTCAGCACCGCATCGACGGCATCGTCCACTGAGATTGCGCTGGCGTCGCCTATAATTTCCGTAACGTGATGCTCTTCGATCGTCGATTTACCACGGCAATAGAGCGCAAGCTTTCGCAGTTCGTTGCGAGAGGCAATCCGATCCCCGCCAATAAGCACCAGTAAGGCTTGTCGTGCAGCTGGCGTGATGGCGATGCCTGCGTTCGAAAGTTCGCTGTCTATCAAGCTGTTAAGCGCGCGAGCATCGTCGGAATAGCAGGGTACTGCCACGATATTGCGCGCTGTCTCGGCGCCTTTCCGCAGCAGCGAACCCTTCTTGAGGTCACCAGCTTCTATGATAACGAATGTGCCTTCCGGCATGCTCGCGGAAAGAGTCTGCAGGGAATCGACGAGATATTTTTCGTTGGCTGCTCCACGGATCCAGACTAGTTTGTCCCCTCCGAAAAGGCCGATCGCGCCAGTCTCGTCCAGGAGACGTCCCTGGTCCCGCTGCAAGTCGGCGATGTCGAGCTTGATCAGCGAAAAAGGATCCGTGAGCGAAACGCCTGTCTTGGCAGCAAGAAGGGTTGCGCGCTCCGAGACAAGGCCACGATCCGGCCCATAGATCACGAAGAGCCGGTAGTTGCGGGCGGATCGCTCAAGAAAGCTTTCAAACTCATGCGATTTGATTTCCGCCATGCATCCGCTCCTCAGCGGCCAAGCGCAGCCGCAATATCGGCACCAACAAACTCGGCAGCCTGCCGCGCGGCGCGGTTCTCGGCGTCGCGAATAGCGCGCTGTTTAGCAAATTCCTGGCCGGGGAAGTCGAGCAGGGCGGTGGCATAGCGATTGCCGGCCTTGATGACATGACCATCTTTCGTCGACTTCAGGGTGTAGTCAACGCTGACAGTTGCACGTCCGGCTAGCGACTCATCTGACGACGCGACAAGCAGAGTGCTAATGACATTCGACCGAACGCTGAGCTCTACCTTGTAGTCCGGGTTCGCGGGCTCGCCGGCGCCGCGTGAAGCGATAAAGATCAGTCGATTGCGAACTTCCTGCCCGACACGGCTCGTTGCTTCCGAGAAGCCGACAGACGCGAGTTTACCCGCGACGCCGGAGCTTTCGGAATAGAGGGGGCGAACCTGGCAGGATGCAAGAAAGGCCGCGGATGCAAGGATTGCGGCAATGCCTGAGCCGCGCAGCAGCTTAAAAGCGATATCAAACGACAATGTTCACAATCCTTTGCGGAACCACGATGATCTTCTTAGGCGTCTGACCGTTCAGAGCCTTCTTGATCTCATCCAATGCAAGCACACCCTCGGTGACGGCATTCTGATCTGCGTCGCGAGAAATTGTCAATTCGGCGCGCTTCTTGCCGTTGATCTGAACCGGCAAAATCAAATCGTTTTCAACGACAAGGGTCTCGTCATAACGTGGCCAATCCGTGTGTGCCAGCAATGCGCCGTTGCCCAGCGCTGCCCAGCACTCCTCCGCCAAATGCGGTGTCATCGGCGCTACTAACTGGATAAGTATCTCTGCAGCGTCGCGTACGGCGGCGCGATACGTCCGATCGCCCTCCCCCGCGCCTACACGGGTCAAAGGTGATGCCAGGGCATTGACGAGCTCGTAGATCCGCGCGACGGCCTTGTTGAACCAGAGACGATCGTAGTCATTCTGCACGGCCTTCAAGGTTTTGTGCGCGACCTGGGAGATAGCCTGAGCTTCCCCATCCTTAGCCGGAGTCGGAGCAACATTGCGAAGGTTGTCCGACGCCTCGGCAATTAGTCGCCACAGACGCTGCGTAAACCGGTGAGCGCCCTCGACCCCTGCTTCCGACCAGATAACGTCCCGCTCCGGTGGCGAATCCGAAAGCACGAAGAAGCGCGCAGTGTCTGCGCCGTAAGAGGCGATGATATCGTCCGGATCGACGACATTCTTCTTCGACTTCGACATCTTCTCGATCGATCCGATAGCGACTTCTTCGCCGTTGGAGAGGTGATAGGCGCGGCGTTTTCCGTCCAGTTCCTCGATGCGAATGTCTGCCGGTGCGACCCACTCGCGGCTCATACCGGTACCGCGGCTGTATGTCTCGTGCACGACCATGCCCTGCGTGAAGAGGCCCTTAAAAGGTTCCTTCACATCGACATGGCCTGTCTCGCGCATTGCTCGGGTGAAGAAGCGCGAATAGAGCAGGTGCAAGATCGCGTGCTCGATACCACCGATGTACTGGTCGACCGGCAGCCACCGATTGGCAGCGCTCGGGTCAGTCGGCTTGCCTTCCCAAGGCGCAGTAAAGCGCGTGAAATACCAGCTGGAATCGACAAAAGTGTCCATTGTGTCGGTTTCCCGTCGTGCATCCTTGCCGCACTGCGGGCAGGCGACATGCCGCCATGTTGGATGACGATCAAGCGGATTGCCGGGCTGGTCGAAGGTTACGTCCTCCGGCAGCTTTACCGGCAGGTCCTTCTTCGGAACGGGAACAACGCCGCAGTCATCGCAATGGATCACCGGGATCGGGCAGCCCCAGTAGCGCTGGCGCGAGATGCCCCAATCACGCAAGCGGAAGTTAACCTTGCGCTCGCCCTGGGGAGCGTTCCCAAGCGTCATCGATGACAAACGGTCAGCGACAAGATCAAATGCCTCGTTGGTGGTCTTGCCGTCGAGGAAGCGCGAGTTGATCATCACGCCGTCGCCGTCATAGGCAACATCACCAATGCTGAACGTCGCAGCATCTCCATCTGCCGGCATGACGACCGGAACGACGGGCAAATCGTACTTGCGTGCGAAATCAAGGTCCCGCTGATCGCCTGACGGGCAGCCAAAAATGGCGCCAGTCCCGTAGTCCATGAGGACGAAGTTTGCGATGTAAACAGGCAGTTCCCACGAAGGATCAAGTGGATGCCTTACCCGTATGCCGGTGTCGATTCCCTTCTTCTCCGCAGTTTCCAGCGCGGCAAGCGAGGTGCCGGCGCGGCGGCATTCTTCGCAGAAGGCATCGATGGCCGGACTCTTCGCTGCGGCATCCTTTGCCAGTGGATGGTCAGCCGCGATCGCCAGGAACGAGGCGCCGAACAGCGTGTCCGGGCGCGTCGTATAGACCTCGATCTCGGTTTCTCCGGCCGGCGCGGTCTCCTGAACGATCTCCCAGCGGAGCATCATGCCTTCGGAGCGGCCGATCCAGTTCTTCTGCATCAGCCGGACCTTTTCAGGCCATTGATCAAGCGTGTCCAACGCCTCGAGCAGGTCCTGGCTGAAGTCGGTGATCTTGAAGAACCACTGCGTCAATTCGCGTTGTTCGACGAGTGCGCCCGAACGCCAGCCGCGTCCGTCGATAACCTGTTCGTTGGCCAGAACAGTGTTGTCGACCGGATCCCAATTCACCTTTGACTGCTTGCGATAGACGAGCCCCTTCTCGAGGAAATCCAGGAAAAGATGCTGTTGATGCTGGTAGTAGGCAACATCGCAGGTTGCGAACTCGCGCCTCCAATCCAGTGATAGGCCCATCGCCTTCAACTGAGACTTCATCGACGCGATATTCTGGTAGGTCCAGGAAGCCGGATGGACGCCGCGCTCCATTGCTGCATTCTCGGCCGGCATGCCAAAGGCGTCCCACCCCATGGGATGCAGCACGTTATAGCCGCGAGCGCGCTTGTAGCGAGCTACGACGTCACCCATCGCGTAGTTTCGCACATGGCCCATGTGGATGCGACCGGATGGATACGGAAACATTTCAAGGACGTAATACTTCTCGCGCGGATCGCTGTTGTCGGTCTCGAAGACCTTCGCTTCGTTCCATTTCTGCTGCCAGTGAGGTTCAGCATCGCGCGGGTTATAACGTTCGGTTGCCATGGTACTCGTATTTCCGAAAAATCAGGGGAAGTTGGTGGTGACCTTCACCATGAAACCACCGTAGCGTCAAGTTTTACGGGTGCGGCAAGCGTCCGATCTCGGTCTGCCGTCCACGATTTCGGGCGTGTGGGGCCTTGGCAAGCACAGCCCGGGCGTTTAGTGCATTGCGATCTTCTCATGCGGTCTTGTCGAGGCGAGTGATGGAACTTGAAGAGCGATTGAACGATGTGCGCTCGCATATCGCCGCAGCCGAACAGCAGGGCGGGCGATCCGCGGGTTCGGTTCAGCTTGTCGCCGTCTCAAAGACATTCGGCGCAGACGCCATCCGCCCGGCGCTACAGGCCGGGCAGCGGACTTTCGGGGAAAACAGGGTTCAGGAAAGCCAGGTAAAATGGCCGGAGCTGAAATTGGAGACGTCGGACATCGAACTTCATCTTATTGGACCTCTGCAGTCTAACAAGGCGGCAGAGGCGGTTGCGTTGTTCGACGTGATCGAGACAGTTGATCGCGAGAAGATTGCCCGTGTACTCGCTGACGAAATGAAGCGTCAGGCGAAGACCCCTCGTCTCTATGTCCAGGTAAATACAGGGCTTGAGCCGCAGAAGGCTGGGATCGCACCGAATGACGTCGCGGTGTTTGTCGCTTTTTGTCGTGATGAACTCGGCCTCGCCATCGAGGGACTGATGTGTATCCCGCCAGCGGATGAGAACCCCGGTCCGCATTTTTCATTGCTTGCCAAGCTTGCTAAGGCGTGCGGCGTCGAGAAGCTTTCGATGGGGATGTCCGGGGATTATGAAACGGCCATTGCCTTTGGCGCGACCAGCGTTCGTGTCGGCTCCGCGATCTTCGGCGCCCGCTGATACGCTGCTTTGGTCGGGCTTCCTCTCGTGCCCTGCCTCTCCTAGATTGCTAAGGTAACTTGCATATCCTGGGGAGGAGCAGATGCAGGGTGACTATCAGCGGACCTATGCCAGATGGAAGGGCGATCCGGAGGCCTTCTGGCGGGCGGCGGCGGCGGAAATTGACTGGTTCAAAGAGCCGGAGCGGACGTTTTCACCGGAGAGCGGTCCATATGGCCGTTGGTTCGCCGGAGGCGAAACCAATACCTGCTACAATTGCCTCGATCGCCATGTTCTGGCCGGTCGCGGCGGCAATACCGCATTTATCTACGACAGCCCCGTTAGCGGTACGAAGACTGTCTTTACCTACGACGAAGCCCTTGCCGAAGTGAACGCCGTTGCTGCGACGCTGCGGCAGCGCGGAATCGCGAAGGGCGACCGCGTCATCATCTATATGCCGATGGTGCCGCAAGCGATCTTCTCTATGCTTGCCTGCGCACGCATCGGCGCTGTCCATTCCGTCGTGTTCGGTGGCTTTGCGGCAAATGAGCTTGCGGCGCGCATCGACGATTCGGGAGCGAAACTAATTCTGACCGCAAGTTGCGGGCTCGAACCGGGACGGGTGGTGCCCTACAAGCCCTTGGTCGATCAGGCAATCGCCATCGCGAAGTCAAAGCCGGCCCATTGCCTTGTTCTGCAAAGGATGCAGCTTGCGGCGGACCTGGTTGATGGTCGTGACGAGGATTTCGAAGCTGCCGTCGCGAGAAATCGTGGTGTGAATGTCGAATGCACCCCCGTCGAGGCGACGGACGAACTCTATATTCTCTATACGTCTGGCACGACGGGCCAGCCCAAGGGCGTCGTGCGCGACAACGGCGGTCACATGGTCGCCCTCAACTGGTCGATGACGAACATCTTCGGCATCCAGCAGGGTGAAGTGTTCTGGGCCGCCTCCGATATTGGTTGGGTTGTCGGCCATTCCTACATTGTCTATGCGCCGCTACTGGCTGGCGCTGCCAGTGTTATCTTCGAAGGAAAACCGGTCGGCACGCCTGATGCCGGCGTCTTCTGGCGCATTGCTTCAGAGCATGATGTGCGCGTTCTCTTCACCGCACCTACGGCCTTCCGCGCCATTCGCCGCGAAGATAGCGAGGGCGCACACCTCAAAGCCTATTCGAAGCCCAATTTCAGAGCCCTGTTCCTGGCGGGAGAGCGTGCTGATCCGGAGACACTGAAGTGGGCCGAGCATATGCTCGATGTTCCCGTGATCGATCATTGGTGGCAGACCGAAACGGGATGGCCAATGGTGGCGAATCCGCTCGGCCTTGAGGTGCTACCGGTGAAGCATGGTTCCCCATCGGTACCCATGCCCGGCTATAGTATCCATGTCCTCGATGACGCCGGTCACCCCGTTGCGCCGGGGACACTCGGGAACATTGTTGTCGAGCTTCCCCTGCCTCCCGGTTGCCTGCCCACGCTGTGGAACGCAGATGAGCGCTTCCGTTCGGCCTATTTGGCTGAATTTCCGGGTTATTACAAAACGGCGGATGCCGGCTACGTCGACGAGGATGGCTACCTCTTCATCATGTCGCGAACCGACGACATCATCAACTGTGCCGGTCATCGCCTGTCGACGGGAGCGATGGAGGAGGTTTGTGCTACGCATCCGGATGTTGCCGAATGCGCTGTGGTCGGAATTGCCGACCAGCTGAAGGGCCAGGTGCCGTGCGGGCTTCTGGTTCTCAAAAAGAATGTTTCACGGGAAACATCGGCCATCGAATCGGAGGTCGTAAAGCTGATCCGCGACGCGATCGGCCCGGTGGCTGCTTTCAAGACCGCCATAACGGTCGACCGCCTTCCCAAGACACGCTCCGGCAAGATTCTGCGCGGCACGATCCAAAAGATTGCCGACGGCGTGCCGTGGAAAATGCCAGCGACGATCGACGATCCGGCAATTCTCGAGGAAATCGCGGAAGCGTTGCGCAAGCGCGGATTCGGTTCGCTTCCGATATAAAAGCGCAGAAATAAAAAGGCCCCGCTTACGCAGGGCCTTGTTTATCGCTCATCGGGAGACAATCAGTAGTGATCGTCTTCGTCCTCATCCTTCGGAGAAGACTTCAGCGACTTCAGCTTTGCGAAAACGGCATCGGCGTCGATTTCCTTCTCCTCTTCGCGCTCATGGCTCGTCAGACGCTCGGTCTCATGCGCAGACTGCAAGGTTGCACCAAGCTCGGCTGCCGTTGGCAGCGGACGGCCCTTTGCCGCCTTTTCGACTTCCATGTCGAGATCGATCTGGCTGCAAAGACCGAGTGTTACCGGGTCCATCGGCGCCAGATTTGCAGAGTTCCAGTGAGTGCGTTCGCGAATCTGCTCGATCGTCGACTTCGTCGTGCCGACGAGACGGGAAATCTGCGCATCCTTCAGTTCCGGATGATTGCGCACCAGCCAGAGAATGGCGTTTGGGCGATCCTGGCGCTTGGAAACCGGCGTGTAGCGCGGGCCACGGCGCTTGGATTCGGGCACGCGAACTTTGGGCTCGGAGAGTTTAAGCTTGTGTGCCGGGTTCTTTTCGGCACGGGCGATTTCGTCGCGGGAAAGCTGGCCGGTCGCAATCGGGTCGAGACCCTTGATGCCCTGCGCGGCTTCGCCATCGGCAATCGCCTTCACTTCGAGCGGATGCAGTTTGCAGAACTGTGCGATCTGGTCGAATGACAGGGCTGTGTTGTCGACGAGCCAGATGGCGGTCGCCTTCGGCATGAGCAATTGTTGAGCCATGGATATAGTCCTTCTGTCGTCCGCGCCGGTGTCGCGGTCCGTGGATTGTCACCACTATGTCCGGGAAATATGGCGCTATATAACCGCAGTGACGCAGAATTGCAATTGATCACGAATGAAATGACCTTTGTCTAATTGCCGGGCAAATTCGACCTGCTATGAATGCCCAGAGCCAGTCCGGACTGCTTCGTTCCGTCCGGTGTCCGAGTGAGGAGGAGTTCCATGTCCGAAAAGATCTACCCGGTGCAAAAACCGGTGAAGAACCATGCGCTTATCGATAAGGCCAAGTACGAGCAATGGTACGAGGAAAGCGTCGAGAACCCTGACAAGTTCTGGGGCAAGCATGGCAAACGGATCGATTGGTTCAGGCCCTACACGAAGGTCAAGAACACGTCTTTCACCGGCCGGGTCTCGATCAAGTGGTTCGAGGATGGGCAGACGAACGTTTCGTACAACTGTATCGACCGGCACCTGAAGACCAACGGCAATCAGACGGCGATCATCTTCGAGGGCGACAATCCCTACGTTGACAAGAAGATCACCTACAACGAGCTCTATGAGCACGTTTGCCGTATGGCGAACGTCATGAAGAAGCACGGCGTCAAGAAGGGTGATCGCGTTACCATCTATATGCCGATGATTCCCGAGGCCGCCTATGCGATGCTCGCCTGTGCCCGCATCGGCGCAGTTCATTCGGTCGTGTTCGGCGGCTTCTCGCCGGAAGCGCTGGCCGGTCGTATTGTCGACTGCGAGTCCACCTTTGTGATTACCTGCGACGAAGGCGTGCGCGGCGGCAAGCCGGTACCGCTGAAAGACAATACCGATACGGCCATTCATATCGCCGCTCGTCAGCATGTCATCGTCGACAAGGTCCTCGTGGTGCGGCGTACCGGTGGCAAGACCGGCTGGGCGCCGGGCCGCGACCTCTGGTACCATCAGGAAGTCGCTACGGTTAAGCCTGAATGCCCGCCGGTGAAGATGAAGGCGGAGGATCCGCTGTTCATCCTCTACACCTCTGGCTCCACCGGAAAGCCGAAAGGCGTGTTGCATACGACGGGCGGCTACCTCGTCTATGCGGCGATGACCCATGAATATGTGTTCGACTATCACCCTGGCGATATCTACTGGTGCACCGCCGACGTGGGCTGGGTGACCGGGCACTCCTACATCGTCTACGGTCCGCTTGCGAACTGTGCGACGACGCTGATGTTCGAAGGCGTGCCGAATTTCCCGGATCAGGGCCGGTTCTGGGAGGTCATCGACAAACACAAGGTCAATATCTTCTACACGGCGCCGACGGCGATCCGCTCGCTAATGGGTGCTGGCGACCACTTCGTCACGCGCTCGTCGCGCTCCAGCCTGCGCCTGCTCGGAACGGTTGGCGAGCCGATCAATCCGGAAGCGTGGGAATGGTACTATAACGTCGTCGGCGACAAGCGTTGCCCTGTCATCGATACGTGGTGGCAGACGGAAACCGGCGGTCACATGATCACGCCGCTGCCGGGCGCGACTGACCTGAAGCCGGGTTCGGCGACGATGCCATTCTTCGGCGTCAAGCCGCAGTTGGTCGACAATGAAGGCAATGTGCTCGAGGGTGCCGCGGACGGAAATCTCTGCATTACCGACAGCTGGCCGGGGCAGATGCGCACCGTCTATGGCGACCACGAGCGCTTCATCCAGACGTACTTCTCGACCTACAAGGGCAAGTATTTCACCGGCGATGGCTGCCGACGGGATGAGGACGGCTACTACTGGATCACCGGTCGTGTCGATGACGTGCTGAACGTTTCGGGGCACCGTCTGGGCACCGCCGAGGTCGAATCCGCGCTCGTTTCGCACAACCTTGTGTCGGAGGCGGCCGTCGTTGGGTATCCGCACCCGATCAAGGGCCAGGGCATCTATTGCTACGTTACTCTAATGGCGGGCAATGAAGGTTCGGACGATTTGCGCCAGCAACTGGTCAAGCATGTTCGCAGCGAAATCGGCCCAATCGCAGCACCCGACAAGATACAGTTTGCACCCGGGCTTCCGAAGACCCGTTCCGGCAAGATCATGCGCCGCATCCTGCGCAAGATCGCCGAGGACGACTTCGGCTCTTTGGGCGATACCTCGACGCTTGCTGATCCCGCCGTTGTTGACGATCTGATTGCCAACCGCCAGAACAAGGTGACGGCCTAAGCAAAAGCCGCTCCGAGCGATCGGGGCGGCTTCAGTTCTGTTCGGGACAGATTGCGCGCGGCTTTCGGCCGCCATCATAGGCCCGTACGATCCCCCGCCCGACAGATATTGAGCCGGATTCCTGCCATCTGAAAGTGTTACGTTTGCCAGGATGCGGCCAAAATACTTGTCCGCCAGCAATCTGCGTAAGCTGGATCTCGGGTGATCTGGATGTCGGGCTTCGGCACAGCCTGAGTGCATCTCAGGCGCGTCGATACCGCGAATCCGAACATAGACTTCCATTGTCTGCTGCGGCCAAGGACGAGCTTCGACCAGAAGAGTATCTCCATCGATCACTCTTAGCATTTCAGCCGATACCGGCCCCGCTATTTCGTCGCGTGCCTCGGACGCGACCGGAGTTACGACAAAGGCCAGTGCGACAAGGGAAGCAATCTTTCTCATGAAAGGAATAAATTCCGATCATTGGAGGAGATTAATAGGAAAATTTACTTAGAAATCGATCGCTCTGCCGTTGATTTCCCAGTCCCCGAAGCGGGAGGGATCGGCACCGCCGCGGCCACCTATCTCTGGCGGCATTTCTACCGGCTTCTCGTTTCGGCGACGCTCTTCCGCCTCGGCAAGCGCGCGCTTGGCAGCCGGCGGGAGCAACTTGCGGGGAGTCTCGGCGGCTTCAGTCGCTAGGGTTTCGTTGTTGTCATTATCCGCTGCCTGCATCACGCGATTCCGCCCAAAAATATTGAAAATGGCTGGTGAATGACCAAATCATAGTGCGCCGGCGCCGCAATTGAAACCCTCTGGCCTTGCGCGGATCCGCTTAGGCGTATTTTGGAGATAGCAATGAACCTCGTCCGTACAGCCATGTTGCTCGCCTTCATGACCGCATTGTTCATGGCCGTCGGCTTTCTGATCGGCGGGCGCGGCGGCATGATGATCGCGTTCGTGATCGCGGCTGGGATGAACTTCTTTTCCTACTGGAATTCCGACCGCATGGTGCTGTCGGCCTATCACGCGCAGGAGATCGACGAGCGCAATGCCCCGGAGTTCTTCGCGATCATAAGGGATTTGGCGCGCAATGCCGGTCTGCCCATGCCCAAGGTCTATCTCTACGACAGCCCGCAACCAAATGCCTTCGCGACGGGTCGCAATCCCGAGAACGCTGCCGTTGCCGCGTCCACCGGCCTGCTGAGCGCACTGACGCCGGAAGAGGTCGCCGGCGTCATGGCGCATGAGCTCGCCCACGTGCAAAACCGCGACACCTTGACGATGACGATCACCGCGACGCTCGCCGGCGCGATCTCAATGCTGGGCAATTTTGCGTTCTTCTTCAGTGGCAACCGGGAAAACAACAACAATCCGCTCGGCTTCGTAGGGGTGTTGCTGGCGATGATTGTCGCGCCGCTCGCCGCGATGATGGTTCAGATGGCCATCAGCCGGACGCGCGAATACTCGGCCGATCGCCGTGGCGCGGAGATTTGCGGCAATCCGCTGTGGCTTGCTTCGGCGCTTGCCAAGATCGCGCGGAGCGCGTCGCATGTGCCGAACTACGATGCCGAGCGCAATCCGGCAACTGCCCATATGTTCATCATCAATCCGCTGACCGGCGCCGGCATGGACAATCTGTTCTCCACACACCCGAACACGGAAAACCGGATTGCGGCGCTGCAGGAAATGGCACGCAGCGGCATGAATGTCTCGACGCCGCCGGTTCGCGCTGATAATCCGATGCGCAAATCGCGCTCGGTTCCGAATACCGGTCTTGATCGCGGTGGTTCACAACCGCCGAAAGGTCCGTGGTCTTGAATTCAGACGGCAAGAAAAAGCCATTTCGTAAAGCAAAGCCTTCCAACTCGGGGCCTGTCCTTGCGCCAGCAAAACCCGGATTGCAGGTTCGTGCCGCTGCGGCCAAGATCCTGGCAGCCGTCGTGGACCGGAAGCTCCCGCTTGACGGCGCCTTGGACAATGAACATGGTAATCCAGCCTATAAGGCTCTGAATGAGGGTGACCGCGCACTAGCGCGTGCCATTCTCAATGCGACGCTGCGCCATTTGCCGCGCATAGATGCCGCGATTTCCCTCCTGCTCGAATCGCCGCTTCCCGAAGGCGCGCGGGCATTGCATCACGTTCTCGCGATTGCCGCGGCGCAGATCCTCTATCTTGATGTGCCGGATCATGCCGCGGTCGACCTCGCAGTTGAGCAATCAAATCAGGACCCGCGGAATCGCCGCTTTGCCAAGCTGGTAAATGCCGTCCTACGCCGTCTCGGACGCGAGAAAGAGGATGTCCTGGCTGAAATCAACGCCATTCCGGTCATGCCGGAATGGTTTCTTAAAAGGCTCGAAAAGGCCTACGGCAAGGAAAGGGCACGATCGATCTCTGAATCGCAGCTCGAGCCGGCCGCAATTGATCTTACCGTCAAAACGGACGCGCGGAGCTGGGCGCAGCGTTTGGGCGGTCTTGTGCTGCCGACCGGTGGTGTTCGGCTGGCCGCCTTCGAGGGCGGCATTCCCTCACTCGAGGGATTTGCGGAGGGCGCCTGGTGGGTTCAGGACGCAGCCGCCAGTATCCCTGCCCAGCTCTTCGGTGACTTGGCGGGAAAACGCGTTGCGGATTTGTGTGCAGCGCCTGGCGGAAAGACGGCCCAGTTGATCCTTGCTGGGGGTGACGTTACGGCGGTCGAGCAATCCGAAAACCGTATTAAGCGTTTGCGAGCCAATCTGGATCGGCTAGCGTTGAGTGGCGAGACGGTTGCCAGCGACCTGACGAAATACCAGCCAGCGGAACTGTTCGATGCCATACTGCTGGATGCGCCCTGCTCATCGACGGGGACGACGCGCCGACATCCCGACGTTCTCTGGGTCAAGGGGCCGGACGACATCGCGAAACTTGCTGCGCTTCAGGAGCGCCTGCTGCGCCACGCGATAACCTTGCTGAAGCCGGGCGGCACAATTGTCTTTTCCAATTGCTCGCTTGATCCGACCGAGGGAGAAGAGGTAGCCGCTCGCGTCCTTTCGGATACACCGATGCTCGAGCGTGTCGCCATTGATGCCAAGCGCTGGCCGGGACTGGAGTCTGCTATCAGCCGCCTCGGAGAATTCCGCACGACGCCCGACATGTTGGAGGTTCCCGCCGGTTTTGCGGGTGGCCTTGACGGCTTCTACGCCGTCGTTATTCGCCGTGTTGCCTGATCGAAAGGCAACTGGCATAGTTGAGCACCCGTCATAATTTGATACGTAAGTGTCACGGATTCTGCGCTTATTCACTTATTCTTAACGACACGGGTCAATAGACAATAAACATGTGGTCCGGGTTCTCGGCTCTTTACTTGGGAGAGGTTTGGCGGCGCACGCTGTGCCGCGGAGCACTTCTGCGGCTGCGCCTCTTCCGCCACACGGTTCACGCCCCGGAGCGCCTGATTGTCGCCCCGACCGACCTACGTGCGGTCGATCCGCATGTGGCCGAAGAGATTTTGAACGGCCGCTTCCCGCTTGCCGGACGCCTTCTCGAAACGGGCGGCAAGTCGCCTTTCAATTTCAGCCTTCCGTCCCGATCCTTCGCGTTGCGGCTTCATGGCTTCGGATGGCTTCGCCATATGCGGACCAAGAAGAGTGACCTTCACTCGAGCGTCGCCCGCTCCATCGTCAACAACTGGCTGTCGCTGCATGGCGGCCGCATCGAAGGCATCGCCTGGGGGATCGATGTCACCGCGCAGCGGGTGATTTCCTGGCTCTCGCATTCGCCCGTTGTCCTTCACAATGCCGATCGCGGCTTCTATCGCCGTTTCCTGCGCTCGCTAGCCTTTCAAGTTCGATTTCTACGCCGAATGGCAAAGTACGCGCCTCCCGGCGAAGTTCGCTTTCGATTGCGGATCGCCCTTGCGATGGCCTCCATTGCAATGCCAACGCGCTCAGGTGCGCTCCGACGCGCTGCCGAAGCATTGGATCGGGAGTTTGACAGCCAGATTCTACCTGACGGAGGTCATGTCTCGCGCAATCCGCGGGTCGGATTGGAGCTGCTCCTCGATCTCCTTCCGCTCCGGCAAACCTACGTCAATCTCGGTCATGACCTGCCGCAGAAACTGATCTCGGGCATCGATCGTATGTATCCGGCCCTGCGCTTCTTCCGGCACCAGGATGGCGATCTCGCGCTTTTTAATGGCGCGACGTCGACTCTCGCGACGGAATTGATGTCGTTGCTGCGATACGACGAGACCGCGGGCGATCCCTTCAAGGCGATGCCCCATTCGCGCTATCAGCGGCTGGCTGCGGGTAGAACCGTGGTCATTGCCGATACCGGATTGCCGCCTACTGGCAGCCTGTCCCGCACGGCACATGCCGGTTGCCTGTCGTTTGAGTTGTCCTCCGGACGTCACCGTTTTATTGTCAATTCCGGATCGCCGAAATTTGCCGGACAGCGTTACGTGCAGATCGCTCGAACGACTGCTGCGCATAGCACTGTAACTGTCAACGACACCTCATCCAGCCGTTTTGCGCCGTCAGACTTCATTGCGAACGTGATTACTGATGGCGTCAAAACCGTAAGCGTCGATCGCGCGCTCGCCGATGACGGGCGCGACGTAATCAAGGCGAGCCATGACGGCTACCTTAACGCATTTGGTGTTCTGCATGAGCGAGAGCTGACCCTGAACGCCACGGGATTGATCGTTACGGGTTATGATCGACTGGTTGCGCCGGAAGGCAAGGTCGATGAGGCCGTGCGTGCCGTGGCGCGCTTCCATGCCCACCCCTCGATCAATCTAAAGCAGCTTGACAAAGAGTCGGTGATGATGACGGCTCCCGATGGAGAAACATGGCTGTTCTCCTCGCCCGGCAACGAAGTGCTGATTGGCGAGGACGTCTTCTTTGCCGACGCGTCGGGCATTTGCGGTTCCGATCAGATCGAGATCGCCTTCTCCTATCCTGACCGACCGGAAATACGCTGGTTTTTATCGCGTAAGAGCTAGCGACTGTTTCCGCGGCGGCAAAGCTGTGCTAACGCGGCGCCATCATCCGCTTATCCCTCGCCGGATATCTCCTGAAGACCAAACGGAGAAGCCTCATGGCCGTTGTTTCCAAGAAAATTCCCGCACCCGACAAGGTCGCCGTCAAGACAGCGTTGCTTTCGGTATCCGATAAGACCGGTATCGTCGAGCTCGCGCGCGCACTTGCCGATAAGGGCGTTCGCCTCCTGTCGACAGGTGGCACTCACAAGGCAATTGCAGCCGCCGGACTTGCGGTGACCGATGTTTCCGACGTCACAGGGTTTCCTGAGATCATGGATGGTCGGGTCAAGACCTTGCATCCGAAAGTGCACGGCGGCCTGCTTGCCATTCGCGATGACGCGGAACACCAAGCTGCGATGAAGGCGCACGGCATCGAGGGTATCGACCTTGTCGTCATCAATCTTTATCCGTTCGAGGACGTTCGTGCTGCCGGCGGTGACTATCCGACGACCGTCGAGAATATCGATATCGGCGGTCCCGCGATGATCCGTGCGTCGGCCAAGAACCACGCCTATGTGACGATCCTGACCGATCCGGTGGACTATGCCGAGCTACTCGAACATCTCGCTTCCGACGCCGGCGGCACTGCCTATGGCTTCCGCCAACGGATGGCAGCCAAGGCGTTTGCTCGCACGGCTGCTTATGATTCGATGATCTCCAACTGGTTTGCCGAGGCGCTCTCGATAGACACCCCGCGTCATCGCGTCATTGGCGGTGTGCTCAAGGAAGAGATGCGGTACGGCGAGAACCCGCACCAGAAGGCGGCATTCTATGTCACGGGCGAACGCCGCCCCGGTGTTGCCACGGCGTCACTGCTTCAGGGCAAGCAGCTCTCCTATAACAACATCAACGACACCGATGCGGCCTACGAGCTCGTCGCCGAGTTCCTGCCGGAAAAGTCAGCAGCCTGCGCGATCATCAAGCACGCAAATCCCTGCGGCGTGGCAACCGGTTCCAGCTTGCTCGAAGCTTACAAGCGCGCGCTTGCCTGCGACTCCGTTTCCGCCTTTGGCGGCATCATCGCCCTTAACCAGACACTCGATGCGGAAACGGCGGAAGAGATCATCAAGCTCTTTACCGAAGTCATCATCGCGCCTGAGGTTACTGAGGAGGCGAAGGCCATCGTTGCGCGCAAGGCAAACCTACGTCTGCTGACTGCAGGCGGGCTCCCAGATCCGCGGTCTGCCGGTCTGACGGCGAAAACCGTCTCCGGCGGTTTGCTCGTGCAGAGCCGAGACAACGGCATGGTCGAGGATCTGGAGCTGAAGATAGTTACCAAGCGTGCGCCTACCCAGCAGGAACTCGAGGACATGAAATTTGCCTTCAAGGTCGCCAAGCATGTCAAGTCGAACGCGGTGGTCTATGCCAAGGACGGGCAGACGGCCGGCATTGGCGCAGGCCAGATGAGCCGCGTGGATTCTGCGCGGATCGCCGGCCTGAAGGCCGAGGAAGCTGCCAGGTCTCTCGGGCTCACAGAGCCGTTGACGCACGGTTCGGCCGTTGCCTCGGAGGCCTTCCTGCCCTTCGCCGATGGCTTGCTGTCAATGATCGCAGCCGGTGCGACGGCGGTTATCCAGCCGGGCGGATCGATGCGCGATCAGGAAGTGATCGACGCTGCCAATGAGCACAATGTCGCAATGGTCTTTACTGGGATGCGGCACTTCCGCCACTAAGCGGGTAGGCCGCCGTTACGCCCTGTCCGCAGGATAGGGCGTACGGACGAGCAGGATCAGCCCTGCGGCCAAAAAGAGTACAAGTGTTGCCATTCCAAGCCGCGACGAGCCCGTCATATAGGTCACGGCGGAGAAGAACAGCGTCGCCAGGAAGCTCGTGGCGCGCCCTGAAAGCGCATAGATGCCGAAATAGCGGCCCGCCTCGTTCAGGCTTACGCTTCGTGCGAGATAGGAGCGTGACGACGCCTGCACCGGGCCGAAGGCAAGGCCGATCAGTAGGCCGTAGGCGATGTATGCTTTCTCGGCTGCCGTCCCGAAGAGTCCACCGGAATCGGCGGTCGGCAGTTCGAGCAGGCCGAAGAGCGTGTATCCCGGCCCCGTCGACACAATGCCAACGGTGGCAAGCAACAGCATCGCCAAGCTGATGACAATTGTCGACTTGGATCCGATATGTCGATCGACCCGGCCTGCAATGATACAGCCGAAGATTGCGACGACGTTGAGTATGATCCCGTAGATCCCGATTTCGATTGTCGCCCAGCCGAACATTCCTGCGGCAAAGGCGCCACCAAGAATCAGCAGTCCGTTGACGCCATCCTGATAGATCATGCGGGCGACCAGGAAATGAAGAATGCCTCGGCGGTGCTTGAGCTCGCCAAGCGTGCTTTTCAGCTCGGCAAGGCCGGTTCGCACCGCGGCACCGAACGGAAGGCCCTTGCTGACATCCGGTGTGAAAAAGAACATCGGAAGAATAAAGATCAGGTACCAGGCGGCCGAGATCGGCCCGGTGATGCGGGCATCTTCCCCTTGGTGTGGATCAAGACCGAACAAGGGATCAAGACCAAGAATTGTTTTGCCGGATTCCAGATTTCCCGCAAGCAGGACGACCACGGCGATCAGGACAATCATCCCGCCAAGATAGCCAAGACCCCAGGCCGTATTGGACAACTTGCCGACCTCGTCTTTGCTGACGAGCCGCGGCATCATGGAGTCGTTGAAGACGATCGAGAACTCGGCCGCGATCGACGCCAGGATCATGAAGGTTACTGGGTAGACCAGCGACGAACCCGGTGACGCAAACCAGAGGCAGAAGAGGCTCGCAATCTTGATGACGGCGAAAAAAGCGATCCAAGGCTTTCGCGCGCCGGACTGGTCTGCAATCGAACCCAGGACGGGCGACAAGATGGCGATGATCACCGAAGAGATCGTCGCCATGTTGCTCCACATCGCCTGAGCGGAGACCGGATCGGCCGTCAGGCGTGACACGAAGTACGGGCCGAAGATAAAGGTCGTCACGACCGTGAAGAATGGCTGGGCTGCCCAGTCGAAGAGCATCCAGCCCCAGATGCCCTTCTCCGATGCCCTAGCCGGCTGAGTTCCCGTCCAGTCGATGCGATTCACAATCCGCTCCTGATTCCGAGCGGAACTGTCTCACCTCGCCCCGTCGCGCGCAAGGTCGGTCAACAGACCCGCTGCCACGGTGATCCGGGCAAGATTCGGATCGCCGCTGTCACTCAACCCGGATAGTTCCTCTGCAATCCGGTTGATTCTGATGCGATCGCCGGCATGCCAAGCCTGGACCGGAAGCTTGTCCTTTCCATGGTTTGCGAGCGCCGAGATGACGATATCGCGTCTCGCACTGGCGATCTGGTCGATGCTGCGTGCCAGCGCCAGATTCTCGTAGTGGTCGGCCGAGATGATGCGCGATCCGGCGGCGAGCAACCGCCCGATCCGGAATGTCTGTGAGACGGCAAAATAGCTTTCCGCTGCGCGAGCCAGTGGTTCGCCCGTGCGTTCGGCGATCTGCATGATCTCGGGCACGAGCGCAAAGCCGAGGAGCCCCGAGATCTCGGCGGCCAGCTTATCGGGCACGCCGGCCTCGCGATATTCTTGGCGGCGTGCCTCGAGCTCGGGTACTGTCTGGCTGGCGAAAATCGGCTTGAGCTTCTTCAGGGCTGCTTGAAGTCCCTCGATGGTGGCAGCCATATCGCCCTTGACCATCTGTGTCTTCAGAAGAAGGCGCGTCAACACCGTGAAGGTGTGGCTGATTTCCTCGTAGATGCGGTTCTGGATCTGGCCGCCGATCTTTCCGTCCAGCGCATCCGTCTCCGTCCAGAGCCGTCCGAGATCGAAGCCATCACGGGCAATGATTGCCGCCCGAACAACCTCCGGTGCGGATGCCGCTGTGGCATCCATCATGCTGACAGCGAAGCCAGGGCCGCCGCGGTTAATGACCTCGTTGGCAAGCACGGTCGCAATGATCTCGCGTTTCAGACGATGGGCGTCGATGTCCGATGCGTTCGTCTTGCGCATCTTTGCGGGGAAGTAGTTCGAAAGCGTTGCGGTGAAATAGGGATCATCAGGCAAATCGCTGGCGGCCAGGGCATCAAACAACACGATCTTGGCATAGGAAAGCAGAACGCCAATCTCGGGTCGGGTCAGCGGCTTGCCCGCCGCATAGCGCTCGGCAAGGACCGTATCGTCAGGCAGCGTCTCAACCTTCCGGTTCAACTGCTTGGCGCCTTCGAGCACCGTCATGAGCCGGGCAAGTTCGAGGCCGTTTGCCGTGCCCTTGCGCTCCGTCAGCGAAATCGCCAGAGACTGCAAATAGTTGTTCCTGAGCACCAGCTTTGCGACCTCATCCGTCATTGATGACAGGAGCTGGTCGCGCTTTGCCCGCGTGAGGCGATTATCGTGCATGGCGGCGGCAAGCGCGATCTTGATGTTGACTTCGACGTCCGACGTATTGACGCCAGCCGAATTGTCGATCGCGTCGGAATTGCAGCGCCCGCCCCTCAGGCCGTAGGCAATACGGCCCTTCTGCGTCACACCGAGATTTGCGCCCTCGCCGATCACCCTGGCGCGCACGTCTTCCGCCGCAACGCGAATGGGATCGTTGGCACGGTCGCCAACCTCGGCGTCTGTTTCGGACGGCGCCTTGACATAGGTGCCGATACCGCCAAACCAGAGCAGATCGACCGGGCTTTTCAAAATGGCCGTCATGATCTCGAACGGCGTTGCCACGGCTTTGTCGATGCCGATCGCAGCCATTGCTTCCGGCGTCAGCGTGACCGACTTCGCCGATCGCGAAATGATCATCGCGCCCTTCGAAAGGACACCCTTGTCGAAATCTTGCCAGCTCGACCGCGCTAGATTGAAAAGCCGCTGCCGTTCCGCGAGCGTCTTTGCCATATCCGGATCCGGATCGATGAGAATGTCGCGATGGTCGAAAGCGGCGACCAGCCGGATTTTTGGTGACAGCAACATGCCGTTGCCGAACACATCGCCGGACATATCGCCGACACCGGCAACGGTGAAGGGCGTGGTCTGGATGTCGATATCCATTTCACGGAAGTGGCGCTTCACCGTTTCCCAGGCACCGCGGGCGGTGATGCCCATTTTCTTGTGGTCGTAACCGGCCGAGCCACCCGAAGCGAAGGCATCGTCCAGCCAGAAGCCCGCTTCCTGCGCGAGCGCGTTGGCGGTGTCCGAGAAGGTGGCGGTTCCCTTGTCGGCGGCCACGACGAAATAAGGGTCGTCGCCGTCAAGCCTGACTGTGTCCTTTGGCGGCACGATATCGGCGCCATTGATGTTATCGGTGATCGACAGCAGAGTGCGGATATAGGTCTTGTAGGCTTCGCGACCAGCGTTGAAGATTTCGTCGCGGCTGCCGCCGACCGGCAGCTTCTTCGGATAGAAGCCACCTTTAGCGCCGACTGGCACGATGACGGCGTTCTTGACCTGTTGTGCTTTCACAAGCCCCAGCACTTCGGTGCGATAGTCTTCAGCGCGGTCAGACCAACGCAGGCCGCCACGCGCCACCTTGCCGAAGCGCAGGTGTACGCCTTCGACTTCGACGCCATAGACGAACATCTCGCGGAATGGTCGGGGTTCGGGCAATCCGTCGACCAGATGCGGATCGAGCTTGAAGGCCAGCATCGCTTTCGGCAAGCCATCCTGATCGCGCTGGAAGTAGTTGGTCCGCAGTGTCGCGTCCACGACGTTGACGTAGCGGCGCAGGATTCGATCGTCGTCGAGACTCGGCACATCGGAGAGAGCCGCCTCGATCCTTTGGTGATGCTCGGCCGCCTTCTTGATCCGCGTCTTCTCGGAAATTTTCGGATCGAGCGCGTCGTAAAACAGCCGAAAGATCATCGCTGCGATTACCGGATACTTGTCCAGCGTGGTAGCGATGTAGTCCAGCGAATACGGAATGCCGGCCTGGCGCAGATAGCGGGCATAGGCACGAAGGACGCTGGTTTCGCGCGCAGTCAATCCCGCCGAGACGATCAGGCGGTTGAAGTTGTCATTGTCGATGACGCCGCTGAACGCTGCGAGGAACGCTTCCTCCAACATCTCTCCATGACGATGGAGATCGATTTGGATACCTCCCCGAGGCTCAAGTTCCATATCATGCAGCACCACCAGCGTTTCCGGGCCGCCGTGGAGGGTTACATCGATATCGAATGTTCCCTCGCTTATGACGTTAAAGCCGAGGTTCTCAAGCAAGGGTACGCGGCGGGACAGGGCGAGTTGGCCGCCGGAATGGAAAATCTTCAGGCAAAGCAGCTCAACGCCGTCTTTCTCCCGCGTGTAGAACGCTATGCGGATCGGCTCTCCGGCTGCGCAAGCGGTGATGTCCTCAAGATCATAGAAGGTTTCTTCGGGCGGGAAGAGATCCTGGAACGCGTGGCTTACGAGCAAGCGAGGAGCCTTGGGTCCAGCCAGGGCTTCGAACCGGTCATCCCAACGCGCCGTGATGGCTCGAATTGCCTCCTCGAGTTTTGCTTGCGGCACGCGTGGAGTTTTGCCGCCGGAACGACCGATGATGAAATGAACGCGCGCAACGCCGCCTTCCGGGAAAGCCGGATAATAGGCGGACACGCGGCCATCATAGACGGTCTTCAGATAGGTTCCGATCTTTTCACGCACGATCGAGTCATATTCCTCGCGTGGCACATAAACGATCACCGAAACGAAGCGATCAAAGTGATCGATGCGCGGCAGCGCGCGGACACGCGGCCGGTCGGCGAGATCGTTGATCTGTTCTGCAAAGCTCGCCAGAAGGGTCGTGTCGATCTGGAAGAGGTCGTCACGTGGATAGGATTCCAGCGTATTGTCCAGCATACGGCCCGAGTGACTCATCGGGTCGAAGCCGAAATATTCCTTCACCCGCTCGATCTTGGAACGGAGCAGCGGAATCTCGCTGGCGAGGGATGTATAGGCGGTTGAGGTGAAGAGGCCGACGATGCGCAATTCGCCGGTTACGTTTCCTTTGGCGTCAAAGCGCTTGACGCCGACATAGTCCATATAGGCGCGTCGATGGACGATCGACTTCACGTTCGCTTTGGTGACGATCAGGAAATCCGGGCCATCGAGGAATGCGAGGATTTCCGGCGTCGTCGTGACAGCGTCCTTACCGGTGCGCAGAACGAGCACGTCGGGGTTTGAAAGGATGCCGAGGCCAGCGCCCTTGTCACGCTCCACCTTTGCGCTCGCGCCTTTGCCCGAGTAGACGTACTCACGCATCCCGAGAAAGGTAAAGTTGGCATCGCGCAGCCACGTCAGGAAGGCGAGCGCTTCATCGCGTTCCGCTTTCCTGCGGCTGGCATTGTAGGCAGAAAGTTCGTCGATCACCGTTCCGAGCTTATCGAGCATCGGTCTCCAGTCGGAAACCGTCACGCGCACCTGCTCGACCACGGTCTTCACACGCTTGATCAGATCGGCTGCCTGAGCCGTCGTCAGGGGCGCAAGGTGCAGCTGGATATGGCTGACGCGTTTGGCCGGTTCGCTTTGGAGGTCGGCCGAGTAAAGTTCAGGCGCTTTGCCGTCCTCCATCACGAGGATCGGATGCACGGCCATGTAGAGGTCGCGATAACTGCTGGTGACCTCGCCCATCACCGATTCATACAAGAACGGCACATTGTGGTCGGTGACCGAAAGAACGGATACGGCAACGCCGTCGGGCTCCACGTCGGCGATGGTATCGATGGTGATGCGCGCTGAATTGCCTGCCCAGGCTGCTAATTCTTTTGCAGAATGCACGGCAGAAAGTGCCAACATCTCCGGCGTGTAGCGTTCCAGGTCGTCGCCGCTGGCGCGCCCGAACAAGAATTCGGGATCGAGGTAGGTCTCCCCGGTTGCGGCCGCGATTTTGGTCGCGCTCTCGAGCTGTTTTTCTCGCTTCGGATTGTTTCGACCAGCCATCGCAGATACTCCCTCATCTCCTCGATTTGGCGCAAGTTAGCAGAAGATTTGACGAAAGAATCTCTAAAAGAGTGCATTGCGAGGCAGCTTTCATGCGTTTTTGGCGGTCGGAACGCAAATTTTCGAAAGATTTTGCTTCGTTGTATGAATGCCCGAATTTCTTGCGGCGGAAGTTTCCATGTCTGCGTGAAGAGCTGTTGACAGTGGAGCTGCAAAAAGGAGATCAACGGTCATCGAAGGCCGAGTAGAGCATCATGTCAGATAATGCCGCAGGAACCGTCATTGTTATCTCCAGCCATGTTGTGCGTGGGTCCGTCGGAAATCGTGCGGCGGTCTTTGCGCTAGAGACACTCGGTCATCAGGTCTGGGCGCTGCCGACGATCGTGCTGCCGTGGCACCCCGGCCATGGCCGGTCGACACGGCTCACGTTTGCCGAAGCCGATTTTGACGCGGCGATCGACGATCTCATTCGCGCACCCTGGATCGGTGAAGTGAAGGCTGTTCTTTCAGGGTATTTTGGCAATGCCGGGCAGGCGCGCTCGGTTGCCCGGCTCGTGACAGCTTTGCGCGAGCAGAAACCGGAGCTGCTTTACGTTTGCGATCCGGTTATGGGGGATCTGGGTGGCCTTTACGTGCCGCAGGCAACGGCCGAGGCGATCAGGGATCATCTGATACCCCTTGCTTCGCTTGCGACGCCTAATCGATTTGAACTCGCCTGGCTCGCTGGTGCCCCGCTGGAGGACAATACGTCGATTATGGATGCTGCCCTGTCGCTCGGTCCGTCCCGCATGCTGGTGACCTCAGCCGTGCCGATGATGGCAGGAGGCACAGGAAATCTCTATCTCTCGGGGCGCCATGCGCTGCTGGCGGAACATCGCCTGATCGACAAGCCGCCGAATGGCCTCGGTGATCTTCTTGCCGCGCTGTTTCTGTCGCGGCTTCTTTCCGGCATGGAGGACGAGAAGGCGCTTCAGCTTGCAACGGCAAGCGTCTACGAGGTGCTTGTCCGCGCCGTGAAGCGGGGGAGCGACGAATTGACGCTGGCAAGCGACGCGTCAAGCCTGGCAACGCCGATGGCGATGGTACAGATGCGGCGCTTGATGCACCCGGCACAAAGGCGCAAGGGCTGACGTCACGCCCGCGCTTGCTATCTTGCAGTGCGATATTGATCTTGGTGGGCGCAGGCTGTAATCGAAGATCATGCAGCGTTTTCCAAACACCCTTCTCGACGGTTACCGCAACTTTATGAACGGGCGTTATGCGGACGCCCGTGATCGCTACAAGACGCTTGCCGAGCACGGCCAAAACCCAAGCACACTGGTGGTCGCCTGTTCGGACTCGCGTGCTGCTCCCGAGCTGATCTTTGATGCAGGTCCCGGCGAACTTTTCGTCATCCGCAATGTCGCCAACATGGTGCCGCCCTACGAGCCGGATGGTCATTTTCATGCCACGTCAGCCGCGCTGGAATTCGCGGTTCAGGTTCTGAAGGTTACGGACATCGTTGTCATGGGTCATGGGCGCTGTGGTGGCATCAGGGCGGCGCTCGATCCGAGTGCCGAGCCCCTTTCGCCCGGCGACTTTATCGGACGCTGGATGTCGCTCGTCAGGCCTGCGGCCGAGCAGATCGGCGCCAATGACGTGATGACTCCTGCCGAGCGCCAAACCGCCCTCGAGCGTGTCTCGATCCGCAATTCGATTGAGAATCTCAGGACGTTTCCAGACATCAAGGCCCTGGAAGACGCCGGCAAGATCGCACTTCACGGTGCCTGGTTCGATATTTCGACGGGAGAACTGTGGGTCATGGACGCCGAAACCCGCGACTTCATTCGCCCCGACGTCTAGGCTCAAACAAAAAAGCGCCGAACCTCAGTTCGGCGCTCGCGGTTTGCGCTGAATTATTCTCAGTTTCCGTCGATCTGCTGGCCGATATAAGCGATGGCCTGCTGATAGACCGTCGCCGCGTTCCAGCCGGCGATCGCTGCGAAGTTGGGCTCGCCGGGCTGATAGCCGGCACCAGCCTGCCAGCCATGGCCTTTCAGGAAATTAGCAGTAGAGGCAAGCGCATCAGCGCGCGAGCCGACCATATCGACGCGGCCGTCGCCATCACCATCGGCGCCGAAGCGCACGACATTGCGCGGCAGGAACTGCGTCTGTCCGATCTCGCCATGGGCCGCACCGCGCGCCTGCGGGTTGAGGTAACCCTCCGAGACAAGCTGCAGTGCTGCATAGAGCTGATCGGTGAAGTAGTCGGAACGTCGGCAATCGTAGGCGAGGGTCGACACTGCCGACAGCGTATGCTGGTTGCCCATATAGCTGCCGAATCCGGTCTCCATGCCCCAAATCGCGATTAGCGGACCCGCCGGCACGCCGTAGCGGCGTTCGATCGACGCAAAGAGAGCGGCATTGGCGCGCTTCATGCCCTTGCCGCGCGAAATGATCGCTGCACCGCCACGCTTCTGCATGAAAGCATCGAAGGAAAGCTTGAAACTCTTCTGGCCGCGGTCAGCGGCAATAGTCGGTCTGTTGTAGGAGACGTTTGCGAAGGCGCGATCAAGAACGGAGGGGCTGACACCGCTTGCAGCTGCCTCTTGCTTGAACTCGCCAACCCAGGCCTCGAAACCGGCGCCGTTGTTGCCACACTGGGCTGCCTTGGCTGCTGCAGGAACTGCGTGGAGAATGCAGGCCGCCGAAGCTGCCAACAGAAATCTTGTCATGCGCATGGAGATACCCCGATCCCGATCTGACTAGCCTTCAAACCGGGCCCGCAGCCCGCTTTCGGCAATATTGTCACCGTCTTTGATTTGGCAAGCGCGGGAAGCCGAGAACAGCAAACCCGCGCCAAAAAAGCCCTTACCTTAATAAGCCGGGCTTAACAAACCATAGTTAACAATTGGTTCAGGCTGCCTGCTTGCGCGGCTTCACAAGTCCGCGATTAATAAGCAGCTCAGCGATCTGAATCGCGTTGAGAGCGGCACCCTTGCGGAGGTTGTCGGAGACCACCCACATGTTCAGGCCGTTCTCGACCGTCGCGTCTTCGCGGATGCGGGAGATATAGGTCGCATCTTCACCGGCAGACTCGTAGGGCGTGATGTATCCGCCGTTCTCGTGCTTGTCGATGACGAGGCAGCCGGGAGCTTCGCGCAGGATGTCGCGTGCCTGATCAGCCGTGATCTCGCTTTCGAACTCGATGTTGACCGATTCAGAGTGGCCGATGAAGACAGGAACGCGAACTGCCGTGCAGGTCACCTTGATCTTCGGGTCGAGCATCTTCTTGGTCTCGGCGAGAACCTTCCACTCTTCCTTCGTGTAGCCGTCTTCCATGAAGACATCGATATGCGGGATGACGTTGAAGGCGATACGCTTCGTGAACTTCTTGTTCTCGATCGGATCTGCGACGAACACGGCTCGCGTCTGGTTGAACAGCTCGTCCATACCATCCTTGCCGGCGCCGGAAACGGACTGATAGGTCGAAACGACGACGCGCTTGATCTTGGCGAAGTCGTGAAGCGGCTTGAGCGCCACGACGAGCTGGGCAGTCGAGCAGTTCGGGTTGGCGATGATGTTGCGCTTGCTGAATTGGGTAACGGCGTCGGGATTCACCTCAGGAACGATCAGCGGCACGTCTGCGTCGTAGCGCCATGCCGACGAGTTATCGATGACGACACAACCCTGCGCACCGATCTTGGGCGACCACTTCTTGGAGACCTCGCCGCCGGCCGACATCAGGCAGATGTCGGTGTCCGAGAAATCGTAGTTCTCGAGGTTTGCGACCTTCAGCGTCTTGTCGCCGTAAGAAACCTCAGTGCCCTGCGAGCGCGCAGACGCAAGCGCTACGACTTCATCGGCGGGGAAACCGCGTTCGGAGAGGATATTGAGCATTTCCCGGCCAACATTTCCGGTCGCTCCCGCAACTGCAACTTTAAAACCCATTTCTCAAGCTCTCTTTCTCTTCTCTCCTCTTGTCCGGTGAGGGGGAAGCGCGAAGACATCGCGACTTCCTGTCCCCAGCCGGGCCGGGGAGAGAGCGGCAGGCCAGAGACGTCAGACGGTTTTCGTCGTCGTTTTGGCCTTGGTTTTGGAAGAAACCGGAACGGCAATACCCATCCCGGCACCTTGTGCCCGGTCATTGCATGCAGCAATGGCGTGTTCATCACGAACCATGGATATTCCTTTTCCGCCGTTGCTCTTAAAAGGTTTTCCACAGGAGTCAAGGTTTTTGCGATCATGATATGCGACGGCGCGGAAGGCAGCGATCTCTCAACAGTCGCATGGTACTGGCGTCTAGCGTCGATCTTGCGAACGATCGACGCGCGCAGGAACCGGCACCATCGTTCGGCTGGGCAGCCTGTCGCGGTCGCCGGTCTCCAGCTTGCGCTTTCGCTCAAGATGGTAGGCGTAGGCGAACTGAATGGCGATGCCGATGACCACGAAGACTGGGCCGACGATCCGGTCGTGGTTGTTGATGTAGAGCACCACCTGACCAACCATCGCCAGAACAGTGCCGGCGACAAAGATGTTCAGCGAGTGGCGTCCAAGGATGGTCAGCGGATTGTTCGTGGACCGGCGAAGCAGGCGTGAGATTGCTGGAATATTGATGACGAGATACGTCAGCGCCAGAACGTGCAGTAGCCTCGGCAGCGACAGGAATGTCTTGTCGAAGCCTGTCAGCACGGGCGGCAGCCCGAGCGATGCCAACGCAATTCCGAAGCTCCAGAGCTGGCCCACGACCCAGGCAAAGGACAACGCGACATAGGCGGCCGCGAAAGCAAAGAGGATCGGGTGCTGCGGCAGTTGGCCGCCGCGGCGCACATGCATCATGCCAACGATGCCGATCGTGAAGAGGAATTGCCAGGACAGTGGGTTGAGGAACCAATAACCCTCGATCAGCATGTTATGTGGCGCTATCTCGTAAACGCCCGCAAATAGCCAAACAGTGCCGGAAACGGCGAGTGCAAGAAGAGGGCTTGCCGCGTTGAGCAGAAGGATGATCGGCACCATCAACATCAACGCGCCGTACATCGGCAGAATGTTGTTGTAGCCGATCTGATGTCCAAGCAGTACTAGCGAGGGAATGCCGGCCTTCAGATTGGTGAGGACGGCGAGGATGTTGATTTCACACAGCAGGCCGGGTCGGTGGAAGATCCACGCGCCGGCCAGGAACAGGGCGAGCGTCATGAACGTCGTTATCATGTGAGCCAGATAAAGGGTAAACGCCCGCTTCATGGCCTTCACTACCGTCTGCAGCCACGCGCCGGGCTCAAAGCGCGTACCATAGGCCAAGCCAACCGCGATGCCCGAAATCAGAACGAAGGCTTCGGCCGCATCTGAAAAGCCGAAATTCTTGGTTGTAAGATTCTCGAAAATCTGACCGGGTACGTGATTGATGAAAATCGTGATGAGCGCGAGTCCGCGTAGAACGTCCAATCTCGTATCGCGTTTCGGCGCCGCTACCGTCACAGAACTTTGCTTGGCGCCGATCGTTCCCCCGAGCGCTATTGCCATGGACCTCTCCTGCTTTTCCGATTTGCAAACGCAGTTGCGGCCAAAAGGTTTCCCTTTTGGCCGCAACGAATCGCCGGATGATTAGCGAGGAAAATGCTGTTATCCGACCGGATATCCCTCGTCGGGATCGGTGACTTCGCGTCCGTTGATGGTCACATCGTAGCCTCTCGGATGGGACGATTTTGAGACCGAAATGAGGTATTTAGCACCTGCGTGCTCAATCTCGGCGGAGAAGCCGTCCCATGTGCTCGCCAGTGCTGGACGCACGTACAAGCGGCCATCCCTCACCTTGATGCCGAGGATGCCCTCGATCACCGCGCGATAGAGCCAGCCCGCGGAGCCTGTGTACCAGGTCCACCCGCCGCGACCGCTGAGCGCGCCCTCACCGTAGACGTCAGCTGCAATGATATAAGGTTCGACGCGATAGCGTTCCGCCGAAACCGGGTCGCGGGCATGACTGATCGGATTGAGCAGCTCGAAGCAACGCAGGGCATCATCGCCGCGGCCAAGTTCAGCCAATGCCAAGACAACCCAAGTCGCGGCATGAGTGTATTGGCCACCATTTTCTCGAACACCTGGCGGGTAAGCCTTGATATAGCCAGGATCCTTAGCCGAGTTTGCAAAGGGCGGCGTGAAGAGCCGGATGATCCGTGCCTCTGGATCGACCAGCTTATCCAGCACGGAGTTCATAGCCTTTGCCGAATGCGCCGGATCGCCCTCTCCGGACAGCACGCTCCAAGACTGGGCGATCGAATCGATCTGGCATTCGAGGCTTTCCTTGGAACCAAGCAAGCTGCCATCGTCGAATGTACCGCGCCGGTAGTAAGCGCCATCCCAGGCGACGGTTTCAAGTGCGGCCTTGAGCGTGGTCAAATGCTGAGTCCACCGCTCAACCCGTGCCTTGTCGCCACGTTCCTCCGCATATGCCGAGAACGAACGTAGCGCACCCGCCAGAAACCAGCCAAGCCAGACGCTCGTTCCTTGTCCGCCAATGCCGACACGGTTCATGCCGTCGTTCCAATCACCTCCGAGGAAGAGCGGCAGACCGTTCTTGCCTGTGCGGGCGATCGCGAGATCCAGCGCGATGGCCGCGTGTTCGTAGACGCTCGCCTTGTCTTCGGAGATCTCAGGCAAATAGAAGGAATCGTGCTGTCCCTCAAGGAGTGCCGGCCCTTCCAAGAAGGCGAGTTGTTCGTCGAGGACGCTCTTGTCCCTCGTAACGCTACAATAGTGATGGATCGCGTAAGCGAGCCAAACCACGTCGTCCGAAATCATCGTCCGGACACCAGCGCCGGTGCCAGGCAGCCACCAATGCTGAACATCACCCTCGCGGAACTGGCGCGAGGCGGCGTTCAGGATCTGCTTGCGGGCAATCGACGGCTCATGGATGACGAACGCCAACGTATCCTGCAACTGATCGCGGAAGCCGAAGGCACCGCTTGCCTGGTAGAAGGCCGTACGCGCCATGATGCGGCAGCCTAGGCTCTGGTACGGCAGCCAGGTATTGATCAGATTGTTCATGCTCTGATCGGGCGTGGAAACCTGCAGTTTTCCGGTGAATCCCTGCCAAAAAGCACGGTTTGCGTGGACAACGTCCTCGAAGGCAACCTTGCGAATATCGTTGATCAACGCCCGCGCCTCGGCCTTCGTCTTGGTGTCGCCGAGGAAGAAGCAGACATCCCGCTCCTCGTCCGGTCCGATCTCGATATCGATCGCCAGAACCGCTGCCGGATCGCCGTCGAGTTCTGTCGTGCCGGAAAGGCTGGCTCCCGAATTCAGGGCGTGTGGCGCCTGAATCGTTCCCTTCTTGCCGATAAATTCGCGGCGGCTGGCAGTAAAGCTAGATGGCTTCTCGCCGGCCACAAAGAAAGCGACACGACCGGAATAATCGATGCTGTAATTGTTGCTTGCGAATAGTGCGCCGGTCTCCTCGTCGTGCTCGGAGAGGATGAACGGTGCAGACTTCTGCGTATTGTTGCCCAGAACCCACTCGACGTAGCCGTAAATCCGCAGCTTCCTTGGCTTGGAGCCGGCATTGCGTAGCCGGATTCGTTGCAGCTTGACCGGTTTTTCGCGATCGACGGTCTGCGTGACCTCAAGCGCGATTTCGTTCTGCACGCTGGAGAATACCGAATAGCCCAGGCCATGTCGCGCTTCGAAGCGAATATCCGGCCGCTCCGAGAGGTTTGCGAACGGGGTCAATACCGCGCCGCTATCCCGATCGACGACGTAGATCGCTTCGCCGGGGCGGTTGATGACTGCGTCATTCGACCACGACGTCAGCTGATAATCACGGGAGTTTGCGCTCCACGTGAAACCAGCTCCTTCGGCAGACACATGGAAGCCGAATTTTTCGTTCGAGATTACATTGATCCACGGATGCGGCGTTGCGTGACCTCCGGGAAGGCGCACGACATATTCGCGACCGTCGCCGGCAAAGCCGCCGATGCCGTTCCAGTAATTGAGGTCCCCCTCTTCCTCGATCACCACCCTGGAGGGCCGTGAGGCTGGTGCCGGGGCGATCCGCTTGACGGGCGTCTTCAGCCGGTCGGCGCGCTCCAGCTCGTGCTGCTCTTCCTTGCTCGGGGAAAAGAGCGCGACGGCACGATTGATCTGATCGATAATCTTGCCGTTCTTGGCATGGAGCGTGACGCGCGAGGCGGAGATCAGCGCATGGTATGTTGATTCTTCCATCAGATCCTTGCGGACCGTGAAAATGTGCTGGCGCAAGCCATCGGCCTGACCCATGCGGCGAACGTTCTCGGCCATCTGATCGACGGCGTGCTGCATGTCCTGCGCATAGGATGAGGCGCGCTCGTTCATGATGACCAGATCGGCGGTGACGCCACGCGAGCGGAGGTATTCCTGCGCAAGCAACGCTTCCCTGACGATATCGAGATCCATGTCGTCGTTGACGCGCAACGTGAAGATCGGGAAATCGCCGGAGATCGCCAGTGGCCAAAGTGATGACTGCGACTGCATGCCGGCGGCAACTGCGGCCGCATCGGCGCGCAAATACATATCCGGATAAACCAGATGACGGCCGAGATGCTGGAAGGCTGCCGCCTGCTGTGACGTCACGCCGACATGGCGCATCTGGATCTGCGTGCGCGTCCAGGCCTGGACGAGTTCGTGGTTGAAAGCGTCTGCATGGCGATACCGGTCAACGGCCTGATCCACCTCGTTGCGGCTAGGGGCAGCGATGGTCCAGAAGATGACGCTGACTTTCTTGCCCGGCGGTACGCGGAGGGTGCGGCGAAGCGAGAGTACCGGATCGAGCGTGAAGCCGTCGGTACCGGAAAGGGTCGCTCCCGCATCAAAAGCGGCGGCGTTCGCGAGGCTACGCCCGCGGCCTAGGAACTTGCGGCGGTCCGTTTCGAACTCGGTGTCGCGCGTAGAGCCGGAGGTGTCGACGATAAGGTGAGCGACGGCCATGTTCGGCTCGTTCGGATCTCGCTTGTTGCGCTCGACGCGGATGACGTCGCCGCGCTTGCCGACCTCCGTCTTGACGAACATGCGGGCAAATGCCGGATGGGCGTTGTCGACGTCGTCTGGCGCGAGAACGGGCTCGAGATAGGAGGTTACTTCGATAAATCGATCCTCCGTCCCCGAATTAACGAGCGTCAGGCGCCGTGCTTCGGCGTCATGCTCAGTGGCGACAATGCATTCGACTTCGCTCGTGAGGTCGCCTACCGTCTTAGTGAACTCCGCCTTTTCGTCAGCGAAGAGAACCTTTACCTGTTCGCCTTCGACACTCTTTGGCTCCGTAGTTGCCGACCACCATTCGTTGGTCGCCGTATCGCGAAGGAAGATGAAGGTGCCCCAGCGGTCCTCAGTCGGGTCGGCTTTCCAACGTGCAACCGATTGGCCGTTCCATCGCGAATAGCCGGCGCCCGTTGCGGTCAGCATCAGCGAATAGTGGCCGTTCGAGAGGAAGACCAGCTCGCGATCACGCGAGGCCGGATCATAGATTTTGCGCAGTTCAGGGCGCAACAGATCGTCCTGGATGCTGGCTGGGGTATCGGATTCGTGCTTGCCGCTCATGACCGGAATATCCCGCGGTGCCTTCTCTTGGAGAAGGAGCTCGGCAGCTTCGATCACTGGATCCGAGTGGAAGAGTTCGCGCAGGTGACCATTGAAGGCGACGTTCGCGACTGCGGCGATCGACATGCCGTGGTGGTGAGCATAGTAGTTATATACAACCGCGCAAGTCTTGCCTTCTGGCACGCGGGTCGGCGTAAAGTCGACGGCGTCGTGGTAGCCGAACTTGCCGAGTGCGCCGAGTTTGCGCAGGCGCTGGAGGTTTTCAAGCGCTGAGTCAGGATTGTACTGGCTGGCAAGGATCGACGCATAGGGCGCAATGACCGCGTTGTGGCCAAGGCCCCGCTTCAAGCCGAGCGAGGGTACACCGAAGTTCGTGTATTGGTAGTTCAGGTTATGGTCGCGCGCATTGAACGCCGCTTCCGAAATACCCCACGGGATCCCCAGCTTGCGTGCATGGTTCATCTGCTCGACCACAACCAGATTGTTGGTCTGGTTGAGGATGCCTCCGCCGCGCTCCTGCATGACGAGCGGCGGCATCAGGTACTCGAACATCGAGCCGGACCAGGAGACAAGCGCACCACGCGAGCCAACTGGGACGACCTGGCGGCCGAGACGATACCAATGTTCCGTCGGCAGATCGCCCTTGGCGATGCCGAACAGGCTGGTTAGTCGGCATTCCGACGCGAGCAGGTCGTAGCAGGCCTGATCGAGTTCGCCACTTTCGACGCGGTAGCCGATCGAGAGCAGACGTCTTTCGGGCCGGAACAGGAAGCCGAAGTCCATCGAGAAGGCGAGGTCGCGGGCCTTGTCGCGTAAGGCAATCAGGCGCGGGCGCAGTGCGTCGATGTTGGACAGATCGAAGGTGCTGTCGGAGATGTGGGCTTCGCAGACCTTGACGAGAGATTCCGCCCAGCGCGTGACTTCGACGCTCAATGCGGACTTCACCTCATGATCGAGGTTGGCAGCGAGCTTTTGAATGTCGCGCGCCAGAACGGCGAGGTTGATGATGCGGATCGATGCGAACTCGTGCTCGCGCTTGACCGCGGCCAATGCGTTCTGGAATCCGATGATACGCTCTTCCAAGCGACGGCGCAGCGGGCGAACCGTCTTGCGATCGTCCGGCAACTCGGACAGCACCTCCGCGAGGATGCCTGCGGTATCGCCGACGCCATCGAGGTTGCCCTGCATATGAGCGGAGGGCGCTTCCGCCCAGTTGCGGCAGGCCGACGAGATCGCGATGAGGTGGCCGGCGAGGTTGCCGCTATCGACTGCGGAAACATAGCGCGGCCCAAGCGTATCGAGAGTATCAGTGTGGTACCAGTTGAAGAGGTGCCCGCGGAATTTCTCCATCTTGTCGATTGTCGCGATCGTCTGTTCGAGCCGATCAATGGTCTCCTCGAAGGAGAACCATCCGAAATGCCGGCCGGAAACGACGGATAGGAGGTAGACGCCAATATTGGTTGGGGACGTGCGTGTCGCCACGATTACATGAGGCGTCTCCTGGACGTTGTCCGGAGGCAGATAGTTTTGCTCGGCAGTTGTGAACGTCTCGAAATAGCGCCACGTGCGGCGGGCGATCTTGCGAAGTTCGCTAGAAACAGAATCGGCAACCTCAAGCCGGTCTTCCGTCTCGGCCGACTGGCTGACGTAATAGGCGACCATCGGCGAAAGGATCCAGAGAAACGCGAACGGAACGCCGACCAGATATGCCTTGTCACCGGAAAGCGCTGCAAAGGCTAGGGCGAGCAGGGCCAGCACCGGGGCGTGCCACATCGCCTTGTAGTAAGAGACGATGGTTCCCTGCTTGCCGGCCTGGACACTGGCAGCCGTTCGCCATTGCAGCATCAGCTTGTGGCTGACAAACAGACGGTAGAGCGAGCGACCGATGGCATCGGCCATCATGCAAGCGGAATCGGCAATGAAGATAATCCGGAGAGCGACCTGTGCGTTGGCAGCACGGATATCGGACCAGACGGTGTAGAGATGGGCGCGGGCGACGATATCGCTGGTGCGCGGGATGATACCATTGATGAGGGAGAGTGTCGGGGCGACGAACAGGCAGAAAATCAATAGGATCTGCCACACGAGCGCGCCGAGCGGGGCCATGAAATACCAGCCAAGCACTGAGGCGAAGAACCATGCGATTGGCGTCAGCGATCGGCGGAGGTTGTCGAACATCTTCCAGCGCCCGAGCCCGGTGACGCCGTGCTTCGGGTTGAACATGTACGGCAGCAGCTGCCAGTCACCACGCGCCCAGCGATGCTGGCGCGAGGTTTCGACCTCGTAGCGGGTCGGGAAATCCTCGACGAGCTCCAGATCGGTGACGAGCGCGCAGCGGGCCATCGAACCCTCTAGCAGGTCGTGGCTGAGCACTGAGTTTTCGTCGACGCGCCCTTTGAGCGATGCTTCGAAGGCGTCGACGTGATAGAGGCCCTTGCCGGTGAAGGTGCCCTCACCCGCCAAATCCTGATAGACGTCGGAGACGGTAAATACGTAAGGGTCGAGGCCGCGATTGATCGAGAAGACACGCTGGAAGACCGATGCATCCTTGCCCGTCGTCAGTGACGGCGTGACGCGCGGTTGCAGCACGCCATAGCCGCTTTCGACCCGACCGCTGACCGGATTGATGACCGGACGGTTGATTGGGTGGTAGAGCTTGCCAGCGAGCTTAGTGACGGCATCGCGCATCAGGCGTGTGTCGGCATCGAGCGTCATAACGTACTGAACGTTTGCCGGCACGATGTTTGCGCCCGGAAGGTAAGTGGTATCGCGGTCGCCGCGAAGCAGCAGGTTCAGTTCGTGCAGTTTGCCGCGCTTGCGCTCCCATCCCATCCAGGCGCCCTCGGATGGATTGTAGAGTCGACGGCGATGCAGGAGGTAGAAGCGCGTCTTGCCATCGAAGGCATACCGTGCTGAAAGGTTTGCGACCTCGCGGCGGGCATAGTCCAATACCTCGAGGTCGGCGGACGTTTCCTCGGCCTGGCTGTCCGGCCAGTCGCTGAGCAGCGCGAAGTAGATCTCCCCACGCGGGTTGGCGAGGTAGTGAACTTCGAGATTGCGGACGAGTTCATCGACACTGTCACGGTTGGAGATAAGGCAGGGAACGACCAGTAGCGTGCGGGCTTCTTCGGGAATACCCTCCTTGAACTCGTAGCCGACCAATCGGGCCGGCGTGACGAAGAACGACAGTACCGTGTTGAAGAGGCCGGTTGCGCCTTCCGAAGCCGGGAGCGAGAACATGATCAGCAGGATCGCGATCTCAAGTGGTCCCATGCCGGCATTGGCCATGAACTTGCCGACGATCGCCATGGCGATGATGGTGAGCAGGATTACCGGTGTGGCGATCGAGAGCCAGTTGAAACGGCGAACGGTTCGGACGAAGTGCTGCGTTGCGGTCGGGCTATAGTTCGCACGCGCTTCGAGTTTGGGCCTTTGAGCACCGGTCAGAAAGCCACCGACATTCGGTTCATGCGGTTGTGGCTCGCCGGAGGCCTTCGCCTCTTCGGTCATATCCAGCGCCAGTTGGGCGATCTCCATTTCCGAAAGCGGCGAGCGCTTGGCGAGTTTTTCGATCTGCTTGCGGTACTTGTTGCGCGAACCCGAATCGAGATCGCCGTAGTCGGAATGATCCCACAGCAGCTTGTCGACATGGCTGACCTGTTCGACCCAAACGGACCATTCGGTGTCGTCGATCTCGCGCAAGCTCCGGATGATGTTGCCCATCGTGACGTTGCCGGAGGACAGGCGGCTGTGCTCCGCCATTGTCGTTTCTTCGGTATCGCGTCCGAGGGCCTCGAGGCGCTCGTCGAGCCAGGCGATCGCCACGCTGGAGGCCTGCGACCCGTCACGCATGCGGTAGAGGAATTGCGTTGCGAAGGTATTGTCTTCGGCAAGAGACTCGAGCGACTTAAGATACTCGGCCGCCTTTGTCGGGTCCGTCAGCCGCACAAGCTCATCTGCAGCCTCGTTGGCACGCCGACGCAACCGGCGGCTGCGCTCGACGCGGATCGAAATGCGACGCAGATTTTCCACGAGCACATAGCGAACAAGCGATGGCAGTGCCCAGAGTTCACCGATCCTCAACGTTTCGCTCTGCTGGAAGCCATCGACGAGGGCCGTCAGGCTTTCCTGCGAGATCGTGCTGTGGGTGTGGGCGACATAAAGCCATGCGAGCACCAGGGTGCGCGGGATCTGCACGCCGCTGACGTCGATCGTTGGCAGTTCTCGATAGAAGCGCCGCGGGAAGTCACGACGGATTTCCTGGATCGCTTCCTCGACGATGTAATGGTTGTCGAGCAGCCATTCCGCTGCCGGGGTAATGGTTTCACCGGATTCCACGTCCGTTGCCGTGGTGCGGTAGACCCGCAGGATTTCCTTCTCGTTTTCCTTATGCCGCGCGAAGAAATCGAAGGGCGTAAAAGCGGGCAGCGAGTCGACGCCGCGCACGGCGACGGAGGCGCCGATTGCCTTGATATCCTCAATGGAAAGATAGGTTGAGCGGATCGAGTCGTTATGATCGATCTGCTTCGTTTCGGACTCGCGGGACGGGCTCGGAGACGTTGCGGAAATGTTCATGGGTTCGGTTCTGGATCCAAACAAAGTTATGATGATTTTGCGTAGCCTTTTGCACTGCCAAATATGACTGCCGCATGAACAGCGCCGGGGTTTCCTGATCCCAGACAGCAAGATCGAAGCGGTAATCAACCGACGATGCGAAACGGTTTAAACGCAACCTATGTGGGCGATGTGCGAACACGACTCCGTTGCGCCCTCCACCCTTTCGGAGCCATCCCGGGAAAGTTGGACACCATTGCGATAATTCAAGTCAAGATGTTTCAAAGGATGCAATGGGGCAGCGTACGAACATCACTTGCGGTCGAAAAGAAATCGGCGCTTGGGCAAGCGCCGATTTCCAATCTTACACCAGTGTTTTTTGTCAAGCGCGTCGCATGAGGCGCATAACCAGCGAGACGACAAACAGGATCAGGAACAGGAAGAAAAGAACCTGTGCGATCGACGCGGAAGCACCTGCAATGCCGCCAAAGCCCAAAACCCCGGCAATCAGCGCTACAACGAGAAATACGAGTGCATAATAAAGCATGGCGATCTCCTTTGTCTTTGCTGACGAAATAACGGGAGGTCGCCCTATTGGTTCCGTTGGAGCCCCCAGGCCGGGTTCAGCCAATAGAAAAGGCGGGTCGAAATCGACGCACCTTTTCTATATCGGCAACCAACCGCAATCTTAGACTGCATGGAAGAGATGGAGCAGAATAATCACCGGGATCGGAATATCCCAAAATCCCTTTTATCTTCATTCTCCGTTTCACAATGAATGTGATGAGAGAATAAAACGTGGCTCCGACGCGGCATCTCTCGACGGCCGCGACACTACGTGTTCTTTGGCTTATCCTACGATGCCAAAGACGAGGGCTGTGACGAAAAGAAATGCCGCCGTGACAAGCGTTGCGTGAACGACAAGCTGAATCTTGCTGCGTGTCGTGACCGGCTTCTTGGTCTGGACGGAACCATATTGATTCACATGAGCATGCGAGATACCCAAGTCTGCCATGTGCTGCCTCCGTTTCTCCGCGCTTCTTTTGTTAGAGCGTGTTTTCGTATTTTCTCTATCTAATAGGTAGAGATAAAATTCTGTCCTGCCAGGGGACGTTAAAAAATCCGTCCTTCGGCGATTACACGAGAATTCGCCACGCCCAGAGCAACGAACGATCGTCTCCGGCACCTTGGCGGCACCTGACCGTTGCTTCCGGTGTTTCCAGGAGTCGCCGGTCTTTCTCTGCGGGAATGGATGTCGAGGGTGCAGCTTCTCTATCGATCTTGGCCGATGGCTGCAGATATCCCATGGTCATGCCGCCAAGAAAAAACATGCCGGATCTCCATGATCACGAAAATTAACGGGCGTTAACCGGATCATGACAGAAGTAAGGCAAGTGTCAATAGTCTAGTCGAATGGTCGTGTTTTAGTGGATCATTAAGGCTGAGGCCCAGCGAGCCTCAGTGAAATCAAATCGTTGGAAGGATTGCCCTTCAAGCTTTGACGAAACCCTTACTGGCAACCATCAAATTTCGCGTGTAGTCCTCTGTCACGGCTGCCTGCGCAAGCTGCGCTGAAGTCAGTCGCTCGACGACGGCCCCGTTTCGCATCACGGCCAGGCGACCGCACATGTGGGTGACGACGCCGAGATCATGGCTGACCATAACGAAGGTCAGCTTGCGATCTCGCCGCACCTGTTCGAGGAGGTTCAGAACCTCCGCTTGCACTGAAGCGTCAAGGGCCGAGGTCGGCTCATCAAGCAAGAGGATGGACGGCTCGACGATCAATGCCCGGGCAATCGCAACGCGTTGACGCTGACCGCCCGAAAGCTGATGCGGGTAACGGAAACGGAAGCCATTTCCAAGCCCGACTTCGTCGAGGGCCCGGGCGATCCGCATGTCACTGTCGCTGATGCCGTGTATCGCCAGCGGCTCGAGTAGGAGGCGATCTATGGTCTGGCGAGGATGCAGGGATCCATAAGGATCCTGGAAGACCATCTGCACCTGTCTGTAAAAGGCCTTGGATCGTTTCGCACCAACGAGGGGATCGCTATGGATCTTGATCGAGCCGCCTGCCACCGGTGCCAGGCCGGCAACGGCACGGAGCAGGGTCGACTTTCCCGATCCGGACTCGCCGACCAGGCCGAATGACTCGCCGGTCTCGATATCAACGCTGACGTCCTTTAACGCACGGAAGTGATCATAGGTTACGCTCAGCTTGTCGACTGAAAGTGCGATGCTCATGCTCCCCACTCCGGCCTGCGATCGAGAACCGGCAGCGGATGCCTGCTTTCTCCAATTTGGGGCATGCAGTTCAACAGGCCCTGCGTGTAGGGGTGGCGCGCATTCTTGAGCTCCGATGCCTTGAGTTCTTCGACAACCTTGCCGGCATACATAACGATGACACGGTCGCAGAAGGACGAAACCAGGCGCAGGTCGTGGGATACGAAGATCAGCCCCATGCCGCGTTCCGACACGAGCCGGTCCATGATCCTGAGAACATCAAGCTGGACCGTGACATCCAGTGCGGAGGTCGGTTCGTCGGCGATCAGCAACTCCGGATCGGCGATCAGCATCATGGCGATCATGGCGCGCTGGCCCATGCCGCCCGAGACCTCGTGCGGATAGAGGTCGAATACCCGCTCGGGGTCGCGGATCTGCACGGCCTCCAACATGGCGAGAGCGCGATCGCGCGCCTCCGCCTTGCCGACTTTCTCATGGGTCCTCAGCGTTTCGCAGATCTGTCGGCCGATCGACATGACGGGATCGAGCGAATACTTCGGATCCTGCAGGACCATCGCGATGCGTTTGCCGCGCAATTGCCGGCGCTGCTTGGCGGATGCGGCGAGAAGATCAATGCCGTTGAAATCGAGCTTGTCGGCTGAAACGATGCCGTGCTTCGGGGTCAAGCCCATAATGGCGCGCCCGGTCTGAGACTTGCCTGAGCCGGATTCACCGACGATGCCGAGGCGTTCCTTGCCAAGCGTAAACGAGACGCCGCGGACGGCTTCGATGACGCCCGTGCGCGTGGGGTAGCTGACTTTGAGGTTTTGAACGGTGAGGAGCTCGGTCACTGGCCGCTCTCCTTGGGGTCGAGCGCGTCGCGCAAGCCGTCGCCGAGCAGATTGAAGCCGAGGCTGACGATCAGGATGGCAAAACCCGGCATGGCTGCCACCCACCACTGATCCAGGATGAAACGCCGGCCAGACGCGATCATCGCGCCCCATTCGGGAAGCGGCGGCTGCGCGCCGAGACCGAGGAAGCCGAGACCGGCCGCCGTCAGGATGATCCCAGCCATGTCGAGCGTCACGCGCACGATGAGCGAAGAAAGGCAAAGTGGCATGACGTGCCGGACCACGATCCGCAGGGGTGATGCGCCCATCAGCTTGACTGCAGAGATATAGTCGGAGCGTCGCACTGTCAGCGTCTCCGCACGCGCAATACGAGCGTAGGGCGGCCAGGAGGTGATCGCAATCGCGATGATCGCGTTCTGGATGCCAGGTCCGAGAGCCGCGACGAAGGCGAGGGCCAGAACCAGCTTGGGGAAGGCGAGGAAGATATCGGTGATGCGCATCAGCGTCGCATCGACCCAGCCGCCGGCGTAACCCGACACTGTTCCAACGATCAGCCCGATCGGCGCCGAGATGGCTGCGACGAGAACGACGACGAGCAGCGTCAATCGGGAACCATAGATGAGGCGGGAATAGATATCGCGACCCTGGTCGTCCGTGCCCAGCCAGTAGCCCTCAGCGCCAGGCGGCAGCAGCCGCGCATTCTTCAGGTCGCCAACAATGGGCGAATGGGTTGCGAGAAGGTTCGCAAAGGTAGCCACGAACAGGAGGGCGATGATGATCACGAGACCGACGACGGCCAGGCGGTTTGCGGTGAACTGGCGCCAGGTCACGTAGACTCGGCCCAATCGCGCTTGCGTGCGCGACTGCGGTCGATCGGACAGCAGCCACTCGCGGCGGCTCAGCGGCGCTGATTGATTTGCAGGGACCGTCATCGGCTTCGCGTCCTAGGGTCAAGCGTCCGATAGAGAAGGTCGGACAGAAGATTGATGCCGATGAAGACCGTGCCAATGATGATGGTGCCACCGAGGACGGCGTTCATATCCGCGTTCTGGAGGGAATTGGTGATGTAGAGCCCTATGCCCGGCCAGGAAAAAACCGTCTCGGTGAGAACTGAACCCTCAAGCAAGCCGGCATACGAAAGCGCGATGACGGTGACGAGCGGCACGGCGGCGTTTCGCAGTGCGTGACCCCAGATGACCCGAGTTTCCGAAAGTCCCTTGGCGCGTGCCGCTACCACATATTCCTGGCTCAGTTCATTGAGCATGAAGCTGCGGGTCATGCGGCTGATGTAGGCCAGTGAGAAATAGCCGAGCAGCGAGGCGGGCAGGATGATGTGGCGGAAAACGTCATAGAAGACGTCCCACTGCCCCTGCATGGCGCTGTCGAGCAGATAGAAGCCGGTCACCGGCGTAAAGCTGTACTCAAAGACGATGTCGATGCGGCCGGGGAACGCCACCCAGCGGAGCTGCGCGTAGAAGATGACGAGCGAGATCAGCGCAAGCCAGAATATAGGCACCGAATAACCAATCAGCCCGATGACACGGACGATCTGATCGGCAATGCTGCCTCGCTTGACAGCCGCGAGCACGCCGAGCGGAACACCGACGAGCGAGCCGATGATGGTCCCGAGCGTCGCAAGCTCGATCGTCGCGGGGAAAACGCGCCTGATGTCGACCATGACGGGATTGGTGGTCAGCACGGAGGTCCCGAAGTCACCTGAGAGAATGCTTTTCAGATAGATGTAGAACTGCTGGTAGAGCGGCAGGTCGAAACCGAGCTCGCGACGGACGCGCTCGACAACATGGGCCGGAGCGCGGTCGCCGAGAATCGCAAGGACTGGATCAATCGGTACGACGCGGCCGATGAAGAAAGTCACGGCCAATAGGCCAAGATAAGTCGTGACGGCGGCGACAAGAAATCGCCCGACCGCCTTGGCAATAGGAACCGCACGGCCCTGTTTGGGCCGTGCCTCCATTTTTGTTTCAATGTTGCTCAACGGATCAATCCTGCCGGATTATTCCTTGCCGATCGGTCCGACATAGTTGGTGTCGAAGCTCGGGCCGAGTTTGAAGTCCTTCAGGCTCTTGCGAGCGCCTGCGACTTCGATCTGCTGGAAGATGATCACGAAGGGGCTGTTTGCCAGGAACTTCTTCTGAATGTCCTCATACATGGCAGCACGCTTGGCGCCGTCACGCTCCAGCAGGGCGGCCTTCGTTTCCTTGTCGAGTTCCGGCGCTTCCCACGTGTTGCGCCAGGCGAGCGTCTTGACAGTGCCAGCATCCGAATTATTCGGATTGCTGGTGAACGTATCGGCGTTCGAATTCGGGTCGAAATAATCCGAACCCCACTGACCGATATACATGTCGTGCGTGCGTGCGCGGTACTTCGTCAGTGTCTGCTTGCCGTCGCCGGGGATAATCTCCATCTTGATGCCCGCTTGAGCCAGCGACTGCTGCATGGACTCGGCAATACCCGTTATTGGCTGCGTATTGCGAACATCCATCGTCACCGAGAAGCCGTCTTTCAGCCCGGCCTTTTCCAAGAGTTCCTTGGCCTTGGCGACATCGAGCTTGTAGGGATTTTCATCGAGCGCACCGAGCTGGCCCTTCGGCAGGAAGGTCTGGTGGATCTCGCCGATGCCCTTGATCAGCGTCGAGCCGATCGCGTCATAGTCGACGAGATATTTGAAGGCCTCCTGGACTTCCGGCTTCTTCAGGTTCTCGTTCTTGGAGTTGAGGCTGACGTAGTAGACGGTGCCCTTTGGAGCATTGACGGTCGTCAGGTCGGCATTCTTGGAGACTGCATCCAGATCGCCGGGCTCCAGGTTGCGCGCGATGTCGATATCACCGGCTTCCAGCGCCAGGCGCTGCGCCGAACTTTCCTTCATAAAGCGATAGATGACGCGGTTGAGCTTCGCCTTGTCGCCATAGTAATTGTCGTTGCGTTCCATCACGACAACTTCGTTGGCACGCCACTCACGCAGCTTGAAGGCGCCGGAGCCGGCATAGCCCGTCTTCAGCCATTCGTTGCCGAAGTCGTTGTCGTACTTGTAATCGGCGCTCGGCGTCACGGACTTGACGTGATCCAGGACCAGCTTCTTGTCGACGACCGAAGCAACAGTTGCCGTCAGGCAGTTCAGTACGAAGCTTGGCGCATAGGGCTTATCGACGGTGAAGACGAAGGTGTTTTCATCCGTTGCCTTTGCCTTTTCGGTGACGTTGTCACCATTGATGCCGAACTGAGTGATGATGAAGGCCGGGCTCTTGTCGAGCTTGACAGCGCGCTCGAAGGACCAGGCAACATCTTCGGCGGTGATCGGATTGCCGGAGGCGAACTTCATGCCGGGTTTCAGCTTGAAGGTGTAGGTCAGACCATCGTCGGACACCGTCCAGCTGTCGGCGAGATCGCCCTTGACCTTCGACGTGTCACCCATGTCGAGACGGACGAGCAGGCTGTAGGTGTTGCTCGTGACTTCAGCCGTCGACAGTTCGAAAGCCTCGCCGGGGTCCATGGTGATGATGTCGTCGATGGCGAAGCCTTCGACCAGCGTGTCCTTCGGCGTTTCCGCGAAGGCTACCGGTGCAGCCGCCATCATGATCGACAGAGCGGCGCCTGCCGAAAGCAGGCGGAAAGTGCGGTTAAATTTGCTGACTATCATGGCTTTGTTCCCTTGTTTTTTCATTTCAATACAAAGTAGCTGGCCTAGGCGTCCTCTTCTCCCCACGCCGAGGCCAGAATTCTCAGCCAGTTCCCTCTGGCCAATTTTTCGAGATCTCCTGCACCATAGCCAGCGCGCTGGAGCGCGGCAATTAGCTTCTGGTTACCCGCAGCATCCCCTATTTCGTCGGGTATGGTCGCGCCGTCAAAGTCTGAGCCGAGCGCCACGCAGTCGATGCCGACACGCTCGACGAGATAGTCGATATGGCGCACCATGTCGCTCAGCGGCGTATCGCCATCGGAGCGACCGTCGCTGCGCAGCATCGCGGTCGCATAATTCACGCCGACGAGACCCCGGGTTTCCCTGATGGCGTCGAGCTGTTTGTCGGTGAGGTTGCGAGCGACCGGCGTCAGTTCATGAACGTTGGAGTGGCTTGCAACCAGCGGCCGATCTGTTGTCTTCGCGATATCCCAGAAGCCCTTTTCGGTGATATGCGCAAGATCAATCAGGATGCCGAGCCTGTTGCATTCGCGCACGAGGGCAAACCCCGCATCAGTCAGCCCCGGAGCGGTGTCCGGTGACATCGGGAAGGCGAAGGGCACGCCGTGGCCAAAGATATTGTGGCGGCTCCAAACCGGTCCCAGCGATCGCAAGCCAGCGGCATAGAATACCTCCAGCACCGCCAGGTCGGGGCCGATGGCTTCGCAACCTTCCATATGCATCACCGCCGCGAAAACACCATCGGCCATCGCTTGGCGAATGTCCTTTAGCGTGCGGCAAAGCCGCCACGCGCCCGCTTTGTCCAGGCGAAGGGCGATCGCGGCCATTTCCGTGGCGATTCTGAGGGAGGGCAGCGGTTCGAGCGGGGCGGCGAGCGGGGTAACGTAGTGGCCGTTCTTGTCGGGATCCGCAAAAACGAGATCGCCTGAGGGCACGTAAATTGCGCAAAGGCCGCCGGCCAGCCCGCCAGCCTTGGCACGCGGAGCATCGATGTGGCCTAGATCTGTTCCGTTAGCAAATTCGGCGACTGGATCGCCGCCGTCCCGTTCATGTGTCCAAAGCCGGAGGAGGACGTCGTTATGGCCGTCAAATACGAATTGCATCTGCGTTCCTGTGTGCCCGGGCGGGCGATATGAAGAGCGCAGAATAGAAAAGCTGGTGGAATACGCTACCCTTTTTTTCAGAAATTTTGCTGTTCCGCATCAACGGGTAGCGGAAACGGAAAACGGGAGCCGAGGCTCCCGTTCCGAGGTACTTTCGTCAGTGCTTGGCGCGTTTCTTCTGCCGGTAGACGTCGATGACGACAGCGGCAACGATGATCAGCCCCTTGACGATTTCCTGGTAGTAGGCGTCGACCCTGAGGAAGGTGAAGCCCGAGGTCATCACACCCAGAATGATCGTGCCGATGACCGTGCCAGTAATGCGACCGACACCACCGGTCAGAGAGGTGCCGCCGATAACGGTCGCGGCAATCGCGTCGAGTTCGTACATGACACCCATGCCGGCCTGCGCGGTCTGGGCGCGCGCCGCCGTGACGACGCCAGCAAGACCTGCCAGGAGGCCGGCAATCGCGTAAACCTTGATCAGGTGGGCTTCGATGTTAATGCCAGAAACACGCGCAGCCTGAACGTTGGCACCGATCGCATAGGTGAACTTGCCGTAGCGGGTATAGCGCAGCGCAATGTGGAAGATCAGCGCGACGACGAGAAAGACGACGACGGGCCAAATGCCGGTACCGATGAAATTGAACTGATCGGTGAGCCCCGAAACCGGCTGGCCCTTGGTGTACCACTTCGAAATGCCGCGTGCCGAGACCATCATACCAAGCGTGGCGATGAACGGCGGGATCTTAGTCCTTGCGATCAGCTGCCCGTTTATGAAGCCGGCCGCGAGGCCGATGAGAAGACCGACACCAATCGGGATGAAGAACGGCAGATCGGTCAACGAAGGATAGAGTGCTCTTGGCCAGGTGGACGCCTGTGCGAAGCTCGCCGCGATCATCGCCGTCATGCCGACGACGGAACCGGAAGAGAGGTCAATGCCGCCCGTGATAATGACTTGCGTCACGCCAACCGCGATGATGCCGATGACGGCGACCTGCAGGATCATGATCGTCAGGCGCTGCGAATTGAACAGGAAGCTTTGGCCGACAAAAATCCAGCCGAGCACTTCGTAGATGAGCGCAATACCGATCAGGACGAGGAAAATGTTGAGTTCCGGCGGGACTCGCCGCCGCCGGGCGCGCGTTGCAAGTGGGGCTGCCGCCTCAGCTGCGTTGGTGTTCATGTTAGCCTCCCTTCGGGTTGCTGGAGGCCACGCATCACTGCGCGGCAAGCTCCATCACCTTGATCTGCGTTGCTTCGTCACGATTGAGAAATCCGGTTACACGTCCTTCATGCATCACCATGATGCGGTCGCTCATGCCCAGTACCTCCGGCATTTCCGACGAGATCATGATCACTGCCACTCCATTTCTCGCCATCTCCGTCACCAGGCGATGGATTTCAGCCTTGGCGCCGACATCGATTCCACGCGTTGGCTCGTCGAGAATGAGAATCTTCGGATTTGTTAGTAGCCAGCGACCGATCAGGACTTTCTGTTGGTTGCCGCCGGAAAGGTTTTCCACGCGCTCGTCAAGATTGGGCGTCTTTACGCGGAGCTTCTTGGCCATGTCTTCGCAGGTCGCCTCGATCGCGCTTTCCTGCACAAAGCCCCCCTTGACGAACCTGTCCTGGAGAACCGCGATCTGCATGTTTTCGAGAACGTTGAGGATCAGCAGACAGCCTGTATCTTTGCGATCTTCGGTCAGGAACGCCATATGGTTCCGGATCGCGACGGTCGGCGAGGAGATGTCCGTCTTATTGCCGAACAGCTCGATCGTGCCTGATGTCGCCGGCGTTACGCCGAACAAGGCTTCTGCGACATTCGATCTGCCCGATCCCACAAGCCCGGCAACGCCGAGGATCTCGCCGGATCGGACATCGAAAGATACGTCATGGAAGACATTGTTCAGCGAGAGGTTCTTCACCGAGAGAACGACGTCGCCGATCGGCACCTCCTCTTTCGGGAACATCTGGGTGATTTCGCGACCGACCATCATGCGAATGATGTCGTCTCGGGTGACGTCCGTCGAGGCATGGGTGCCGATGTAGCGTCCGTCGCGAAACACCGAGAACTCGTCGGCAATCTCGAACAGCTCGTTCATCTTGTGCGTGATGTAGACGATGCCGATGCCCTGCGCCCTGAGGTCGCGAATGATCCGGAAGAGATGCTCGACCTCGCGCTCGGTCAGCGCCGATGTCGGCTCGTCCATGATGAGGACGTCGGAATTGTAGGAGACCGCCTTGGCGATTTCGACCATCTGCCGGTTGGCAACCGAAAGGTCACGGACCTGGATTTCCGGGTCGATGTCGATGTTCAGCCGGCGAAACAGCTCGTCCGTCTGGCGAAACATTGCCGCATGGTCGACAAAGCCGAACTTGTTCTTTGGCTCGCGACGGATCCAGATGTTCTCGGCGACGGTCATAAAGGGCATCAGGTTCAGCTCCTGATGAATCATCGCGATGCCGTTTTCGAGGGCATCCAGCGGTGATTTGAGCTGAATCTCCACACCCTTGAGGCGCACCTCGCCTTTGTCGGGGATGTAGATGCCGGCCAGGATTTTCATCAGCGTCGACTTGCCGGCGCCATTTTCGCCCATCAAAGCGTGCACGGTGCCGCGCTTCAGTTGGAACTGGACGTCATCGAGGGCGACGACGCCTGGAAATTCCTTGCGCACGCCCTCGGCGCTCAGCAGGTATTCCGCATTCGGAACAGCGCCGCTCTGACGCACTGCGGCCATTGTAGACGGGCTGACAACCATCTCATCTCCTCCCGGACACGGATTGAGGCAAGGGATGCGGAACTACGTCCCGCATCCCGTTTTTCCGAACGTTAGTTCTTCGCGACGAAGTTCTTGACGTTTTCAGGCGTGACGAGCTGGAAAGGAATGTAAACCTTCTTCTCCACCTTTTCGCCCTTCGCGAGCTTCAGGGCCGCATCGAGCGCGCCCTTGCCCTGCCCGGCCGCATCCTGGAAGACCGTCACGTCGAGGTCGCCTGCCTGCATCGCGGCAAGTGCGTCCTGGGTAGCGTCAACGCCGCCGATCACGATCTTGTTGAGATCTTTGCCGGCTGCCTTGAGTGCCTGAATGGCGCCAATCGCCATTTCGTCGTTGTTCGAAATGACCGCGTCGAACTCGAGGCCGCTGGAGAGCCAGTTGGTCAAGAGGTCGGAGCCTTGCGTACGCGACCAATTGGCGGTCTGCTCCTCAATGATCTGGATGCCTTTGCATTCGTCGGTCGCAACGACATCGTGAACGTCCTTGGTGCGCATGCGCGCGGCCTGGTTGGAAAGCTCGCCCATCATTACGACGGCTTTGCCCTTGCCGCCGAGGAGGCGGCAAACTTCCTTGGTTTCCAGCGTGCCGGATTCCTGCTCGTTCGAAGCAACGAAGGCTTGCTTGTCCGGAAGACTGTCGACGTTGACCGGCTCGCGGTTGACGTAAACAAGTGGAATGCCGGCTGCGGCGGCAAGCTTCGACATGGCGGCCGTCGCGTCGGTGTCGACTGGGTTGACGACGATTGCGTCAACCTTGGATGCGATAAAGTTCTGGATCTGGCTCTGCTGCTTGGCGACATCGTTCTGCGCGTCTTCAACCTGAAGCGTTACGCCGTTCAACGTCTTGGCATAATCCTGCATGCCGTTGCGCAGAACGGTCAGGAAGTTATCGTCGAACAATGCCATCGAGACACCGACAGTTTCAGCGTGAGCGGCCGTCGACAAGACGAGCGCCATGGCAGTGCCCATGATAAATTTCTTCATTTTCTTTCCTCCACAAAGCGGTGTCCGGCTGCACCCTCCTCACGCCGGAGCCCTGGGCCATGCCCAAAAGCCAGTATTTTGGTCCCTGTGGGCCATCTCCCGCTGGCCGTCCGTTAAGAAACGGAATAAACGAACCGTAAAATCTGCATCTCGGAATATTCATTCCATTTTCTATTGAGGGCGTCAAGTCTATTTCATTGATGAGGTCGTGCCCGCTTTGCGGAAATTTCGCGAAGGCGCTCGGGTAGGCGCTGAAACGCGCGATTCCGCGGACTATATAAATGCGTTGACGGCCGCAGTTTCGCTGCCTTCCAGGGAGAAATTAATGCCCATCTCGATGTACCGACTAACAGTTCCCGTTTTTCAGCGCGGCCTTGAAACGCTGAAAACTTATCTCGACAAAGCCGAGGCCTTCGCAAAGGAAAAGGGTATCGATAGTGCGGATCTCGTCGCCGCACGGCTATCTTCAGACATGCTACCGTTCTCGGGTCAGTTTCAGCGCGCGACCGACAGCGCCAAATTGGCGATTGCACGGCTGACCGGTATCGATGCGCCGAAATTCGAGGACAATGAAGCGACGATCGCCGAGTTGCGCGAGCGTGTGGCCAAGACGGAAGCCTACCTGGGGACCGTCGCGCCAGCTGCGCTCGACGGCACGGAAACGCGGGAAATCACCCTTTCACCAGGGGGCAACAAGATCACGTTTCGAGGCGATGAGTATGTCATGACCTTCGCGCTGCCGAACTTCTTCTTCCACCTTGCGACGGCACACGCGATCCTGCGCAACCAGGGCGTTCCAGTCGGCAAGATGGATTATCTCGGACGCCTCGCCTGATGTAGATCAGGGCCGGCGCCTGACCGGCCCTTTCTCCGTAAGTTCGGTAAAGGCGAGTGTTTGATCCAGATGGCGGGCACGCATCGAGAGCAGCTTCTCGGCATAGGAAAGCCGGGTCGACAGATAGGCTGGGTCCAACGCGAGGTTGTTCAATTCCTGCGGATCGGCCTGCAGATCGAACAGGAGCGGTGGAAGCGCCGTGAAATGCACGTATTTGAAGCGTTCATCTCTGACCACGGCAAGGTTGCATTCGTTTGATTCCAAGCCGAAATGAGCTTCGGGCTCGCGCGTGGCGACGTCGCGGAAGTCAAACTCCCAGAAGGCTGCATCGCGCCAATTTCCCGCCTCCCCCTGTCCCATGAACGGCAGCAGGGACTGGCCATCCAGGCTATTTTCAGGTTCGATATTCAGGCGATCGCAAAGTGTCGGGAAGATATCTGCCGCAGACGTGAACCGGTCGACCACCCTGCCCCGCGTGACAGCTTGCGGGTCGCGGATGACAAGCGGGATATGATAGCTGCCATCGAAGAAGCCACCTTTGCCGAACGTCCAGTGATCGCCTGCCATCTCGGCGTGATCAGAGGTGACGATGATTAGGGTGTTGTCCCATGTCCCGCGATCTTTCAATGCGTCCCAAATCCGCCCGAGCTGCGCGTCGACCTCCGCGATCATGCCATAATAAATGGCCCGGATCGCTGCGAACTCGCTGGCCTGCCAGTCGGTTACCTTTCCGGTCGCGCCGTAAATGAAGCTGCCCGTTCCTACCCTCGGCATGGCAAAGGACAGGTAAGGGTGTGATCTCTGCTCCGTTTCGTGGTTTTCCGCCCGGGCGAATTGCGGACCGTCCTCCGGGCCGAACAGATCGTTATACGGAGACGGCGCCGAAAATGGCGGATGGGGACGCAGGAATGAAATATGTGCGAACCAGGGCGAATCCTGCTCCCCCAGCCAGCGGATGAACTCTCCTGCGAGAAAAGCAGTTTGCGTCTCGTTCTTCGAATAGGCTGTTGCGGCGTTCGAGATTTCGCCGCGGTCTGCGCCGATGGGAATGTGGATGTCGCGGTCAAAGGCTTCAGCGTGTCCACGCTCGCGCAACCAGGAGAGCCATTGTTTTTCATGCTCAGGAAGCAGTTGCCGGGCCGTAAAGCCGGGCAACAACCCTTCATAGGTCGTCAAATGCGGATCGTTCGCGTCCATGCCACGCGGGTCGGGTGCGGTATCGGTATAGCCGAAGAGTGTCGGATCATAGCCCGCCCGCCGTGCCGCCATCGCCAGATTGTCAAATCGGGCATCGAGGGGTGAGCCGTTCCGGCAAACCCGGTGGTTCATCTGGTAGAGGCCGGTGTAGAGCGTGGCGCGTGCCGGTGAACAAGGTGCAGCGCCGGCGTAGTGGCGGGTAAACAATGTGCCTTCTGCCGCCAGCGCATCCACATTCGGTGTTTTGACGCAGGCATGGCCGGTCGCCGACAGGCAATCACCGCGCCACTGGTCCGCGGTGATCAAGAGAATGTTCGGTCTACCGGTCATGATGCATTTCAGTGCTGGTTTGATTTCGCGTGCCAGTTCCACGCCGAGCGGATGATTTGAGACAAATCATATTGTGGTGTCCAGCCGAGAACCTCCCGCGCCTTGTCATTGTTGGCAACCAGCGTGTGCGAGTCGCCCTCGCGGCGACCGACATACTCCACAGGAAACGGCCGCTCGGACACGCGTTCGATGGCGCCGAGCAACTCCTTCACCGTTGTTCCCGTGCCGGTGCCGAGATTGAGCGCGATCGACTCCCCACCCCGCAGCAGATGCTCCACGGCACGGACATGCGCATCGGCAAGGTCGAGCACGTGGATGTAGTCGCGGACGCAGGTGCCGTCGCGTGTCTCGTAGTCGGTACCGAATACCTTGAAGCCTTCACGGCGGCCCAGAGCGGCGTCAATCGCGAGCGGTATCGCGTGGGTTTCAGGCTGGTGCCACTCGCCGATCCGGCCTTCGAAATCGGCGCCGGCTGCGTTGAAGTAGCGAAGTACGACAGATCGAAAGCCCGTGTACTTGTCGTAGTCGGCAAGCGCCTGCTCGACGATGTACTTCGTACGGCCATAGGGATTGATTGGCACCTGGCGGTGCGTCTCGTCGAGCGGCACGCTCTGCGGCAAACCGTAGGTCGCGCAGGTGGACGAAAAAACGAATGCCTTGACGCCGGCAGCCTGCGCGGCAGCCAACAGCGTCAACGTGCCGATGACGTTGTTTTCATAAAAGGCAACCGGATCCTTGACCGATTCGCCGACCTCGATGAGGGCGGCAAAGTGCAGGATGGCAGCTGGTTTGTGCTTGGCCAGAACCTCGTCGAGCCGGGCCCGATCCCGGATATCCCCTTCCTCAGCGGGTCCCCACTTTACGAATTCGCGATGACCGTTGGAAAAATTGTCGAAAACGACTGGTTGGAAACCCTTGTTCGCAAGATCGAGACACGTGTGCGAGCCGATATAACCAGCGCCGCCCACGACCAGAATCGTTTCACCTGCCATGCACCACCT
>NZ_AKKA01000080.1 GCF_000282035.1 Rhizobium sp. CF122
AGCCGATCGGCTTGCCGATCGTGTAGCCGAAGCCGCCGCTGGAGAGCCAGCCGACACGCTTGCCGTTGCGATAGATCGTCTCGCGGCCAAGCAGCACGACATCGGGATCCTCTGGCACGAAGCAGGCAAGCATCTTCTTGACGCCCGAAGTCAGCTGCCGTTCGATCACCTCTCGGCCGCGAAACTGCGTGGTCTTCCGAGTCTTCACCGCCCAGCCAAGCCCGGCTTCAACAGGTGTGTGATCCGGACCGATATCAGAGCCCCAGGCGCGATAACCCTTTTCGAGGCGGCAGCTTTCGATCGCGCGATAACCGGCATTGGTAAGCTGCAGCGGACCGCCCGCCGCCATCAGCGCGTCATAGACCGTCGTTGCGTATTCGACCGGTACATGCAACTCGTAGCCGAGTTCCCCGACATAGGTGATGCGTAAAGCCCGAACCGGGCAACCGGCAACGCCGATTGTCTTGATGCGGCCGAAGGGGAACGCGGCGTTGGAAACATCGCTCGTCGTGACCTTCTCGAGCACGGCGCGGGCATTCGGTCCCATCAGGGACAGGACGGAATAAGCGGAAGTGACATCGACGAGTTCGGCATGCATTCCATCGGGAATATTGCGTGCAATCCAGTCGAAATCATGCGTCGCGAAGCCGGTGCCGGTCACGATGTAATACTCGTCTTCAGCCACGCGGGCGCAGGTGAGATCGCACTCGATGCCGCCCTTGTCATTCAGCATCTGTGTGTAAACAAGCGAGCCAACCGGCTTTGCCACGTCGTTGGAGGCGATCCACGACAACGCCGCCTCGACATCGTGCCCTTTCATCACGAATTTGGCGAAGGACGTCTGATCGAAGATCACGGCGGCCTCGCGCACAGCCTTGTGCTCGCGACCAACGGCTTCGAACCAGTTCTGGCGGCCGTAGGTGTAGATATCCTTCGGCTCCTCGTTGGCGAAGAGATCGGCGAACCAGTTGGGCCGCTCCCATCCGAGCTTTTCGCCGAAGCAAGCGCCCTGTGCTTTCAGCCGTTCGTAGAGCGGCGATTTGCGGCATGGCCGTCCGCTTGAATACTCTTCGAAGGGGAAGGCCAGTGTGTAGTGCTTTCCGTAAGCTTCAAGGGTGCGGGTACGCACCCAGTCCGTATCGAAATGCGGGCGCCCGAAGCGGCGGATATCTACCGGCCAGAGGTCATAGGGTGGTTCGCCCTTGGCGACCCATTCGGCGAGTGCCATGCCGGCGCCGCCGCCGGAGGCGATGCCGAAGGCGTTGAAGCCGGCGCCAACGAAGAAGTTCTTCAGCTCCGGCGCTTCCCCGAGAATGAAGTTGCCGTCAGGCGTGAAGCTCTCCGGTCCGTTCAGCAGCTGCTTGACGCCGACATTTTCCAGCGCCGGGACGCGGCCGAGGGCCTGCTCCATGATCTGCTCGAAATGATCGAAGTTGCTGTCGAGCAGCGTTAAGTGGAAACCCTCGGGGATGCCATTCTTCGCCCAGGGGATCGGGTTCGGCTCGTAGCCGCCCATGACGATGCCGCCGACCTCCTCCTTGTAGTAGGTCAGCCGGTCTGGATCGCGCAGTGTCGGCAGGTTCGAGGGAACACCGAAGGATTCGGTGATGATGTACTGGTGCTCGACGGAAACCAGCGGCACATTGACGCCGAAGCGCGCCGCAAAGGCCCGCGTCCATTGCCCGGCGCAGACGACGACGCGTTCACACTCGATGCGTCCACGCTCGGTGATGACCGCGCGAATTCGGCCCTTGTCAATTTCGAGGTCGATAACCTCGGTATCCTCGAAGATCGAGACGCCGGACATGCGGGCGCCTTTGGCCAGCGCTTGGGTGATATCGGAGGGGTTGGCCTGGCCGTCAGTCGGCAGAAAGGCCGCGCCGACGAGATCGTCTATGGTCATCAACGGCCAGAGATCGAACGCCTCCTGTGGTGTCAGCAACTGCATTTCGAGTCCGAAGGATTGCGCGGTCGTCGCCTGCCGCTTGACCTCGGTCCAGCGTTCTTCGTTGCAGGCGAGGCGCAGGCCGCCATTCATCTTCCAGCCCGTCCCGAGCCCCGTTTCGGCCTCCAGCTTCTTGTAGAGATCGACGGAATAGCCGAGCAACTGGGTGATGTTGGCACTGGTGCGCAATTGGCCAACGAGCCCAGCGGCGTGGAAGGTCGTACCCGAGGTCAGCTTCCTGCGCTCGAGCAGCACCGTATCCGTCCAGCCGAGCTTGCCGAGATGATAGGCCGTAGAGCAGCCAATGATCCCGCCGCCGATGACAACCGCCTTGGCGGTCTTTGGCAATTCCTTCGTCATATTATCGATCCTGTTCGAATGCGTCGTAGGCGCGCTCGAAGCGCGCAAGATTCTCGGCCGTATAGCCGGCATAGTCGAAATCGATGGTGGAGTGGATTTCGGACACCATACTCCACAGTGTCTCGCGCAGCAGCGAGGCGCATTTCATGGCGTGATAGCGCCGCCCGAGATCCGCAGTCAGCGGCAGCTGATAATAGGTCTCGAGCATCGATCGCTCGGTCGCCTCGGAGAACTCGCTGTTGGAGGCGAGGCCGCCCAGATCGAAAAGCGGCGTGTTGAACCCCGCGTAGTCCCAGTCGATCAGCCATAGGCGCTTGCCATCATCGAGAAAGTTGGCGGCCAGCATGTCGTTATGGCCGAAGGCGATCTCGAAGGGGCCACCCGCCGCCTCCAGCTTTTCGGCCTTCGCGAGAAAATCCGGGAAAAGCCCGCGATAGGGGCTGCTGGCGGCCTCCAGATTGGCGATGTAATCGCGGATGACGTGGAAGACCCAGAAGATCGCCGCCGCGCCGCGAAATTCACGGGCGATGTCATGGTGGCAGGCCCGTACCAGCGGGATCACTCGCGCCAATGTCTCGGAGCGTCGCAGATCATCAGGTGAAAGCGCCCTCGACTCGATGTAGTCGAGAACCAGCACGCCTGGCGCATGATAGATGACCGCCGGCGAAAGCCCCGCTGCGTGTGCAGCTTGGCTAGCGGCAAGCTCGTTCTGCCGGCTGATATGGTGAACCGGAATGTCTTCTCCCAGTCGAACCACGCGGCGAACGGCGCGATCCCGCACCAGATAGTTCCGGTTGGTGATGCCGCCGGGGATCGGCACAATTTCAATCGGACCCTGCCAGATGCCAAGCGCATGAATCCGATCTTCAGGCGTCACGCTTTTCCCTTTCGTGGCCTATCCTATTGAAATCATGGCCAGAGCGGGATCGGCTGTCAAGCGCGGCTAGATTGCGGCGCCTGATGCGTCGAAGACGTGGCAGCGCGCTGGGTCAAAGGAGGCCTTCACGTTCGTTCCGCGTTCCACTTTCTGCTGTCCGTCGAGCGCGATCGTCATCTGCTGCCCATCCGCCGTCGTCGCGTAGAGCATGGTCGCACCGCCGAGGTTTTCAACGAGGTCAATGTTCACCGTCGCAAGCGTGATGCCGCTGTTCCCAACAACCGAAAGATGCTCCGGACGGATGCCGAAGGTCACAGTCTGGCCGGCTTCTGCCTTCAGTCGCAGCGGCAGGCGAACAGAGTTGCCGCAGACGTTGATGGTCGTCTCGGCCTCTCCAACCTGCTCAACGCGCGCCTGCAGGAAGTTCATCTTCGGGCTACCGATGAAGCCTGCTACGAAGCGGTTGGTCGGATTGTTGTAGAGATCGAGCGGCGCGCCGATCTGCTCGATGCGGCCGGCGTTCAGCACGACGATCTTGTCGGCCATGGTCATGGCTTCGACCTGGTCGTGGGTGACGTAGATCATCGTATTGCCAAGGCTGCGGTGCAGGCGGGAAATCTCCACGCGCATCTGCACGCGCAATTCCGCGTCGAGGTTGGAGAGCGGTTCGTCAAACAGGAAGATGCGCGGCTCGCGCACGATCGCGCGACCGATCGCCACGCGCTGGCGCTGGCCACCGGAAAGCGCCTTCGGCTTGCGTTCCAGCAGTTTCTCGATCTGCAGGATCTCGGCAGCGCGTTTCACCTTCGGCTGGATCTCGGTCTTCTTGTAGCCGGCCGTCTCAAGCCCGAAGGCAAGGTTCTTGTAGACCGACATATGCGGATAGAGCGCATAGGACTGGAACACCATCGCGATGCCGCGCTTGGCCGGCGCCACTTCGTTCATTCGCTCGTTGTCGAGCAGAAGCGCGCCGCCGGTGATTTCCTCAAGTCCGGCTATCATGCGAAGCAGCGTGGACTTGCCGCACCCGGAGGGGCCGACGAAGACCGCGAACTCGCCGGGATCAATCTTCAGGTCGATGCCGTGTATGACGTCCAGGGCGCCGTAACGCTTCTCGACCTTCTGGAGAACGACGCTTGTTGCCATGATCTCAGGATCCTCCCTGGTCCGTTATTTCGTGTGAGCACGCCAGTCGGCGTACTTCGGGCTGCCCGATCCGATCGGCAAGATGACTTCGCTGCCGGTATCGGACGATTGATAGATGGCGGTGACGAGCTCCAGTGCACGGCGGGCATCCTGGGTCGTCACCGGCAGCGGCCCGTTGCCGCTGAGATAGGCGTGGAAGTGTTCCATCTGCGTGGTGAAGCGCGGTGCGACCGGCCGCCAGTCGCCGATGACGGCATCGATGCGCGCCTGCACGTCGTCATTCGCGGCGATGATCTTCCAAGGGTCTTTGCCCGGCGAATAAGGTTCGTGATTGCTCTCGAAGGTGACGTTCTCGAAGTGCAGCCGCAGGCGGCTGATCTGCTCCTGCGAACCAAGAGTGCAGGAGAGCGACACGAAGGCGCCATTCTGCATCAGCAGGCTTGCCGAGGCGCAGTCTTCGACCTCGATGTCGTTGACGTGGGTCGCAACACGGCCGAATACCTTTGAAACCGGGCCCATCAGGTGCAGCAGCATGTCGTGCAGATGCAGCGCGTGAGTCACGAGCACGCCGCCAAGCTCGGTCGCCCATTTGCCGCGCCACGGCACGGAATAATATTCGGGCGTCCGCAGCCAGAAGGTCTCCACCGAGCCTATGTAAGGCTTGCCGGCGATGCCGGCCTCGATGATCCGCTTCGCCTTCTCGATGCCGTCGCCGTAGCGATACTGGAAAATCGGCATCAACGTGCCTTTGGCCGCCTTTTCCGCCTCCATGATCGTGTCGACGCCCGAGAGCGAGCCAGTCAGCGGCTTTTCGCAGATGACGTGCTTGCCCGCAGCCAGCGCCGCCACCACCTGCTCAAGATGAGTGCCGGGCGGCGTGCAGATATCGACGATGTCGACGCTCCCGCAGGCCAGCACATCGGCAAACGAGGTCGTGCGCTTGGCGATGTCGAACTCGTCGCCGATCTCGCGCAGCCGCTCTTCATTCAGGTCGCAGATCGCCACGACCTTGAACTTGTCGGGATGCGGCAGGTAGCCTTCAACGATGTGGGAACGGCCGATGCCGCAGCCAACGATGGCAACATTCTTGATACTCATTGACCTAAATCCGTAACTGCATCAGCGCTTCATGCCTGTCGTGGCGATGCCTTCGATCAGCAATCGCTGGAAGAACAGGAAGAAGAAGAACACTGGCACCAGCGTCAGCGTGGACATGGCAAACAGACCGCCCCAGTCCGAGGCGCTGGTCGAGTCGACGAAGGTGCGCAGACCGAGCTGGATCGTGTAGGTGTTCATGTCGTTGAGGTAAATCAGCGGGCCGAAGAAGTCGTCCCAGGTCCAGATAAAGGAGAAGATCGCGGCGGTCGCCAGCACTGGCAGCGACAGCGGCAGCATGATCTTCCAGTAGATCCGCCAGGGGCTGCAGCCGTCCATCATGGCGGCTTCATCGAGTTCGCGTGGGATTCCGCGGAAGAACTGCACCATCAGGAAGATGAAGAAGGCATCGCTTGCCAGGAACTTCGGCACGACGAGTGGCAGGATGGTGTTGACCCAGCCGAGATTGAGGAACAGCACATACTGCGGAATGAGCGTCACGTGGTATGGGATCATCAGCGTGCCGAGCATGATCGCGAACCAGAAGTTCCGGCCAGCAAAGTGCAGGCGCGCAAAGGCATAGGCTGCCAGCGAACAGGCAACGACATTGCCGATGACGGTCAGCACCGAGATGACGAGCGAGTTCCAGAAGAAGCGACCGAAGGTGATGTCGAGCCCGGTCCAGCCGCGAAGATAAGATGAAAAGTCGATCGACGACGGAATGAGCGAGGTCGACGAGAAGATCTCGTTTTCCGGGCGGACCGAGGCCGAGACCATCCACAGGAGCGGATAGAGCATCAGCAGCGAGCCAAGGATCAGCAGCGTGTGGATCGCAACAGACGCCGGAAGGCTGCGCTTGGTGATGTCGGATGGCGGTGCCGCAATCGCGGTGGTGATCCCGTTAGTCATCGTAGTGCACCCAGTAACGCGAGGTCAGGAAGGAGAAGGCCGTAAAGATCGCGATGATCAGCACGAGGATCCAGGCGAGCGCCGAGGCGTAGCCCATGCGGAAGTTTCCGAAAGCCTCCTGATAGAGATAGAGCGTGTAGAACAGCGTCGAGTTGATCGGCCCGCCCGTTCCGCCTGAGATAATAAAAGCCGGCGTGAAGGCCTTGAAGGCGTCGATCGTCTGCACGACGGCATTGAAGAAGATGACCGGCGTCAACAGCGGCAGTGTGATCTTGTAGAACTGCCGGAACTTGGATGCGCCGTCGAGGCTGGCGGCCTCGTACATATCGGTCGGAATCTGACGCAAGCCGGCGAGGAAGATGATCATCGGCGAACCGAACTGCCAGACGCTCAGCGCCACCAGCGTATAGATGGAATAGCTCGGGTGCGAGATCCAGCTCGGGCCTTCGATCCCGAAATGGGCGAGCGCCGCATTGACCAGACCATCGCCGGCAAAGAGCTGTCGCCAGAGGACGGCGATCGCCACGCTGCCGCCGAGCAGTGACGGCAGGTAGAAGATTGCGCGGTAGAGCGGCAGGCCGCGAACGCCCTTGTTGAGCGCCATCGCGACCAGGAGTGCGAAGGTCAGCTTGAACGGCACCGACAGCACGACATAGGTCAGCGTGACCGTCATTGCCGCGGCAAATTTCGGGTCGGCGGTTGCGATGCGCACATAGTTCGCCGCTCCAACCCACTCAGCAGACCGGATCATGTCGAAATCCGTGAACGAGAGGTAGAGCGAGATGACGGCCGGTCCGAGCGTCAGCCCGAAAAAGCCGATCAGCCACGGCAGGAGAAAGAGATAGCCTGGAGCATTGGCAGTCCAGAGGCGCTTGAAACGCCCCTGGGCCGCCGCCCCATATTCACTCTTGATGGCGTCCGGGGCGGTCGTGCGCATCACATCACTCATCCGCGTCAGCCTTTGGCGAGCAGGCGGCTGATCTCATCGACCAGTTGCTTGCCACCGTCGCTCGGCGAAAGCTGGCCGAAAGCGACTTGCTCGGCGATGGTGCGCAGCACCACCTGGCCTTCGCCGGCGCCTGAGGGCGGTGGCGGCGGCAGCTTGCCTGCGAGGTCGCCGAGACCGCTGACGTAGTTGAGCGGGACCTTGCCCGTTTCGTCGAGCTTGGCGGCCACGACGTCGCGCATCGCCTTCGATTCCGGAATGCCGCGTTCGACGTCGAGCGCGAGAGCAGCATCGGGATTGGTGACGAAGAAATTGACGTAGTCGACCGCCTGGTCAATCACCTTCGACTGCGAGGATACGGAGAAGAACATCGATGGCTTGCGATAGTGGCCGCCCTTCGAATCCGGCTTGATGCGCATGTAGTTGGTCAGCGCCAGCTTGTCTTTGCTGATGGCCTGGAAGCCGACGAACTGGTTGCTGTGCGCGTAATCGGCCGCAGCCTTGCCAAGGGTGAGCGGGCTGGTGTCGATCGTGTCCTTGTAGAGCGCCTGAACGTCGGGCGGTACGCAGGCGCTCGCCTCGCGGAATTTGCTCCACATGTCGAACCATTCGGAAGCCTCTTCGGCGCCGAAAGCGATCTTGGAATCGGCCGTGTAGAGTGCTTTGCCGCGCTGGCGGAGATAGTTTTCCAGAAGCGGTTCGTTGCCGCTACCGTCGGCAAAGCCGTAGAAGCCTTTGCGCTTGCCGGCCTTGGTGATCTCGGCGCCGATCTTGCCGAATTCCTCCCAGGTGGTTGCCTGTGTCGGCAGGTCGACACCGGCTTCCTGGAACGCGGTGGTATTCAAGACCGTTGATGCGGCGTTTGCGCCGAGGCTGACGCCGTAGAAGTGTCCGTCAACGCTGCCGCCCTCGATCTGTGCCGGGTCGAAATCGCCAAGATTGAGCTTGGCCGGCATGTAGGATTCGAGCGGGGCGAGCGCGCCGCGCCGCGCATATTCGACGATATAGCGGTAGTCCATCTGGATGACATCGGGCGCATTGCGGCCGGCGACCTGCGTCGCCAGGCGTGGCCAATAGTCCCCCCATCCGAGAAATTCGCCGGTGATCGACGTTCCGGCATTCTTCGTCTGATAGAGCTGAGAAACCTTGTTGGTGCGGTCGGCGCGCGGCTGCGAACCCCACCACAGAAGCCGCAGGCGGGTATCGGCGGCAAATGCCTTCGATCCCAGTGCGGACAATGAAAGAAGCGTTGCTCCCCCCGCCATAAAATTACGTCTGCTTACGCGTAGTGTCATCTGTTCTCCTCCTCCCTTGGGGAACGCCTCCACACGTTCCTTGCTGGTTTCTCTTGCAACAAATAACCAATTGGTTACAAGCTATGGACAAGCTTCGAGCCTGTCAAGCGCTGATGTGATAGTGCTCCTCGCGGTTCTCGTTTTTTACAATTTGCTCACAACGTACTATGAGCGCGTTGGGGAATTAAGAAAGGTGGGTCGATGGACAGCGCCAGCGGAAATAGGGAAAAGAAGACAGCAAGGCGTCAGTCATCCGAGCGGGTCTTGCAAAGAGACCCGGAGCGGACGCGCGCGGCAATCCTCGAAGCAGCGACAAAGGAATTCGCCGAAAACGGAATGGGCGGGGCGCGCGTAGATGCGATCGCCGAGCGAGCCGGCACCAATAAGCGCATGCTCTACCACTATTTCGGCGACAAGGAGCAACTCTATCTGCGGGTGCTTGAGGAGGCCTATGTCGGCATCCGTACGGCGGAGCGCGAGCTTCACATCGGCGATCGCACGCCGCAGGAAGGGATTGGCGAACTGGCGCTGTTCACCTGGCGCTATTTCCTGAAACACCCCGAATTCCTCAGCCTGCTCGGCACCGAAAACCTTCATCGCGCGCGCTGGCTGCGCCAATCCGTTCGGCTCAAGGAACTGCATTCGCATCTAATCGGAGAACTTGCCGAGGTGCTGGAGCGCGGCAAGAAGGCTGGCGTCTTTGCTGCCAGCGCTGATCCGCTGAATGTCTACCTGACGATCGCCTCGCTCGGGTACTTCTACCTCTCCAACCAGTATACGCTTTCGACGATCTTCGGTCGTGACCTGGTCGAACCGGGCAATCTCGACGCCTGGGAACGGCACATCGTCCATGTGACGCTCGCGTCGATTTCCGCCTGATCCGCGAAATTCGCAATCGGCTATTGACAGTGGACGGCGTCTGTCATCAGGTAACTGTTTAGTTACAGCCTGATATGGTCCGCAGATTGGGGAGCCGCGACTTGTTGGGCACCAGACCAATTTTCGTTTCATGACGTATGAAGGAGGATCATAGGATGGAGAAACGTCGCTTTGCCTTGATTGGAACGGGAAACCGCGGCACCACCATGTGGGGCAAGGAACTGCTTGCCGGCTGGCGCGAGCATGTGGATCTCGTCGCGATCGTCGACACCAATTCGCTGCGTGCCGAGCGGGCCCGCACGATGATCGGCAGCAATGCGCCGATCTATGAGAACATCGACGCCATGCTCGCCGAACAGCAGGTCGACCTCGTGATCGTCTGCACGCCCGACTATACGCATGACGATATCGTCGTCCGTGCGCTGGAAGCCGGCATCGACGTCATCACAGAAAAACCGATGACCACCGCTGTCGACAAGATCCGCCGTATCCTCGATGCCGAAAAGCGCACAGGCAAGCGCGTCGACGTCTCCTTCAACTACCGCTATGCGCCGACAGCCGCCAAGATCAAGGAACTGCTGAACGCCGGCGAGATCGGCCGCGTGACCTCGGTCGACTTCCACTGGTATCTCGACACCAAGCATGGCGCGGACTATTTCCGTCGCTGGCACGCCTATACGGAAAATTCCGGCAGCCTTTTCGTCCACAAGGCGACGCACCACTTCGATCTCTTGAATTGGTACCTGGACAGCGACCCGGATGCAGTCACCTCTTTTGCCGATTTGCAGAATTACGGCCGCAAGGGACCGTTCCGCGGCCCGCGCTGCAAGCTCTGTCCGCATACCGGCGAGTGCGACTACTATCTCGATCTCGAGGCCGATCCCTTCCTCGATTCTCTGTACGAGGATCCGTCGAAGATCGACGGCTACTTCCGCGACGGCTGCGTCTATCGCGAGGATATCGACATCCCCGACACGATGGTCGTCAGCATCCGCTACAAGAACAATGTCCACGTCTCCTATTCACTGAACACCTTCCAGCCGATCGAAGGCCACCACATCGCTTTCAACGGCACGCAAGGGCGCATTGAGTTGAGGCAATACGAGAAGCAGCCGTGGGAAACACCCGATGAGGACACCATCCTGCTCGTGCGCAACTTCCCGAAGGGCAAGGATGCCGTCGAGCGAATCGTCGTGCCGCACTCTCCTGGCGGCCATTACGGCGGCGACGACCGGATGCGCAACATGATCTTCAAGCAGGGCATGGACGACAAGCTCGGTCAGCGCGCCGGGACGCGCGCCGGCGCCATGTCGGTGCTCTGCGGCATTGCCGCTCTGAGCAGCTCGCGCACCGGCAAGGTCGTAAAGATCTCCGACCTGATGCCGGATATAGTCGCGGCCGGTGTGCCGGGCAATCTGAAAGCCGGCTAAGCAATCAGTTCCAGATCACGGCGCTGGATCTGATAGCGGAGCGGTTCGCCTTTGACGAACCGCTCTATTTCATCAGCGGCCATGTCACCGAGGCGTCCGCGTTCCAGCCCCACGGCGCCGGCGATGTGTGGCGTCAAGAAGACATTCGGCAGGTCATAGAAGCCGGATGCCTTCTCCGGTATCTCAGGATCGGTCACGTCGATGATGGCGTCGATCCGGCCGGTGTGAAGCGTCTCCAGCAGTGCGGCTTCATCGATCAAGGCGCCGCGCGCCGTGTTGATCAGCGTGGCGCCGTCTTTCATCAGCGACAGTTCTCCGCTTCCGATCATATGACGCGTCGATGGCAGCGAGGGTGCGTGCAGGGAGACGATGTCGGACTGCTGCAGGAGCGTCGGCAGATCCACCTTCTCGGTTCCGAGGCTTTTTGCCTCGGTGGCATCGAGGGTCGGGTCGAAGAGAAGCACGCGGTACTCGAATGGTCGCAGCAGCTCGATAACCCGTCGACCGATGCGGGAGGCGCCGACCATGCCGACCGTGCGACGATAGTTGCCGATTGCCAACCGTTGCATCGCATGCGTCCGGTCGCGATTGCGTTCAGTGACGTAGAGGTCGCGGAAGCGGAACACCTGTTTGCCGGCAAAGATGATCGCCGCAAGCGTAAACTCCGCGACGGGGATGGAATTTGCTTCCGCGGCGTGCGTCACGGCTATACCGGCATCGAAGATCTGCTCGTCGACAATCCCCTTCACAGTTCCGGCCGCATGCGCGATCAGCCGCAGCCGTGGAGCAGCCGCAAGCACCTCGCGCCCGACGTAAGGGGACCCCCAACCCGTGACAAGAATCTCGGTCTCTGCGAGAACGCGCCGGGCGCGATCATCATCAAAGCGCTGCAGGGGTTGGGTATCAAGCAGGTCGCCAAGCTCGCTGAGCCGGCGCAGTGTCGCAGCGGGCAGGACATGCTCCGTCCGCGAAGGCTGCATCGCAAGCGCGATGGAGGGGTGCTTCATGGCATCTGCCCCGGCGCCTCGATGGCACTGACCCTGATGCCCTCTTTCGCGACAAGCGCTTCGAGTTCGGCAATATCAGGGACCTTCGGTGGGGTGGTCCAGGCACCGGTCTCGGTACCTGTGTCGTTTGCGGCAAGAACGGCTGTCATCAGGATCGTCCGGCCAGCCGGTACTTCTCCGCGCAACTGCGGCACCAGCGTCTTGGCGACGATCATGTTGGTATTCGGAGGCGCCTTCTGCGTCAGGCCCGTGCGCGGTACCTCAGAACCGATGTCGAGAATGCCGCTGAAATCCTCTTCTCCGATCGCGTAGGTGCTCGAGCCCTCCGCGACCAGCGTATCGAGCTCGAAATCGCGGCGCGCGATCGCAAAGCCTCCTTCCGCGGTCTGCAGCGGCCGTGGCGTGTTGATGCGGTGAACGCGGATGTGCCAGGGCGCTGCCGGCACCAGCCAGGTTTCGACCTCCACGTCCCGGAATGGTGACCACTTTGAGTAGAGAACGTTGCCCGCAAGCTTGGCTTCCTGGTTGGTCTCCCGAACCCGGTAGTGCAAGCCGTCATCGCTGAAGGCGAGGGTCGAATCGAGGGCCGCGCCAGCGAAGTTGCGCTCGTCGGATTCCACACTGAAGCCGTAGCGGCTGGAATAGGCGAATTTCGCGTATTTCTCCGTGCCGAACCGCATCTGCAGGTTCTCCTGGCCGGAGGAGAGCGCCACCACGTCGCCGGCATTGCGCATCATCACCATGCCGGGATGGCGTTGCGGCAGGACACTCGCCGTCTGCTGAGGCGGCGTTTCCTCGATCGTCCAGAAGGGATGATCTTCTGCGAGGGCAAGCGGCAGAAACGCCTTGAAGGCCCAGTAGGGCGAACCGGCGGAATTGTAGTTCTCCGACATCAGCAGGTTGGGATAGCCGAAACCGATCGACAGAATGCCGTCACGGTTCGTCATTGGCTTGTCCTTCCACCAGCGCAGATGCTGAAGGCACAGGCTCTTGATCTCGCCCCAAGGCAGCGCTTCAAGATCGGCAAAGGCAAGCGCTGACCAGAAGCCTGCACACGCGAAACGGTAGGTCAGGCTGCGGCCGAACGGAATCGTCGCCCCATCCGAGCCGAACCAGTGCTTGAAGTCGTTTGCGAAGAGGAGGGCGCGCTGGCGATAGCGCTTTGCGTAATCGTCATCGATGAGCTTGGAATAGATCAGGCCGTAGAAATGCATGGCGAACGGGATGTAGTGGTCGATGCGGCGCACATTGCCGTCACGGTACCATCCGTCGCCGATGTAGAAGCCCTCCAGCTCCTCGAGATATTGCTTGGTCAAGGTGCGGTCGAAATTGGCGCCCACGCGGTCGAGTGCGATGTCGACGAAAATGCGAAAGAATTTCCAGTTGTTGTCGGCATAATCGAACTGCCGCGCGTGCTTGAGGTAGGCGACGACGTTGTCGCGTGCCCGGCCGCCAAGCGGCTCCCAGACCTTCTCCGGCACGAGCGCCAAGGCAAAACCCAGCGCCGCAAGCTCGACCATGCGCTGGTCGCGGCCGTTGACGGTTCCCCAATATTCGGGGTGTTTCGGGTCGGTGCCATTGGCGATACCTTCGGCAAAGCGATGCCACTCCGTAAATTCGCCGCCGCCGGCTCCTAGCGGCGCCAATCCCCAGAGCGGCCGCGCAAAGCCTTCGAGATCCGCTGCAGCGCGGTCGAAATGCGCAGCCGCTCCGTCGAGCCGCACGCGCGCATTGCCTGCCGAGAAATAGGACAGCAGCGGATCGAAGAGGTCGCGAAGTGCGCGCGACATATCTTCGCGCGTTTTCAGCGGGTTGTTGGCGAGCGGATTTGCACTGGCAGGGTCATAGGTCATCGGCATTGCTCTTTGAGGAGTGCGGGACGGTGCCGCCGGCAATCGGCACGACGGCATGGCAAATCTGGCGGGCGGGGGCGGCGCGGTCCTTGAAGCGCGCAACCATGAGACCGGCCGCCTCCCTGCCGAGCGTCACGCGATCCACACGCATGGTCGACAGCGGCGGGTTGGTCATCAGCGCGCAGGGAAGGTCGTCGAAGCCGACAATGGCGAAGTCATCAGGCACGCGTAGCCCGGCCTCGGTTACGGCCTCGAGAACGCCGACGGCGATGAAGTCGTTCATGCAGAAGGCGGCGGTGAAACCAGCATTCTCGCCGAGCACGGCGGCCGTCAGTTCGTGCGCCTCATGGCTGGCGCTCCCCTGGAAGGTCATCGACACGAGACGCCCTTCGGCGCCTTCGACCTCGGCGATCGCAGCCTTGAAACCCCGCACGCGTTCGCGAATTGTGTGACGATGCGAGCCGGTCAGATGTAGGATCCGGCGGTGGCCGGCATTCAGCAGGCGGGTCGTCGCTTCATATGCGCCGAAGAAATTCGATGGCGAAACGCCATCGAGCCGCAGCCGCGGATCGGTGCCATTGACAAGCACTGTCGGAATTGCCGCGTCCTCTAACCAGGCGCGCAACTCGGCGCTCGGATCGATCCCGACCAGGAACAGCCCACCGGCGCTTGCCGTCTGCATGTATTCGTGAACGACATCGGGCGTCGCCCGGTTCTCGCGGATCAGCCGCACCTCGAAGGGTATGCCGGCGTCAAGTGCGCCGGCGCGCAATCCCTCGACGATCCCTTCGTAAAAGACGCTCAGCCCGCCGGTTACGCCGTCGCTTGCAATCAGCGCCAGGCCGCCGCGCAGCGGCCCGGTCACGGTGCGGGCCGAATAGCCGTTTTCGGCCGCCACTTTGAGAATATGCTGGCGCACGCTCTCGCTGATGCCGGGCTCGTTGGCGAGCACGCGGGACACGGTGGATACGGACACGCCCGCCATTGCGGCGATATCGGCCTGCCTCAGTCGCTTGGTCTTGATCTCGTTCATGGCAACGAAATTATGCAAATAATGCAAATTTGCAAGAGAAAGATAATTTGTTGCATGGGAGATTTTTTTGCGTAATCTACGCCGCATGGCCCGTTTAGCTGTTGGAGGATGGCGGGGCGATGAAAGAGGAGGATGAAACATGCAGGTCAATCGCCGTTCATTTCTGATGGGCTCGGCAGGTGTCGCTGCCGGGCTGGCCTTCGGGGCCGGAAGCGCAATTCCGGCCTTTGCGGACGACGCCAAATTGCGTGCCATGTGGTGGGGATCGAACGATCGTGCCAAGCGCACGCTCGATGTCGCCAAGCTCTACGAAAGCAAGAATCCCGGCGTCTCGATCGTCGGCGAATCGCTGAGCGGCGACGGCTACTGGACGAAGCTCTCCACGCAGATGGCCGGCCGCGCCATCGCCGACGTCTTCCAGCTCGAGCCGGGAACGATCTCGGACTATTCCAAGCGCGGCGCATGCCTGCCGCTGGACGAATTCGTCCCCTCGACATTGAAAGTCGATTCCTTCGGCAAGGACATACTGAAGCTGACGACGGTGGACGACAAGCTCTACGGCATCGGTCTCGGCCTCAACTCCTTCGCACTGTTCTTCGACCAGACAGCCTTTGAAAAGGCAGGCATTCCGGTGCCGACGGCGGATCTGACCTGGGATGAGTACGCCAAGCTCGCGGTCGAACTCACGAAAGCCGGCGGCAAGGATAACTACTGGGGCGGCCCTTATGGCGCGCGCTACGCCTACGTCTTCGATGCTTGGCTGCGCCAGCGCGGCAAGAGCCTCTATGCCGACGGCAAGCTCGGCTTCAATGTTGATGACGCAACGGCCTGGTTCACCTATTGGGAAGATCTACGCAAGAAGGGTGGCACGGTTGCGGCCGACGTGCAGACGCTCGATCAGAATACGATCGACACCAACTGCCTGGCGCTCGGCAAGTCGGCGATGGGTATGGCCTATTCCAACCAGCTTGTCGGCTATCAGCTGATTTCCAAGAACACGCTCGCGATCACGCTCCTGCCGCGTGAAAAGAAGGGTGGTCCGTCCGGCCACTACTATCGCCCGGCGTTGATATGGAGCGTTGGCGGAACCACGAAGAACGGCGAGGCTGCGGCCAAGTTCATCGATTTCTTCGTCAATGATGTCGAGGCTGGCAAGATCCTTGGCGTGGAGCGTGGCGTGCCCCTATCGCCTGCCGTGCGCGAGGCGATCCTGCCCAACCTTAATCCGACCGAGCAGGCCACCGTGAAGTATATTAACCTGCTGAAAGATCAGGTCGGCGAATATCCGGCGCCTGCGCCGCTCGGTTCGACCCAATTCGATCAACGCGTCTTCCGCCCGATCGCCGACGAGCTTGCGTTCGAGCGGACGAAACCTGCCGAAGCGGCGGCACGTCTCCTGGAGGAAGGTAAGGCGACGATCAAGGGCTGATCGCACGCCACATCGGCTAAGCTTTCGATCGCGGCGGCCATTGGTCTGCCGCGTTTTTCTTTGTCTCCAAATGCTTTAATGACAATCGTATGATTTTTGCGTGAGAAAACCTTTTCTCACTTGACGCAAAAGTTGGGAAAAGCTTTTCTCATCTTTAAATGAGGAGAAAGCGCGGTGAACATCGCGGGAGGAAAAAGAGGCCGGATCACCATCCACGACGTCGCGGCGGCGGCGGGGGTCAGCATTTCGACCGCCTCGAAGGCTCTGAACGAGACCGGTCGCATGAGTGCGGAAACCCGCGAGCGCGTAAAGCGCATTGCCGGCGAAGTTGGTTTCCGCCCGAATGCGCTCGCCCGGGGCCTCTTGAGCAAGCGCAGTTTCACGATCGGCCTGCTGACCAATGATACCTACGGGCGCTTCACGCTGCCTGTGATGGCCGGCATTTCAGAGGCGCTCGTCGATCACGGCGTATCGGTTTTTCTCTGTGCGATCGAAGATGATCCGGCGCTTGGCCAGATTCATGTCGACGCAATGCTCGAAAAGCAGGTCGATGGCATCATTGCCACCGGCAAGCGATTGGATCGGCAGCTTCCGGTCGATCTGTCGAACCTGCATGTCCCTGTCGTCTACGCGTTCACAGAGGGGACGCCGGCAAGCGTCACCTTCCGCTCCGACGACGCGCAGGGTGCGCAATTGGCGGTGGAGTGGTTGGTCAAAATGGGCCGTCGGCGGATTGCCCATGTGACTGGGCCGGAGAGCTTTTTTTCCGTCCGCGAACGCGCGGATGCCTATCGCGATGTCATTGGCGGTGAGGGCCTCGTCATGTTCGGCCATTGGGCGGAGGCCTGGGGGCACGAAGCCGTTGCAGAGATCTGGAACGGAGAGAGCGAAAAACCGGACGCCATCTTCTGCGGCAACGATCAGATCGCCCGTGGCGCTGTGGATGCGCTCCGCGAGCGCGGTGTTCGCGTGCCGGAGGATGTTTCCGTGGTCGGCTTCGACAATTGGGAGATTGTCGCCGGCCAGACGCGGCCACCGCTTACCTCCGTCGATATGGAGTTGAAGGAGCTGGGGCGCCAGGCCGGATTGACGGTTCTGGCGCTGGCGGAGGGACGCCCGGTGGAACCAGGCGTCAGGAAATTGCCGTGCCGTCTCGTGGTGCGGCAGTCATGCGGGGCCCAAAACCCCAGGAGATGAAGAACCGGCGCGGAGGAGATGCGCCAATTTGGGAGGAAGTGCCATGATTAAGCGTCTGCTGGCTGCGACAAGCGTTGCCACCCTATGCCTGGTGTCCGGAGCATCGGCCGCCGAAAAGGTCGAAATGTGGGTCCGCACGGGTATCGGCGAGTCCTTCAAGAAGGTCGTCGAAGCCTACAACTCCAGCCACGAGAACCAGGTTGTTGCGACGGAGGTTCCGTTCTCGGAACTTGTCCAGAAATACGCAACGGCGATCGCCGGCGGCCAGGCGCCGGACGCCTTGTCGATGGACCTTATCTACAACCCGGCCTTTGCCGCTGCGGGACAGCTGGAAGACTTGACGGATTGGGCAAAGAAATTGCCCTATTTCAATGCGCTATCGCCATCGCATGTTCGCCTCGGCACCTATCAGGATCGCGTCTACGGCCTGCCGCTTTCTGTCGAAACGTCGGTCTTCGCCTGGAACAAAGACCTGTACAAGAAGGCTGGTCTCGACCCTGAAAAGGCGCCCGCGACCTGGGAGGAAATCACAACCAACGCCGAGAAGATCCGCAAGCTCGGTGACGATACCTACGGCTTCTATTTCTCCGGCGGTGGTTGCGGCGGCTGCATGATCTTTACGTTCACGCCGCTCACCTGGGGTGCAGGTGCTGATATCCTGTCGGCCGATGGCAAGACGGCGACGCTTGACACCCCGCAGATGCGCAAGGCCGTCGACTACTATCGCGACATGGTGAAGAAGGACCTTGTCCCGGCAAGTGCTGCCAGCGACAATGGTGCCAACTTCCTGACCTTTACCAACGGCAAGATCGGTCAACAGAGCCTCGGCGCATTCGCGATCGGCACGCTCGTCACCGAGCATCCCGACATCAACTTTGGCGTGACCCTCATCCCGGGCGTTGACGGCAAGCCGTCCTCCTTCGCCGGCGGTGACAACTTCGTCATCACCAAGGGCACCAAGAAGATCGATGCCGTGAAGGAATTCCTCGAATACATTTACTCGATGGACGGCCAGAAAGTCATGGCGAAGTACGGTAGCCTGCCGACCCGCGGCGATATCGCCGACAAGGTGCTCGCCGGTCTCGATCCAAGGATGCAGGTCGGCCTGAAAGCCATCTCGGTCGCAAAGACACCGTACACGCTGCAGTTCAACGATCTGATCAACAGCGCCAACGGTCCGTGGGCAACCTTTACGAACGCCGCCATCTTCGGTGACGACGTCGACGGTGCCTTCAAGAACGCACAGTCGGAGATGCAGTCGATCATCGACAGCGGCCAATAATCTCCCAACGGCCGTGGCCGGAGGGTGGTGGCAGTCCTCCGGCCGATTTTATCAGGAATGATGCGGAGTGTTTCGATGACCGTGACGGGTCGAAAGCAGACAGCATGCGTGCGCAGACGCGCCCCGAGACCGGAATGGACCGGCCTCCTCTATATCGCTCCGGCGATGCTTTTGGTGATCATGTTCTTCGTGTTGCCGGTCGCCTTCACCGCCTGGATGAGCCTTCACAACTGGCCGCTGATGGGGGCCTCGCGCTGGATCGGCTTCAACAACTACTTCCGCATGTTCAATGACGGCCGTTTCGTCGCGGCGCTGAACTTCACTGCCTATTACACGGTCATCGTGACGATCCTCATCTTCGCGGTCGCCTTTCCGCTTGCTCTTTTCGTCGAGCGGCAGCGGGCCTTCGTCAGTACCTATCGCACCGTCATCTTCCTGCCCGTCGTCGTCGGTCTAGCGTCGGCGTCGCTGCTGTGGGTATGGCTTGCCAATGTCGACAGCGGGTTCATCGGACCCGCCTTGAAGGCGCTCGGACTTGTCGAGAAGAGCCCCAATCTGCTTGCCACCTTCGACAGTGCATTCCTGACGATCTGCGTCATGGTGGTGTGGAAGATAGCCGGCTTTACAATGATCATCCTGCTGACAGGACTGCAGGCGATCCCGGCCGATCTGACGGAGGCCGCCGTCGTCGATGGGGCAAGCTGGTGGCAGCGGTTCCGCTTTCTGACGCTGCCGCTGATGCGCAGGACGATCGCGCTCGCGCTTATCATTTCCGTGACGGGGTCGATCCTCGCCTTTGATCAGTTTTACATCATGACCTCTGGCGGACCGCAAAACCGTATGATCTCCGTCGTCTACTACATCTTCAACCAGTCTTTCGTGTCCTTCAATCTCGGATATGGCGCGGCCTTGTCGATTGCGCTTCTCGCCATTCTCGTGGTCATCAGCGTCGCGCAGCTCTGGCTGCTGCGTGTTGGGGAGGAGAGCTGATGAGCCTCGTCACCGGTCGCAAGAGAAGCCGCGAAATCCGTGGGCAGGCCGCCTACCACGGCACCGGCATAGCCGTTGCCATTTTCTTTCTCGCTCCGTTTGTCATTACGCTGATGGCCTCGTTCCGGCATGGAACGGAGGCGCGGCTGCCGCCGCTGCCGCCATGGCCGACAAACGGCATCAGTTTCGATTCCTACCGTTCGCTCGACAGTTTCGGCGCCGGCATTTTGCAGCACACCCTCAATTCGCTCATCGTGTCGCTTGCGACCGTTGTGCTGACCGTGGTGATCAGCCTGCTCGCCGGCTACGGCTTTTCGCGCTATCGCTTCCCGCTGAAGAATGTCTTCTTCATCCTGATCATCGCGACGCTGATGATCCCGTTCCAGTCGATCCTCACGCCGCTCTTCATCATCCTCGCCAGGCTCGGGCTCAACAATTCGCTCTTTGGCCTGACGCTGGTTTACGTGACGCTGCAGCTGCCGTTTTCGGTGTTCATGATGCGCAACGCCTTCGATGCGGTGCCGAAGGAGATCGAGGAAGCAGCGCGTATCGACGGCGCCCACGATCTGAAGATGCTCGTGCTGGTTCTGCTGCCGCTCGTACTGCCGGGTGTCGCGACGGTGGCGATCTTCGCCTTCCTCAATGCCTGGAACGAATTCCTGGCCGCGCTTGTGCTGCTTTCCAGCAACGAGAAATACACGCTGCCTGTCCTTATGATGGCGGTGCGCGCCGGTCGCCTCGGGGCGATCAACTGGGGTGCCGTGCAAGCGGGTGTCGCAGTCATGACCATCCCTTGCCTCATCGTCTTCCTGCTTCTGCAACGCTACTACATGCGCGGGCTCATGGCCGGCGCGGTGAAATGACTTCTGAAAGAGAGATGGATCAAGCCATGAACAAGTTGAAAAGAGACCGCCAGTTTCGTCCGCTTCCCGTGCCTGATGTCGATGTGCACGGCCTCTTCGGGGAGCGCCAGGACGCGATCTGCGATTCCACCGCTGAAACGCTGCTCGACCGTTGCGTCGAGGCGGGGATGTTGCGTGCGATCGATATCGACCAGCCGAGCCCCGGGATCGTGATCCCGATCGGCCCATGGGGTGGTTCTACGCAAATGTTCTGGGATAGCGATTTCGGCAAGTCGATCGAGACCGTTGCCTACTCGCTCTATCGCCGCGCCAATCCCGCTCTGGAAGCCCGTGTCGATGCCATCGTCGACATGTATGAGAAGCTGCAGGACAAGGATGGCTATCTGAATGCGTGGTTTCAGCGGGTTCAGCCCGACCGCCGCTGGACCAACCTGCGCGACCATCACGAACTCTATTGCGCCGGCCACCTGATGGAAGGGGCGGTCGCCTATTATCAGGCCACCGGCAAGCGCAAGCTGCTCGATATCATGTGCCGCTTTGCCGACTACATGATTACCGTCTTTGGTCACGGCCCGGGCAAGATCCCCGGCTATTGCGGCCACGAGGAAGTCGAACTGGCGCTGGTCAAGCTTGCCCGTGTGACCGGCGAGAAGAAGTATCTGGACCTTGCCAAGTTCTTCATCGACGAGCGCGGAACCGAACCGAACTTCTTCACCGAAGAAGCAATTCGTGACGGCCGCGATGCCGCCGACTTCCATCAGAAGACCTATGAATACGGCCAGGCGCACGAGCCGGTTCGCGAGCAGAAGAAGGTCGTCGGTCATGCCGTGCGCGCCATGTATCTCTATTCCGGCATGGCCGACATCGCGACGGAGTATAATGACGACAGCCTGACCGGGGCGCTCGAGACGCTCTGGGACGACCTGACGACCAAGCAGATGTACGTCACCGGCGGCATCGGCCCGGCGGCCGCCAACGAAGGCTTCACCGACTACTACGATCTGCCGAACGAAAGCGCCTACGCCGAAACCTGCGCATCAGTCGGCCTGGTTTTCTGGGCGAACCGCATGCTCGGACGCGGCCCGAACCGGCGCTATGCCGATATCATGGAGCAGGCGCTTTATAACGGCGCCATGGCCGGCCTGTCGCTCGACGGCAAGACGTTCTTCTACGAGAACCCGCTGGAAAGCGCCGGCAAGCACCATCGCTGGATTTGGCACCATTGCCCCTGCTGCCCGCCGAACATTGCCCGGCTGCTCGCCTCGATCGGCTCCTATATGTACGGGGTCGCGGAAGATGAGATCGCCGTCCACCTCTATGGCGAAGGCAGGGCGCGATTCAAGATGGCGGGTGCCGATGTCGCACTGACCCAGAAGACCCGCTACCCCTGGCATGGTGCTGTTCATTTCGACATCAAGACGAGCAAGCCGGCGCAGTTTGCGGTTTCGCTGCGCATCCCGGGATGGGCAAACGGCGCCACGCTTGCCGTCAACGGCGAGGCAATCGACATCGGTTCGGTCGACGTCGACGGTTACGCCCGCATCGAACGCGAATGGCGCGATGGCGACAAGATCGATCTGGACATCCCGCTGGAAGCGCGCTCCCTCTGGGCAAACCCGTTGGTGCGCCAGGACGCCGGACGCGCCGCCCTGATGCGCGGCCCGCTCGTCTATTGTGTGGAGGCAACGGATAATGGGGCGGGCCTGAACGGCATCCGGCTTGGCGAAGACATTGCGGCAAAGACGGCGGAGATCGCCGAGCTCGGTGGTGCGATTGCCCTCGATATTCCTGTGACGAAGGATGAGGCGGATTGGGGCGCGACGCTCTATCGCACCAGGCCTCCCGCGGCCGAGAAGGCGACAGCCCGTTTCGTGCCCTACCATCTCTGGGACAATCGTGCGCCCGGTGAAATGCTCGTCTGGGTCCGTTCCGCGACCCAGCGTGAGTGATGCCGCGTTAGTTCGCCTACTGTCGTCGCCGGCTTTATCTGCCGGCGACTGCCTTGGGTTGCCGCCGCGCCTGCGCTTTGATCATGCATACCCAATTGCGCCCGATCGCAAGACCGCTTGCATCTGATTCGCTCGCATGCTTGGCAGCAAGCCCCGCATAGCCTTCATGCCAGCCCGGCTCCATCTGCTCGATCGAAGCGGCAAATTCGGCCTTCCAGCTGTCGATCACCGATGCGCTGGCCTCGAAGTGGAACTGCGTGCCATAGGCCGCGCGTCCAACGCGAAACGCCTGGTTCTCCGTCAGGCCGCTTGTGGCGAGACGCGTCGCGCCCTCCGGTAGCGTAAACGTGTCACTGTGCCACTGGAAGGTTGTGAAATCGTCCGGGAGGTCGGAGAGCAGTGCATCCGTCTGGCCCTCCTTGGACTTGCTGACTGCGTGCCAGCCGAACTCCAGTCCGGCGTTCAGATGGTTCTCCGCGCCGTAAGCACGCGCGAGAATCTGTGCGCCGAGGCAGATGCCGAGCACTGCCTTGTCGGCCTCGACGAAGTCGCGCATCAATTGCGCAAGCGTCGGCAGATACGGATAGTTCTGATCATCGATCGCATTCTGCTCGCCGCCGAGCACCACCAGAGCGTCATGACCGGCACTGCCCGCAGGCAGCTTGCCGTCGATCCAGGGACGGAAGCGCTCAATCTCTGCGTTGGCCTCCGCCAGCGCCACGCCCAGCAAGCCAAGCGGCGTGCTCTTCATGTTCTCGATGACGGCGACCCGCATCAGCATCTCCAATACGATCTTCGACTCGGACAGGAACACCAAGCGCTCTACGATTGCAATATCGATTGCGCCACGCCTCGGCAGTTCTTAAATCGGCATGACGAAAGGAAACCTGACATGAGTGACAAGAAGGCCCGCGTGACGATCCTCTACTGCACCCAATGCAACTGGCTACTGCGTGCCGGCTGGATGGCGCAGGAGCTTCTGCAGACCTTTGCCGACAGCCTCGGCGAGGTGGCGCTCATTCCTGGGACTGGCGGCAACTTCGAAATACGGGTCGATGACGTGCTGATCTGGGAGCGTAAGCGTGATGGCGGCTTTCCCGGTCCGAAGGAGTTAAAGCAGCGCGTCCGCGACATCATCGAGCCCGGCCGGGACCTCGGTCACGTCGACCGCGCCTCGCTGGAAAGCTGAGCCTAGTCGTAAGGTGAATTGCAGGTCTTGTAGATGCCTTCGTAAGTCACGAATCGGTCGGTCTTCGGATTGTAGGTCCGATACTGATTGCGGCACCAATCGACGTGAAATTGTCGTCCTTGCGTCTTAGGCTGCACCGTGCGCACTGGCGGCGGATCGTAATAAAGCGGTGCCGGTCCCCGCGCGCCTGGCCGATAGTAGGTCGGGCCGGTGGCCGTCGGCGGTCGATAGTTAGGCTGGACGTAGGACGGTCGGAACGATTGTACCGGCCCGAAGGTAAAGCAGCCGCGCGCATCGCACATGGTCGACCCCACAGGGACGATGTCCGACTGGCCGGCGACGGGCGAAAAGGCGCCAAGCGGCATCGCAAAGATCGCATTGGGCAGCAGCGAGAAGAGCGCAATCAGGCAGAGTTTGTGAAGGCCGGACATCGGACGATCCTTTCTTGCTGCATTTATATAGGGCCGATTGTGTCGATCGCTACCGCTGCCTCAGATTGGGCCCTCGTCAACATAGACCGGCATCAACGAGTTTTTTGCTGCCTGTCAGGAAAACTTTAAAAACCCTGTTGACAGCAAGAGGCCACGCCCGTACATGGCTCTCCGTCGCCCAGATGGCGGAATTGGTAGACGCGCAGGTTTCAGGTACCTGTGCCGCGAGGCGTGGAGGTTCGAGTCCTCTTCTGGGCACCATTCCATTTTGATCGTTATCCAGATCAAATACTTAGGCCTTTCCAATAAGTTGCGCTCACCACACCGTGTAACAAAGGTGAGTAACATGAGGCTGCAACTGGTGGCGCCGACGCAGCGAAAAGATTCGGCCAATCCGCATTTATCCAGCGTATTCCCAGCGACTTGAAGGCCAGTATGGTCGGCATGACGGTCGAAATGCCGCTTGGTACTGACGCTGTTCCCATCACCATCACCGACAAGATGCAGGCCATACGGTTGTCCCTACGCACGGCAGATGCTGGCGAAGCGAAGGCAGGCAGCAATCATTGCCTATCTTGAAGGCCTCTACCGCAACCTTCGGGCTACCGCGCGGATCTCGCCGACCATAAACAATGCGTGGCGCTGTCCGGCGAATTGTATCGGTCTTGGTTGGCCGACCTTGAGACATCCCGGCGGATCACGTTTCAAGTCGAGGCAGAAGCGTCGTGGGATACGGCGTTGACTTGGAGGAAGAGGCCGCCGCCCTTCTCCTGGAGGCGGACAGGGTGGAGCAACTGGACAGGACGGACCTTGAGCAACACCTAGGGCCGTTGGTGAACCGGCTGTTGTTGAGGCGTGGGTGTTACCTGAGCCTGTGCCATATAAATCTCGGCTCTATAGCGCGACGATCAGGATGAGACGGCGTCTCACCTTGATTGTCGCCGCGCACGGCTCAATCCTAAGCACGGTATATGCACATTTCTGCGCACATGAAGACCCCTTTGAGAACTGCACCCTCCCCGGCTCCCCCAATTTAGGACGAGGAACGGTCGGCGTCGCGGCGGCTCCTGCCAAGCCTCTCCCGTGATTACCGCAGGGCTTAATATCTAGCAGGGGCCTGGTTCGGGGACGATCATCTGGCTCAGAGGGTTCCTGCATCGGATGGCTTACGGAAGCACCGGGCCGTTCAATATCGGTGGATCGCCATCTGGCGCGGATTCATCAACAGTGCCTTGCGGCCCATCAGGCCCTACCGTCAGCGAATCCCTTCCCGGAAAGACGATGGCCGATTCTGTATAGCCAGACAGCGCTCATTCGCAACGGGCAGCGGACCGTCTTTGCCTGGGAGACGGAAGCGGTGCATCTCTTGCTTACGCTTCTGTGCAAGAAGCGCTCGCGTGGCTCGACCGAAGGTCGTCACCGCCCCGGAAAGGACTGCCACCTCTTGCACTTTCGCCATCGGCAGTAGAGAATCTCACGCATTGCGGTATTGGTAATTGCAGAACTTAAAAGGGCAGATTGCCTTGATCATTCTCGAACAGCTCGATCATCTCCCCGACAAGAAGCGCCGTGAGCTGAGCCGCGTCGTGCAGATCATCTTCGAGGAGTTCGAGGACGCCCAGAAGAACAAGTTGTCGGACAAAGCCCGCGCCGGCCGAATCCTGAAACTGATCCTGTTTGGCAGTTTCGCACGTGGCGATTGGGTCGAGGATCGCGACAGCGGCTATCGTTCCGATTACGACCTGCTGGCCGTCGTCAACGTCGAGAGCTTCGCCGAGGAGAACGACGTCTGGCAGGCGATCGACGATCGGCTGACGCGGGAGTTCGCCGTCACCGGCCATCTCGAGACACCGACCAAGGTGATTGCCCATAGCCTGGCCGACGTCAACGACAAGCTGGCGCGGGGACTGCCGTTCTTCATGGACATCGCCCGTGACGGGATTATGCTCTATGAAACGCCCGGCCATCCGCTGGCCGCGCCGAAACCGCTGACACCGGAGGCGGCCCGAGCGGAAGCGCAGCGGCATTTTGATCAGTGGTTCCAGCTGTCGGTAGATGCACTCAAAGTCGCTGAATTTAGTCTCTCCAACGACATCTGGCGTCACGGCGCGTTCATGCTGCATCAGGCGACGGAGGAAGCCTATCATTGCGCCCTCCTCGTGCTCACGCTCTACTCCCCGAAATCGCACCGGCTCAGCGTGCTTCGAACGCATGCCGAACGTATCGAGCCGCGGATGATGGAGGCATGGCCTCGCGACAGCAAGTTTGCCAGGCGCTGCTTTACCCGGCTTGACCGGGCCTATGTCGATGCCCGTTACTCGCCGCATTACGAGATCACGACCGAGGAGCTTGCCTGGCTGGTCGGGCGGATCAAGGTGCTGCAGTCTCTCGTCAAGGATGTCTGTGAAGCGCGCCTGCGCAGTTAAGGCCGGTCGAAGGCCCGACGGCAGGCGTTGCCGGCAGATGGCCCGCGCGCCGCCGGATAGCAAGGTAAGCTACGCCGGCTCCCCCTTCACCGTCGCTACGATCCAGTCTATCCGGAGCCGCTGTCGAGCGGTCATATGCCGTAAGCCAGGATTATGCCGCATGGCCCAGAGTTGCAAAGCGAAAGCCGCTACAACGGCTTCCTGTTTCTTCCGCGAAAAGACATCACCAACGCAGGTAACGACGTCCGATCAGGCTGCCGATTGCAGTCAAGGCCGCGATCGGCAGATAAAAGTGATGCAGTCGTGTGGGGTATGATCGAGCAGCCGCAGCATACGGTAGAGTTTCTGCGGGATCGTCAGCCCCTGCATATGGTTCATCGCGATTTCATCGTGCATGGGCGTGTCTCTACACATGAGTTAGCGAACGGAACAAAATGCGTCCGTCCGTAAGGCACCGGCGAGATTAGCCGAGAGGTAGAACGCAGGAGTCTCCGCAACAGCCGCCGCGACCGAACCGGCAAGCGACATGCCTGCTGCCAGTGCTTCGATATAGGCGGCACCACCGGCCGGCAGGCGATGAACCTCGACGCTCATATGAGCTCGGACGATCAGCGCATCTTGGCCGCACCAGTCGACAACCGGCCCGAGTTCAGATCGATGGCTGGCATGTCGCCGACAACGCAGTCTGCCTGTTCGAGAATGAATACAAGTTGCCGTTCGTCGATGCTTGGATCGGCGCTCATCTGGTGGCAGTTGCCGAACACGTCTTCCCACGCTGCTGGTGATCGGTCTGGCAAGCCGTCTTTCCGCCCTTGCCCTTCTTGGCATGGCACTGGTGATCGAGTTATTCGTCTATCCCGATGCTTGGCCGACGCATGGCACCTGGGCCGTCTGCTTCCTCGTGATCATGGCGGGGGGGCCAGGGCGACCATCGATCGACCACCTGATCGCGCGCCACTTTGGCGACGCCGCCCGATAGCTCAGCGGACCGGCTGATAGTGTCCGCGCCGCGGCACCTGCGTCCCGACGCTCTCCACGCCGTCACGATCGCAGACATAGACGAGGGTCGGCAGCCCGCCGGTACGGAAGATCTTATCGTATCCGCGGCGAAGCGGCCGCGTCTCCGTCCGGCAGTCATACTGTTCTTCGTCCTTCGGCTCCGGCCGTGCCTTGACGCCCGGCAGGTTCGCGTAGGGATAGACCGACTGGGTCTGTGCTTCGCCGGCGCGCCGCCAGTCCGTGGCAAAGCTCGCTCCCGGCGCCAGGCTTGCGCCGGCGGCCATGGCTATCAACAACGCTCTTGCGAACCGCATATTTGGCGCCTCGCCGGATATCGGACTTCATTTTCTTCGTGGATGTAGGCGCAACTGCGATCCGCATCAAGCAAGCGGATCACTCTGTCGGCCGTCATCTCGAAAACGTGACTTCGTCGAGGTGAGTTGCATGCGGTGCTGCGTACGGCGGGGATACGCGTCTTGACGACGCAAGCGGAACGGAGTTTTGCGTGCTCTGCCGTAAGTTGGTCGCGACGGGGAGACGCAAGGGCCTGCAAGGTTCTGACGGTTTCTCTTGCAAATAGTTGCACGAATGAAGGCGCGGTGCTCTATCCGTGACTTTCGCTTTGATCTAAGCAGCCGGCCGATAGGCGGCGCGAGAGGACGGAACAGATGACGAGCTATGTATTGACGGTGACGTGCAAGTCGACGCGCGGGATCGTTGCGGCGATTGCGAACTACCTGGCGGATCAAGGCTGCAACATCGTCGATTCGTCGCAGTTCGACGACCTCGATACCGGCAAGTTCTTCACCCGTGTTAGCTTCATTTCAGAAGAAGGTGTGGGCCTTGCGGCACTGAAAGAAGGCTTCAAGCCGGTCGCCGAGAAATTCGAAATGGATGCTGAAATCCATGCTGGCGACAGCCGCATGAAGGTGCTTCTGATGGTGTCCCGTTTCGGCCACTGTTTGAACGACTTGCTCTACCGCTGGAAGATCGGTGCTTTGCCGATCGATATCGTCGGCGTGGTCTCCAATCATTTCGACTATCAGAAGGTTGTGGTGAACCACGATATCCCGTTCCACCACATCAAGGTGACGAAGGAAAACAAGCCGCAGGCCGAGGCTCAGCTCCTCGACCTCGTGGATCAGACCGGCACCGAACTGATCGTGCTCGCGCGCTACATGCAGGTCCTTTCCGACGCCATGTGCCGCAAGATGTCGGGCAGGATCATCAACATCCATCACTCCTTCCTGCCAAGCTTCAAGGGCGCCAACCCATACAAGCAGGCCTATGAGCGCGGCGTGAAGCTCATTGGTGCCACGGCGCACTATGTGACGGCGGATCTCGATGAGGGCCCAATCATCGAGCAGGATACGGCCCGCATCACGCACGCTCAGAGTGCGGACGACTATGTCTCTATCGGCCGGGACGTCGAGAGCCAGGTGCTGGCGCGTGCCATCCATGCCCATATCCATCGCCGCGTTTTCCTGAACGGCAACCGCACGATCGTATTTCCCGCAAGCCCGGGCAGCTATGCCTCCGAGCGCATGGGCTGATCGCTGCGGCGGGTTGCCGTTGAGTGAGTGAGATCTCCTCGCTTGCCGGTGGCAAGGATTCGATTATCTGCTTAGTCTGCAAAATCGAATCATGCCGCGGGGGATGCCATGACTGACGAGACGCTTGCCGATCGCGCGACGTTGCCACGCCCTGACGTGAGCGCCGCGGAAGCTGGCGACATTCTTCAGTCGCGCTATGGCTTGTCGGGTACGATCACTGAGCTCGGCAGCCAACAGGACCGCAACTATCGTCTGGATACGGACGAGCGGCGCTACGTGCTGAAGATCTGCCACGTGGCGTACGCGACGCTGGAGCTCGAGGCGCAGAACGCGGCCATCCACCACATCAGTACGAAGGAGGGTGCACCGCGCGTCCCGCGGGTGATCCCGTCGACCGACGCCCAGGACATCGTTGCTGTCACCGTCCGCGATCAGACCTATCAGGTTCGCCTTCTGGAATATCTGGAAGGTGAGGGGCTGACGCATCGGAAGCATCTGCCGAAGGAGTCGGTCGCGGCACTTGGGGGGCTCTGCGCACGCCTGGCGCAGTCGCTGGCCGATTTCACGCATCCCGGTCTCGATCGCAGCCTGCAATGGGATTTGCGCCGTGCCGGTCCAGTCGCCGTCCAGCTGCTGTCGGCGATCACCGACAGCGCTGCGCGCGATCGCATCGCCAAGACGATGGTATCAGCCGTGCGGCGAATCCAACCCTTGGCGCCATCCTTGCGTCTGCAGGCCGTGCACCACGATGTGACCGGCGACAACGTCGTCAGCCGTCGCGACGATCGCGGCCACCTGGTCCCAGACGGCGTCATCGATTTCGGCGATATCATCCGCGGCTGGCTGATCGGGGATCTGGCGGTCACCTGCGCCTCACTGCTGCATCAGGCAGATGGCGATCCGCTCTACATTCTTCCTGCGGTAAAGGCATATCACGAGGTCTATCCGCTCACGGAAGAAGAGCTGCGGGCGCTCTGGCCACTGGTCGTTGCCCGCGCCGTCATTCTTGTCGCCAGCAGCGAGCAGCAGATCTCGATCGACCCCGAGAACGACTATGTTCGCGGCAATCTCGAACTTGAGCGCCGCATATTCGATACGGCGGTATCCGTTCCGTTCGAACTCATGGAGATCGCTGTCCTCAAGGCAGTCGGTATCGAAACGGCCGCGCTGTCGTCGGAGAACTGGCATCCGCTGTTACCCGATGTCGATCCAGCGACCATTTCCTTCGTCGATCTCGGTGTCCAGAGTCCGCATTTTGCCGCGGGCAACTGGTCGCAGGCCGACATGGATTGGCGGCTGCTTGCCCGCGCGGCGACGGAGACCGGTACCGCGGCGACGCGCTACGGTGAATACCGATTGTCGCGCTCGAAGCTTCGGAGCGCCGCCCCGTCTTCAACCTTCACACTGCATTCCGACATCTGCCTCGCAGGCGGCACCACGGTTGCTGCTCCATTCGCCGGGAAGGTGAGTTGGAAGAACCACCATTTCGTTCTGGCAGGCGAGGGCATCAGCCTTCATCTCGACGGAATTGAGCCGTCGCTTGAGGATGAAGCAGAGGTCGAAGCCGGGCAGTCGATCGGGACCGTCTCTGGCGAAGACGGCTCTCTCGGTGGACTGCGCGTGCAGCTCTCCACCCTGCAAGGCGCGGAGCCCCCGCTGTTTTGCGCCCCGCAGGAAGCGGTCGCCTGGTCTGAACTGTGTCCGTCGCCAGCCGCCCTTCTCGGCCCCGATGTGAATGCGCGGAAGCCGGTGTCGGCGGAACTGTTTGCGCTCAGGCAGGCCCATCTCGCAAAGCCGCAGAAGAACTACTACGAGATGCCGCCGCAGATGGAGCGCGGTTGGAAAGAGCATATGTTCGATGTCGAAGGCCGCGCCTATCTCGACATGCTCAACAACGTCACGATCCTCGGCCATGGCCACCCGCGCCTGGCCGAAGCGATCAGCGAACAGTTGCTGCGGCTGAACACCAATTCGCGATTCCACTATGCCGCCATTGCCGAATTTTCGGAGCGCCTTGCGTCACTTGCCCCGGAGGGGCTGGACACGGTGTTCCTCGTCAACAGCGGATCGGAGGCAAACGACCTCGCGCTACGGCTTGCTTGGGCTCACACCGGCGCCAAACAGATGCTCAGCCTTCTCGAGGCCTATCACGGCTGGTCGGTTGCGAGTGACGCAGTCTCCACGTCAATCGCCGACAACCCACAGGCTATGACGACGCGGCCCGACTGGGTGCATGCCGTTCTCTCGCCAAATACATATCGGGGTGCCTTCCGTGGGTCGGAATCAACGATCCACTACCTGGAAGCGGTCGTTGAGGTCCTTGAGGCCATCGACGCAAAAGGCGAGGGGCTGGCCGGCTTCATCGCCGAGCCGGTCTTTGGAAATGCCGGCGGAATTTCGCTTCCGGACGGTTACCTTGCGGCGGTTTATGGGCAGGTCCGGGCTCGTGGCGGCGTCTGCATCGCCGACGAAGTGCAGGTGGGTTACGGACGGCTTGGGCACCATTTCTGGGGTTTCGAGCAGCAGGGCGTCGTCCCCGACATCATCACTGTCGCGAAGGGTATGGGAGACGGGCATCCACTCGGCGCTGTGATCACGACTAGGGCCATCGCCGGTTCACTGGAGAAGGAAGGCTATTTCTTTTCGTCCACGGGCGGCAGCCCGGTCAGTTGTGTGGCCGGTATGACGGTGCTCGATATCATGGCCGATGAAGGTCTGCAGGAGAACGCGCGCGATGTCGGCGATCACCTCAAGGGTCGTCTTGTGGCGTTGATCGAACGCTATCCGCTCGTCGGTGCCGTGCATGGCATGGGACTTTATCTTGGCCTCGAACTGGTCCGCGACAGAACGACGCTGGAGCCGGCGACCGAAGAGACCGCGGCAATCTGCACCCGACTCCTCGATCTTGGCGTCTTGATGCAGCCGACTGGCGATCACCTGAATGTGTTGAAGATTAAGCCGCCGCTCTGCCTGACAGTCGAGAGTGCCGATTTCTTCGTCGACATGCTGGAAAAGGTGCTCTCGCAGGGGTGGTAGGCCGTTTGTGGCAGCGTTAACCATTTCGGTCATTTCGAGGTTTTCCGTCTTTTAATCAAATGCCCCATTGCCGGAATCAGCAGCACTTCCTATGTCTGCTCCGTGATCGAAAGAGAGCTTCGGACCGTCACGCGAATTGCACAAAGACTTGATAGGGTTCTTGCAGTTAATTCGAGCATGATGGAATGAAATTTTCCGAATGGTCGATTTTTTGACATGTTTCGGAATATGTTTCTGACAGACTGCGATGTATAGTCTACCAATGAAGTAGATTAATAGCGCAGTCGTCGCCGGCCCTGGAACACCAGGGCCTCAAGCAAGCGCAACGCCAGAGAAAGGAACGAGACATGACTGACATCGATACTCTCGCCAATTTCCTTGGGCGATCCGTGCTTGGCAATGACCGTCCGGGCGCCCTCTCCCGCCCGAACTGTCGAATGTGACCTTCGTCCACCTTTACGGAATCAGACAAGTCAATTCGCCATCGCCAGCGCATACCGCGCGGCAGGAGTTCTACGCATGAAAAAAGAAGTAATCGAGTACGCAGGTGTTCCCGTCGGGATCGTCATCCCGGATGAGAACCGGTTGAAGTTCATCGCAGTGAAGTTTCACGTTCACGATCTGGACGAGCAGCATTTCAGCTCGCCGGCGGAAGTGAAGCTCGCTATCCATGATCTGATGACCCGCCGTCACCCGAAGCCCATCCATGCCTGAGAGCATGAAGCACGGCCTAACCAGCCTTGACGGATTTCAGACCGGTCTTGCCAAAGGTGAGGCCGGTCTTGTCTTTTGATCGCCGTTGCGGTCCTATCGCGCGCTCTTGCTTAAACAAGGATGACGCGCGTGCTCAATCTGATCACCGACATTGAAGGGGTCTCCGTCGGGAACGCGACGGATCTGAAGCTCGGCTCAGGTGTAACCGCAATCGTCTTCGACGAACCTGCGACGGCCTCCGGCGTGGTACTAGGTGGTGCTCCCGGCGGCCGCGACACAGCTCTTCTCGATCCGTCGATGACGGTCGGCGCAGTCGACGCCTTCGTGCTTTCCGGTGGCTCCGCATTCGGCCTTGACGCAGCAGGCGGCGTTCAGGCGGGTTTGCGGGAAGTCGGCCGAGGCTTTCCGGTCGGCGATGTGAAGGTGCCGATCGTTCCCCAGGCGATCCTGATGGACCTGCTGAACGGCGGTGACAAGAACTGGGGTCTGCAGTCGCCCTATCGCGACATGGGCTATGAGGCTTTCAAGGCGGCGGCGAAAGGGCCGTTCGCTCTCGGTACCGTCGGCGCTGGCGCGGGTGCAACGACCGCGACTTTTAAAGGGGGGCTCGGTTCGGCAAGTGCCGAAACCGGCGCCGGCCTGAAGATCGCGGCGATCGTTGCCGTCAATGCGCTTGGCTCGGCGACGGTGGGGGAGGGGCCGCATTTCTGGTCGGCGCCCTTCGAGCAGAACGGAGAATTTGGCGGCCTTGGCTTGCCCTCGCCGATCTCTGAAGCTGACACCCGCATGCGGCTGAAGGGCATGAGTACCACGGCGACAACAATCGGCGCCATTGTCACAGATGCCGAATTGACCAAGCAGGAGGCCCATCGCCTGGCGATCATGGCTCACAATGGTTTCGCGCGCGCCTTGCTGCCGGCTCATCTGCCGCTTGATGGCGATACCGTCTTTGCGGCCTCGACGGGCAGGAAGCCGCGGCTGGACCTTTCCGCTTTTCTGGAGCTTTGCCACTTTGCTGCAACGGTCATGGCGCGCGCCATCGCGCGTGGCGTCTACGAGGCCACCGTTCTTCCGGTCGCCGGCGCGCAAGAGGCTTGGCGAGACCGCTACCCGGATCGCGCAAGATCGCCTAAACAGGGCGACATTGCCTGAAGCGGCGGAGACCACGACATGCAGATCCGTGCCCTGATGTATTTCGACGAGCTGGTGCGCACGAACTCCATGCGCCAGGCCGCGGAGAATTTGAACGTTGCGCCGACGGCGATCAGCCGGCAGATCGAGAACCTGGAGTATCACTTTGGCGCGCCGCTTGTGGAGCGCAGCGCCCGCGGCGTCAAACTGACCGCTGCCGGCGAGTTGCTTGCGGCGCGCGCAGGGCGGACGCTGCGCGAACTCGATCACGTCGGCGAGCTTATCGAAGACCTGAAGGGGTTGCAGCGCGGCAAGGTCAGCATTTATGCCAACGGCGCCACCGTCGCCAATCTGCTCGCTCCGGCGCTGGCGGAATTCAGCCTGAAATATCCAAAGCTGCGCTTCGAGGTCGCGATCACCAGCGCGCGGCAGGCGATCGAAGCGGTCAACGGCGCGGAAGCCGATATTGCCGTGACGTTGTTCGCGCCTCCGTTGTCGGGCACGAAAGTACGACTGCGCTCGGAAATCGCCTATGATCTGATCGTTGCTCCAACACATGCCGCCGCGGAACGGCCCGAAATCCAGCTGAAGGATATCGCCGAGTACTCCTTGGCGCTTCCCGACCAGTCTTTCGGTTTCCGCCAGGCTTTCGATGCGCGCATCGAGAAGGATGGCCTTGATGTTGAGCCCGTCTTCGTCACCAGTTCGCTCGAAATGCTCAAGGAGCTGGTTTTGAGCGGCGCAGCCGTAACTCTGTTGCCGGCGTTGACTGTCCGTCGCGAGATCGAGGCAGGCCAGCTTCGCGCCATTCCCTTGGCCGGCAAGAATGCGATACGCACTTATGTCGATCTCTGCGTCGCTCCTGACCGCCAGCTTTCCTTTGCGGCAACAAAGCTGGTGGATTTTATTGAACGGTTCATGCGTGAGCGCGCCGAAACAAGTTTGCAGCCAAAAGATTAGCCCCATGGACTTGCTCGGAACACATCTTCGAGTGTAGCACTTTCGGCTACACTGAGCACACATAATCGCCATTGTGTGTGCACTCCGAGAATGACACCTTAGCGCGCGTAAAGGTCATCGCCACGGCGGCGGCCAGACAGGGGAATATAATGATGAAGGTTTCGCTTGCGCCGTCGGCGCGGCTGACTCGGCGGCTCTATCTCGGCGCGGCCGCTTCGGTCGGCGTCGCTCTGCTGGGGCTTACCCCGGCGGAAGCCGCCAAGACCACGCTGACCCTCGGTATGACAGTAGAGCCGACTGGCCTGGATCCAACGATTGCGGCCCCTGTCGCAATTGGCCAAGTGACATGGCAGAACATCTTCGAAGGCCTTGTCGCAATTGATGAGGACGGCAAGGTGCAACCGCAACTCGCCAAGAGCTGGGAAGTCTCCCCGGACGGCCTCGTCTATACCTTCAAGCTACAAACCGGCGTCAAATTTCACGATGGCGAGGCTTTCGATTCTGCCGCGGCGAGGTTCGCGCTTGATCGTGCTCGCGGTGCCGATTCGGTAAATCCGCAGAAGCGCTTCTTCGCTTCGATTGCTTCCATCGAGACGCCCGACCCGGAAACGCTCGTCCTGCATCTCTCGGCTCCAACGGGCAGCGTCCTCTATTGGCTCGGTTGGCCAGCCTCCGTCATGGTGGGGCCGAAGTCTGCCGCCGCAGACAAAACGACGCCTGTCGGCACCGGCCCGTTCAAGTTCGTGAATTGGGCAAAGGGCGACAAGGTCGAGCTCGAAAGGAACGCCGACTATTGGAACAAAGATGATGCGGCAAAGCTCGACAAAGTGACCTTCCGCTTCATCGCCGATCCGCAGGCCCAGGCCGCGGCGTTGAAGTCGGGCGATGTCGACGCCATTCCGGAATTCGCGGCGCCCGAGCTGATGAGTTCGTTCGACGGCGATGCCAAGCTGGTGATTAAGATCGGCAATACCGAGCTCAAGGTCGTGGCCGGGATGAACAACGCCAAAAAGCCATTCGACGACAAGCGCGTGCGTCAGGCCCTGATGATGGCGATTGACCGCAAGACGGTTGTCGACGGTGCTTGGTCCGGCCTCGGCACGCCGATCGGCAGCCACTACACACCGAATGATCCGGGTTATATCGATCTCACCGGCGTTCTGCCCTACGATCCCGAAAAGGCCAAGGCACTGCTTGCCGAAGCCGGCTATCCCAACGGTTTCACCTTCACGATCAAATCGCCGCAAATGGCCTATGCGCCACGAAGCGCACAGGTCATGCAGGCAATGCTGGCTGAAATCGGCGTGACGGTGAACATCGAGCCGACCGAGTTTCCGGCCAAATGGGTGCAGGATGTCATGAAGGACCGCGCCTACGAGATGACGATCGTCGCTCACGCAGAACCGCTCGACATCGACATCTACGCTCGTGATCCATACTACTTCAACTACAAGAATCCGGCTTTCAACGACCTGATGAAGAAGGTGCAGGAAACCTCGGATCCTGCAGCGCAAGCGAAGATCTACGGAGAGGCTCAGAAGATTCTGGCCGAGGATGTGCCGGCGCTCTATCTCTTCGTCATGCCCAAGCTCGGCGTCTGGGACAAGAAGCTGAAAGGTCTCTGGGAAAATGAGCCCATTCCCTCGAACGTCCTCACGAAGGTCTCCTGGGAAGACTGATTGCGGATGGATGGTATGGCGGGGCGGCAAACAGTACCGGACGTGAAATGATAGCCCTTCTGTCCCGTCGTCTTGTTGGTCTGATCGCAACGCTCGCCGTCGTTTCCCTGTTGATCTTTGCTGTGATGGATCTTCTGCCGGGCGATCCGGCCTCCATCATGCTCGGTACGTCGGCTTCGCCGGAAACGCTGGCAACTCTCCGTCATGAACTTGGTCTCGATCAGCCGCTCTTGTGGCGCTATGGTGAATGGCTCGCCGGCGTATTCCGCGGCAATCTCGGCCAATCCTATACCTACGGCGTGCCGGTGGCCGGGCTGATCCTTGAGAGATTGGCGGTGACGCTCCCCTTGGCGCTGATGGCAATTGCGCTCTCCGTCGCCATCGCCATTCCTCTGGGTGTCCTAGCGGCCGCGCATCGCGGTGGGCTGCCGGATGCAGTGGCTTCGGTGTTTTCGCAGATCGGCATCGCCGTTCCCGGTTTCTGGGTGGCCCTGTTGCTGATCATGCTCTTCTCGACTGCGCTCGGCTGGATGCCGGCTGGAGGTTTCCCGGGGTGGGGTGTCGGCATCTTGCCCGCTTTCAAGGCACTTGTTATGCCCGCAATAGCGCTCGCCTTGCCGCAGGCAGCCGTCCTGACGCGCGTCACGCGTTCCGCCGTTCTGGAGACCCTGCATGAGGATTTCACGCGAACAGCGCTTGCCAAGGGACTGTCGAAGCGCCGGGTCCTGTGGCGCCATTCGGTGCCGAATGCCCTCGTTCCCGTTTTGACGATCCTGGGCTTACAGTTCACTTTCCTGGTCGCGGGCGCGGTTCTTGTCGAAAACGTTTTCAACCTCCCAGGCCTCGGTCGGCTTGCCTATCAGGCGCTGTCGCAACGCGACATCATCGTCATGCAGGATGTCGTGCTGTTCTTTGCCGCGCTCGTTGTTGTCATGAACTTCATCGTCGATCTCTCCTATTTGGCGATCGACCCGCGCTTGCGGAAAGGCGTCTGATATGGCGCCCATCGTATCCAATCAAATGAACGCTCGGCGCCGGCGATTTGAAATTAGCCGGAGAACGGGTCTGGTGGTGGGCGGCGGCATCATTGCTGTTCTTGTTGTCGTCGCGTTGCTGTCGCTTGTCTGGACACCGCTGCCGCCGGCAAAGATGCAGATCGTTCACAAGCTGCAGCCACCCTTGGCGTTCGGCGTTCTCGGCACCGACCAGTTTGGCCGGGACGTCCTTTCGATGATGATGGTCGGCTGCTGGAATTCTCTTTCGATCGCCATCGCCGCCGTGTTGATCGGCGGGACGCTCGGATCAATCGCCGGTATCGCGGCCGCCGCCGTGCGGGGCACATTCGAAACATTGCTGATGCGCGCCTGCGATGTCGTCTTCGCATTGCCGCCGATCCTCTCGGCAATGATGCTGGGAGCCTTTCTCGGTCCGGGTCGACTGACGGCGATCACTGCGATCGCGACATTTATGATTCCCGTGTTTGCGCGGGTCACGCTTGCCACAGCCCTGCAGGCGTGGAGCCGCGACTATGTGCTCGCCGCTCGCGCAATCGGGAACAGCCGCTTCACGATCTCCGTCCGACACGTGCTGCCCAATATCATCAGCCAGATCATCGTCCAGGCGACGATCCAATTGGGGCTGGCAGTGCTGACGGAAGCGGGCCTCAGCTTCCTTGGCCTCGGTATCGCGCCACCGGCTCCTACCTGGGGCCGTATGCTTGCTGACGCACAAACTTACCTTGCACTCGCGCCGTGGCTGGCAATCCTGCCTGGGCTTGCCATCGCGCTCTGCGTCTTCGGCTTCAACATGCTTGGCGATGGGCTGCGCGACATGCTCGACCCTCGCGAGGCGAATCGCCGTTAGTTTTCGAAACCACAGGCCCGGATGACCATGCCATGTCCGAAACCGACTTAACGATCCGTGACTTGAGGCAGCGTTTTGCCGATCGCAGCCTGTCGCCGCTCGAATATTGGTTGGCGTTGGAGCGACACATCGAAGCGTGGGAGCCCGCCATCTGCGCCCTTTACGCCTACGATCCAGAGGCGGCGCGCAAGCAGGCGCAGGCTTCGACCGACCGATGGATGAAAGGCGGGACACTCGGCCCGCTCGACGGCATCCCGGCGACGCTGAAGGAGTTAATCGCCACCAAGGGGCAACCGGTGCCGCTCGGGACCAGAGCCGTCGACTTGGTGCCTGCGACCGAGGATGCCCCCGCCGCCGCGAGACTGCGCGAGGACGGCGCCGTGATCTTTGCGAAGACAACCTGCCCGGACTATGGGATGCTCTCCTCAGGCCTCTCGAGCTTCCATCCTCTGAGCCGAAATCCCTGGGATACGACGCGCAATCCTGGAGGATCGAGCGCCGGGGCCTCTGCCGCGGCCGCCGCGGGTTACGGACCTCTGCACGTCGGTACCGATATCGGTGGCTCGGTGCGCTTGCCGGCTGGCTGGACAGGCATCTTCGGCTTCAAGCCGAGCCACGGCCGCATACCTGTCGATCCGTTCTATGTCGGCCGCTGCGCCGGGCCAATGACGCGTACCGTCGAGGATGCCGCCTACGCAATGGCCACGCTCTCGCGCCCGGACTGGCGTGATGGCACCAGCCTGCCCCCGAACGACATCGACTGGATGGAGCTCAACACGGATCTCCGCGGCCTAAGGATCGGGTTGATGCTCGATGCCGGATGTGGCCTTGCGGTCGACGATGAGGTACGTGCGGCGGTCGAGGCGGCCGGTCAGCGATTTGAAGATGCGGGCGCAATTGTCATTCCGGTTCAGCCCGTTCTGACGCGGGTGATGCTCGACGGACTGGACACATTCTGGCGGTCCCGCTTCTGGGGCGATATCGAGAATCTGAGCCCGGAGCGTCGAACCAGAATTCTGCCTTACATCTACACCTGGGCCGAAGGCGGCGCCTCCATCAGCGGCGCCGAGGCCGTCAGGGGCTTCAATCAGACGATCGAGATGCGCAAAAGCTGCGGCCTGCTGTTCACGAAGGTCGACGCCGTGATTTCGCCAACCAACCCCATTGTCTCCTATCCGGCAGACTGGGCTTCGCCGACGAACGATCCGACGCGTCCCTTCGAGCACATCTGCTTCACCGTGCCGTGGAACATGTCCGAGCAGCCCGCCGCGTCAATCAACTGCGGTTTCTCGCGATCCGGAATGCCGATCGGCCTGCAGATCGTCGGTCCGCGCTTCGACGATATGCTGGTGCTGAGGCTGTCGAAGGCTTTCGAGAGCTGGACAGGCGGTGTTAGGTCATGGCCGAAGCCGCCGGTCAGGTGACCGGGCGGCGATAGCCCGTCGGCTGCTGGTAAAGCCAGCCGATGCGCTTGATCGCCTCCTCGAGGTTTTCGCGAGCAACCGTCATCGTATGTCCGTTGGCATGAATAATCGTTTCCGAATCTTCCAGAACGGCAACATGACCCTTCCAGAAAACCAGGTCGCCACGGCGCAGTTCCGACCGACCGATCGGCTCCCCAAGGGTTGCCGACTGCATGTCGGTGTCGCGCGGCGCGCTTCGTCCAGTCATCAGCATCGAAAGCTGGACGAGGCCTGAGCAGTCGATGCCAAGCCCGGAGCGACCGCCCCACAGGTAAGGCGTCTCGATGAATCGGCTTGCCACGTCGACATAGTCGCCCCCTTCGCCTGCGCCGATCGGCTGCAGATGCTTGGCAAAGATCGCCGTGCCGTCTTCCAGCATCGCATAGCGGTTGCCGCGCGTTTCGGCCTCGCCGACAATCCGAACCCGGCTGCCCATGGACAAGATGCTCTTGTGGGGCTTGCGCAGCTCGGATTCCAGATAGAGAAACGTCCGCTGAACCGTGACGATATGCGTGGGCTCAACCAGCGCATCCGAAAGGGCGGCTTCCGGCAGATAACCGACATAGCCATCGGAGGCGGCCTTGACCCAGCACCAGCCCTCTGCACGGTCGAACACGGTGACGTCCTCGCCGAGGAGCAGTTCGGTATCAATTCCCTTGGCGAGATCCGGCGCGGGTCTGAGCCCAACGACCGGCACGCCTACACGGGCCCGTGTGCCAGGAACGAAGCGCAGGGCTTCCACACGTCCTTCCAGTCCAGCCTCGGCGAGGTCCGGTCGATAGGCATGAAGGCGGCGATCGAGCATCGTCATCATATCCCTTTCACGGCGTCAGGCGGCGACCCTTGTCGCGCACGAGATCACCAAGCTTTTCCAGATAGAGCGCCCCGCCGACGGTGCGCTTTATCACGACGTTTCGCCGGTCGCGTTCGTCGCGCACACGGTCGACCAGACCCATATCTCCCATCGTATCCAGTGCCCGTGTAATGACAGGCTTGGTCACGTTGAGCGTCGCCGCCAGACCGCGCACGGTATGCGGCGGCGGCACGAGATAGATATGCAGCAGGATCGCCATCTGGCGCAACGTCAAATCGCGATCGTCGAGCCTCACTTGATCGAGCGTCACACCATGCCACAGGCCCAACGCCTGCGAAGCCGTCAGTTCGATCGGCATGGGTCCTCCGGAAACTCGTTACGCTCGCGTTCCATTTTCCGGCAGTGCACCGTGCGAAGCAATGGGACGGCAAACTTTGCCGCCCGTCACGGTAAATAAAATTTTAACGATCGCCGCCTAGCGCACGCTCTGCCGGATGTGATGGTAGAGCGCGCGAATTGCCTGCGCCTCGCCGCCGCCAGGAGAGTGCGGTCGTTCGGACGGCGCCCAGCCGTAGATATCGAAATGCGCCCAGCTCGTGGTGTTGGAGACGAAGCGCTTGAGGAACAGGGCGGCAGTGATCGCACCCGCCATGCCGCCTGCCGGCGCATTGGTGATGTCGGCAAACTTGGCGCGAATGTCCTTTTCATAGCCGGCGTAGAGCGGCAGCCGCCAAAGGGGATCGTCCGTCTCGAGGCTTGCTTCGGTCAGGTCCTGAGCGAGTTCGGCATCATCGGTAAAGAAGGGTGGCAGGTCGGGACCGAGCGCCACGCGGGCAGCACCCGTCAGCGTCGCCATGTCGATCAAGAGGTCCGGCGCGTCCTCATCTGCATAGGCAAGCGCATCTGCGAGGATTAAACGGCCTTCGGCGTCCGTATTGTCGATCTGCACCGTCAGCCCCTTGCGGCTCCGGTAGATGTCACCCGGGCGAAAGGCATTGGACGAGATCGAGTTTTCGACGACAGGAATGATCACCCTGAGATCGACCTTGAGCTTGGCGTCCATGATCATCAAGGCGAGGCCCATGACGTTTGCCGCGCCGCCCATGTCCTTCTTCATCAGCAGCATCGAAGACGCCGGCTTGATGTCGAGACCGCCGGTATCGAAGCAGACGCCCTTGCCGACGAGCGTGATCTTGCGGTGCCCCTTCTTGCCCCAACGCAATTCGAGCAGGCGCGGCGCATCGGCGCTGGCGCGGCCGACGGTATGGACGAGCGGAAAGTTCTGTCGGAGGTCGTCGCCGCTGACGACATTGATCTCGGCCTTGTAGTGGGCCGCCAGGCCGCGGAAGGCTGCTTCCAATTCGTTCGGCCCCATGTCGTTGGTCGGCGTATTGATTAGGTCGCGTGCCAGGAAGACGCCGGCCAGCTGCCGCTTGATGTCAGCTCCATCGGCATCGCGCGGGATCATTAGCGTGGGCGCCGAGGTCTTCTCCGATTTGTACCGGTCATAGCGATAGCTGCCGAGGCCGAAGCCAAGCGAAAGGCGGTTTGCCGTCAGCGGAGCCGTTTCGATGTGCCAGTCGCCGGCCGGCAGCGCGCGCGCAAGCTTGCCGGTGATGTAGGGTTGTTCAGACGGATTGGTGCCGAGCCCGAACAGCGCGCCACCGAGATGACCTTCGTCCGTCGGAATGAGCAGCAGCGAGCCGCTCTCGGCCTTGTAGCCCGCCTTCTTGGCCCAATCGAGTGCGATCGGGTCGATCGTGCCCGTTTCGATATGCGCCGGAGTGACGGCAAAGATCGGCAGCGTCGAGCCGCCCTTGCTGTTGAACGGTGTCGGTCTCTCGATGAACTGATAGGGTGCCATGAGTATCCTTTGGGGCGTCCGGGAATCGCGTCTTAACGGTCTGTTAGGGTTAACAGACTATTGCTGGAGTGAAGATTGCGTCAAAACCTTTCCCTGTGCCGTTTTGAGGTCAGACGCCGATTCGGATCTCAGGGACGCACGATGCCTGCTTCGGCCAATACTCTGCTTGAAACCCGTGTTTTTCAGGGCGTCGCGACTGCGCTCGTCGTACTGGCGCTTGCCGGTTGCACGACGACGAAGGACCGCATGACGACCGGATCCGTGCCGACGCTCACCAAGCCGGTCGAAACGATGAATGAAGTCGAGCTGCGCAGCTCGACCGAGCGCGTCGGACAAGCATACGAGAAGAATCCTCGTGATGCCGCCAATGGCGTGAACTACGCCAACCTGCTGCGCATGCAGGGCCGCGATGCCCAGGCATTGGCCGTCATGCAACAGGTTGCGATCGCCAACCCGAACGACCGAAACGTTCTGGCCGCCTACGGAAAAGCTCAGGCCGCAGCCGGTCAACTGCAGCAGGCGCTCGATACGATCGGTCGCGCCCAAACGCCCGACCGTCCCGATTGGAAATTGACATCGGCCGAAGGTGCCATCCTCGATCAGCTCGGCCGCTCCGCCGAAGCCCGCCAGCGCTACCGTGAAGCGCTCGACATCCAACCAGGCGAGGCATCGATCCTGTCCAATCTCGGCATGTCCTATGTGCTGACCGGCGACCTGCGGACAGCCGAGACCTATTTGCGCCAGGCGGCAGAGCAGCCCACGGCCGACAGCCGGGTCCGCCAGAATCTCGCACTGGTCATTGGTCTTCAGGGCCGGTTCCCCGAGGCAGAGAAGATTGCGCGCGGAGAGCTTTCGCAGCAGCAGGCCGATGCCAACGTCGCCTATCTGCGCTCGATGCTGTCGCAGCAGAATTCCTGGCAGAAGCTTGCGGCCAAAGATAGCGGCAGTAGCGCTCCCACCAGCACCAACTGACATCAGCGGCCGGCCAGCCCCGAGGTGACGAGCTGTACGCCGAGGCCGGCCATGACCGTCCCGGCCAGGCGATCGATCCACGTCTTTGCAGCCAGATAGAGCCGTCTTGGATGTCTGGCCGAGAATGCGAGCGCCACGACCGTGTACCAGCCGGCTTCAACCGCAAAGACGCCGATCGGCAGCGCCAAGATAAGCCCGAGTGGAACCGTCTTCGGTAGCAATGCTGCAAAGATGCTTGCATAGACGACGATCGTCTTTGGGTTGCTAACCTGCGTCAGCAAGGCGGTGGTAAAGCTTCGGGCGAGTGCCCGACGATCGCTTCCCGCATCACCGACATGGATCGGCTCGCGTGCCCCGCGCCAGATTTTGAAGGCCATGTAGACGAGATAGGCTCCGCCAGCCACCTTCAGAACCAGATAGAGCCATTCGAATTGCGAAAGCAGCGCGGTCAGTCCCGCGAGCGCCAAGATGCTGAACGCAACGCCACCAATCCCCATGCCGAGCGCCGCCGCAAGCCCGTCGAGACGTGAACGCGACATCGCAATGCGTGAAACGAGAACAAAACTCGGGCCGGGGCTTATCGCCCCGATAGAGAGAGCAGCGATGATGCTCAGGAAGATGCTTAGGGACGACATCAACGGCTCCTGCCGGCTTACGGAGATGTCGTCCAACCTATGCGCAATGCTTTGAGATGACCAGCCCGGCGGAAATGGCTGGCTAGAAGCGGTCGGCGACCTGGATGCCAGCCGGGCCGAGAATGACGGCGACGAGAACCGGCAGGAAGAACAGGATCATCGGCACCGTGAGCTTCGGCGGCAGGGCGGCAGCCTTTTTCTCAGCCTCGTTCATGCGTTCGTCGCGACCTTCCTGCGCCAGTACGCGCAGTGCCTGCGAAACCGGTGTGCCGTAGCGATCCGCCTGGATCAGCGCCTGGGTGACGGACTGCACCAATGGGATCTGCGTCCGTAGGCCGAGGTTTTCCAGCGCAACACGTCGGTCGGGAAGGAAGGAGAGCTCGGCCGTCGTCAGGATCATTTCTTCCGCCAGCGGCGGGGAGGCCTCGCCCAGCTCTTCCGAGACACGGCGCATGGCTGCCTCGATCGAAATACCCGACTCGACGCAGATCAGCATCAGGTCGAGCGCGTCGGGCCAGGCACGCTTGATGGAGTGCTGGCGCTTCGACATCCGATTGGAGATGAAGATATTCGGCGCATAGAAGCCGACATAGGCTACGCCAAGTGTCACGAGAAAGCGCATCGGCGTCGGCTTGTCGGCCAGATGATCGAGACCGAAGACCCAGAAGACTGCAAGGCCGAAGAACAGGAATGGCAGCAGGAAACGCGCGACAAGGAACATATTCAGCGCATTTTCCGAGCGGAACCCGGCGGCGCGGAGTTTGTTCATGGTGTTTTCGTCGACCAGCGCCTCGCGGAGGTTGAACTTCTCCACGATCTGCCGAACCGAACGGTTGTTCTGGGTACGAAGCGAGGTCTTTCCGCTCGTATCGGCGTTCATGCGCGCGCGTTCGCGGGCGCGGATCTGTTCGCGTTCTGTGGAAACAGCCTTCATGCGCTTGTTGAGGTCACCACGTTCGAAGAACGGGATGGCGACGGTGTAGAGGCTGGCGAAAACCGCGATCGCGACCAGCACCGCGATCAGCATGGCGGGGTCTGTCAGTTTACTAGCGAGATCAGATGACACGGCCCGTCCTCCATCAGATGTCGAAATTGACCATGTTGCGCATGACGAAAATGCCGATCGACATCCAGACCGCCGAAACGCCCATGATCAGATGGCCGCGAGGGTCAGTGAACAGGATCAGCATGTATTGGGGCGATGTCAGATAGACGAGCGTTGCGACGATGAACGGCAGCGCACCGATGATGACGGCCGAGGCCTTGGCTTCCATCGACAGTGCCTTGACCTTCGCCTTCATTTTCTTTCTGTCGCGCAGCACTTTGGCGAGGTTGCCGATGGCCTCCGAGAGGTTGCCGCCTGCCTGTGACTGGATCGCGATGACGATCGCAAAGAAGCTCACTTCCTGCAGCGGCATGTAGTTGCTCATACGCGCGCAGGCATCCGGCACACTGAGACCTACCTGCTGTGATTCCACAACGCGACGAAACTCGCTCTTCACGGGATCCTTGCCCTCGTTGGCAATGAGCCGGATGGCGTCGTTCAATGGCAAGCCAGACTTGATCGAGCGCACAATGACGTCGAGCGCATTGGGAAACTCCGCGAGGAACTTGTTCTGACGCCGCTTGATCAGAAAGCCAAGCACCCAGCGCGGCAGCCCAAGCCCGGCAATGATGGGCAGGCCGAGCACGACCATAACAGGTGCATCGGCCAGGAACGCGACGAACATCAGGACAAGGCCAAAAATAGCGCTGAACATATAGAAGCGCCCGGGTGTGATCCGGAGACCGGCCTGCGTCAGCCGCGACTTCAACGACAGCTTCTTCTTGGTGTTTTCCTGCTGGCGCTTCTCGAGATCCTTCAAATTGTCCTGCACCGATTTGCGGCGCTTCGACATTTCCTGGACGCGGTCACGAGCCGCCTTGACGCTGGCCTTGTCAGCCTCAGCCGAAACGACACGGTTAACGCGGTTTGCCGACTTCTTCTCGGTCTCGATCCGCGCGAAGAGAAGGCCATAGCAAACGGCACCGGCCGCGACGGCGGCAAGCACGATAATGGCCAACACGACAGGATCGAACCCGAACATCTTACTAATCCTTGGACTTGGCTTCCATTTCGTCGAGGGCGGCGGCAAGGCGCTTTTCTTCGTTGAAGTAGCGTGCGCGGTCCCAGAAATGCGGCTTGCCGATACCGGTCGATTTGTGCCTTCCGATCAGACGGCCGGAGGCGTCTTCGCCTTCAATTTCGTAGCGCATCAGATCCTGGGTGATGATGACGTCGCCTTCCATGCCGATTACTTCGGTGATCTGCGTGATGCGACGCGAGCCATCGCGCAGGCGCGCCGCCTGGACAATGATATCGATCGAGCCGGAGATGATCTCGCGCACCGTTTTCGCCGGCAGTGTGAAACCACCCATTGCGATCATCGACTCGATACGGCTGAGGCATTCGCGCGGCGAGTTTGAGTGGATCGTGCCCATGGAGCCGTCGTGACCGGTATTCATTGCCTGCAGCAGGTCAAAGACCTCAGGTCCGCGCACTTCACCGACGATGATCCGTTCCGGACGCATACGCAGGCAGTTCTTGACGAGATCGCGCATGGTGATCTCGCCTTCGCCTTCGATGTTTGGTGGGCGGGTTTCCAGGCGCACCACATGCGGTTGCTGCAGCTGCAGTTCGGCCGTGTCTTCGCAGGTGATGACGCGCTCATCTGCGTCGATGTAGCGCGTGAGGCAGTTGAGCAGCGTCGTTTTGCCCGAGCCGGTACCACCCGAAATGACGATGTTGCAGCGAACCCGGCCGATGATCTGGAGCAGCGTCGCACCTTCCGGCGTGATGGCGCCGAAGCGAACGAGCTGCTCGAGGGTCAGCTTGTCCTTCTTGAACTTACGGATCGTGAGTGCCGGTCCGTCGATGGCGAGCGGCGGCGCAATGACGTTGACGCGGGAGCCGTCGGGCAGACGGGCGTCGCAGATCGGGCTTGATTCATCGACGCGACGGCCAACCTGGCTAACGATGCGCTGGCAGATCGACAGCAGTTGCGAATTATCGCGGAAGCGGATTTCGGACTCGATCGTCTTGCCGCCGACTTCGATGAAGGTCTGGCCAGCACCGTTGACCATGATGTCGGCGATGTCGTCTCGTGCAAGCAACGGTTCGAGCGGACCATAGCCGAGAACGTCGTTGCAGATGTCCTCGAGCAGTTCTTCCTGCTCGGAGATCGACATCGCGAAGTTCTTGATCGTGATGATGTCGTTGACGATATCGCGGATTTCTTCGCGTGCGCTTTCACCGTCGAGCTTGGCAAGCTGCGAAAGATCGATCGTATCGATCAGCGCGGAGAAGACCTGCGCTTTGGTATCGTAATATTCGTCTGTACGGGTAGGACGCTTTCGCTGCGGCGTCTGCATCGGTGGCGGTGAAACCTGTTGACGCGGAGGCTCGCGCTGCGGTTCGACCAGAACCGCGGGTGCTGACGGGGAGGATTGTTGCGCCGGCGGAGGCGGTGCGAACGCGCCACCCGCCTTGCCAAAACCCTCGTTTCCGCGCTTTCCGAACATGCCTTATTCCAATCCACTCTTGGCGGGCGTCATTTGCGTTTCAGCAGGCCGAGCAAACCGCCCTTCCGTGCCTTTTTGATAGCAATCCGCCCGGTTACGACGTGCGATATCTGCGAGAATGTTTCCGCGGTTGGCGACTTTGCATCCATCTCCGAAATCATCCGGCCGCTGTTGGCCGCGTTACCGAAGAGGTTGGCATCGAAGGGGATGATCGCGATTGGATCGGTTTCCAGTGGCTCGCAGAAGTCGGAGGGGCTGATCTCCGGCCGCTTCGGCATGCCGACCTGATTGAGGATCAGATGCGGCATCTTGTCGTTGGGCCGCATCTTTCTCAACGCGTCCATCATGTTCTTGGTGTTACGCAGGTTGGCGAGATCGGGCGACGCGCAGATGACAACCTCGTCGACGCTAGCCAGCACGGAGCGCGTCCATTCCGACCAGGCGTGAGGCACGTCGAGTACGGTGACAGGCGCGTTGCGCTGAAGGACATCGAGAACAGGCTGGAACGCCTGTCCTTCGAAATCATAGGCGCGGTCGAGAAGCGAGGGGGCAGCGAGCAGCGATAGATGCTCCGAACATTTCGTCAGCAGACGGTCGAGAAATACCTCATCCAGCCGGTCAGGCGCGTAGACGGCCTCGGCAATGCCCTGGGTTGGGTCTTGGTCAAAGTCGATGTTGGCCGTGCCATAGGGCAGATCGAGATCGGCCAGGATCGTTTCGGTCGAAAACAGGTTGGAAATGCCGAAAGCGCAATTGTGGGCGATCGTCGATGAGCCGACACCGCCCTTGGCGCCGATGAAGGCGATGCTGCGGCCAAGCGGCTCGGCATCCGGGTCTACGAAGATCGTGGCCATCGCCGCCATGATGTCGGGCATGGCGACTGGCTGGACCATGTATTCGGAAATGCCGTTGCGCACGAGTTCGCGGTAAAGCGCGATGTCGTTGTAGTAACCGACGATGATGACCTTGGTGGAAGGGTCGCAAACGGCGGCAAGCGGCGCCAGCTCGCTCAGCAGGTTCGCGGCTCCCGCCTTGGTTTCGAGAATGATCAGATTTGGTGTCGGCGCTGTCGCGAACATGTTCGCCGCGGCCGCAATACCGCCGCTGGTGATCCGCAAGCCGACCTTGGACATGCGCCGATCATGGCTGCAGCGTTCCACAACCCGCTGCAATTCTTCGCTCTCGCAGAAGGCGTGCACCGATATGCGAGGAAGTGGGCGCATATTCTCGAGCTCAGCCATGCGAATGGCATCCTCGGCGTTGCGCAGCTCCGTCGTATTCTTGATCTCGTATTCGACTGTACTCATCGTTCGGTCCTACCCCGATCAGAAGCTGTTGGCGCTGCCGCTGACTTCCTCGATATTGCTCGTCCGTTCGCGATACTCCTTGATCGCGGCGTTGCGACGGGTCGCATCGATCGGAGTCATGCCGCGAGGCGCGATCAGGTCTTCAGGGTTCGCTATTTGTGCAGCCAGGTTGTTCTGCGTTGCGCAGCCGAAGTTGTAGTAATTCTGGTTGCTGAAATCGTTGATCATGTCCCTCGGCCATTGACCGCACTGCGAGGTCATCGCCGTCGTCCCCACGAAGGTCAGGCGGATGGGCGCTGCGTCGCCCGCACCGGTGGCGGCGTAAGAGCTGTTGACGATCTTGGAGCTCGCGACGCCGCGGGCCGAGAGTTCGGCGCGCACCTGGCCGCGCAACTGACGGGCGGCTGCCGCATTTGGCGATCCCTCGGGCGTCAGCAGATAGACCGGTCCGGTCGCCCGCGACGTGTAGTTCTGCGCGAAGCCGCGGATCATGTCGCGCTGGGCGATGTTGAGGCGGCGGTCAGTGGAAGCGACCGGGATATCGACCGATTGCTCGGCTTCGGCCACCACGATCGGGTGGCGCTGGCGATAGTCGTCGGGGATGCCGCCGGTCGTCAGTTCGTCGTGGGAGGCGCAGCCGGAAAGCAGGGCGGCCGCCACCGCGACCATGGTCAGCAGCGATTTCGAAAGGCGGGATTCATGCGCAGTGTTCTGCTTGCGGGCCATCGGCTGATCTCTGTGTTGTGCCATTGCTGATCCTGCCGCGCTCATTTGTAGATGAACCCGATGGAGCCATGGAATTGAGCGTCGGCGACGGGCGTTTCGCGGCCGCCGTAAACCTTGTTGACGCGATTGAGCAGGAAAGCCGCAGCGTCGTTCTCAGGGCTGAAGTTGTCATCCGGACGGTTGAGCTGATTGCGGGCGACCGGGCGGACGAGATAGGGCGTTGCGATGATAACAAGCTCGGTTTCGTCACGCTCGACCGTGCGTTGCCGGAACAGTGTGCCAAGCAGCGGGATCTTGTTGACGCCGGGCGTTCCGTTCGAGGTCTGCGCAACGTTATCGCGGATCAGGCCAGCAAGCGCGATGGAGCCGCCGGAGGGAAGCTCGATGGAAGTCTCGGCAGAGCGGCGTTGATAGGTTGGCGTCGAGCCGGACACCGAAGGTGCAGGCTCCGATACGTTCGTCTTGATCTCCAGGCTGATGCGACCGGAGGAAAGAACCACCGGCTTGAAGGCGAGATTGATGCCGTAGTTGTAGGGGACAATCGTCGTGTTGCCGTCGTTGTCGGTCGTGGAATAGAGTACCTGGCCGCCCGAATTGAACGTCGCGGCCTGCCCGGAAATCGCGGTCAGGGTCGGCTCCGCCAGCGTCTTGACCACCTTGGCCTGCTCAAGCGCGCTCAAGTATGTCGAGATATCGTACTTTCCAATCGAGCTTTTGAAGAGTGCTGCCAGACCGCCGCCAATTGTCGCCGTTGCGCCGTTAACGCTCGGCGAACCCAGTTGCGCGACAGTCAGCCCTCCCGAATTCGAAACCAGATTATCGAAGCCGAGCTGCTTTAACACCTCTCGACGCACCTCGGCGATGGTGACCTTCAGCGTCACTTGATCCTCGCCCTGGATCTGCAGGAGATTGACCACCTGCGAGACTTGGCGACCTTCAGCAAACAGTGCCACTGACCCTTCCCCACCCGAGCCACTGGCTGTTTCCGTACGCGTTGTCGCTTCGCCACCTTTCAGGAAGACCTGTGCAAGGTCGGCGGCCTGGGCAGCATCCTGTGGCGTGCGTACCGTACCGGTCAGCACGATGTTGTCTGACACGATCTCGACTTTGATGCAGGAGTCCGGGATGAAGCGCCGGAGATTGGCTTCGAGGCCCGCGACATCGCGCTCGATCGCGATATCGAGGCTGACGATCTGCTGGCCGTCAGCGCCGAAAATGAAGATGTTCGTCTGCCCGACCGTCTTGCCGAAAAGATAGATGCGACGCGAGCTGCGGGTGACTGCGTCGGCCATGGAAGGGTCCGAGACGAGGATATCGTGGGCATCGGCGGGCAGATCGACGACGATCGCCTTCTTCAGACCGAGTTTCAGGCTGCGATGAGCACCGGGACCCGTCTGGGTTATCGTGACCATCCCGTCGGAATTGGCCCAGGCGGCCCTTGCGCCGAGGACGGGAGCAAGAAAGCCCGGCGCCATGCCGGAGAACCCGATCGCAAAGGACAAGCACCCCGCCATCAAGGGCTTCATATGGCGCTTCAAATTGCCCATTCCCATTTCCTTTACTCGGCCTTCGGCGCGCTGCTGCTGTCTGTAACGATTGAGCCTGATTTGATGACTTGGACCATAGCGCTGCCGTTGTCGCCGCTGAGGAGGTAGTCCGCAGCGCTGGTATCCTGCTCCTGGGCGTCGGCGACGGAGCGCAATGCCAGCGACAGCCGGTTGGCCATCTGCTGGGCAACGGCCAGCACTTTGGTTTGGTCAGGAGTAAGCTCCAGGGTTGCGGTCGTTCCGACGACCGTTTTGGAGCCGTCCTCTTTTTCCTGGATCTGCTGGTCGATCGCGAGCACGCGCACATTGCTGAGCACCGTCTCGGTCAGATACTTGTCGGCTTCCTTGGACTTGCGGACCATGATGACGTCGACGCGGTCGTTCGGCAGGATGAAGCCGCCGGCACCCGTGGAAACCGAAATTTCGGTTGCGACGGCACGTTTCCCGGAGGGCAGGAGCGAGGACATGATGCGGCTGTTTGAATCGGCGATCTTTTCCGCGCGGATCGGCTCGCCCTCGAAGATCGGAAGGCGAACGACGGCGCCCTGCATGTCTTTCAGCGCGTCGGGCTTGTCGGCTTCGGTGATAAAGCCCTGGACGACGCCACTCTGCGGCCACCCCATCCAGTGAACCGCCTTGTCATCCAATCGTGCGCCGACCGGCAGATTGGCGCTGGAGACGAGCACGTTGACAGTCGGCTCCTTCTCGACGACCGACTGAACCTGGGTGACGACGGAACCGCGGCCCGCGAGGCTCATCGCCAGCACGCCGGCAAGGCCGGCCGCAACGACAGCCACTCCAAGTATTAAAAGGCGGGCGGGTTTCATCGAACGTTCCTCGGGGATTCGCGATATTCGCTCCGAAGAATTGCCCGCAATTGGTATAATTATAGTTAATGAAAGCCTTTGATTTTAGGTTAACGGAGGCTTAAGCGCCGTCATTTCATGCTTTGCAATGCTACAATAAAAAGCGGCGAGGAAGGGAACGCAATAAAACCGCCCGCGGCGATAGCAATGCCATAGGGGATCTTCTTGGCGACGAGAAGCGAATCCGGTACTCGTAACCCGATTGTCGTGATCACGTCGCCCTGCATTCGTACCATGAGGATGGCTGTGGTCAGCAGGCCACCCATGATACCGACATAGCCAATGAATTCTACCAACGGTTCTCCGAAACCGAACCAGACGGCTGCGGCAGTCAGCAGTTTCGCATCCCCCCCGCCCATAATGTTGAGGGCGAAGAAGAAAAAGCAGGAAGCAAACACGACGGCGCCACCGAGTAGATGGTAGCCGAACGTCTGCCAATCCATCCCAATGAAGGGGGCCAGCGCAAGGAAAGACAGCAAAAGAATTGCTGAGATGCGGTTCGGGATGGTCATCGTCAATGTGTCCATCACCGCCGCGAATGCCAGGCACATCGGAAAGATGGTAATGATGACGCTTGAAGTCATGACCTGATTTACCTCGAAAGCCGGACAAAATGCAAAGCCGTCCTGAGGGTCAGGACGGCCTCTTTCCTCAACGGCGGCTTGGCATCAGCAGGTCATGTTGCCGGTGCCGCAGGCGCTGTTCATCTTGTTGGACAGGCCATTGAAGAGGTTGTTCAGTTTGCCGCCCAGTGCGGTTGCGCCGGTGATGAGCGCGACAGAGATAAGCGCTGCGATCAGGCCGTATTCAATTGCGGTCGCGCCGGATTCGTCCTTCAGAAAACGGCTAACAAGCTTGGTCATGGTAACTCCTAACTCCAGTTGATGTTCAGCACGTCCGCCAACTGTTGCCGTTGATCGGATTGCCACAATCTAGCGAGCCGCTGTTTCTATCAACTTAAAGAGTTAGGTTACCACTTCGTAAACGCCGACCAACACTTGAGAACGGTAAGTATCGGCTTGCGCCATTGTTTAGAATTTTAGGGAAAGGTCTGCATGCCCTTTAGTAGTTGAGCCTCCGAAGACATGGAGATGTCCCGCCGATATTCAAAATGGCGCTCAAATAGGCTTCCATTCACGTAAGGGTGTCTCCAAATCGCGCGTCAAGTCGGGATTGCGGACAGATCAAAAATGGAATTAAAGCTTCGTTCACCAATTTTTCTCATGCTGTTTCGTAAAATCGCCGTAACTCTTGAGAGAGAATCAAAATGTCGCCGAGTGGCAAGAGGATCATCCTAGCCAGCTTTCTTGCCGCCGCCGGCTTTAGCGAGCCCGTGTTTGCGCAGCAGGATGTTCTGCGGGTCTATATGGACCAGGCGCGCGTTTTGAAGCTTGATCGCCCGGTGAGCAAAGTCATCGTCGGCAATGCCAAGGTTGCGGATGCTACAGTCGCCGATGCGAAAACGATCGTGCTGACCGGACGCAGTTTTGGAACCACCAACCTTGTGCTGCTCGACGCGGATGGCAATGCGATCTTGGACGAAAGCATCCTAGTCTCTATCGACGAGGCAAACACGGTCCGTGTCTTTCGTCAGACGGAGCGCTCGGTCCTTTCCTGTACCCCCAATTGCGAACAGCATAGCCAGCAAGGAACCGAGGCTGCAGCGGCGGCCCAATAGTTAGACGCCAGATCTCGTTGGTGAACCTCCGTTAAACTTCTGATCCGGCTTGAAACGGAAAATCAACGATCACCCTTTAAAACCGTGTGGTCGAAGCTGTCCCGGATGCATGCCATGAAGGAAACGGATCAAGCGGCGGACGCGGCCTCCCGCCCCCATCGGCGGAAGCGGTCGCGGTTAGCCGCATTTGCGCACTCTCGCGACGGGTCGGCCGCGATCGAATTTGCACTCCTCGCCATACCCTATTTCATGGTGGTCTTTGCAATCATCGAAACATTCATTGCCTTTGCCGGCGAGGAACTCCTGTCCAATGCGGTGGATACGATGAGCCGCAAGATGCGAACGGGACAAATCACGCCCGCGAATACGGATGTGGCAGCTTTTCGGACGGCGTTCTGCAACGAGATTTCGATTCTGATAAAGTGCTCTACAACGGAAGTGGCCACCCCGAGCAAGCTGTTCATCGACGTACAGAACTTCGCCACCTTTGCCGCCATTCCCACGACGATACCGAAGACGTCCACCAGCGCCTACGCCGACATCAAAACCTCTGATTTTAAATATCTTCCCGGTGGCTCGGGCACGATCAACATGGTTCGGGCCTACTATCGCTGGCAAGTCATAACCGACCTGATCAGGCCTTATATTACAAACGTCCGCCCGGCCGATGGGTCGTCGTCATACTTTCTGATGGTCGCCACGACGGCGTTCCAGAATGAGCAGTACCCGTAATGGCAGGTCGTGGTGTACTGATCCGGCTTCATCGGCTCGCAAGACGCTTCGTCGGCGACCGGCAGGGCGTGGGTGCGATCGAGTTCGCCATCCTGTTCCCGATTCTGGTGATGCTTTATGTCGGCGCATTCGAGATCACGATTGGTCTCAGCATGAGCAAGCGTGCAAGCCGTGCAGCCGGGATGATCACGGATGTCGTGACGCAGCAGAAAAGCGTAACCAAGTCCTGGCTTGCCGATATGCCCTCGGTCGCTTCCGCGGTGTTCGTTCCCTATGGTTCGACCGGCCTTACCATCAAGATCACGGGCATCGCTCTCGATGGTACCGCAAACCCGACGGTGGCATGGTCGTGGGCGCAGGATGGCAGCCGTCCATACGTTGTGAATTCCGCCACGACGGTGCCCGCCGATATGAAAAAAGCGAACATCTTTCTGGTTCGTACCGAACTGAGCATTCCGTACAAGATGTTCCTGTTTGCGCCGAACTTGGTACCGAACAACAGCACGATCACGATCAGCCGCAATTATTATTACCTGCCCCGCGCAAGCGATACCGTCACCTGCGGCGATTGCTGACGCCCCAAGCTCGTTTGCCAAGTCCGCTCTGCCGTTATAAGGCTTCAGGAGTGGTCCGTGATGCGCGGGCCGTCAATTATCTGTCGCTAGGTGGAGCATGGCGCGAGCCTTTCTTTTCGTTCTGGATTCATTTGGTGTCGGCGGGGCGCCGGACGCGGCTGCCTATGGCGACGAGGGCGCCGACACGCTGGGGCACATCGCGGAATTCTGTGCGGCAGGCGCTGCCGATCGCGAGGGATTGCGCTCGGGCCCCCTCCAGCTTCCGAATATGTCGGCTCTTGGTCTGGTCCATCTCGCCAAGGCCGCCTCGGGACGCTTCCCGGCCGGGATGCCGGTGCCGGAAAAGGTCTATGCGATGTTCGGTTCGGCCACCGAAGTTTCGCGTGGCAAGGATACCCCATCCGGCCACTGGGAAATCGCCGGGACGCCGGTAACATTCGACTGGGGCTACTTTCCGACTGAGGGCGAAGCCTTCCCACCGCAACTCGTCGAGGCGCTCTGCAGGGCCGCGGACGTTCCGGGGATTCTCGGTAATTGTCATGCCTCCGGCACCGACATCATTGCCCGGCATGGCGAAGAGCATATCCGGACCGGAAAGCCGATCTGCTACACCTCGTCCGACTCCGTCTTCCAGGTTGCAGCGCACGAGACGCATTTCGGCCTCGACAGGCTCATGACCTTCTGCACGATCGCGCGGGCGCTGCTGGACCACCATAACATCGGCCGCGTCATCGCGCGGCCGTTCGTTGGGGAAACCGCCTCCAAGTTTCAGCGTACCGGAAACCGGCGCGACTTCTCGGTGCCGCCGCCCGAGCCGACACTTCTCGATCGGTTGGTCAAGGAAGGTCGCAAGGTCCATGCCATTGGCAAGATCGGCGACATCTTTGCGCATAAGGGAGTGTCCCGGGTGGTCAAGGCGAATGGCAATGAGGCGCTGATGGATGCGAGCCTCGCAGCCATGGACACCGCCGAGGATGGCGACCTGGTTTTCACTAACTTTGTCGATTTCGACATGCTCTATGGCCATCGCAGGGATGTAGCGGGCTATGCCGCCGCCCTTGAAGCCTTTGATTCCAGGCTACCCGAAGTGGGTGGCAAGCTGAAGCCCGGCGATCTCGTCATCCTGACCGCCGATCACGGCTGCGATCCGACGTGGCGTGGCACGGATCACACGCGCGAACGGGTGCCGATCATTGCCTATGGACCGGGGCTTCGTTCTCGCGATATCGGCATACGCGCCACCTATGCTGATATCGGCGAGACGATCGCCCGGCATCTGCGCATTCCGCCGGGCGCGCACGGGAGAAGTTTTCTATGACATCGCATTTGAAGAAGGTCGAGCTGCACTGCCATCTGGAAGGTGCGGCACCGCCAACGCTTACCTTGGCGCAGGCTCGCAAGTACAACATCGACATCAGCAGCTACCTGGCCGATGGCGCCTATGTCTGGCATGACTTCGCAAGCTTTCTGCAATGCTACGATAAGGTCTCCGAAGTCTACAAGACCGAGGAAGACTACGCGCTGCTGACCGAAACCTATCTTGAGGAACTCGCCGCTATAGGCACGATCTACAGCGAGCTAATCGTGTCTCCCGATCATGGCAAGCGGATCGGGCTTGGCGCGGACGCTTACATCGAGGGCGTGTGCGAGGGAATTCGTCGTGCGAAGGCGAGAAGCGGTATCGAGGCACGTCTGATTGTCACGGGGGAGCGTCATTTCGGTCCTGAGAGTGTCATTGGCGCCGCCGAATATGCTGCCAAGGCAAAGAATCCGCTTGTCACTGGTTTCAATCTTGCCGGTGAGGAGCGGATGGGTCGGGTCGCCGATTATGCGCGTGCCTTCGATATTGCGCGTGATGCGGGGCTTGGCCTCACCATTCACGCGGGTGAAGTGTGCGGTGCCTTTAGCGTTGCCGATGCGCTTGACGTTGTCAGGCCCTCGCGCGTTGGGCATGGCGTGCGCGCGGTCGAGGACAAGGATCTCGTGAAGCGGCTCGCCGATCTCGGAACGGTGCTGGAAGTGTGTCCCGGCTCCAATATCGCGCTGAAGGTCTTTCCGGATTTCGCATCGCACCCGCTGCGAAAACTCAAGGACGCCGGTATACGCGTGACGATCAGTTCGGACGACCCGCCGTTCTTCCACACGTCGCTGAAGCGCGAGTACGAGTTGGCCGCCGATGCCTTTGGCTTCAGCGATGCCGCAATCGATGAGATGACGCGAACTGGTATCGAGGCAGCCTTCGTTGATGAGCCGACGCGCCAGGCGCTTTTTGCCCGGATGTGATCGGCTCGCCTTGGGATCAGGTTGCAAAATGGCATCCGCTCTTGCGGTGGAGGCAATTTCCATGGAAGAAACATCCGATAAGAACAACGACAGAAAGGGCCCGGCCATGGACGGCGTAACGGTCATCGATCACCCGCTTGTGCAGCACAAACTCACGATCATGCGGCGCAAGGAGACATCGACCGGAAGTTTCCGTCGGCTCCTGCGCGAAATCTCCACGCTGCTCTGCTACGAAGTGACCCGCGATCTGGAGCTCACGATGGAGACCATCGAGACTCCACTGCAGACGATGGAGTCGCCGATCCTTGAGGGTAAGAAGCTTGTCTTCGCCTCGATCCTGCGGGCCGGCAACGGCCTTCTCGAAGGCATGCTCGACCTTGTGCCGTCGGCGCGCGTGTCGCATATCGGCGTCTACCGCGATCACGAGACGTTGCAGCCGGTCGAATACTACTTCAAGGCTCCCGAGGACATCTCCGAGCGCTTGATCATCGTCGTCGACCCGATGCTGGCGACCGGCAACTCGTCGATCGCCGCGATCGACAAGCTCAAGGAACGGGGAGCCCACAACATTCGCTTCCTCTGCCTTCTGGCCGCGCCGGAGGGCATCAGGAATTTCCGCGATGCGCATCCCGATGTTCCCGTCTTCACCGCCTCCATCGACAGCCATCTGAACGAGAAGGGCTACATCATGCCCGGCCTCGGAGACGCCGGCGATCGCATGTACGGCACGAAATAATTCGCAAACCGTTTACCAGTTGATGGCCCGGACACGCTTGCCGGGTCATTTGCTTGCCGGCATTAGGAACTTGTCAGCAATTATCGCGTAGCAGCTAGAAGCATGGCCACGCATGACGCGGGGTTTATACAGGAAGAGTTTCTGTCCCGATGCTCCTGCGTACCGTAATTTTTGCATGCGTCGCTGCTGCGCTTGCCACACAAATACCGTCCCTGATGGGAAAACCCGGAAGCGAAGCGGTCGTTTCGGCCAACTTCGTAACAGCCAGCGCCGAGCCGGTGCCTGCCACGGCGGTTAATGGTGGCACGATGCGCCTGCAGGCCGATGCCCAGGGACATTACTCCGGAGACTTCAGGATCAACGGTCGACAGGTCCAGGGCCTGATCGACACAGGCGCGACCTATATCGCGCTGAACGAGAGCTTCGCCCGACGCCTTGGCTATACCGGCAACCAGCTCGATTTCCGCTATTCGGTAAACACTGCCAACGGCACCACGAAGGCGGCGCACGTCATATTAGATCGCGTGGAAATCGGTGGCATCCGCGTGCGCGACGTGGAGGCTTTCGTGCTGAAGGATGATGCCCTTTCCTTCACGCTCGTCGGCATGAGCTTCCTGCGCAAACTTGCCTCCTATTCCGTTGCAGACGGATCGCTCAGTTTGAAGCAATAGAAGATCCGGTATCGGGATCCTTCTTGCGCGTGCGGCATCATGACCGATCAACGCTTCTCGCCTCGTCGGCCGTCAGTGCACTCTCCCGGGTGCCGGAGACAATGATCTCCAGGACCTCATGCTCGTCCGTGTTCCTGACATAGCGGTCGCCGACATACTCGCCGCGCTTGAGAACCATGACGCGATCGCCCACCGCAAAAATGTCGACCAGACGATGCGAGATAATGATTTGGGCAACGCCTTGTTTCTTCAGCTCCAGCATGGTTTCGAGCAGCCGCTCGGTGGCCATGACGGAAAGGTTGGCGGTCGGCTCATCGAGGATCACGACGCGCGGTTCGAAGGAGATCGCGCGGGCAATGGCCACGGATTGCTGGCGGCCACCCGATAGGCTCTCGACCTTTTGATAGACGGAATTCACGTCGACTTTGAGCCGTTTCAGAACGCTGTCCGCTTCGGCATACATTTTCCGTCGATCGACGAAGGGGCCTTTGAGGGGCCAGCGGCCAAGGAAGATGTTCTGGCCGACATCCATGTTCCCGCAAAGTGCGAAGTCCTGATAGATCATCTCGATTCCGGCGCCACGGCTCTCGTGCGGGCTCTTGAAATACACCGGTTGCCCGGCAACCAGGATTTCGCCGGAATCGCGCTGATAGGCGCCGGTTAGGATCTTCATGAGCGTCGACTTGCCGGCCGAATTGTCCCCGACCAAGCCAAGAATCTCGCCAGGATAAAGGATGAGATCGACTTTGCGGAGCGCCTGCACCGCTCCGAAGGCTTTTTCGATGCCCCGCATTTCCACAATCGGCTGTAAGGGCTGTATGTCAGCCATGGATGCGCTCTCCCGTTGGCGCGGCTGCCGCGAAACGGGTTCGCAGTCGGCCGAAGAGATTGGCCTGTCGCACCCAGATGTCGATCAGCACTGCCACGATGAGGATGACCCCAATGAAGACATTGATCCAGTGCTGCGGCATGCTGAAGCCCTGGACGTTGAGCTGCAGGAGTGCACGGACGAGCGTGATTACGGCTGCACCGGCAAGTGAGCCGATCATCGTTCCGTAACCGCCGAAGATCGATCCGCCGCCGATGATGACGGAGGCGATGGCGTCAAGCTCTCGGAACTGGCCGGCAACCGGGTTGAAGCTGCGGAAGTAAGCGACGTTGATGATCCCGGCCATGGTCGCGCAGAGAGCGGCCAGCATCAGTGAGATGAAACGCACGCGGTTGGTGTTGATGCCGGCATAAGCGGCCGCGCGGACGTTGCCACCCGCAGCGCAGACCTTCAGTCCAAACGGTGTGTAGGCAAGCACGATGCCGGCGAGGAGGGCGACGAAAAACATAAAGATCGTCTGGATGCTGACGACCTCGGCCACGGTGCGAATGATTCCCGATGATAGCGAAAGGCCGAAATGCAGGAGAACGTCATTCACCTTACGGCCAAGCAGGTTGTAGCCTTCGGGCCAGCCGGTCAATTGCTGGCCGGCGACAAACCAGGCGGCGAGACCTCGAGCAATGTAGAACATACCGAGCGTGGCAACGAAGGCCGGCAGCTTGAAGCCGACTGTGACGACGGCATTGACGAAACCGGCAGCCGTCCCGGCAAGCAGACCCATCGCCACGGCGGTAAATGGATCGGCGCCCAGCACCTTCAGGAAATAGGCGGCGGTGCTCCCGGCAAGCGCAAGCACGGCCCCAACGGAGAGATCGATATCGCCGGCTGCAATGACGTAGGTGAGCCCGACGGTAATGAGCGCCAGTTCTGTGTAGTTGAGCAAGATCGCAAAGGTGTTGGGCAAGTTCCACCAGTAGTCCGGCCTCAGCGCCAGACCGGCCAACCAGAGCACCGCAGTCAGGATGATGGCCAACGCGTCGCGCCGCGCAAAGAACTTGCCGAGCCCCGTGGCCGAGAGTGCAATATCGGTCGCCATCGCCCCTTTAGTCTGGACACCTTCCAGCGCCACGCCGCTGGTCTCATAGGCTGGCGGCGGTGGTCGACTGCGGAGCCAGGCCCAGAACCGGGCAACAATCTGACGTCGAATGAGGAAGGGCTCGATGAGCACGGCCGTGACAAGAAGCAGGCCCAGGAAAACCAATACGGCACCGGCGGGCAGGGTAAACCTGGCGCCGACGGCAATGCTCTCCCCATCGATAACGACGGTGCGCGTGATCGGCCAGCCTTCGCGCAACACCTTGTCGATCAGCACGACGACTGCGGCGCCTAGGCAAGACCCGATGACGCGCCCGCGCCCGCCGAGAATCGATGCGCCGCCAATGACGACAGATGCGATAGCAGTAAGTTCCCAGCTGACGCCGTAGAGAGGGGTGACACCCTTGTCCTGCGCAGCTGACAGGAGCGCGGAAAGCGTCGCGCAAAGCGATGATAGCAGATAAGCGCGAATGCGCACCCACCGCGTGTTGATGCCGGCATAGGCAGCAGCTTGCTCGTTGCCCCCGGTCGCGAAGGTCTCATAGCCCCACCGGGTCTTGGCAAGTACATAGGCACCGACGATGGCGACCAGGAGGAAGATTACGATCTGGTTATTGAAACCGAAAACGTTGATCTCTCCGAGATGGAAGAAGAGCGGATAGTCTTTGGCTTTGCCGGAATAATAGATCGCCTGACCGTGCGTAAGCGCGAGAACGAAGCCGCGACCGATAAAAAGCATCGTCAGCGTTGCAATGAAGGCGGGCACTCTCAGGATCGTCACGAGGACGCCGTTGATGAGGCCAATCACTGTGCCGAGCAGCAAACAGAAGATTGCGGACTCGATGACGCCGAAGTCGAGGATGTTTGACGCAAAAAGCCTGGCGAAAACCACGGCGATCAGGCCGTAGGTGGAGCCGACCGAGAGATCGAGATCCTTGTTGGCGATGACAAAGGTCATGCCGACCGCGATGATTCCGACACGGGATGTATCGCGAAGTAGCGCCAGAAGGGCTTCCGTAGAGCCAAAAAAGGCCGGATTAACGACGGCGCCGCCGAGGTAGAGCAGGGCGAGGAATATCAGCAGCCCAGCCTCCCAGCCGCCGACGAGCTGAGGCGGCGCACGGCCTAGCGATGTCGTCGTGGACGCCATGGTTTCCGCCGATCAATCTTGCCGTCGCGATGCGGGAGGCTTGCGTCATCCCGCATCGATCTCAGGCGTTTCGAACCGTTAGTTCTCGAAGCGCTTGCCAACTTTTGCGACGTTCTCCTTCGTCACCAATTGGGCACGCGTGTCCAGGTTGGCGGCAGAAATACCGCGATCGATCTGGAGGTAAAGCTGCATGACAGGCCAGAAGCCCTGCAGGAACGGTTGCTGCCCCAGGGAGCCGGTCAGGTTTTCAGCGGCGATCCCCTCTTGCTGTGCCGGGCCGAGATCGAACCCAAAGGCGCAGAACTTGCCGGTCTTCCCCATCTGTGCGACCGCCTTCACGAGCGGCGGCGTAAAGACGTTGTTGGCTGTAAACGCGCCGACTGCGTCGCCACGGGACTCGAAGAGCGAAACAAGCGCGTTGACGGGATCATTCGGATTCGTGTCTATGCCGACATTCTCCGGCCCGGCATCAACCTTAAAGGCGTCAAGCTTGCCGGCATCCTTCAACGTTTTGACGATGGCGTTGAAGGCGGCGGTCACGCGATTATTGACCTCGATGTTGCCCATCGCGGTAGACGACGGCAGCAGGATCGAGCCGCTGGTCGCGCCGCTGTCAAGCACGCACTTGGCAAGCGCCTCGCCGCCGATTGCTGCAGCCGATGCATCCTGGCCGGTGTGACTTATGCCGTTGCGGTTCAGGATCGTTGCATCGAACGAGTTGGTTGTGGCGACCGGTATGCCTGCGGCCTCGGCTGCCTTGACGATGTCATTGTAGGCGCCGACCTGCGGCGTTGTCATAATGATGCCGTCGATTGTCGGGTCCTGGACAATCTGGTTCAGAATCTCGATCTCACGCGCCGGATCGTCAACCGGTGATTCCGAGCCGAGCAGCAGGATCTTGGCACCGATCATGTTGCCGGCAACGGTTGCACCGACATAGACGGGGTCAAAAAAGCCATTGCCTGCCGTGTGCGTCACAATCGCGAAGGTCAAATGACCATCAGCCGAATGGAAGTTTTTCGTGTCGGGCGCTTCCTTGGCAGCTTCTGCAAAATCATAGCCGCCAACCGCTTTCTCAACACCGCCCGACTGCGCAAATGCATGCGTAACGCCGAGCGACAGTACCGCAGCCGACGCCGCGTACAGCAAAGTCCGCCTCATGATTAGTCCTCCCTTGAGTCAAAGGGAGGAAAGCCGTTCGGGCGCAATTTATAGAGAGCGAAGGCCCGAAGGCTTCCTCCCATGCGCTAATATTCTGCGCAATTCCAATGCAAGTAAACGGCGAACTCATCGTAGGGGCGAATTTGTTCGCCTCGTAAGCATCTCGTGGTTGCTTTTGCTGGCAAATAGCCGCCGAAGTCGTGTTTGGTGCCTCCAAGAAGGCATGGGCGCGTAACTCTAGCGCTGTGGTCCCGCCTTCTCCTCAAAGGATGATGTCCTTTCATCCTCACAGGCCGATATGAGTTTTCTCAGGAAGCTTACCTTCTATTCCGTTTCTGAGGAGCCCCTCAGCCTCAGGCAATAGCCACGATGCGCTCGCAAACGACATCAGGGATTGCAGGTTGGCGTTCGCCGATCCTGTAGTTGGCAGCCAGGGCAGCGATTGCCGCATCGGCCGAAACCTCGCTGGCGGCATGCACCAATGCAATCGGATCGCCTCGCTCGACACGGGTGCCAACCGGCAGGATGTCGGATATCCCAACGCGGTGATCGATCCTGTCGTCCGGATGCCGTCGTCCCCCCCCGAGATCGACGACGGTCATACCGATCTCCCGTACGTCGCAGCCCGAAAGCCAACCGGACTGAGGAGCGGGAACCGCTTTGGTTACTGGCGCTTTGACGAGGTATTTGTCTGGCTTTTCCAGGAGATCCGAGGGACCGCCAAGCAGGTGGACCATACGGCCGAAGTTTTCGGCTGCTTTGCCTGCGGAAAGGGCGTCCGCGGCCTTCGTTTCACCGTCCTGCAGTGACGAAGCCATACCTGATTTCATCAGCATCTCGGCCGCAAAGGCCAACACGGCCGCCTCGAGGCGCGTATTCTTCTTCCTGCCGGCCAGAAATTCCAGGCAATTACGAATCTCGACGGCGTTTCCTGCAGCATCCGCGAGCGGCTGGTTCATGTCGGTGATCAGCGCCGACGTCCTGACGCCAGCGCTATTGGCGACATCGACAAGCGCGCGTGCCAGTGTCTCGGCGTCCTTCGGCTCGGCCATGAACGCGCCGCTACCGACCTTGACATCGAGCACCAGTGTCTGCAGCCCGGCCGCGAGTTTCTTCGACAGGATGGAGGCGGTGATGAGGGGGATCGAGTCGACGGTCGCGGTGACATCTCGCACGGCGTAGAGCTTGCCATCCGCAGGCGCAAGGGCTCCGGTCTGGCCGATGATGGCGCACCCGACATCCTTCACGACCCTGCGGAAAAGTGCTGCGTCTGGGGTGATGGTGTAGCCGGGAATGGCCTCGAGCTTGTCCAGTGTCCCCCCGGTATGGCCAAGACCGCGCCCGGAAATCATCGGAACCGCCAAGCCGCACGCTGCCGCGATTGGTGCAAGCATCAGGGAGACATTATCGCCGACGCCGCCTGTCGAATGCTTGTCGGCGATCGGCCGGTCTATGTCTGCCCAGCTGAGCGTGTCGCCCGAACGCGCCATTGCGCGCGTCAGCGCAACAACCTCGTCCCGCGACATGCCCTTGAACCAAACTGCCATGGCGAAGGCGCCAATCTGCCCTTCCGAAAGCTGACCGGACGCAAGTGCGGCGATGAACGATTGGATGTCCTCTTCGGAAAGCGTTCCGCCGTTTCGTTTTTGGCGGATGATCTCCTGCGGGATCATTTCAATAGCTCGATGCGGCAGCGGCAGCAGACTGCGTGCCGCTGAGAACGGCAAGGATGTCATCGAGCAATCCTGACGCGCCGAAACGGAAGGTGGATGGCATCGGCCAGTCGGGCGCCATGATCGTTTCCGCAAGGCTCAGATAGAGGGCCGCGTCCGCGACCGAGCCGATACCGCCCGCCGGTTTGAAGCCGACCTTGTGGCCGCTCTGGCGGATGACCCGCAACATGATATCGGCCGCTTCCAACGTCGCATTGACGGAGACCTTGCCGGTCGATGTCTTGATGAAATCGGCACCGGCCTCGATCGCAAGTTCGGAGGCACGACGGATCAGCGCCGCATCCTTGATCTCGCCAGTCTCGAGAATGACCTTCAGGAGGATCGGATCCTTGCATTCGGCGCGGACGGCCGCGACCATATCGGTGACGGCCTTGCCGCTGCCCGTCATGAATTTGCGATAAGGGATGACGAGGTCGATTTCATCGGCGCCATCGGCGATCGCCTCGCGGGTCTCGGCGGCGACGTCGGCAACTTCCATTTCGCCCAAAGGGAAATTGACGACAGTCGCAATGCGTACCGGATGACCTGTACCGAGAATGGCGCGCGCATGGGCGACGAAGCGCGGCCAGATGCAGATCGCTGCGGTGTTGCCGTAGGGTGTCTGAGCCCGCGCGCACAGCGCGTCGATCTGCGCCTCGGTGCAGTCGTCCTTGAGGTTGGTCAGGTCGAGAAGCGAGAGTGCGACGGCGGCCGTCTCCTTGCTGGAATGACTGGTCATTGTTCGCGTTCTCCTGCAATCATTTCTTTCAGTATGGCGGCGAGGCGTGCCCCGCCGATCGGAGCCATGTCCTTGGTTTCGTCATGGCTCAGTTCGCCGCCGGTCATACCGGCTCCATAGTTGGTGATAACGGACGCTGCCGCAACCCTTAAGCCCAGCATTCGCGCGATAATGACCTCCGGCACGGTCGACATGCCAACGGCATCTGCGCCGAGAATGCGGGCCAGCCGGATTTCGGCGGGCGTCTCGAAGCTCGGACCGGAGAACCACATATAGACGCCTTGCGACAAGGCGATGCCGATCTTTTCTGCAGCCTTGCGCATCTCGTCGGCGAGGCCTGCATCGTAGGCGCTGGTCATGCCAACGAAGCGGCGGTCGCTTTCCTCGCCAATCAGCGGATTCATGCCGGAATAATTGATGTGATCGGTGATCTGCATCACAGAGCCAGGCGGCATGTCGTCCCGCAAGGAGCCGGCGGAGTTGGTAAGGATCAGCGTCTCGATGCCAAGACCCTTGAGTACTTCGATCGGCAGCCGCATCGCGCCCGCGTCGCCCTTCTCGTAGAAATGGACCCGACCGGACAGCATGATAACAGGAACGCCGCCAAGCGAACCGGCAACCACCTCGCCGGCATGGCCCGAGACGGCGCTGACCGGGAAGCCCGGCAAATCATGATATGGAATGCGCTGCGCGTCCGTCATTTCACCGACTAGCGAACCAAGGCCGGAGCCAAGCACGATGCCAACACGCGGCGAAAGGCCGCCGAGCCTGCCGGCAAGCACGTCCAGCGCCGCACTCATCCGAGTTCGGTCTCGAAGCTGAACGGCAGGAGCTCGTCCATGGTCATCGTCTTCTTCACGCCGGCTTCGTCGCAGAGATAGATCTTCGTATCCTTGGAAGCGAACTCCGAGATCTTCTGACGGCAACCGCCGCAGGGCGGGCAGAGCGGCAGCTTCTCTGCGATCACCGCCATTTCGACGATCTTCTTGGCACCGCCCATGATCATGGCGCTGATAGCCGTCGGCTCCGCGCACCAACCCTGCGGGAAGGACAGGTTCTCGATATTGGCGCCAGTGTAGACCTTGCCGTCATCGGCGCGGATCGCCGCGCCGACGGGAAACTTCGAGTAGGGGGCGTGAGCGAAGGCCATAGCCCCGCGAGCGGCTTCGAAAAGATCGTGGGACATGTTCTCAACGTTCCTTCGTATAGGGGACACCACCCGCCTTCGGCGGGATTGCCACGCCGATGAAGCCGGCAAGCAGGATGCAGGTGAGGATATAGGGCAGCGCCTGGAAGATCTGCACTGGCACTTCGCCGATCAGTGGTACCTGCTTGCCCTGCATGAAGTTTGCCAGCGCATCGAGAAAGCCGAAGAGCAGGCAGGCGAACATGACGGGCACCGGCTTCCACTTCGCAAAGACCAGCGCTGCAAGCGCAATGTAGCCCTTGCCGGCCGACATGTCCTTGATGAAGGCCGCTGACTGCGCGATCGCCAGGTAGGTTCCGGAGAAGCCGCACAGGATGCCGGCGCACATGACCGCGCGATAGCGTAGCCAGCTCACAGAAATGCCGGCCGTATCGACAGCGCCCGGATTTTCGCCGACGGCGCGCAGCCGGAGGCCGAAGCGGGTGCGATAGAGAATCCACCAGGAAAGCGGAACCGCGAGGAAGGCGAGATAGGTCAGGATGTTGTTGCCCGAGATCACATTGGCGTAGAGCGGGCCGATAACCGGGACGCCGCGCATTGCCTCGGCACCGGGCAGCACGATCGGCGAGAAGCGGGCTTCGGGAAGCAGCTGCGGCGTACGACCACCCTGGCCGAACCACGCACCGCCGAGGACGATCGTGATACCGGCGACGAAGAAGTTGATCGCCACGCCCGAGATGATCTGGTTGCCGCGATTGGTGATCGAAGCAAAGCCGTGGACGAGGCTGAGCGCCACCGAGCAAATAATGCCGGCGCCAAGACCGAGCCAAGCCGAGCCAGTCAGATACGCGACGCAGGCTGCCGCAAACGCCGAACCAAGCATCTTGCCTTCGAGGCCGATATCGAAGATGCCGGCACGTTCGGAAAACAGACCTGCCAGCGCCGTGAAGATCAGCGGGATCGACAAGCGGATCGTGGAACTCAGGACGCTGATGAAGATGTCATAATAATCCATCGTCCGTTCCCCTCATGCGGCCTTGTATTGTTGGTAGACGCGAACCATCGCAGGCCGGAACATGTATTCCAGGGCGCCCGCGAAGAGGATGACGAGACCCTGGATGACCAGGATCATTTCGCGCGTGATAGTCGGCATCTCGAAGGAGATCCAGTCGCCGCCCTGATAGAGGATGCCGAAGAGGATCGCCGAGAAGATGATCCCGACGGGATGATTTCTCCCCATCAACGACACGGCGATGCCAACGAAACCGGCGCCGCCCACGAACTCCACCTGCAGGCGGGCCGACGATCCCATCACCGGGTTCAGCGCCATCATGCCGGCAAGCGCGCCGGACAGCAGCATCGCAATCATGACGATACGAGCATAGGGAATGCCCGCATAGGCCGCCGCACTCTGGCTGACGCCAAGCGTCCGCATCTCGAAGCCGAGCTTGGTGCGCCAGATCAGCAGCCAGACGAAATAGGCGGCAACGAGCGCGATAAGGAAGGAGACGTTGAACGGTGCGGCGCCAAGCTTGGCGCCGAAAAGGTTCATCAGCCAGCCGAGCTTCGGCAATTGACCGCCTTCAAGGAAGGTCCGGGTTTCCGGAGCCATCTTGCCGGGCACGATAAGCACATGCACCAGCAGGTACACCATCAATGCCGCGCCGATGTAGTTGAACATAATGGTGGTGATGACGATATGGCTGCCGCGCTTTGCCTGCAGGAACGCGGGGATGAACGCCCAGGCGGCGCCAAAGAGACCTGCGCCGACGACCGCCACCGGCATGGTCACATACCATGGAACATAGTGGTCGAGCGCCAATGCCACCAGCGCACAACCGAGGCCGCCGAGGTAGGCCTGGCCTTCCGAACCGATGTTGAACAGGCCCGCATGAATGGCCACCGCTACGGAAAGACCGGTAAAGATGAAGCTCGTCGCATAATAGAGCGTAAAGCCGATGCCTTCGCCGCTGCCGAGCGCGCCTTCGATCAGCAACGACAGGGCGGCAAGCGGGCTCTCCCCGATCAGCCAGACGACGAAACCGGAGATCAGGAAGGCGACCAACAGGTTCAACAGCGGGATGAGGCCGTAATTGATCCAATTTGGAAGTGGAACTGAAGCAGTGCTCATCAAGGCCTCACGCGGCAATGCCGGCCATCATCAGGCCGAGGGTCTGTTCACCGGCATCGGGCGTCTTCTCGCCGACGACATGGCCGGCAAACATGACAAGGATACGGTCTGAAAGGGCGCGGATTTCGTCGAGTTCGACGGAGACGAGCAGGATCGCCTTGCCCGCGTCGCGCATCTCGATGATCCGGCGGTGAATGAATTCGATGGCGCCGATATCGACGCCGCGGGTCGGCTGGCCGATGATCAGCGCTGTCGGATCGCGCTCGATCTCGCGCGCCACGACGATCTTCTGCTGGTTGCCGCCGGAGAAGTTCGCGGTCTTCAGCCGCGGGTTCGGCGGGCGGATGTCGTATTTCTCGATCTTCTCTATGGCGTCCTTGCGGATCGCGTCGAGATCGAGCAGCGGGCCCTTGCTGTAGCCGGGATTGCGGTGGTAGCCGAGGACCGAGTTCTCGTATTCCTCGAATTTCAGCACCAGCCCCATGTGATGCCGGTCTTCCGGAATATGGGCGAGACCAAGCTCGCGCAAGCGCGCAGGATCGGCCTTGTCGATCGTTTGCCCGTCGAGGAAAATCTCCCCGGAATGCGGCTTGCGGATTCCCGCGATCGCCTCCAGCAATTCGGACTGCCCATTGCCGGCGACACCGGCAATGCCGACGATCTCGCCGGCGCGGACATCGAAGGACACGTTGTCGACCATGATGACACCGCGATTGTCCTTAACCGTGAGGTTGCGGACCGACAGGATCACCTTGCCCGGATTGGCCTCGCCTTTCTGCACCCGCAGCAGGACCCGGCGGCCAACCATCAGTTCGGCAAGTTCCTCGACCGTCGTTTCGGAGGTCTTGCGCGTCGCGACCATCTCGCCACGGCGCATAACGGACACGGTGTCGGTGATCGCCATGATCTCGCGCAGCTTGTGAGTGATCAGAATGATGGTCTTGCCTTGGTCGCGCAGGACACGAAGGATCTTGAAAAGATGGTCAGCTTCGGCCGGAGTTAGCACGCCGGTCGGCTCGTCGAGAATAAGGATCTCGGCGCCGCGGTACATGGCCTTGAGGATCTCGACGCGCTGCTGCAACCCGACCGGAAGCTCTTCGATCAACGCATCGGGATTGACCTCGAGGCCGTAGTCCTTCTCCAGACGCCGCAGTTCGGCACGTGCGGAAGAGACGCCCCTCGCCAGCAACGCGCCGCCCTCGGCCCCAAGCATGATGTTCTCGAGCACCGTAAAGTTGTCGACCAGCATGAAGTGCTGGTGCACCATGCCGATCCCGGTAGCGATCGCGGCCTGGCTGTCCTTGATGGTCACGGGATTGCCGTTGACGCGGATCTCACCGCTATCGGCATGGTAGAAACCGTAGATGATCGACATCAAGGTCGATTTGCCGGCACCGTTTTCCCCGATGATGCCATGAATCGTGCCCTTGGCGACGGTAAGATTGATGTCCTTGTTGGCGTGAACGGCACCGAATTTCTTGTCGATGCCCACAAGTTCGATAGCGGGCGTGTCTGTCACAGCAGGCTCCAAATACGAAAAGGGCGTATGACGGAGCAACTCCGCCATACGCCCGTCTCAGTCACGGATCACTTCGGGCAAGCGTTGTCCGTCGTGTAGTCGTGAACCTTGATGGTTCCCGCGATGATGCCTTCCTTGGCCTTGTCGAGCGCGGCCTGCATTTCCGGCGTGATCAGGGCCTTGTTGTTGTCGTCGATGGCGGCGCCAACGCCGTCCTCCTTGACGCCGAGCGCCAGCACGCCGGCCGTGAACTTGTCGCCCTTGACGTCGCTGAAGCCGTTGTAGACGGCGAGGTCAACGCGCTTGACCATCGAGGTCAGGACGGAGCCCGGGTGAAGGTGGTTCTGGTTGCTGTCGACGCCGATCGAGAGCTTCTTGTTGTCGGCGGCCGTCTGCAAGACGCCGAGGCCGGTTGCGCCCGCTGCCGCGTAGACGACGTCCGCGCCCTGATCGATCTGGTTCTTGGTGAGTTCGCCACCACGGACCGGGTCATTCCAGGCAGCGCCCGTCGTGCCGGTCATGTTCTGGAACACCTCGATATCGGCCTTGACGGAGCGTGCGCCCTGCTCGTAGCCGCATTCGAACTTGCGGATCAGCGGAATGTCCATGCCACCGACGAAGCCCACCTTGCCGGTCTTGGAAGCGAGGCCTGCGAGAGTGCCAACGAGGAAGGAACCTTCTTCTTCCTTGTAAACGACGGAACGGACGTTCGGCTTGTCGACGACGGCGTCAACGATGACGAACTTTGTGTCGGGAAACTCAGCCGCGACCTTCTCGATGGCCGAGGTCCACGCAAAGGAGACGGCGATAACCGGGTTGAAACCACGGCTTGCGAAGTTGCGGATCGCCTGCTCGCCCTGGGTGTCGCCGGTCGGCTCGAAGTCGCGATAAGCGATCCCGGTTTCTTTCTTGAATTTCTCAGCGCCATTAAAGGCTGCTTCGTTAAAAGACTTATCGAACTTCCCGCCGGTGCCGTAAACGAGCGCCGGCTTGACGTCGGCGGCGAGCGCCGTCGTGGACATGGCAGCCACGGCCAGGAGAGTCAGAAGGGATTTTTTCATGAGTTGCAGCCCTATTGTTTCTATTTGTTTGGGTCCTCCCGCAAGCCCGTTCAGGCATGTCTGCGGAACCACCGACCTCCCCCCGGAGGCCTGGCTGGGCGCATCCTTGCATGGCTCAAAAAAAATTTCACGAGAAATTTTTCGACTGGTAAAAATTTGCCGCAATTGCCAAAAATCAGCTCAGACGGGCTGATTTTTGCTCAAAATCATCGTCGGGTTGCGATTTTTCTAGCCAATCCAGGCGTGACGACCGTTTCGATATCATCGTCTGATGTCGGGCTGGGGATGTCCAGGACAATGCTGCTTCTTATGCGGCAAAGCGGCCGGCGATCGGCGGTTTCTTGTAGCCCGCCATCCACAACAGCAGCGACAGCACCAGAAACACGGCGAAGGCCGGCTGGAGCATCAGCCACTGGAAGGCAAGGGTATAGAACCGCGGGTGGATATAGTAGGCGATCGTTGCTTGCAGGCTTTCCAGCGACGACGGGCTCAGATCCTGCCACGCGTCGCCCATCGGCGTTATGACCACGGAGGAGGCGGCAACGGACTGAATTGAATCGATCGTTCCGGCAATCACGGCAACAGCCAGCGCAACAAGACTCGCCAAACGCAAAAGGAAACGCATCGAACTCTCCGGCCATCAACGCACCGGGCTCTTGCCCGGCCAGCCGCGCCATTTTCCACCTGCAATAAAAGATAGCTACGGGCTGATGGAACTGCAATGGAGGGCTTAGCCACACTTTTACCGGAAGAAGTCAAAAAACTGTTAGATTTGGGTTGATCGGCGAAAATTCATCGGTATATATCGCGGCCGTTCCGACGATTTGCATCTTCGCCGATGCAGACCGCCAAAGGACAGGTGGCCGAGTGGTTGAAGGCGCACGCCTGGAACGCGTGTGTACGTGAAAGCGTACCGAGGGTTCGAATCCCTCTCTGTCCGCCATTTCTTTCAAAGAAGTGATTTGTTTACAACTGCTTGGGAGATCACGTGGCAACGGTTGCGCGTCTCGACCGACCGTCTGCATGGGCATGATGGCCGTTTGAATAGCGATCGAGGGCAAAAGTTTGCTTCTTGATGTGCGTTACCTCCCGACATCCATCCCGAAATGCAAAAGGCCCTGCCTTACGGCAGGGCCTCCTTCGTTTCGCACACGTTCCGGTCATCCAACGGCGGCGGTGTCTTGCTGCCGTTTCGGCAACTTCCACCCGGGTCGGACAAAGTGGCATGTGTATCCGTTCGGAATGCGTTCCAGATAATCCTGGTGCTCAGGTTCCGCTTCCCAGAAATCGCTTGCGGGAACGACTTCGGTAACGACTTTCCCGGGCCATAGACCCGATGCGTCCACGTCAGCAATGGTGTTTTCGGCGGTCAACTGCTGTTTGTCGCTCGTGTAGAATATCGCCGACCTGTAACTGGCGCCGAGATCATTGCCTTGCCGGTTGAGTGTCGTCGGATCATGGATCTGAAAAAAGAACTCGAGGATGTCACGGTAGCTGATCTTCGCGGGATCGAACATGATCTCGATCGCCTCGGCGTGATTGCCGTGATTCCGGTAGGTCGCGTTCGCCACCTCGCCACCGGTGTAGCCCACGCGCGTGGACACGACGCCCGGATAGCGTCTGATGAGATCCTGCATACCCCAAAAGCAACCGCCCGCCAGTACCGCACGCTCTACAGTCATTGGATCGTCCTTTCAGGTCAAAGATGGGCGTCAAACTTCGGCAGCCCGCGCCCGCACTTGCCTAAATGGGGACCGCGTCCGGGTTTTGCCAGGTTCGGCGCGGTTATCGCGGCTCCGTCCGGCGTCACGGAAATCTCTCAGACAAGCACCGCCTGGTCGACGCGGTCTTCCGTCCCGAAGAATTTCAGATAGCGCTGAACCTCGGCCGGATCGCCAGTCGCCTTCTGCGGATTGTCCGATAGTTTAACGGCAGGGCGGCCGTTGGCGTCGATGACCTTGCAGACGATGGAGATCGGGTTGAGCCCGGAGATCTCGGTCGGTGCACAGCCGGCGAAATCGTTGGTGAGGTTGGTGCCCCAGCCGAAGCTCATGCGCACCTTCCCCTCGAAGTGCTTGTAGGTGTCGATGATGGCATCGACATCGAGCCCGTCCGAGAAGATGAGCAGCTTCTGGCGCGGATCGCGGCCCATCTTTTTCCACCACTCGATGATCTTCTCGCCGCCCTCGATCGGTGGTGCGCTGTCCGGACGGAAACCAGTCCAATCAGCGACCCATTCGGGCGCGTCGCGCAGGAAGGCGGCGGTGCCGAAGGCATCCGGAAGGACGATCAGCAGGTTGCCGCCGTAGAGCTTGTTCCAATCGCGCAGAACTTTGTAGGGCGCGTTGTGCAACTCGGCGTCGTTCTTCGCCAGTGCTGCGGCCACCATCGGCAGTTCGTGGGCGTTCGTGCCCACCGCTTCGAGATCGGAATCCATGGCGAGCAGGACGTTGCTGGTACCGGTGAAGGCGGGACCAATGCCTTCCTTCAGCGCCTCGACGCACCAGCGCTGCCACAGGAAGCTGTGGCGGCGGCGCGTGCCGAAATCGGAGATGCGCAGACCGGGCAATTCGCGCAGTCGCTCCACCTTTTCCCACATCCGTGCCTTGGCGCGGGCATAGAGTACATCGAGCGTAAACGGCCCGAGCGCCTTCATGGCCGAGCGCGACCGAAGCTCGTTGATGATGGCGAGCGCCGGAATTTCCCACATGGTCGTGTCCTTCCACGATCCGTGGAAGTCCAGCACATATTGGCCATCGCGCTTCGACAGCTCGTATTCGGGCAGCTGGAAATGCGAGAGCCAGGCTAGGAACTCAGGCTCGAAAATCTGCGCGCGCCCATAAAAACTGTTACCTGCGAGCCAGATCATCTCCTTCTTGGAGAGGCGGAGCGAACGGGCATGATCGAGCTGCTCGCGCAATTCGCCCTCGTCGATCTCTTCGGCCAGCAGCACGCGTTTGGTGCGGTTGATGAGCGTGAATGTGGCGTTTACATCAGGATAGAGCTTCCAGATCATCTGCAGCATCAACAGCTTGTAGAAGTCTGTGTCGATCAGGCTGCGAACAATCGGATCGAGCTTCCAGGTGTGATTGTAAACGCGCCTTGCGATATCGGTCTTGGCCATGAACTCCGCCCATTCCCAAACCGGACAAATCGCGTCATAAGCCGACGCACGAAGACCGGCTCGTGCGCCTTCTTATCGAAAAATCAGCCGGTAAAGTCCAGCGCAAACAGAAAAGCACCCTGCCGGCTGTGCGACAGGATGCTTCCTTGTGACCGCCTGACCCGCGCCTTTCTTATTGCGCCGGGGCCTTCGGGGTTGCCGATGCCGGATTCGATGCCGGCGGCTGAGACGGCGTCTCGGTCGGCACCGCGTTGCCGTTCTGCAGTGACGGTGGTGCTGCCGGTGCCGGCTGTTGCGATTGAATTTGCTGTCCAGGTTGCTGCGGAGCGATGTCCGCCGCCTCCTTCTTGCCCCAGATTTCAACGGGGATCCATACGATGAAGGCAAGCGCCAACGCGACGATCAGGACCATAAGAATACGAGTGCCCATTCGGCCCTGCTTCGCCTTGACTGACGAGATCGTTTCTTCGGCGTGGAGCTTGCCGTCGGACTTTTCCCAGCGCGTTTCCGTCTGGTGAGCCATGTCTTTCTCCTTCCGGAGTCGCGCGAGCCATTGTCGGCCCAGCACTTCATCTGGGAGAAAAACGAATGGCGCGCAGCATGGTTCCTGCGCTCAATAGCCCACCTGTCTGTCGACAACGAATTGCAGCGGCTCGCCGCTCTCATAGCGGGCGATCTGGCGCTCGACGTGCCGGAAGAGCGCGGTTTCATCGGATACGGCCGCATCGTGCGGCGTGATGAAAACGTTCTCCAGCTCCCAGAGCGGATCGTCGGACGGCAGCGGCTCGACCGCGAATACGTCGATCGAGGCGCCCCCGAGCACACCGCCCTGAATTGCGGCGACGATGTCGGCCTGCACCTGGCTCTTTCCCCGCCCAGCATTGATGAACACCGGCTTGCCGAGCGCGCCGCCCTGGCGCAGCTTTGAAAACAGCGCCGCATTGTAGAAGCCGGTCGTCTCGGGCGTCAGCGGCAGCAGACCGACGAGAAAATCCGTTCTGGAGAGGAATTCATCGAGCTGACCGGAATCGAACGTCTCGATACCCTCGATATCCTTGCGGCTGCGCGACCAGCCGATGACGTTGAACCCCATGACCTTCAGCTTGTACGCCGCGTCCTGTCCGAGCACGCCAAGGCCCATGATGCCGACGGTGATCTCGGACGCTTCAGGCGGAACCAGCTTGCCCCAGATGCGCGCCCGCTGGTCCTTGTCGTGCTGATGCTGCTGTCGGAGGTGCATGAGGCACTGCATCACCACCCATTCGCTCATCCGGGTCGTCAGGCTGCGGTCGGAGAAGCGAACGATCGGCACATCAGGCAAGCCCGGCAGGTTCATGAAGCTGTCGACGCCGGCGCCACCCGAGAAGATGACCTTGAGATTGGGAGCGCGAGTGAAAAGATCCGCGTCCGGCTTCCAGAGCAGCGCATGGTCGATGCCGGTCAGATCGCGATCCTTGTTTGCGGGGTCGGCGAGATTGATGCTGCCGCGATCCGGAAAAGCGCTCTTGAGGATGCGGGCAACGGTGTCGGGGTCGAACTTGAGATCGACGAGAATGGGCGGTCTTGTGGGCATGATCGTCTTTACTGTTGGATGGCGGGCGTCGGCACCGCCTCGATGTTGAAGGCGGCAGCCATCAGCGCTTTGGTGTAGTCGTCCTTCGGCGCACCGAAGATCGCAGCGGACGGGCCTTGCTCGACGACCTTGCCGAAGCGCATGACGATGACGTCGTTTGCCAGCGCCTTCACCACCTTCAGGTCGTGGCTGATGAAGAGGTAGGCGAGATCATGCTTCTTCTGCAGGTCGCGCAGGAGGTCGACGACCTGCGCCTGGACGCTCATGTCGAGCGCCGATGTCGGCTCATCCAGCATCACGAAGCGCGGTTTAAGGACCATGGCGCGGGCAATAGCGATGCGTTGGCGTTGTCCGCCGGAGAATTCATGCGGATAGCGCCAGCGGGTCAGCGGGTCGAGGCCGACTTCCTCCAGCGCCCAGCAGACGCGTTGATCGCGCTCCTCGTAGGAGAGCGACCGCTCGTGCACCTTGAGGCCTTCCGCGATGATGTCGCCAACCGACATGCGGGGGCTGAGCGAGCCGTAGGGATCCTGAAACACGACCTGCAGCTGATTGCGAAGCGGCCGCATTTCCGTAAATGAATAGCTGGCTATATCCTTGCCGACGAAGCTGATCCGGCCCTGCGACGAAATCAGCCGCGTCAGCGCGAGACCGAGCGTCGTCTTGCCCGATCCGGATTCGCCGACGACGCCGAGCGTCTGTCCCGCGCGCAGCTGAAGATCGATTCCGTCCACGGCCTTCACATGATCGACGACCTTGCGCATGAGGCCGGCCTTGATCGGAAACCAGACGCGAATGTCCGCTCCCTGCATCACGACGGGTTTTGAGGGATCGGCAAGCGGCGGCTCGCCGCGCGGCTCGGAGGCCAGCAGATGCCGGGTATAATCGTGCTTCGGATTGCGAAAGACCTCTTCCACCGTACCGGTCTCGACGATCTTGCCCTTGGTCATCACGCAGACACGGTCGGCGAACTTGCGAACAATGCCGAGGTCGTGGGTGATGAAGAGCATCGACATGCCATGCTGGCCCTTCAGTTGCCGCAGCAGTTCGAGGATCTGCGCCTGCACGGTCACGTCGAGGGCGGTCGTTGGCTCGTCAGCGATCAGCAGTTCCGGTCGGTTGGCGAGCGCCATGGCGATCATCACGCGTTGCCGCTGGCCGCCGGAAAGTTCGTGCGGATAGGCTTTCAGCCGCTTTTCCGGCTCGCGGATGCCGACCTGGTTCAGCAGTTCGAGAATCCGCTTGCGCGCGGCCTGCCCGGTCACGCCCTGGTGCAGTGCGAGGATCTCGGCGATCTGCTTCTCGATCGTGTGCAGCGGGTTGAGCGAGGTCATCGGCTCCTGGAAGATCATCGTGATGTCATTGCCGCGCACCTCGCGCAACGCCTTGTCGGATGCCTTCAAGAGGTCCTTGCCCTTGAACAGGATTTCGCCGGAGGGATGGCTGGCTGAGGGGTAGGGGAGCAGACGCAGGATCGAATTGGCGGAGACCGATTTGCCCGAGCCGGACTCGCCGACGAGCGCCACGACCTCGCCCTTGCGAATATCGAAGGAGATGTGATCGACGGCCAGCGATGTATCGCCGCCCTGGTGGAACGCCACCGAAAGCTCGCGAACGGACAGCAGTGTTTCGGCAGCGTCACTCATTGAAACGTCTTCCTGGGATCGAATGCATCACGAACCGCTTCGCCGATGAAGATCAACAGCGACAGCATGATCGACATGGTGAAGAACGCCGTCAGCCCGAGCCATGGCGCCTGCAGGTTGGCCTTGCCCTGCGCGATCATCTCGCCGAGCGAAGGAGAGCCCGGCGGCATGCCAAAACCGAGGAAGTCGAGCGAGGTCAGCGTCGTGATCGAGCCCGACAAGATGAATGGCAGGAAGGTGAGCGTCGCCACCATCGCGTTCGGCAGCAGGTGGCGCCACATGATTGTCCGGTTGTTCACCCCGAGCGCACGGGCGGCACGCACATATTCGAAATTGCGGGCCCGCAGGAATTCCGCGCGCACGACGCCGACGAAGCCGACCCATGAGAAGAGCAGCATGATCCCAAGCAGCACGAAGAAGCCGGGCGGCAGGATGGCCGCGATGATCAGCAGGATATAGAGCACCGGCATCGACGACCAGATCTCGATGAAACGCTGCAGCAGTAGGTCTGTCCAGCCGCCGAAATAGCCCTGGATCGCGCCGGCGCTGACGCCGATGATGGCCGAGCAGATCGTCAACACCAGCCCGAACAGCACGGAGATGCGGAAGCCGTAGATGACGCGGGCAAGCACGTCACGCGCCTGATCGTCAGTGCCGAGCCAGTTGAGATTGCCGAAGTTGCAGCCGGGGTCGGCCGCTCCCTGCGGATATCCGGAGCAGCGCTCCTCCTTGCTCATCAGCCAGAAGGGTGGGGTCGGCGCCGAATGCGGGATGTTCGAATTGACAGAGCGATAGGAGTAGTGGATCGGCGGCCAGATCATCCAGCCGTTGGCGTTGATCTCGTCCGATATGACGTCGGAGCGGTAGTCGGTTTCAGCCAGGAATCCGCCGAACTTCTCTTCGGGATAGTTGACCAGAACTGGGAAGAGGATCTCACCCTTGTAGGAGGCGATGATCGGCCGGTCGTTGGCGATGAACTCGGCAAACAGGCTGAGCACGAACAGGACAAGGAACAGCCACAAGGACCAGTGGCCGCGCCTGTTGGCCTTGAAATTCTTCCAGCGGCGGACGTTGGTCGGGGACAGCAGGCCTTTGCGCGGCGGCTTGACCGGCGTTGCGGTCGTCGGATTGGCGGCGGTGTCCATCAGACGTCCCTCCGCTCGAAGTCGATACGCGGATCGATCCACGTGTAGATCAGGTCGGAAACCAGGCTGACGAACAGGCCGAGCAGCGAGAAGATGTAGAGCGTCGCAAACACGATCGGATAGTCGCGGTTGACCACCGAGAGATAGCCAAGCCGCCCCAGCCCATCGAGCGAGAAGATGTTCTCGATCAGCAGCGAGCCGGTGAAGAAGGCGGAAATGAAAGCGCCGGGGAAGCCGGCGATGATGATCAGCATGGCGTTGCGGAAGACGTGGCCGTAGAGCACTTGGCGCTGGTTCAATCCCTTCGCGCGAGCGGTCACGACATATTGCTTCTTGATCTCCTCGATGAACGAGTTCTTGGTCAAGAGCGTCGTCGTCGCGAAGGCCGCCAGCGACAGCGAGATCAGCGGCAGCGTCAGATGCCAGAAGTAGTCGAGCGGCTTCTGCCACCAGGCAAGCTGGTCGAAATTGTCGGAGACAAGGCCGCGCAACGGAAACCAGTCATAGAAGGATCCGCCGGCAAAGAGCACGATAAGCAAAATACCGAACAGGAAGCTCGGAACCGCATAGCCGATGATGATGACACCCGACGTCCAGACGTCGAAGGTGGAACCGTCCTTGACGGCCTTGCGGATTCCGAGCGGGATCGAGATGCCGTAGGAGAAGATCATGATCCAGACGCCGAGCGAGGCCGAGACCGGCAGCTTTTCTTTGATCAGGTTAAGCACAGTAGTGTTGCGAAAGAAGCTCTCGCCGAAGTCGAAGCGGATGTAGTTCCACATCATTTCGCCGAAGCGCGTCAGCGGCGGCTTGTCGAAACCGAACTGCTTTTCGAGCTTGGCGATCAGTTCCGGATCAAGCCCCTGGGCACTGCGGTATTTCGAGCCGCCTTCGTCAAGGCCTCCGCCGCCGAGAAGATCACCGCCGCCGCCGGAAAGCCGCGAGTCCGCGCCTTGCGCATCGCCGGTCAGCTGCGCAATCACCTGCTCGACTGGGCCGCCGGGCGCGAACTGGATGACGGTAAAGGAGATGGCCATGACGCCGATGATCGTCGGGATCATCAAAAGCAGGCGGCGAAGGATATAGGCGCCCATCAGTGAAGGCCCTTCCGGGAAAGCTTGCGTCGAGCGCTGTCCAGTCTATCGCCGTTCAATCCGTGCGGTCTCCTTGTGGTGTGGCCAAGCGCGCTACGCCTTGTCCTGATTCGCATCGTTCATTTGGAGCCCAGCCGTCAGGCCAATGCAAGCCTGCTCATTTTGACGCGGCGGATGACCACCAGGCATCGGGGAAGCCGGTCGCGTAGGTCGGATATTCGGCCGGCCGGGTGATAGTGTTCCAATAGGCGATCGATTGCGTACCGCGATAAAACAGTGGCACGACATAGTGCCCCGCCAAAAGCACGCGGTCGAGCGCCTTAATCGCCGCCACCTGCTCGTCGCGGTTGGGGGCGAAGATCACCATGCGGATCAGCGCATCGATCGCCGGATCAGCGATGCCCGCATAGTTGCGTGAGCCCTGCTGGTTGGCCGATCCCGAGCTCCAGTAGTCTGCCTGCTCGTTGCCGGGGTTCATCGTCTCTGCCCACACGTTCCAGATCATGTCGTAGTCGAAGCTGCGCACCCGGTTGGTGTATTGCGAGGCATCCACGGTCCGGACGCGCGCATCGATGCCGATCTTCTTCAGATTGTTGGTATAGGGCACCGCCCAGCGTTCCAGCATCGGGCTCGACAGCAGGATCTCGAAGCTCATCGGCTTGCCGGTCCTGGTGTTGACCATGCGGTTGCCCTTGATCTCCCAGCCCGCTTCCTTGAATAGCCCGATCGCCTTGCGCAGGTTGTCGCGGCTCTTCTGCGGATCGCCGCCGACCGGATTGATGTAGGGCGTGGTGAAGACCGCGGGCGACAGCTTATCCTTGAGGCCGTTCAGGATCTCCAGTTCGCGGCCCTGCGGTAGGCCCGAGGAGGCGAGCTCGGTGTTCCAGAAATAGCTGTCGATGCGCTTGTAGGTGTTGAAGGCAACGGTGCGGTTCAGTTCCTCGAAGTCGAAGCCGTAATTCAGCGCCTCGCGAACCTTTTCGTCCTTGAAGATCTCGCGGCGCGTGTTCGGTACCAGGGCCTGCATGATGCCGGTGGCGCGCAGTGCGTTGGCGACGTCCTCTTTCTTCACGCGCCCGTCCTTGACGGCGGGGAAATCATAGCCGGTGGCCCAGCGCGCCGCCTGCGTCTCCTGCCAATAGTCGCTGTTGCCGGCTCGGAAGGCCTCGAACTCCACGTCCCGGTCGCCGAAATAGGTGTAGGTGATCGAGCCGAAATTGTTCTGGCCGACATTCACGTTGAGGTCCTTGCCCCAATAGTCGTCGCGCAACTCGTAGCGGATCGTTGCGCCCGGCGCGAAGGCAGCGATCTTGTAGGGGCCGGATCCCATCACCGGCTCGAGCGTCGTCTTGGAAATGTCACGCGGTTTGCCGTCGGGCCCCGTGCCCTCCCACCAGTGCTTCGGCACCACAGTCAACTGACCGAGGATATTGGGAAGCTCCTTGTTGTTCTTCTCGTCGAACGTGAAGGTCACGTCGCGTTCGCCGGTCTTTTCGGCCTTGACCACGTGCTTGTAGTAGTTGGAGGCGAGGGGATTGAGCTCCTTTGTCTTGTCGAAGCTGAAGATCACGTCCTCGGGCGTCACCGACTTCCCATCCGCCCACTTTGCCTCGGCCCTGAGTCGGAACGTCGCGTTCGAGACGTCGTCGGGATAGGAAAGTCCTTCCGCCAGCAAGCCGTAGGAGGCGAGCAGCTCGTCGTCGGCCGATTTCATCAGCGTTTCGAAAGGCAGCGTCAGGCCGACCGCCGTTTCGCCCTTCGAAAGCAGCGGATTGAAGGTGTCGTAGGTGCCGGAAGCGGAAAGCCGCAGATTGCCGCCCTTCGGCGCATCCGGATTGACGTAGTCGAAATGCTTGAATCCCGGCTTGTATTTCAGCTCGCTGATGACGGAACTGCCGATCTGGAAATTTGGCTCCTGGGCGACGGCCTGCAAGGGCAACGCCAATGTGCCGAGAAGAGAAAAGACCACACCAAGTTTCGACCACGTAAGCGCCATTCGCCAACCCCGATTATTGTCTGCTTTCGCCGACAATAGGCGAAAAGCAGGCGAAAAACAGGTGAGGCGACCGTTTTTGTCCGGTTCGCAGGATCGTGAGCATTTGTTGCCCGGGTAAGCTCGGCTCATTCCTTGCTTATGCAAAACATCGATTCACCAAAATTGCTTTTCACGGTAGATTCGATTGCAAATCACTCGGCCGCGGGCCACAGACGCTCAGGACATGGCATGGCTCTCCATACCACCAGGACTTTCCAGACATTTTTGAAATTGGCATTCGCCGGCGTGCTCGGAGCAAGCCTTGTCGCCGGCGATGCCAACGCCGAGCAGAAGCAGCCAAGTCCCGGGAGTGCCAAGGCCCTCTTCGGCGCCGTCGCACTGCCAAATCAAGGGGCGGCGCAGGCCTTCGGTTTCTACGCGAAAGGTTGCATGTCCGGCGCCGTGGCGCTGCCGACTGACGGTCCGACCTGGCAGACCATGCGGCTTTCGCGCAATCGTCGCTGGGGCAATCCCGCGATGATTTCACTGTTGGAACAGTTGTCCCGTGACGCCGCAAAATACGACGGATGGCCGGGCTTGCTGGTCGGCGATATTTCACAGCCGCGCGGCGGACCAATGTTCAACGGCCATGCCTCGCACCAGATAGGGCTTGATGCCGACATATGGCTGACGCCGATGCCTGCTCACCCGATGAGCGTCGAGGAACGCGAAATCCTGCCTTTCACGACAATGCTGCAGAAGGGTGCATTCCTGACAATCAATCCGAATGTCTGGACCAAGTCGCACGCCCGGCTGCTGATGCGCGCGGCGAGCTATCCTCAGGTCGAACGGATTTTCGTCAATCCGGCCATCAAGAAGAAGATGTGCGACACCTGGACGGGTGATCGTACCAATCTCGGCAAGCTTCGCCCGATTTACGGTCACGATTCCCACTTCCACATCCGCATGAAGTGCCCACCGGGCGCAGCCTCTTGCAAGCCGCAGGCGCCGGTGCCTGCTGACGATGGATGCGGCAAGTCGCTGGCATGGTGGTTCACGAAGGAACCATGGGCGCCGCCGAAGCCACCGAAGCCCGATGCGAAGCCGGTCAAGCCGCGCGAAGTGATGGTCTCCGATCTTCCGAACGCCTGCTCGTCGGTTCTCACTGCGCCGTCTGTCGACTCGGTGCAGACGGCCACCTTTGGCGGCGCTGCTGCTGCCCCGGCTGTCGCGCCGATGGCGGTGATGCCTGCCGCGGCGTCCGACGAGGCGCTGCCTGCAATCGGACCGGTACCGGACGACAAGCCGTCCATCGAGTGAAGCGCTGGCAGCGCGGTGGTCTTTCAAAAGACGGGCGCTTCGTATAGAAGCAGCCAAATCGATTGAATTTCAGGTGGAGGTCCTTTTCATGGCCGGCGGCAAGTGCCTTGCATTGATTGCGCATGACCAGAAGAAGGATGACATGGCGGAGTTTGCACGCCGCAATCGCGAGACATTCGCGAACTGGAGAATCGTCGCCACGGGCACCACCGGCGGCCGGGTGTTGGAGGCCGCTCCTGATCTCGACGTGACCCGCTTGAAAAGCGGCCCGCTCGGCGGGGACCAGCAGATCGGCGCTCTTATTGCCACCGGCGAAGTCGATGCGTTGATCTTTTTTGTCGATCCTCTGACGCCAATGCCGCATGACGTCGATGTCAAGGCTTTGATGCGGCTTGCAATCGTCTACGATATCCCGATGGCGCTCAACGAAGCGACCGCCGACAAGCTTATTGCCACCCTTCACGCGTAAACCGGCGCTTGAATAGCGCGCACGCACGGAACCTGCCATGCCACAGCTCGATACCAGCGAAACCGCCATGCCCTTTCCGATCCTGATCGGCGACATCGGCGGCACAAATGCGCGTTTTGCGATCATCCCGGACGCTGCGGCAGAGCAGATCCATTTTCCCAATGTCCGCACCGCCGACTTCGAGACGATCGATGACGCGATCCGTAGCTGCATTCTCGAAAAGAGCAGCTTGCGGCCGCGCTCGGCGATCCTGGCGGTGGCCGGCCCGATCAGCCGGGACGAAATACCGCTGACCAATTGCGACTGGGTCGTCCGCCCGCGAACCATGATCGATGGCCTCGGCATCGAAGACGTTCTCGTCGTCAACGACTTCGAAGCGCAAGCACTGGCAATCGCCAATCTTTCTGATGACAACCGCGAGCGCCTTGGCGATGCAGCGGGTGACATGATCGCATCCCGCGTCGTTCTCGGCCCAGGCACCGGTCTCGGCGTCGGCGGGCTCGTTTACGCGCGAGGCTCCTGGATTCCCGTGCCGGGCGAGGGTGGTCACGTCGATCTCGGGCCGCGTACTGCACGCGATCTGCAGATCTTCGCGCATGTGGAGACGATCGAAGGCCGGATTTCGGCAGAGCAGATTCTTTGTGGCCGCGGCATCGTCAATCTCTACCGGGCAATCTGCACTGCGGATGGCATTGCCCCCGTCTACTCCGACCCGGCAGACATCACCTCGAACGCGCTCGCTGGTTCCGACAAGGTTGCCGTCGAGACGATCAGCCTGTTCTCGACCTATCTCGGCCGCGTCGCCGGCGACATGGCGATGATTTTCATGGCGCGCGGCGGTGTCTTTCTGTCCGGCGGTATCTCGCAGAAGATACTACCCGCGCTGAAGAACCCAGAATTCCGGGCTGCGTTCGAGGACAAGGCGCCGCACTCGGCGCTGCTTGCGACGATCCCGACCTATGTCGTCACGCACCCGCTTGCGGCTCTTGCAGGGCTTTCGTCCTATGCCCGCAAGCCAGAGAGCTTCGGCGTCTCGACCGACGGCCGCCGCTGGCGGGCGTAACGGCTCTGGTCAAAAGGCTGCCAACTCTTTATAGAGCCGCGCGAGCGCACGCAGTCATGAGGACATGCGTGTCCTGACACACAGGAAGACTGATTTTTGCAAGCACCGGACACCAAGCAGACGCCTGTAAACAGCGATAGCATCACCGGCATCTTGAAGCGCATCATCGCAGAAAACGGCCGTGATCATCTTTGGGGCTATGTTTTTGCCATCAGCTGCCTCGTCATCGTTGCCTTGTCGACGGCATATACCGCCTGGATCATGAAGTCGGTCATCAACGAGGCATTCGAACACCGGCGCGCGGACATTGTCTGGGTGATCTGCTTTACCATCTTCATTGCCTTCGTGTTGCGCGGTTTTGCGAGCTACGGCCAGGCGGTGGTCCTTTCCAAAATCGGCAACAACATTGTGGCGCGGTACCAGCAGCGTGCCTATGCGCATCTGATGAAGCTGTCGCTCGGCTACTTCAACCAGACGCGCTCGGCCCACGTCGTTGCACAGCTCAATCAAAACATCAGCGGCATCCGCGATGTGATGAACCTGACGATCACGTCGACAGTGCGCGATCTCCTGACGTTTATCTCTCTGCTCGCCGTGATGATCATCCAGGATCCGCTGCTCAGCCTTGCGGTTTTCATTCTGGCACCACCGCTTCTTTATGCGTTGCGATACGTGTCGAAGCGGCTTCGTGTGGCAACCAAGGATGCAATCCACGTCAACAGCCATGTCGCCGGTGCGATGCAGGAAACCATCCAGGGCATCGCTATCGTCAAGGCCTTCACCATGGAGCGCCAGCTGGGGCAGAAGGTTGACAGGCTGGTGGAAAGCGCCGAACGGCGCGCAAACCGTATCGCCCGCCTGTCTGAGCGGACAGCGCCGCTGACGGAAAGCTTCGCCGGCCTGGCGGTGGCCAGCGTCCTTGCCTATGCCGCCTACGGCACGATCTATAACAATATTCCGCCAGGCGCTTTCTTCTCCTTCGTAACGGCGTTGCTGCTGGCCTATGATCCCGCGCGCCGCCTCGCACGTCTTCAGGTGCAGATGGAGCGTGCCGTCGTCAACGCCCGCATGATCTATGAATTCCTCGATACGGTGCCGCATCAGCGCGATGTGCCCGGTGCAAAGGCGCTCGTCGTTACGGAAGCCAAGATTGAGTTCCGCAACGTCTCTTTCGCTTATGGTGAGGATGAAGTCCTTCGGGATGTCAGCCTTGTCGCCGACGGCGGAAAGACAACGGCGCTTGTCGGGCCATCTGGCGCCGGAAAATCGACGATCATCACGCTCATTCCGCGCTTCTACGATCCGAAGGCTGGGCAGATCCTCATCGACGGCCAGGATATTGCGCATGTGACGAAACAATCGCTGCGCGAGCAGCTGGCCTATGTTTCCCAGCAGCCGTATCTCTTCGAAGGTACGATCCGCGACAACATCCGCTATGGCCGCCAAGAGGCTACCGACGAGGAAGTGGAACGCGCCGCCCGCCTTGCCTATGCGCACGACTTCATCCAGGCGCAGTCCCAAGGCTACGACACGCCGGTTGGCGAGAATGGCGTGACGCTCTCGGGCGGTCAGCGTCAACGCCTTTCGATCGCCCGTGCTCTGGTGCGCAACGCCCCGATCCTGCTCCTCGACGAAGCGACCTCGGCGCTCGACACGGAGTCGGAAGCGGCCGTTCAGAAGGCGCTCGACGAGGCCATGGTCGGCCGCACGGTGGTCGTCATTGCCCACCGCCTTTCGACCGTCGTCCGCGCCGACAAAATCGTCGTCATGCAGCAGGGCCGGATCATGGAGGAAGGCAATCACGAGAGCCTTGCGCGGCGCAGCGACGGTCTCTACGCTCGCCTCAACAATCTGCAGAGGCCAGCAGCCTCCGATGCCCGCTGACAAATAGGATGATCGACTGACATGAGCGATGCTGCGATGAAACTGGTAGTGGTTGGCGCGGCAGGGCGCATGGGGCAGACGCTCATCCGTCTCATTCACGCGCTCGATGGCGTGATACTGCATGCCGCGGTCGAACGCGCCGGCTCTCCCTTCGTCGGCAAGGACGCCGGCGAAATTGCCGGCCTTGGCACGAATGGCGTCATCATCAGTGATGATCCGCTGGCGGCCTTTCTCCACGCCGAAGGCGTTCTCGATTTCACATCCCCTGCCGGCACCGTCGAGTTCGCCGCTCTGGCCGCTCAGGCACGCATTGTCCATGTGATCGGGACAACCGGCTGCTCGGTGGAGGACAACGCGAAGATTGCGGCCGCCGCCCGTCACGCCCGGGTGGTGAAGTCGGGCAACATGGGCCTCGGCGTCAACCTGCTCAGCGTCCTTGTCGAGCAGGCCGCTCGTGCGCTCGATCCGGCCGACTGGGATATCGAAGTCCTCGAAATGCATCACAAGCGCAAGGTCGACGCGCCCTCGGGCACGGCGCTGCTTCTTGGCGAAGCGGCGGCCAAGGGCAGGGGCATCGATCTCGCGTCGAAGTCGGTGCGCGTGCGCGACGGCCACACCGGACCACGCGAGCAAGGCACGATCGGCTTTGCAACCCTGCGCGGCGGCTCGGTTGTCGGCGAGCATTCGGTAATCTTTGCCGGCGAGGGCGAAACCGTGACCATGTCGCACAGCGCCACCGATCGCTCGATCTTCGGCCGCGGCGCCGTCAAGGCAGCGCTCTGGGCGCGCGACAAGAAGCCCGGTCTCTATTCCATGCTCGACGTGCTCGGGCTTTCTTCAAAGTAATCTTTTTCGGAGGCATTTTTCATGAGCGGCACTCTCGTCCTCGTTCGCCACGGCCAGAGCGACTGGAACCTCAAGAACCTTTTCACCGGCTGGAAGGACCCTGATCTGACCGAGCTCGGCATTCAGGAAGCCAACACCGGCGGCAAGGCGCTGGTCGATTACGGCATCAAGTTCGATGTCGCCTTCACGTCCGACCTGAAGCGCGCTCAGGACACGCTGAAGATCATCCTCGACAATGTCGGCCAGCCGGACCTCAAGACGTTCAAGGATCAGGCGCTCAACGAACGCGATTACGGCGATCTCTCGGGCCTCAACAAGGATGACGCCCGTGCCAAGTGGGGCGAAGAGCAGGTCCACATCTGGCGCCGCTCTTACGACGTTCCGCCTCCGGGCGGCGAAAGCCTGCGCGACACCGGCGCCCGCGTCTGGCCTTACTACCTGACGGAAATCCTGCCCCGCGTGCTGCGCGGCGAGAAGGTGCTCGTTGCCGCCCACGGCAATTCGCTGCGCTCGCTGGTGATGGTGCTCGATCGCCTGACCAAGGAACAGATCCTGGCGCTCAACCTCGCGACCGGCGTTCCCATGGTCTACAAGCTCAACGCCGATTCCACCGTCGCTTCCAAGGAAGTGCTCGGCGACATGTCCGGCGCGCATTGATATCAAAGCGCCGCGCTTCATTTGAGAGGCGCGGCGCGTTCTTCTAGCGCTCTGCCGTGTCCGTTGCCCGTGACGCCTTCGCGCGGGCGGCCTCGAAATCCGGCAGGCGATTGGCGATCCACTGCCAGAGCGTCACGACCTCCACCAGAAGCTCGCCGCCAAGCGGCGTCAGTTCGTATTCCACGCGTGGCGGCACCTGCGGGTAGAGTGTGCGCGTCACCAGCCCGTCGCTCTCGAGCGTCCGCAGTGTCTGCGTCAGCACCTTCTGGCTGATCCCCTCCACCCGTTCCAGAACGCGCGAGAAGCGTAAGGGCCCGTTGGCCTCCGCCAATATGTGCATGACCCGCAGCGGCCATTTGGCGCTGGCGCGTTCCAGCATCTCGCGAGCAAGCGTGTCCTGCGCGTCCGTCAGCGTTTCGCAGAAATCGAATGTACCATCGTTGATCTTAGTTACCATTAGGTATGTATAGCTCCTGTGGGTACCTTCTTTCAAGATGAAACCGACTTGCCTATATGGCCTTCCGACGGATCAAGGAGATTTCGGATGTCGCAGATTTGGTTGATTACCGGCAGTTCCCGTGGGCTCGGCAGGGCGCTCGCTGAAGCGGTGCTGGCGGCAGGGCACAGATTGGTCGCAACGGCGCGCGATCCGTCGCAGCTTGACGATCTCAAGCAACGCTTCGGCGCCAGCATCCTGACAACCGCCCTCGATGTAACCGATGAGCGGGCTGCCGCAGCGGCCGTGAAGGCGGCGGTCGATCGGTTTGGCCGGCTGGACGTACTCGTCAACAATGCGGGTTACGGCGATGTCGGCTCGATTGAAGATACAAGCCTAGCCGACTTCCGCGCCCAGATCGAAACCAACCTCTTCGGAACGATCATCGTCACCAAGGCGGCGCTGCCGCTGATGCGCGAGCAGGGCTCCGGTCACATCATCCAGTTTTCCTCCGTGGGCGGCCGCATCGGCCCGGCCGGTCGCGCGCCCTATGCCGCGGCCAAATGGGGCGTCGAGGGTTTCTCGGAAGTGCTCGCCCGGGAGGTCGGCCCGCTTGGCGTCAAGGTGACGATCATCGAGCCCGGCGGCTTCAGGACCGATTTCGCCGGCTCGTCGACCACACTTCGGGAAGGCCGGCCGGAATACGACGACACTGTCGGCAAGATGGCGCGCTATCAGCGCGACTATACCGGCAACCAGCCGGGCGATCCGGTAAAGGCAGCCGCCGCCGTCGTCCATCTCGCCAGCCTTGCCGAACCGCCGCTGCGCTTGCTGCTTGGCAGCGATGCTGTGCGTGGCGTCGAGCAGAACGACGCCGTACGAGCCAAGGAGCAAGCGGCTTGGCGGGACCTCAGTGTCTCCACCGATTTCGAGCCCGGCGGCTGACGAACAGTCAGCGGGGAGGGCGCGTTTCTTCTAGCGCTCTGCCGCGTCCGTTACGCGAGAGGTTTTTGCGCGGGTGGCCTCGATATCCGGCAGACGATTGGCGATTCGCTGCCGGAGCGTCACGACTTCCGCCGGAAGCTCGTCGCCAGGTAGCGTCGTAAGATGCGATCGGTAAGGCAGTTGCCCCAATCGGCCGATCGCGGCAAATGCCAGGACGGCGATAGCACCGACGACGGCGGCAATCGCGAGCGACCACGATGCGCCGATGGCCTCCATCATGAACGCGAGGATACATGGGGCAGTCGACGAGATCATTAGGCGGATGGACAACACCTGCCCCTGTCGTCGCCCGTAGCCTTCGCTGCCAAAGAGTGCGAGCGGCAAGGTTCCCTGCACGATGCTGCTCAGCCCCGAGCCAAGGCCGAAGACGACGGCAAAGACCAATGCGCCTGGTACCGACGGGGCGGTGACGATCAGAATGATCAGGGCCGCCGGCAGCAACACGGCGGAGATGAACGCGAGCGTCAGCTGCGATAGTCCGCTCCCGAAGACCATGTTGATGAAGCGGCTCAGCACCTGCGACGGCCCAAACAGTGTCCCGACTATCACCGCCATCGCTCCAAGCCCAAGTCCGGATAATACCGGAACCATGTGCACGAGGAGTGCCGCGTTGACGAAGCTCTGCAGCGCAAACCCCATGACCATCAGGATGAAGGCCGGCGTTCGCACGGATGGCGGAAGGCTCGGTTCGACGTGCTTTGCCGCTTCGTTCTTTTCCCGTTTGCGCGTTTCGCTGACGCTGCGCGACAACCATGCATGAATGGGTAGGCAAACCAGAAGATTGATAGCCGCGAAGATCAGATAGACGTCCTGCCAGGGCATGTGCGCGTTGAGCGCCGTGGTGATCGGCCAGAAAATCGTTGAAGCAAAGCCGGCGATCAGCGTCAGATAGGTGATGCTGCGCTGGGCAACCTTCGGCCTGATCTGGACGAGCAAAGCAAAGGCGGCCCCATATTGCACCAGATTGGACGCCGTCTCGATCGCGATCAGTGCGGCGACGAAGGCAGCCTTGCCGGGAGCGAACGCGCAGGCGGCAAGCGCTGCGGCGGCGATCGCCGAGCCCGCGGTCATGACTCGGCCGGCGCCAAAGCGGTCAATCCACCTGCCCATCGTCGGCGCCGCTAGGCCGCCGATCAGGAGAGCTACGGACAGCGCACCAAAAATCCATTCCGACGACCAATCGAGATCCCGCGCCATGTCAGGCGCAAGGATGCTGAAGCTGTAATAGAGCGTTCCGTAGCCGATGATCTGCGTCAGACCGAGGGCGAGGATTGCCGCGACAGGGGAGCGTTCGGTGCCGGTCGTCGTCATTGGGATTTGAGGCTCACGCGCTGTTTGAGTGTTTCGGCCTCCTCCTTCCGCTCGCTGTAGCGATCGGTGAGGTAGGCCGAAGCATCGCGCGTCAGCCAGGTGAACTTCACGAGCTCCTCGCACACATCGACCACGCGGTCGTAATAGGACGACGGTTTCATGCGGCCGTCGGCGTCGAACTCCTGGAAGGCTTTGGGCACCAAGGACTGGTTGGGGATGGTGATCATCCGCATCCAGCGGCCGAGGATGCGCATCTGCCCGACCGCGTTGAAGGATTGCGAGCCGCCGGAGACCTGCATGACGGCGAGCGTCTTGCCCTGCGTCGGCCGGACCGATCCGACCGACAGCGGGATCCAGTCGATCTGCGCCTTCATGATTCCGGTCATCGCGCCATGGCGTTCGGGGCTGACCCACTCCTGGCCTTCAGCCCATTCAGACAGCGCGCGCAGCTCCTGCACCTTGGGATGCGTCACCGGAGTGCCGTCGGGAAGCGGCAGGCCTTCCGGATTGAAGATCCTAACATCGCAGCCAAAGTCCTCGAGCAACTGTGCTGTCTCCTGCGCAAGCAGGCGACTGTGGGATACAGTCCTCAGCGAGCCATAGAGGATCAGGATGCGCGGCTTGTGGGTCGAGAAGGGCGGTCGCAGCGCTGCCAGATCCACTTGGCGCAGATATGTCGGGGATGCGGCAGGCAGATCAGACAATGCGCTTGCCCTCGGCGTCGAGCACCTGTTCTCCATCCTCTTTGGTGAAGGCGCCTTTGTGGGTGTCGGGCAGAATATCCAGAACGACTTCGGACGGGCGCGCAAGCCTGCTGCCGAGCGACGTGACGACAAACGGCCGGTTGATCAGGATCGGGTCTTTCAACATCGCGTCGAGCAGTTGATCGTCGGTCAGGGTAGGGTTGTCGAGACCGAGCTTCGCATAGGGCGTGCCCTTGTCCCGGATCGCCTGGCGCACGGTCAATCCCGCGTCGGCGATCATTTTCACGAGCAGCGCACGCGACGGCGGGTCCTTCAGGTATTCGATGATATCAGGTTCGATGCCAGCGCTGCGGATCATCGCCAGCGTGTTGCGCGACGTGCCACATTGCGGGTTGTGATAGATGGTGACGTTCATAGCGTTGCCTTTGACGATACGGTTGACGAAGCACCTGGCTGCAGGAGCCAGGTAAACAGGAGAAGAGCTACGACCGCGCCGGCGATCTCAGCAACCCAGAAGCCCGGTAAATCGACCGGGCGGATCCCGGAGAAGGTGTCGGTCAACGACCGTGCCAAAGCGACGGCGGGATTGGCGAACGAGGTCGAGGCGGTGAACCAGTAGGCAGCCGTGATGTAGAGCCCGACCAGCCAAGGCACCGCCCTCTGTTCGAACTTGATGCCGGCGAGGATCACCGCCACCAGCCCGAATGTCGCGACGCCTTCGGAGAACCACTGCGCGCCGCCGGTACGAGCCTTGCTCGACATTTCGACCAGCGGCAGGCCGAACATAAGGTGAGCGGCGATTGTGCCGGCCACGCCGCCGGCGATCTGAGCCAGGATGTATCCCCCAAAGTCACGCTTCGGCAACTTGCGAGAGATCGCAAAAATCAGCGAGACCGCAGGATTGAATTGGGCTCCGGAGATCGGGCCAAGGATGGTGATCAGCACCACAAGGATCGCGCCCGTCGCCAGCGTGTTGCCTAACAATGCAAGCCCGACATCCCGGGTCAGCGATGCCGCCATGACGCCGGATCCGACCACCGTTGCGACAAGCATGGCTGTCCCAAGTCCCTCGGCAACAAGCCGTCGCGGCAGATCGAACCCAGTCATCGGCTTGCCTTGGATGGTTGTAAGGTCGCGCCTTCCATGGCACCGATCTGATGCAGGTGCGTTTCCAGCGCAAGCTTGTCGATCGAGGATAGCGGCAGGCTCCGAAAGGCGGTGATGCGATTCTTCAGGAAGCGGGCGGCTTGCGCGAAGGCGCGGCCCTTGTCGACTTCGCTGCCTTCGACGGCAGCGGGATCCTCGACGCCCCAATGGGCGGTCATCGGATGGCCGATCCAGACCGGGCAGGCCTCGCCGGCGGCGCTGTCGCAGACCGTGAAGATGAAGTCCATCTCCGGCGCGCCCGGCTCGGCGAACTCGTCCCAGCCCTTCGAGCGGAAGCCGGTCGACGGATAGCCCTGCGCTTGCAGCTCCTTCAATGCGTACGGGTTGACCTCTCCCTTCGGCTGGCTGCCGGCCGAATAAGCCTTAAACCGGCCTTTGCCTTCCGCGTTGAGGATGGATTCTGCCAAGATCGAGCGAGCGGAATTGCCCGTGCAGAGAAAGAGCACGTTGTAGACGCGGTCAGCGGTCATTGTAATTTTTCCTCCATTTTAGGGGCGCAACAGGCCGCGACCTCTGCGGCGGGCGCGCAAATCTCCGGGTGTCCGGAGCAGCAGTCTTCCATCAGGAAGCGAACCAGGCCGCCGAGCGCCTCATAGTTCGCGGTGTAGATGATCGATCGGGATTCGCGTTGTTGCGCGATCAGTCCTGAGCGTTCCAGTTCCTTCAGATGGAAGGAGACGTTGGACGGCGATACCTCTGCCTCTTCCGCGATCGCGCCTGCCGCCATGCCGTTTGGGCCAGCGACCACAAGCATGCGGATGATGCGCAGCCGGGTTTCCTGAGACAGCGCGCCAAACGCGACGAGGGCTTGACGTTGATTCATATTTCAACAATCCTTGAATGATTGAAATGAGGAATAACGCAGATGAACGCGATCGACAATAGCAAAGTTCAGGAAGACGATATCAGCCTCGGCCTGTTGCTCGGCACACTTGCCGGTGCCAAGGATTCTCCGCTGATATTCTATTACGACGGGCGACCGGTGAAGCCTGGGTACCACGTTACCGAGGTCAAGGCCGGTCAGTTTTCGGCGCTGGACTGCGGCGCCAACCCGGAAGCATGGACGGAGATTTTCATTCAGCTCTGGGATATCGAGGAGGGCGACCGCACCCATATGCCTGCCGGCAAATTCTACGCGATCATCGGCAAGGTCACGGAGCACGTGAAGCTTGATGATTCAGCCAAACTGACCTTCGAAGTCAGCGACGGCCTTCAACCGATGCGGCTCTACCGCGCCGCGATGCCAACGCTGCGCGCCGGCACTGTGCACGTCGAGCTATCGCCGCGGCCCGCAAGCTGCAAGCCGCGTGATCGCTGGCTTGCGGAACAACAGGCGCAATCCTGTTGCGCTCCTACAGCGGGAAGGAACGCCTGTTGCGGCTGACGCCGCAGAGCAATTTCGCATGACTGTCAGACAAGGCGCATAAATCCAATGCTGGTTTTGGAAGGCCGGGTCCTCCGGCGCGCCCGGCCTTTCTCAGTTCTCGATCGTGAATTGCACTCGATCCGCCGAAAACCGACTGATCGCATATTGCACTGGCACACCCTCTAGATCCGTGTTCATCGCCTTGGTGATCAAGACGATCGCCCCCGGCGTCAGCTCGAGTGCGGCAAGATCGGCGGCGTCGGCATGGGCGGCGGTGACCTCCGTCGTCGCGCGCACGTAGTCGGACAGGCCGAGTTCGGCAAAGGCCCGGGTGATCGATTCCGTCTTCTCGTAGGCCGCCGGCATGCCGGCAAAGCGGTCTGCAGGAAACCAGGTCGTTGCGCAGGAGACCGGCCGATCGTCGGCCTTGCGCACCGTCTCCATGCGGATCACCGGCGCGCCCGGCCGCAGTTTCAACCACCGGGCCACCTCTTCGTCCGCTCTCTCTTCGCTATGCCCAAGCAGCAGCCCGCGCATTTCGCGCGCCTGCCCGCCGATCCCGGCCGTGAACCGGGTACGCTTGGTGATCGGAAAGTTCAGCCGTTCCTTGCGCTCGATCAGCGTGCCGCGTCCCTGCACGGCGCGCACAATGCCTTCCTGGGCAAGAGCGGCAATCGCGCTTCGCACCGTATGTCTGTTGACGCCGAACTGCAGGGCCAGCACCGTCTCCGGCGGCACCATGCCGGTCTCGTCATAGGCGCCGGCGCTGATCGCCTGGCGAATGCGATCGGCGATCTGGCGCCAGAGCGCCACGCCCGTCTGTCTTTGTACCTGCCCAGCCATTTTGCCCCTTGATGTCACACGCTTGTCACGTCGGCGAGCTAAGCGTAACCATATCTTGTATAGTTGTCTATATCAATAGACATTTAAAGGATGTGGCGATGACCTTAGCGGAAAAGAATGAGCCGGCGGCAGGTGGGCGCAAGCGCGTCGTCGACCTGCTTGCGCGTGCGGAACGGCAGGAACTGCTCGAGGCGTGGGACAAGCTGGCGGAAAAGCCTGCGGTCCAGCCGGTGCGCGGACCGGAAACGGGCCTCGTCATGGTCCGCGGCCGCATGGGCGGCGGCGGTGCACCTTTCAATCTCGGTGAAGTGACGGTGACGCGTGCCACCGTGCGCCTTGCATCCGGCACTGTTGGCCACGCACAGGCACTCGGCACAGATCGCGAGAAGGCACGGCTTTCCGCCATTTTCGACGCGCTCTGGCAGCAGCCAGCCACCCAGCATTTCGTCGAGCAGACACTTCTCGCGCCGATCGCAGCGCGCGTGGCCGCGGCCGAGGGCCGCAGGGCCGACGAGACGGCCGCGACCCGCGTCGATTTCTTCACCATGGTTCGCGGAGACGACTGATGAGCCTCAAGACGGAAGCCCCAAAGAATGATGCGTTGGCCGGCGGCTTTGCTGAGCCGGTCTTCCACGCACAGAGCGTCTTCAAGCTGATGATGGATGCGATGGCGCGTCCGGGCCTGATCCAGACGGTCGCTCCCCGCGCCGCGCCTCCGGCGCCGCTCGGCGTTGCGGCTGGCGCAATCGCGCTGACCCTCTGCGATCACGACACCCCGGTCTGGCTGTCTGCCGGGCTCGCAAGGTCCGCCGTGCCGCAATGGCTCGGCTTCCACACCGGCGCGCCGGTCACATCAGAGAAGGCCGAAGCGCGCTTTGCCTTCGTCGAAGCCGGTGTGACGCTGTCCTCCTTCGGGCTCTTTGCCGCCGGCACGCAGGAATATCCCGACCGCTCCACGACCCTTGTCATCGAACTGGCGGATCTCGAAAGCGGCAGAAGGCTGGCGTTGATGGGACCGGGCATCAAGACGGTGACTGATATCGCGCCCATCGGTCTGCCCGATACCTTCCTGCGGCTCTGGACGGAGAACCGCGCACTCTTCCCGCGCGGCATCGATATCGTGCTGACCTCCGGCAGCCGGTTCCTCTGCCTGCCGCGCACCACCAAGATCACCGCAACGGAGATGTGACTCATGTATGTTGCTGTCAAAGGGGGCGAGGCCGCCATTGCCAATGCCCATCGCCTGCTGGCGGATCGCCGTCGCGGCGACCGTTCGTTGCCGGCTATCGGTATCGATCAGATCGTCGCGCAGCTGGCGCTGGCCGTCGACCGCGTTATGGCCGAAGCCTCGCTCTACGATCGCACGCTCGCGGCTCTCGCCGTTCGCCAGTCGCGGGGTGATATGATCGAAGCGATCTTCCTTCTCCGCGCCTACCGCACGACGCTGCCGCGCTTCGGCTATAGCAAGCCGATCGACACCGCCCGCATGAAGATCGAGCGCCGTGTCTCCGCCACCTACAAGGATCTTCCGGGCGGCCAGCTGCTCGGCCCGACCTTCGACTATACGCATCGCCTTCTCGACCCGTCGCTGTTGACCGACGAAGCCGTCGGGGAGCCGACACTCCGCGATGCCGAAACCGGCCGTGTCATGCGCGTTTCGGAAATCCTCGGTGAGGAAGGCCTGATCGAGGGCGACGGCGAGATGCCCGAGGATCACGAGATCGGCGACCTGACGCGCGAGCCGATGGAATTCCCAATGACCCGCGATCTGCGCCTGCAGGCGCTGGCTCGCGGCGATGAAGGTTTCCTCCTGGCGCTCGGCTATTCGACCCAGCGCGGCTACGGCCGCAACCATCCCTTCACCGGCGAAATCCGCATCGGTGAAGTCGAAGTGGAGTTCGATGTTCCTGAACTCGGCTTCGCGGTCTCGTTCGGCACGATCCAGGTTACGGAGTGCCAGATGGTCAACCAGTTCAAGGGTTCGTCCAAGGCACCGCCGCAGTTCACCCGCGGCTATGGCCTGGTGTTCGGCCAGAGCGAGCGTAAGGCAATGTCCATGTCGCTTGTTGATCGCGCACTACGCGCCGAAGAGCTCGGCGAGGACATCACCGCTCCGGCGCAGGACGAGGAATTCGTTATCTCGCATTCAGACAACGTTCAGTCGACTGGCTTCGTCGAGCATCTGAAGCTGCCGCACTATGTCGACTTCCAGGCGGAACTCGATCTGGTCCGCCGCATGCGCAGCGAATTCGAAGCCGGCCGCATCGGCGGCGACGGCACCATCAAGGAGGCCGAATGACCGATCTAGCTACCTACAACTTCGCCTATCTGGATGAACAGACGAAGCGCATGATCCGCCGCGCGATCCTGAAGGCGATCGCCATACCCGGCTATCAGGTGCCCTTTGCCTCGCGCGAAATGCCGATGCCCTACGGTTGGGGAACCGGCGGCGTGCAGGTGACGGCCTCGATCATAGGTCCGGACGACGTACTGAAGGTCATCGACCAGGGCGCCGACGACACCACCAATGCCGTCTCGATCCGCGCCTTCTTCCAGAAGGTCGCAAACGTCGCGGTGACGACCCACACGAAGGATGCGACGATCATTCAGACGCGCCATCGCATCCCGGAAGAAAAGCTCGGCCCCAATCAGGTGCTGGTCTACCAGGTGCCGATCCCCGAGCCGCTGCGCTTCCTCGAGCCGCGCGAGACCGAAACACGCAAGATGCACGCGCTTGAGGAATACGGCCTCATGCATGTGAAGCTTTACGAGGACATCGCGCACAACGGTCGCATCTCCAAAACCTACGCCTATCCGGTCAAGGTCGCCGGCCGCTACGTCATGGATCCGTCCCCGACGCCGAAGTTCGACAATCCGAAAATGCACATGTCGGACGCGCTGCAGCTTTTCGGGGCAGGGCGCGAGAAGCGCATCTACGCCGTCCCGCCTTACACCGAAGTCGTCAGCCTCGATTTCGAGGACTACCCCTTCGAGATCCAGCGCTTCGGCAAGCCTTGTGCACTCTGCGGCGCTGAAGAGGTTTATCTCGACGAAGTGATCCTCGACGACAAGGGCGGGCGCATGTTCGTCTGCTCCGACACCGACCATTGCGAAGACCGGCGCGCCCACGGGCATGTCGGCGAGATGTTGGCACCCAATCAGGAGGCTGCCCAATGAGCGACACCCCGCTTCTCAAAGTCAATGACGTCTCGAAGTTCTACGGCAACCGCATCGGCTGCCGGAACGTCTCCTTCGAGCTCTGGCCCGGCGAAGTGCTCGCCATTGTCGGTGAATCTGGCTCGGGCAAGACCACGTTGCTCAACTGCATCTCGACCCGTCTGATGCCGACGACCGGCAGCGTCGAGTACCATATGCGTGACGGCGCCTATCGCGATCTCTACCGCATGAGCGAGGCCGAGCGCCGCTTCCTGATGCGCACCGACTGGGGTTTCGTGCATCAGAATCCGGTTGACGGCCTGCGCATGACGGTCTCTGCCGGTGCCAATGTCGGTGAGCGCCTGATGGCGATCGGCGACCGCCACTACGGCAACATCCGCTCCACCGCCGTCGACTGGCTGCAGCGCGTCGAGATCGACGAAGGCCGTATCGACGATCAGCCGCGTGCTTTTTCGGGCGGCATGCGCCAGCGTCTGCAGATCGCCCGCAATCTGGTCACCGGCCCGCGTCTGGTCTTCATGGATGAGCCGACGGGCGGCCTCGACGTGTCGGTGCAGGCCCGCCTACTCGATCTCGTCCGCGGACTCGTCAACGATCTCGGCCTTGCGGCGATCATCGTCACCCACGATCTCGCCGTCGCACGCCTGCTGTCGCACCGCATGATGGTGATGAAGGATGGCCATGTCATCGAGCACGGGCTGACCGATCGCGTCCTGGACGATCCGCGCGAGCCGTACACACAGCTCCTTGTTTCCTCCATCCTGCAGGTCTGATCGCGAAAGCCGTTCGGACTCCGGCTACAGGGGTCCTTGGCATGCGAAACTAAGGAAAGAAATCATGGCAACGCCACTCGTTATTTCTGAAGTCGCCAAGAGCTTTACCATGCACCTGCGCGACGGCATCAAGCTGCCGGTCGTTTCGGACGTGTCCTTCTCCGTTGCGTCAGGCGAATGCGTCGTCCTTGGCGGCCCGTCGGGCATCGGCAAGAGCTCGCTGCTCAAGATGATCTACGGCAACTATGTCGTCGACAGCGGCCAGATCCTCATCAAGCATCACGACAAGATCGTCGATCTGGCAACGGCCGACCCGCGCACGATCATCGATGTGCGCCGCCACACGCTCGGCTATGTCAGCCAGTTCCTGCGCACCGTCCCGCGTGTCGCGGCAATCGACGTGGTCGCCGAGCCGCTGGTCGCCCGCGGCGAGAAGGCGGAAACGGCGCGGGAGAAGGCCGCAACCCTTCTCTCGAAGCTGAACCTGCCCGAAGCGCTCTGGCAGCTGCCGCCCGCCACCTTCTCCGGCGGCGAGCAGCAGCGCGTCAACATCGCCCGTGGCTTCATCACCGAGCATACGGTGCTGCTGCTCGACGAGCCGACGGCCTCCCTCGATGCCAAAAACCGCGCCGTGGTTGTCGGCATGATCGAGGAAAAGAAGAAGGCGGGTGTCGCGCTCCTCGGCATCTTCCACGATGAGGAAGTGCGCGAGGCCGTCGCCGACCGCATTCTCGACGTCCAGAAATTCTCGCCGCGAAAGACAATCGCCGCATGAGCCGCAAGATTGGCCTAGAGCCCTATTTTCATGAAACCGCTTCCGTGAAGAATGCCACCTTTGGCCGCTTCACGGAAGTCTCGGAGCGCTGCCGCATCGAAGAGGTCGAGTTCGGCGACTACTCCTATGTCATGCAGGATGGCGCGATCTGGTGCGCGACGATCGGCAAGTTCGTCAACATCGCCGCTTCGGTGCGCATCAATGCCACCAACCACCCGACCTGGCGCGCGACGCTGCATCACTTCACCTATCGCGCCGCCGACTATTGGTCGGATGCCGATATGGAGACCGATTTCTTCGAATGGCGCCGCTCCAACCGCGTCGTTATCGGCCATGACGTCTGGATCGGTCACGGCGCCACCATTCTACCCGGCGTCAAGGTCGGTAACGGCGCCGTCATCGGCGCCGGCGCGGTCGTCTCCAAGGATGTCGCCCCCTACACAATCGTCGGCGGCGTCCCCACCAAGCTGATCCGCGAACGCTTTCCCAAAGAGGTCGGCGAACGCATGGACAAGCTAGCCTGGTGGGATTGGGAGCATGACCGCCTGCGGATCGCCCTGCAGGACTTCCGGAACCTGAGCGCGGAAGATTTTCTCGCGCGCTACGAATAGCGACAAAAGCCCCTGAGTTTGCTCAGGGGCCATTCCTCGACGTTTTGGTCAGCGAAGGCCGGCCTCCTACGGCAGGCCACGCCTTACCCTATGGATTTGGGTTCTTCGCCAATTGCCATTCGCCGGTCTCGTCCGGCTCTACACGCTTGTTGCCGCGGTAGAAGATCGGCAATCCGGTCTTTTTATCCATGGAGAAGCGGCTGGGCGTGAACTTTTCGTCCTCGTGTCCTCGGATGGCGAGGCCGAGTGCCTCCTTAAACTTCCCGGCGTTGCACAGGCTTTTGAAGAGAGTCCGATCCATCGCTTTACTCCAGCATCCTCGATGTCCCTTGAGTTGCCTGCCATCGACCGGTGATCGGGTCAACTGTCAACGACCGACTTCGAGTGCAATCGCCAGCCGGCTGCGATTGGCAGGACCTCTCTGCATGTTGTTTACGCGGCACACAACCTGGCCGGATTTCGGCGGGCCGCCAAAGCCTCGATTATGACAGTCCTTACACAAAACTGACATTGGAGCTTCATCAACCGGGACTAATGCACTCCCTCATATCGCGTTTGGACTATGAGGAAGAGCATGATGTTCGAGCTGAAGAATGTCACCCGCCGTTTCGGAAACAAGACCGCCGTCGATTCCGTGACGCTCGACATTCCTCAGGGCCAGATGGTCGGCATCATCGGCCGTTCCGGCGCCGGCAAGTCCACGCTTCTGCGCATGATCAACCGCCTGCAGGAACCGACGTCAGGCTCGATCCATTTTGCCGGCGTTGAGGTCTCGAGCCTCCGTGGTCAGGCCCTGCGCAACTGGCAGCGTGATTGCGCCATGATCTTCCAGCAGTTCAATCTCGTTCCGCGTCTCGACGTGTTGACCAACGTCATGCTCGGCCGTCTGAACCATCGCTCGACCGCAATGAGCCTGCTCGGCATCTTCACCCGCCAAGAGCGCATTCATGCGATCGCAGCTCTTGAGCGCCTCGGTATCGAGCAGACGGCACTGCAAATGGCTGGCACCCTTTCCGGCGGCCAGCAGCAGCGCGTCGCGATTGCCCGCGCCCTGATGCAGAACCCGAAGATGGTGCTTGCCGACGAGCCGATCGCCTCGCTCGATCCGCTGAATGCCAAGATCGTCATGGACGCGCTACGCGACATCAACGAGCGCGAAGGCATCACCGTCGTCACCAACCTTCATACGCTGGATACCGCCCGCAACTACTGCGAACGTATCGTCGGCATGGCCGCTGGCCGCGTCGTATTCGACGGCAAGCCGTCCGAGCTGACGGCCGATGCCGTCAAGCAGATCTACGGCACCGACAAGGATGGTGCCGGCATCGACGAGACGATGACCTCGACGTCGATCAACATTCCCGCGGCTGCAGCCGCCCAACAATCCGCCGGTTTGCAATCGCTGGCGCTGGCCGGTCTCTGAGAGGGGCGGCCTCGATCGTAAGCCCGCGTTATGGGCACATTTCTTCTTAACCAGAGATCGCCGGGGACGCCGGTCAATCAGGAGAGTACCATGTTGAAGAAAGCACTCTTTGCCGCGACGGCGCTGTTTGCGCTTGCCGGCATCTCGCATGCTGCAGACCTCAAGGAATTCCGCGTGGGCATTCTCGGTGGCGAGAACGAAACCGACCGCCTGCGCAACTACGCTTGCCTGGCCGACCACCTGAAGACCGAGTTCGGCTTCGAGAAGGTTTCGCTCTTCCCGGCTGCTGATTATGACGGCGTTATCCAGGGTCTGCTCGGCGGCACGCTCGACTTTGCAGAACTCGGCGCTTCGGGTTACGCTGCAATTGCCATCAAGAACGACAAGGCTGTTACCCCGATCCTCACGACGGTCCAGAAGGACGGCTCGACCGGCTACCACTCGATCGGCCTGGCTCTGAAGTCCGCGGGCATCAAGGACATCAAGGACGCCAAGGGCAAGAAGCTCGGCTACGCCGATCCGGACTCCACCTCGGGCTACCTCATTCCGCTGACACAGATCCCGAAGGACACTGGCATGCCGAATGACCAGTACTTCGCTTCCACGCAGTTCAACGGCGGTCACGAGAACAACCTTCTCGCTGCCTACGACGGCAAGGTCGACATCGCTGTTGACGACTCTTCGGGCATCGGCGATTTCAAGGACGGCTACACCTCCGGCACCTTCCGCAAGGCTGTCGACAAGGGCACGGTAGACCCGAACAAGCTCGTCGAAGTCTGGCGTTCGCCGCTGATCCCGAACGGTCCGCTCGTTGTTCGCAACGAACTCGGTGCTGACTGGCAGGCAAAGCTCACCGACTTCTTCATGAAGCTCCCGGCAAAGGATGCCAAGTGCTTCGCAGCCATCGAAGGCGGCGACTACCAGGGCTACACCAAGGTTCAGCCTGACTTCTACAACGCCATTATCGACGCTCGTAAGGCTGCCATCGGCGGTTGAACGATCCTGATAGCTGGAGGGCGGCCGTTGCAGGCCGCCCTTTTTCCTGCGAAGAAAGCGGACACCTTCATGACACTTGCCGATCCCACCGCCCACGCGCCGACCACGCCGCAAAGCGCCCGTGAAATCGGTGACGCCTGGAGCAAGATGGTGGCCCGCCGCCGCTTCTATACCGGCCTCGGCCTGGTGATCCTGTTTGCCGCCTTCGTTGCCTCGCTGCGTTTTGCCGATGAAAGTAATGCCGGCCATTTCTTCGAGCGCCTGCCGCATCTCTTCGATTTTTTGAGCTGGCTCATTCCAAAGGATTGGAATGACGTCTGGCGCGCCCTGTTCGACATCGCAAGCCCGACCCAGAGGACCGGTGAGGAGTATAATTTCGCCGAGGGTCGCGTCTATGTCTGGGGCGGCTTCTATATCCCCGAATATTTCGAGCTGATGATCATCACGATCAACGTCGCGCTCGTTTCGACGATCATCGGCTTCATCTTCGCCGTGCCGCTGAGCTTTCTCGTGGCCCGCAATCTGGCGCCGTCCAATCCGCCGCGCATCATCGCCAAGCGTCTGACCGAACTCCTCCGCGCCTTCCCCGAGATCGTCATCGCCGGCCTGTTTTCAGCCATCCTGTCGATCGGTCCAGTTGCCGCCATCATCGCTGTCAGCCTGCACACCATCGGTGCGCTCGGCAAACTCTTCTACGAAGTCGTCGAAAACATCGACATGAAGCCCGACGAGGGCATTAAGGCCGTGGGCGCCAGCTGGTCGGAGCGCGTGCGCTTCGCCGCCATGCCGCAGGTCATGCCGAACTTCGTCTCCTACGCACTGCTGCGCCTTGAGATCAACGTTCGTGCCTCCACCATCATCGGTGCGGTCGGCGGCGGCGGCATCGGCGAGGAGCTGAAGCTCTCCATCTCGCGCGGTTTCGGCGCCAAGACGATGGCGCTCGTTCTCCTGCTTTTCATCACCATCGTTGCGGTCGACCAGTTCTCCGCATGGCTGCGCCGCCGCCTCGTCGGCGAGCACGCCTTCCTTCTGCAGCATTGAGGTCCGCCATGACGGTGATCGACGCCAACCGGATGCACGAGATCGAGCAGCGCTACCCGGAATATTTCAAACGTTCCTTCCAGCAGCGCTTCGGCGGCCTGATGATCGTGATCGCGACGCTTGTCTATGCGCTTTACGCAACCTGGTTCTTCGACTTGCCGAAGCTGCTTGCCGATGCCCATTGGGAGCGCGTCGGCCTCTATCTCAGCCAGTGGGTAAGCTATGATGTACAGCCCGAATTGCGCATCGGCGATGACGGCATCACGATCAAATATCCGCGCTTCTCGCCGCTTGGCGACAACCCGCATCCAGATTGGGTCATCAACAATCCGGATGGCAGCGTCACCGTGTCGGTCAGTGACAGGGGCCGCACGGTCACGGTCTCCAAGACGGAGACGGTCGTCACCGCCCGCGGCATCAGCGTCCCGGTGGAAGTCTCCGGCGGCGCGCCGAAGGTCATCGGCCCTGTGCCGAGCTGGATGACGGTCTATGACGACAACGTCCTGGCCGATCTCGGCTTTGCCGGTGACGTCAGTATCTCGGTCGATCGCGTGAAGGTCCGCAAGCGATTCCTCGGCTGGGCGAATTTCGTCTTCGACACCCAGTCCCCCTTCTTTGACAAGCCGGTGGGCGAGGTGCTGAGCCTGATCGTTTCGGGACCGGAACTGAAGCCCGGCCAGTCCAACCTGTCGCTTGCCTTCGACAATATCTGGCATAACAGCGCCTGGCAGCACGGCGACGTCTGGACCAAGCTGTTCCAGACCATCGTGATGGCCTTCCTGGGAACGCTGCTCGGCGCGTTGCTCGCTTTCCCGCTGGCGTTTCTGGCTGCGCGCAATATCACCCCGAACAAGGTACTGAACCAGGTCCTGAAGCGCTTCTTCGACTTCCTGCGGTCGGTCGACATGCTGATCTGGGCGCTCTTCCTGACCCGCGCCTTCGGCCCCGGTCCCCTGGCCGGCTCCGGCGCGATTTTCCTCACGGAAACCGGCACGCTCGGCAAGCTCTATTCCGAAGGCCTGGAGAACGTCGACAATAAGCCGCGCGAAGGCATCAAATCGACCGGTGCCTCCACCGTGCTCACGCATCGCTACGGCATCATCCCGCAGATCGTTCCGGTTTTCGTCAGCCAGACGCTCTACCAGTGGGAATCGAACGTCCGTGGCGCCACCATCATCGGCGCGGTCGGCGCCGGCGGTATCGGCCTCAAGCTTTGGGAGGCGATGCGTACCAACGCCAACTGGGAAAATGTCGCCTATATGGTGCTGTTGATCCTCATCGTCGTTTTCCTGTTCGACATGGCCTCGAACGCGCTGCGCCATCGATTGATGGGCACCAAGGCACACTGAAAAAAGCGCAGGATCGTTCGGGATCATCATCATTCTGTCACGGAAATCTTTTAGCCGGAAGCCAGCTTGCGGCGGCGGTCAAATCACTGAAGACTGCAATCCGCATTCCGAACGATTCCCAGGATACGAGCCTTGCGCTACGCACTCTATTTTACGCCGCCGAAGGATGATCCTTTGAACGGCACGGCCGCGCTCTGGCTCGGCCGCGATGCCTTCACCGGCGAAACCTATCTGGCTCCCGATCATCCGAACCTGCCGGCCGCCGAGCAGTTTGAGCTGACCGCCGAGCCTCGCCGCTATGCCTTCCACGCGACGATCAAGGCACCGTTCCATCTGGCCGCCTCCGTCACTGAGAAGGACCTCCTCCAGGTTGTCGAGGATTTCGCCGCCCGTACGCCCGCCTTCGAGATTCCCGAGCTGGTGCTTGGACAATTGGGCAAATTCTTTGCGCTGGTACCCGCCTTTCTGCATCCGCCGCTTCAGGATTTCGCAGCCACGGTGGTAAAATCCTTCGAACCGTTTCGCGCCGCGTTGTCGGATGCCGATATCGCACGCCGCAATCCGGAGAAACTGAGCGAGAGCCAGAGGGCCAATCTGTTGCGCTGGGGTTATCCCTATGTGATGGATGACTTCGGGTTCCACATGACGCTGACCGGCCAGGTGCCGCAGGAGCGTGCTGGCATAATGAAGGCCATTCTGGCGGAGCGTTTCGCCGCTTTTACCGGCCGGCCGCTCCCAATTGGCGGCCTTGCCGTTTTCGTTGAGGAGGCGCGTGGCGCGCCGTTTACAGCCCATTCCTGGTGGCCGCTTGCCGGCGCGAAAAACTGAGAGACCATAGTCGATGACCACAGAAACCGTCTTCTCCAACGCCCGCATTGTCCTCGAGGATGAAATCATCGAAGGATCGGTCCTCGTCCGCGACGGCAAGATCGCCGATATCTCGACAGGCAGCTCCCGTGTCGGCGAGGATTTCGAAGGCGACTATTTGATCCCGGGTCTCGTCGAGCTCCACACCGACCATCTCGAAGGCCACTATTCGCCGCGCCCGGGCCTGCGCTGGCACAAGACGGCGGCGATCCAGGCGCATGACGCACAGATCGTCACATCAGGCATCACCACGGTCTTCGATTGCCTCCGTATGGGCGCCGACGAAGACGGCGGCTTCGAGCATGGCGAGATGCGCGAGATGGCCGACGCCATCCAGAAGGCCGAGCAGGAAGGCCGCCTGCGTGCCGAACACCTGCTACACCTGCGCTGCGAGGTCTCTGCTGACAACGTTCTGCAGCATTTCGCCGATTTCGAGAACGATCCCTATGTCCGTCTCGTCTCGCTGATGGATCACGCTCCCGGCCAGCGCCAGTTCCAGACGATGGATCAGTACATCTTCTATTACCAGAAGAAGCGCGGCCTGACCGATGCCGAGTTTGCCGAGTTCATCGATCGCCGCGTGTCGGAATCCGAGCGCAACTCGACGCCGCACCGCGTGGCCATTTCCAAGGTCTGCGCTGAGCGCGGCATTACCGTCGCCAGTCATGACGACGCAACGCTCGCCCATGTCGACGAAGCCATCGAAAATGGCGTTCGCCTGGCCGAATTCCCGACCAGCTTCGACGCAGCCAAGGCGTCGCACGAGCATGGCATGAGCGTGCTGATGGGCGCCCCGAACATCGTGCGCGGCAAGTCGCATTCCGGTAACATTGCTGCCCGCGATCTCGCCGAACGCGGCGTTCTCGATGTACTGTCCTCCGACTACGTCCCGCTCAGCCTCCTCTATGCTCCCTTCCTGATTGCCGACGAAGTCGAGAGTATCTCGCTGCCGAAAGCGATCGCCATGGTCACCGCGACGCCTGCCCGCACCGTCAGCCTCGATGACCGCGGTCGCATCGCTCCCGGCCTGCGCGCCGATCTCGTCCGCGTGTTCCGCGACCACGGCGTGCCGGTTAGCCGCTCTGTTTGGCGCGAAGGGCGCCGTGTCGCATGAACCCGTCGCACGAACCGCACATCGTTCCGGGCACCGAACGCGGCATCATGGTCGTGGTCGTCGGCCCGAGCGGCGCCGGCAAGGACACGCTGATGGCGCTGGCCGCCAAGCACTTCCAGGGCCGTCCTGAGGTGCATTTCGTCCGCCGCGTCATCACCCGCCACACCCATGCTGGCGGCGAGCAGCATCTCGCCGTGTCGGACCAGGGCTTTGCGTCGATGGAACAGGCCGGAAGCTTTGCCGTTTGGTGGGAAGCACACGGCCTGAAATATGGCATTCCAGCCGAGGTGTCGGTCTCGCTCGCACAGGGGAATCTGGTCATCGCCAATGGCTCCCGTTCGGCGCTTCACCATTTCAAGGCGGTCTTCCCGCGGCTCAAGGTCATCAATGTAACGGCGACTGCCGAGGTGCTGGCCAGCCGTCTGGAAGCGCGCGGCCGCGAGACGCACGAAGACATCATGGCGCGTCTTGCTCGCGGTCCACTCACCGTGCGCGGCGACTACGACGTGACCGACCTCGACAACAGCGGCTCGCTGGAAGAAGGCGAGCGCAGGATCGTGGATGCGCTGAACGGCTTCCTCACGGAAGTGGCCTAGGATCGGCTGACACGGAGGGGGCATGCGGCCGATCAGGGTTCTCGACTACGATCCGGCATGGCCCGCTCTCTTCGACGCCGCAAGGTGTGAGCTGCTGGCGCTGGCGGCGGATCGCATTCTTGCAATCGAGCATATCGGCAGCACGGCGGTCGCCGGACTAGCGGCTAAACCCAAGATCGATCTTGATGCCGTGCTCGTGGACGAAGCTGCGTTGGCTGCGGTCGGCGCCTTGCTTCGCTCCGCCGGTTTTCAGGATCATGGCGATCCCTACGGCGAAGGCCGCTGGCCCTTCACGCGCGATCATGACGGCTATGGCTTGCGCCTCTATCTCTGCACACCTGATCCGGCCCACCGCGACCGCATCCTGTTCCGCGACTATCTGCGCGCTCACCCGCAAAGAGCAAACGAGTATCAGGCGCTGAAGCGTCACCTTGCCGCCGAGGCCAACGGCGATTGGGATATCTACACCGGCGGCAAGAGCGATTTCGTCGCCGAGACGCTACGGCTCGCGGCCATTGAGGCCGAACGGTCTCCGCGCGGATAGTTTTCGTGCGCGGAGAAATAATTCCTGAGGACTTTCAACGAATTGAACGAGCCGTTCTTCTTCGCCGATCCCCGCATCAACGGCCCGCCGTATACTGATGGCGTCATTGGACAGGGAGCCTGGTCGCGAAGCGGATCTGACAAAACTGGTCGAAAGTCCGGCGTTCGGCAATGGTTGCAAAAGGTGGATCAGAGGCCGTCAGGGCCTCCGCTCCTCCGGAACGGAAGGGTCAAGAGACGCTCCTGTTGGCCTGGAAGATCTCCAAACCCTTTGATGCGATCGGGCAGGCTGTGGCGCCTGACAATCCACATATACCAAGACCACCGCCCGCCCATTTCCCAGCTAGGCTATTCCGTCGCGGAGCCCCCTCCGCGTGGAGGGGCGTTGTCTACGGCAGCCGTCTACGGGCCGCCGCAGATATAGCGATCATTCGGTCTCGCCGCGTCCAGCCACGATCTCGCGCTTGCCGACATGGTTTGCCGGGCCGACGAGACCTTCCTTCTCCATGCGCTCGACGAGCGAAGCCGCACGGTTGTAGCCGATGCCGAGACGGCGCTGGATGTAGGAGGTCGAACACTTCTTGTCGCGCAGCACCACCTTGACGGCCTTGTCGTAGAGGTCGTTCCCGTCCTCGGCGGCCATGTCGCCCTTGTCGAAGACGGCGCTATCCTCTTCCTCGGCATCTTCCTCTTCGTCGGCCGTCACGGTGTCGAGATATTCCGGCCGTCCCTGCGTCTTCAGGTGCGCGACGACCTTCTCCACTTCGGCATCCGAAACGAACGGCCCGTGTACGCGCGAGATCCGCCCGCCGCCCTGCATGTGCAGCATGTCGCCCTGGCCGAGCAGTTGTTCGGCGCCTTGCTCTCCAAGGATGGTGCGGCTGTCGATCTTCGACGTCACCTGGAAGGAGATACGGGTCGGGAAGTTTGCCTTGATGGTCCCGGTGATGACGTCGACCGAAGGGCGCTGCGTCGCCATGATCAGGTGGATGCCAGCCGCACGCGCCATTTGCGCGAGGCGCTGGATCGCCCCTTCGATTTCCTTGCCGGCGACCATCATAAGGTCGGCCATCTCGTCGACGATGACGACGATGTATGGCATCGGCGTCAGGTCCATTTCCTGTTGTTCTTCGATCGGCGCGCCGGTGCTTCTGTCGAAGCCGGTCTGGACCATGACATGGATGGTCTCGCCCTTGTCGCGCGCCTGCGCCACGCGGTTGTTGTAGCCGTCGATATTGCGCACGCCGAGGCGCGACATCTTGCGATAGCGATCCTCCATCTCGCGCACCGCCCACTTCAGCGCCATCACGGCCTTCTTGGGGTCGGTGACAACGGGCGTCAAAAGATGCGGAATGCCGTCATAGACGGAAAGTTCCAGCATCTTGGGATCAACCATGATCAGGCGGCACTGTTCCGGCGACATCCGGTAGAGCAGCGACAGGATCATCGTGTTGATGGCAACCGACTTGCCCGAACCGGTGGTGCCGGCGACGAGCAAATGCGGCATCTTCGCGAGCTCCGCGATGACCGGCTCGCCGCCGATCGTCTTGCCGAGGCCGAGCGCCAGCTTGTAGCCGCTCTTCTCGAAGTCTTGGCTTTCGATCATCTCGCGGAAGTAGACGGTTTCGCGCAGCGCGTTCGGCAGTTCGATGCCGATGACGTTGCGGCCGGGAACCACGGCAACACGCGCCGACAGCGCTGACATCGAGCGGGCGATATCGTCGGCCAGGCCGATGACGCGCGAGGACTTGACGCCCGGTGCCGGTTCGAACTCGTAAAGTGTGACGACGGGGCCGGGGCGGACATGGATGATCTCGCCCTTGATGCCAAAATCCTCGAGCACGCTTTCGAGGAGGCCGGCATTCTGCTCCAGCGTCTCCTGCGACATGATCTCGCCAACACGTTCCGGCGGCTCCTGCAGCAGCGAATGCGACGGGAATTCGTAGCCCGAGGCATCGACCCTCGAGGGCACGATCTTCGGCGCGGCAAAGCGCGGTGCCGGCGCGAGCGGTTGCGGTGCCTGCGTGCGGACCGGCAACGGAGCGATCGGCGGCGTTTTCGGCTGGACGACCGCTTCTTCCATACGACTCTGCTCGGCCTCTGCCGGGCTTTGAGTTGCGCGGGTGAGCGTCAAACCAGGAGCTGGTGCGACGGGAGGCGGAGCGACAGGCTCAGGCATGGGAGCAACGGCAATTGCCAGCTGTTGCCGAGCTGGCCGCCACTCCATGACACGGAACCGGCTGATGATCGATTCTGGGCTGACCTCGGCCTTTGGCAGCGAAACAACCGGGGGCAGCAGGATCGGTTCGGCGGCCGCTTCCTCGAAGGCCATGACTTCCCAGAACGCGAAGTCCGAGATGGACGCCAGTTCAGTGGATGCGCGGACAATGGTGTGGGTTTCAGGTTCGACCGAACTCACCGGCGATACGGCCGCGGTCGGCTGCACTTCGATCACAGGCGGGATCTCGGCTTCATAGCCCTCGAGCGGACCGTTGGCGACAACAGACGCCGGCGGCTCCACGCTCGCGCCGATTTCTGCCGCAACGCGTTCCTGCAGCGCAAGAGGCGCCGTGCGAACGGGTGGCGCCGGCACGCGTTTCGGATTGATCAGATTCTCGGGCGTGCGGGTAAACCGCACATTCGGAGCCAGTGAAAAATTGCTCTGCCAGATCGGTGCCGTAGGCTTCTCGCCTGCGTGTTCCTGCAGCTGTTCACCTTCGACTTCCGCGGAAATCTCCTCGGCCCCTGTCAGATTGGTTCTAGGAAAGCGCATACGACCGCTACTCACTCATGATTAGCAACTAATACCCGCTCTCGAATTAGGAAATGAAGGTTAATAAGTTCCTTCCATCCGCACCGTCACTCGACGAAAAATTTAAAGAAAAATATTTAATATCAATAACTTGAAAGGTGATGAAAATTTTAATGGATTTTCGACGAAGCGCTTAGTGCGCTTCGTCCCAGTTGGTCGCCGAACGTGCATCGACCTTCAGCGGCACGCGCATTTCAAGCGCCGGCATGGTGGCATTTTCCATGACTGAAACGATGATCGGTGTGGCCTTTTCGACATCAGCGTCCTCGACCTCGAAGATCAGTTCGTCATGCACCTGCAGGAGCATGCGAACGCGATCTCCAAGCCCCGCCTCGGCAAGGGCCGGTTCCATCTTGATCATTGCCCGGCGAATGATGTCCGCCGCCGATCCCTGGATCGGGGCGTTGATCGCCGCACGCTCGTTGAACGCACGAACCGACGGGTTGGAGGAGCGAATCTCCGGGTAGTTGATTCGCCGCCCGAAGATCGTCTCAACGTAGCCCTTGTCGCGCGCCATCTGCTTGCGGCTGTCCATGTAGTCGCGGATGCCGGGGAAACGCTCGAAATACTTCTTGATGTAGTCGCCCGCTTCCGAGCGCTCGATCGAGAGCTGATTGGCAAGACCGAAGGCGGAAATGCCGTAGATGATCCCGAAGTTGATCGCCTTCGCGCGACGCCGCACCTCGGACGGCATGCCCTCGACGGGCACGCTGAACATCTCCGACGCGGTCATCGCATGAATGTCGACGCCATCGGCAAACGCCTGCGTCAACTGCGGGATCTCGGCGACATGCGCCAGCACGCGCAGCTCGATCTGGCTGTAGTCGGCCGAGATCAGCTTGTGGCCGGGCGTCGAAATGAATGCCGTGCGGATCTTGCGGCCTTCCGCCGTGCGCACCGGAATGTTCTGCAGGTTCGGTTCCGAGGACGAGAGGCGGCCGGTCGTCGTCGAGGCCAGCGAATACGAGGTATGGACCCGCTTCGTCTGAGGATGGATGTATCCCGGCAGCGCGTCCGTGTAGGTCGATTTCAGCTTGGTCAGCTGGCGCCAGTCGACGATCTTGCGCGGCAGTTCGAAGCCAGCGGCAGCGAGGTCTTCGAGCACGCTTGCCGATGTCGACCATTGCCCGGTCTTCGTCTTCGTGCCGCCGGCAAGCCCCATCTTGCCGAACAGGATGTCGCCCAGCTGCTTTGGCGAGCCGATGGTAAAGCGCCCACCGGCGAGCTTGTAAATTTCATCCTCCAGCGCCGCGGCGCCCTGTGCGAGATCGCCGGACAGGCGCGAGAGGATCTGCCGGTCAACGGTGATGCCGCGTGCTTCCATATGCGCCAGAACCGGAAGCAAGGGCCGCTCGAGGCGTTCGTAAACGGTCGTGAGCTTCTCAGCCGCAAGGCGTGGCTTCAGGACCAGCCAGAGTCGCAATGTGATGTCGGCATCTTCGGCCGCATAATGTGTGGCGCGATCAATATCGACGAGATCGAATGTAATGTTCGACTTACCGCTGCCGGCCACGTCCTTATAGGCAATTGGCGTATGACCGAGGAACTTCTCCGAGAGCGGATCCATCCCGTGGGCGCCGGTTCCGGCATCCAGAACGTAGGAGATCAGCATCGTATCGTCGAAGTTCGTCGTTTCGACGCCGTAACGCTTCATCAGCAGGTAGTCGTATTTGAGGTTCTGGGCGACCTTCAGGATCGACTCGTCTTCCAGCAGTGCCTTCAGCCGGGGCAGGGCATCGCGCATCGGAATCTGATTGTCGGCGAGCCCGCCGCCGAGCAGATCGCCGACACCTGTTTTGTGGCCGATCGGAACATAGGCGGCGCGGATGCTGGTGCCGGTGGCGTTCTTGTCGTTGTCGGCGATCGCCATAGAGAATCCAACAAGCTCCGCCTGCATCGCATCGAGCGACGTCGTCTCGGTGTCGAAGCCAACCAGTCCCGTCTCGCGCGCATCGGCAATCCATTTGTCGAGCGTCGCGACATCGCGGATCGTGACATAGCGCGAGTGGTCGAAGGGCAGGGAGGCAAACGCCTCGGCGCGCGCCTTGGCAAGATCGCCAGGCAGGAACGTGCCTTCACGACCATTCCCGCCGTTCGCCTTCGCGGGAACGGGCACCGACTCGCCGGCGACATCGGGAATGCCACCGGCAACTGGCTCGGGCTGGGCGACGTCGAGATCGGGGCCGCGTGCCGCCGCGCCCCACTCGACCGGAACATCGACGGCATCGATCGCGCTGGCATCGCAATCGCAAGCATCGGCCACGCGCCGCGTCAGCGACGTGAACTGCATTGCCTTCAGGAAGCCGATCAGCTTCGGTCCATTCTGCGGCTCGAGGGTCAGGTCTTCGACGCTGAGTTCCAGCGGAACGTCGGTGCGCAGCCGCACCAGTTCGCGCGACAGGCGCGCCTTGTCGGCATTCTCGATGATCGTCTGCCGGCGCTTCTCCTGCTTGATTTCGGTCGCGCGTTCCAGGAGCGCGTCGAGATCGCCGTATTCGGCAAGCAGCTGCGCCGCTGTCTTCGGGCCGATTCCGGGGATGCCAGGCACGTTGTCGACCGAGTCGCCGGTCATCGCCTGAAGATCGATCATCTTCTCGGGCGGCACGCCCCATTTCTCGATGACATCGGGAATGCCGATCTGCTTGTCCTTCATGCTGTCGTACATGTGGACAGCAGGCGTCACCAGCTGCATCAGATCCTTGTCCGAGGACACGATCGTAACATCGGCGCCGAGCGCCTCGGCCTGACGCGCATAAGTTGCGATGATGTCGTCGGCCTCGAAACCCTCCGTCTCAATGCACGGCAGATTGAAAGCCCGCGTTGCATGGCGGATGAGCCCGAATTGCGGGATCAGTTCCTCGGGCGGCGCCGAGCGGTTCGCCTTGTAGGCGTCGTAGAGATCCTTGCGGAACGTCTTTGCCGAATAGTCGAAGACGACGGCAAGATGCGTCGGGGTCACCCCGACCGACGTGTCGCGTGCATCGGTCAGGAGCTTCCACAGCATGTTGCAGAATCCAGACACCGCGCCCACCGGCAGGCCATCGGATTTGCGCGTTAGCGGAGGGAGTGCGTGAAAGGCTCGAAAGATGAAACCGGAGCCGTCGACTAGGAAAAGATGATCGCCTTTTTTCATGGCGTCATGGATAGCGCGGCCACCTTGGAAGGTCCATATAAAGTTAGGAGTGAGAAAAGATTCTGCCTCACCAAACTGTTACTAATTTGTAATAGTCAATCCTCGGCTTTCCCTTGAAAAGCCACATTCCCGATCACAAATGATTACTACCGACGTTTGATCGTGTTGATCGCGTCGAGGGTCTGATAGCTGGCTTGTCCCCCGCCGCATCGGACTTGGACAAAGGCCTTATCCCCTCTCCGGGCCTTTGTCCCCATTTTAGAGCCGCCATAGCCACACCTCCAGGCTATGGCGGCTTTGTTTTTCTGCTCTATCTTTCAAAGGACAGCCTGCGATGAAAGTATGTGTGGTGCATCGCATGCGTTTTGTTGAATTGTTTTGTCGAGTATTTTGCGACTAACTGAGAAGATGGGAATTAATCGTATGGACTCGGGAGCCTATCTTGCCAGCCAGCTGGCCAAGGGCTTCGCTCGTTCGCTGCAGCAGCGCGCGGCGAGGCTCGGCTTTTCGCCAGGGCAGTTCCCGGTTCTTCTCGAACTCTGGGCCGAGGACGGGTTGACCCAGAAGCAGTTGCTGGCTCGCGTCGACATCGAACAGGCGACCATGGCAAACACGCTTGCACGCATGGCGCGCGACGGGCTGATCGATCGTCGTCCGCATCCGTCCGACAAGCGCGCCCAGCTGATCTTCCTGACGGACAAGGCCAAAGGCATGGAAGACGACGCGATCGAGGCGGCGCGCGAAGCGGATCTCGCGCTCTTTCGGGGCTTCAAGAGCTTCGAACGCGAACTGACCCTCGAATATATCCGTCGTCTTCTCGACAACGCCAAGAAGCTTTAAGCCTATTCCGCCGCCGTTATGGTGGCGGGAGCATACGGCCGATCCAATTCGTCGGCGTGGGTTGCGAGGAAGCTCTCACGTGCTGCCAGCTTGACGCTCGGTTCGATATCAGGCTTGCCGAGAAGCCGGCCCTGCATCTGCTCACAGCCTTCTTCGATGACGATCTGGCGCTGGAGTTCCGTTTCGACGCCTTCGGTAACGACCTGAATTCCCAGGCTGTGGCCAAGGCCGATGATGGCGCGCACGATGGAACGGGCGGCTGCGTCATGCTCGAGAATGCCGGTGAAGCTGCGGTCCACCTTGATCTTGTCGAAGGGCAAGGCGCGCAGGTTCGAAAGCGACGAGAAGCCCGTTCCGAAGTCGTCCATGACGATGCGCACGCCAAGTCCATGCAGACGCATCAACGTTGCGATGACATTGCTTCGGTCACGCACGAAGGCAGCTTCGGTAATCTCCAGTTCCAGCCTCTCCGGGGCCAGCTCGGTCTCTTCGAGGATCGCCGCAACCCGCTCGCAAAGGTTCGGGAGCATGAACTGCACCGGCGAGACGTTGACGGCGATGGACAGCGGCTGCGGCCACCGCGCCGCTTCGGTGCAGGCCTGGCGCATCACCCACTCTCCAAGCTGCACGATCACACCGCTTTCCTCGGCGATGCCAATGAAGACCTCCGGTTCACTCATGCCGTGCCCGGGCCTATCCCACCGCATCAGGGCTTCATAGCCGGTGACGGTATCCGTCCTGCTGTCGAGGATCGGCTGGTAGCTAACGGAGAGCTGGTTGCGCGTGATCGCATGGCGCAGCTCCGCCTCGATCTGGCGACGGGCGCGCACGGCTTCGTCCATTTCCGCGTCGAAGAAGCAGGCCTTGCCGCGCCCGGCATGCTTGGCACGGTAAAGCGCCGTGTCGGCGTTGTCGCTCAGCTCCTCCGCCGTGCGTCCGTCCGTAGGATAGACGGCGATACCGACGCTGATGCCGACGGCGGTCGGATCGCGGGCGATATCCATTTCAGCGGCGAGCCCGTCAAGAATAAGCCCCGCAAGCTTGCGCGCTGCGTCCGGCTGCTGCTTGCCCGTCTGGATGATCGCGAACTCATCGCCCCCAAGTCGGGCGACCGTGTCGCCCTCATCGGCCACGCGCTGCAGGATTGTCGAAACCTTGCAGAGGATGCGGTCGCCCTCCGCATGTCCGAAAATGTCGTTGACGGCCTTGAAACGATCGAGGTCCAGACAGAAGACGGCAATCTGCGTGCCTTTGCGCTGGGCCAATTGAAGAGCGTGGCGAATGCGCGTCTCGAACAGCGAGCGGTTCGGCAAGCCGGTCAAAACGTCGTGCTGCGCCAGATGCTCGATCATTTTCTCGGCGCGCTTACGTTCGGTGAGATCGCGAATCACCAAGACGTCGCAGTTGCGCCCGCGATAGACCATGCGACGGGACAGGATCTCAACCGGGATCTCGTTGTCGTCTTTGCTGGTCAACAGCGTCTCCTCGCGGGAGGCGGGCGTGCTGCCATCCATGCTCATCAGAACGGAGGTCGGATCAGCCCCGAGCAGCTCGGCCAAGTGCCAGCCCGACATTTGCTGGAAGCGTTCGTTGGCGTCGATGATCTTTCCTTCGCGCAGAACGAGCAGCCCCTCCATCGAGGCGTTTGCGAGGCCGCGTAGATCGGTCAGATGGCTTTCGAGAAATACGGCGCCGAGAGCGACGAGGATCAGGGCCGTCGACACCGCCATGATGATCGCAGCCAGGGCTTTCGGCTCCAGAACGGTTGCGGTTGCGCTTCGTCCGGGCTCGGGAATGAGCGTTATGCTGCTCATCGAAATGAAATGCATCACTGCGATGGCGAGCACCATGGCGATCGCCGGCACCAGCAGCCGTTTTGCCCCCTTGAGCCTCTTGAAGGAGAGAAAGGCCATGCTCGCGAGTGTCGCGCCAATCAGCAGCGCGATCAGCGTTGCTGAAAGATTGTAGACGATATCAACCTGGGCTTCGATCGCCCGCATGCCCGTCAGGTGCATCGAACCGATCCCGAGCGCCATCAAGATGCCACCGGGCACGAAGGAATACTCGCTCGTGCCCTCCACGGACACCAGGATGGCCAGCCAGGAGACGCATATCGCCAACACAACGGAGAGTGTTGTCAAGCCGAGACCATAAGTGATCGTGAAGCCGCCATCATAGGCGAGCATTGAGATGAAGTGCGTCGCCCAGATGCCGACGCCACAGGCAAATGCCGATGCCATGATCCAGTTTCGTTGCTGTCCGGGATCGCATTCCTGGGCGCGGAACAAGAGCAGCATCGAGGCAAGGTTGCCGATCAGGCAAACGATGACGGCAGCAACAATTAGGCGCCAGTCATGGTCGTCGCGAATGCAGGTGACTACAGAGAACATATCTCACCTCGAACACATTGTCGGTATGCTATTTAGCCTTCCCTAAATAACTGTAAATTGTATCCGCGATTTCATGCCCTCGTCTTCAGGTGAGTCTCCCGGCGATCCGTTTCCCCTCCGATCTTTTTTCAACTCGAAAGCGATTTACCTTTGGTCTATCGTCCCGCCGAATTTCGAAAGGAGTCGAAAATGACCTACGTAACGCCAGTGCTTTCGCGCGCGGACCAGAATTTGCCGTCAAGCCTCGACAAGCTGTTTGAGCTCTTGAGGATCAAATCCATTTCTACCGACCCGGCCTTCAAGGCCGAGTGCCGCAAGGCAGCCGATTGGCTGGTTTCCTATCTCAAGACACTGGGTTTCGATGCCTCCGTGCGTGACACACCCGGCCATCCCATGGTTGTCGCCCATCATGCCGCTGCGAGCGCCGACGCGCCGCATGTCCTTTTCTACGGCCACTACGACGTGCAGCCGGTCGATCCCATCGAGCTTTGGGAAAACGATCCGTTCGAGCCGTCGATCAAGGATGTTGGCAATGGTCGGAAGATCCTGACGGGTCGCGGCACAGCCGACGACAAGGGCCAGTTGATGACCTTCGTCGAAGCCTGCCGTGCCTACAAGGAAGTGAACGGCGCTTTGCCCTGCCGCATCACCATTCTTTTCGAAGGCGAGGAAGAATCCGGTTCACCGTCGCTGAAGCCTTTCCTTGAGGCTAACGCCGCGGAATTGAAGGCCGACTACGCGCTCGTCTGTGACACCGGCATGTGGGATCGCGATACGCCGGCGATTGCCGCAGCACTTCGGGGGCTTGTCGGGGAGGAGGTCGTCATAACGGCCGCCGACCGCGATCTGCACTCCGGCTTGTTCGGCGGTGCAGCCGCGAATCCGATCCACATCCTGACGGCTGCGCTTGCCGGCCTGCATGATGAAACCGGCCGCATCACCCTTGAAGGCTTCTATGATGGCGTCGAGGAAACCCCGGCCAATGTCAAAGCGTCCTGGGAAACTCTCGGCAAGACCGCGGAGACCTTCCTGGGCGAGGTTGGTCTGTCGATCCCCTCTGGTGAAGAGGGCCGCTCGGTCCTCGAACTGACGTGGGCACGTCCGACCGCTGAGATCAATGGTATCTGGGGTGGCTATACCGGGGAAGGCTTCAAGACAGTGATCGCGGCCAAGGCCTCCGCCAAAGTTTCCTTCCGCCTCGTCGGGACGCAGGACCCCGATGCCGTCCGGGAAAGCTTCCGCAGTTATGTCCGTTCGAAAATCCCGGCGGATTGCTCTGTCGAATTCCACCCGCATGGCGGCTCGCCGGCCATCCATCTCTCTTACGATTCGCCGGTGCTGACGAAGGCCAAGAATGCGCTTTCCGACGAGTGGCCGAAACCTGCCGTCGTCATTGGCATGGGCGGATCGATCCCGATCGTCGGCGACTTCCAGAAGATGCTCGGCATGGAATCGTTGCTGGTCGGCTTCGGCCTCAGCGACGACCGCATTCACTCGCCCAACGAGAAGTACGAGCTTGCTTCCTATCACAAGGGCATCCGCTCCTGGATTCGCATCCTGGAAGCGCTGGCCAAGTAATAGGAAAGCCTGCTCTCTTGAGAGCCTGAAAAACAAAAAGGCCGGAACAAGCCGGCCTTTCGTCATCCGCTTCACTTCGATGCCAGTACATCCGTGGTCAAGGAGGAAGCGAATGTTGCAGCCAGAGTGATCGCGAAAGGTCAACCAATGGTTAACTTGAGAGCCGCGATCAAAACGATGGAAGCGGCAACGTTGCTTGCGCGCACAACTTTCCACCGGCTGCAATATGTTGGTCCCTATGTCGGAATGCCGACCTCGCGCTTCAAGTAGGGCTAACGCATTTCTGCGTTTCGAGGCTTTCAGGAGTTCGACGAGGCCGCTGCAGCGGCCGCCCTTTGCTCGCTTGCCGAGAGGGGAGGCTTCCACCGGCGACATGGGAAGGCCCGGCGCTCTGGGAGAGACACCGGGCCTGATCGCGATCGGCACGTTTGAGGGGAGACGGCCGACCTTCAGCGAAACGTACAGGGCGTGTTTCGCTACGGACTTAATTCACTAGGCCGCTGATGGTTCCCTGCTACCAGAGGGAAACGGAGTTCTGCCGACAGACGAGCAGCTCGCGCATCTCTGCGAACGGGCCGTGCAGCATCTTCAGGCGGCTTTCTTCCATCTTTGTCAGCCGGTAGCGGCGCGCAAACTCATGCACGCTCCAGACTTCGCGCAGCTTGAATTCTTCGATGTTGCTAATGTCGATGCTCATGAAATGCCTACATATTGCGCGTGCTGCACTAATCCTAGGCGCAATTCGGCATGCTATATGTCAGATTTGTGACGGTAGCAACGAATGGCAGCCATGCCAAAAAAGCGTGGCTTCGTAAATGAAACAAAGCCCGGCCGAGTGGCGCGCCGGGCTCTGGTTTGAACTGCGTGATCAGCGCCAGCCGTAGCGATCGCGAGCCCATGGCGGCGGACGATCCCATCCGTAGGACCGCTCATAACGCCAGCCATAGCGTGGCGGCGGGCCGCCCCATCCATAGCGACGATCAGAGCGCCATCCGTAGCGCGGCGGTGGCGGGCGGTTCCAATTCGGTCGGCAATTTCCCCACCGAGTGAGATGATAGCCGCGGCCGCAAGCGTAATCGACAAGTACCGTATTCTTGCCCGCAGCGCCGTTCACCGGCACAATCGGCATCGCTTCAGCCGCGGAAACGCCAAACCCACAAATGGCGATCGCGGCTGCAATCATTCTCATACGCATCTCTGCACCTCTGTTATGCAAGTCCCTTGCACGTGGATTAGAGAGCCAGTTGGGTGAACAGGGGCTGAACCAAATTTGACATTATTGGGGCAGCGGTGGCCCCCTTCTAACCACTTCTTAACCACCCCTTAAATCGCCGCATTTAAAGTTCAACCGGGCGGAGAACCGTTTGGCAAGGCACGGCTTCTGCGGCGTCGTTGCTCAGAGCGAAGATGGGGTGTACCGGGTACTAGATGGCGGGCAGAGGCAAATCACGCGACAGGATCGAACCCTCTTTCAGCGGCCGCGATGACCGTGACGATGATGACGATTTCGCGCTCGATGTCGACGACCGTGTGGTCCGTGGACGCTCAAGCAAGCGCGTGGCTCCAAAATCGTCTCGGGCACGGCAGCCCGAGCGACGCAAACGCGACCGCCGGGAGCGTGAAGGCGGAAGTTTCTTCGGCTTCATCCGCCGTATCGTCTACTGGTGTATTGTTTTTGGCATTTGGGCCGGCATCGGCGTCGCCGGCCTCGTCGTCTACTACGGGTCGCGCATGCCGAGCGCCAGCACCTGGGCCATTCCCGAGCGTCCCCCGAACGTCAAGATCACAGCTGTTGACGGCAGCGTCCTCGCCAATCGTGGCACGACGGGCGGCGAAGCGCTCGCGCTCGAAGACATGTCGCCCTACATCCCGGAAGCGATCGTCGCCATCGAAGACCGTCGCTTCTACTCGCATTTCGGCGTGGATCCCCTTGGCCTTGCACGTGCCTTCGTCACCAACCTGACGACCGGACACATGGTCCAGGGCGGTTCGACATTGACGCAGCAGCTTGCAAAGAACCTATTCCTGTCGCCGGACCGCACGCTGGAACGCAAGGTGCAGGAAGTCCTGCTCGCGCTTTGGCTGGAGCAAAAATACACCAAGGACCAGATCCTTGCGATGTATCTCAATCGCGTGTTTTTCGGCTCGAACGCCTATGGCGTCGAAGCTGCCTCGCGCCGTTATTTCAACAAGTCCGCACGTGACGTGAACCTTGGTGAAGCAGCCCTTCTCGCCGGTCTCGTCAAGGCACCGTCGCGTCTGTCGCCGGCCCGCGATCCTGAGGCAGCCAATGCCCGCGCGCAGGTGGTTCTGCAGACGATGCGCGATCAGGGCTACATCACCGACGATGAAGTAAAGACCGCCATGTCGCAGACGCCGGCCAAGGCGAAGCGCTACTGGTCGGGCGCTGGGCACTATGTCGCGGATATGGTGATGGACCAGCTGCCCGGCCTGATCGGCGACGTCAAGGAAGACATCGTCGTCGACACGACGATCGACAAGACGCTGGAAAAGCGGGCCGAGCAGTCGCTGAACGACGTATTGAGCAAGGATGGTGCCAAGCTCGACGCCTCGCAGGCCGCACTGGTCTCGCTCGACGGGACGGGTGCAATCCGTGCGCTCGTTGGCGGCAGGGACTATGCCGACAGCCAGTTCAACCGCGCCGTGACCGCCAAGCGCCAGCCCGGCTCCTCCTTCAAGCCGTTTGTCTACGCTGCGGCGCTGGAAAAGGGTCTGACGCCGTTCTCGGTATTCAATGACGCACCGATCCGGATCGGCGATTGGACGCCGGAGAACTACGAGAAGAAGTACAATGGCGAAGTGACGCTCGCGACGGCACTTGCAAAGTCGCTGAACACCGTCGCCGCCCAGCTCGTGATGTATGACGGACCGGACCAGGTCATCAAGCTCGCGCACCGCCTCGGCATCGAATCGGAACTGCAGCCGAATGCCTCGATTGCTCTTGGCACGTCGGAAGTGTCGCTGACAGAACTCACCGGCGCCTATGCCGCCTTCATGAATGGCGGCTACAAGGCGACGCCGCACGTGATTCGGCGCGTGACGACGGCCGACGGCAGCAGGGTGCTCTACGAGAACACCTATGACAATCCGCCCCGCGTCCTGTCGGAGGCGATTGCTGCCAACATGAACACGATGATGATGGGCGTCATCAACCAGGGGACGGGCAAGAGCGCCAAGCTTTCCGGTTGGCAGGCGGCTGGCAAAACCGGCACCACCCAGAATTCGCGCGACGCGCTCTTTGTTGGCTTCACCAGTAACCTTACAACCGGCGTCTGGTTCGGCAACGACGACGGCAAGCCGATGAAGAAAGTGACGGGCGGCGGCCTGCCGGCCAGGGCATGGCAGGAGTTCATGGTCGCCGCACACAAGGGACTGTCGCCGGCACCGCTCTTCGGCAATGGGCAGTTTATGACAGATCCCGCAGTCAATCCCGGTTTCGGCGATCAGCCGATGGCCTCTGTCGAGCCTGGCATGGCGCCGCCGCTTGAGGAGCCGACCACAATCGGCAGCATCCTCTCCGGTGTCTTCGGGGGCGAGGCCGATGTTCGTGAGCGCTATCCACAGGCGACCGAGCGACCAAGACGTCAGCCGATGGCTCCGGTTAATGGCGGTCCGGTGCCTCCCGCCGACATCGCTCAAGACGGCGATGTTGGCTACGGCGACGCGCTGCCGCCGGGTGATATCGGCGAGCCTGAACCGTCGCCGACGGGCAGGCCGAGACGGACGACCTTGCTCGACTTGATCATGGGGCAGTAGCTAAAGCGTTTGGCCGGAAAAATGCCATTTTCCTGCGCCTGTCGAAATTAATTGCTAGGCGCTTGTTTTGCTGGTTTTCTGGCTATTTCTCGCCTTGCAGTCCCGAAAACCGCTCCTTATATACGCCGCATCACCGCAATCACGATTGCGTTAATCTTAAAGACCCATCCCGTAAGGGGCTGTCAGGGAAATGCCTTCTCGGGGTTCCGACAGCTTGCTTCAAGGAGAGAATGACATGGCAAAAGTAATTGGTATCGACCTCGGAACGACAAATTCCTGCGTCGCAGTCATGGACGGCAAAGACGCAAAGGTCATTGAGAATGCGGAAGGCGCGCGTACGACCCCTTCCATGGTGGCATTTTCTGACGATGGCGAGCGCCTCGTTGGTCAGCCGGCCAAGCGCCAGGCAGTCACCAACCCCACGAACACCCTCTTCGCAGTGAAGCGCCTGATTGGCCGCCGCTACGAGGATCCGACCGTTGAGAAGGACAAGAGCCTCGTCCCCTTCCACATCGTCAAGGGTGACAACGGCGACGCCTGGGTCGAAGCCCAGGGCAAGTCCTATTCTCCGGCACAGATCTCCGCGATGATCCTTCAGAAGATGAAGGAAACCGCTGAGTCCTATCTCGGCGAAAAGGTCGAAAAGGCCGTCATCACCGTTCCCGCATACTTCAACGACGCACAGCGCCAGGCAACCAAGGATGCCGGCAAGATCGCTGGCCTCGAAGTTCTCCGCATCATCAACGAGCCGACGGCAGCCGCACTTGCCTACGGTCTTGACAAGAAGGACGGCAAGACCATCGCCGTTTACGACTTGGGTGGCGGTACGTTCGATATCTCGATCCTCGAAATCGGCGACGGCGTCTTCGAAGTGAAGTCCACCAACGGCGATACCTTCCTCGGCGGTGAAGACTTCGACATGCGTCTCGTCGAATACCTCGTTGCCGAATTCAAGAAAGACAACGGCATCGACCTCAAGGGCGACAAGCTTGCTCTGCAGCGCCTCAAGGAAGCTGCTGAAAAGGCGAAGATCGAACTTTCGTCCGCGCAGCAGACCGAAATCAACCTGCCGTTCATCACCGCCGATGCAACCGGCCCGAAGCACCTGACGCTGAAGCTGACGCGCGCCAAGCTCGAAAGCCTGGTCGACGATCTCGTCCAGCGCACGATCGCTCCGTGCAAGGCAGCCCTTAAGGACGCCGGTGTGACGCCTGCCGAGATTGACGAAGTCGTTCTCGTCGGCGGCATGAGCCGCATGCCGAAGGTCCAGGAAGTCGTCAAGCAGTTGTTCGGCAAGGAGCCGCACAAGGGCGTCAATCCTGATGAAGTCGTGGCACTCGGCGCAGCTATCCAGGCCGGCGTTCTGCAGGGCGACGTCAAGGACGTTCTGCTTCTTGACGTAACCCCGCTGTCCCTCGGCATCGAGACCCTTGGCGGCGTCTTTACCCGTCTGATCGAGCGTAACACGACGATCCCGACGAAGAAGTCGCAGACCTTCTCGACCGCTGACGACAACCAGCAGGCGGTCACCATCCGCGTTTCGCAGGGTGAGCGCGAAATGGCTGCCGACAACAAGCTGCTCGGCCAGTTCGACCTCGTTGGCCTGCCGCCGGCACCGCGTGGCGTTCCGCAGATCGAAGTCACCTTCGATATCGACGCCAACGGCATCGTTCAGGTTTCGGCCAAGGACAAGGGCACCGGCAAGGAACAGCAGATCCGCATCCAGGCCTCCGGTGGTCTCTCCGACGCCGACATCGAAAAGATGGTCAAGGACGCGGAAGCCAATGCCGAAGCCGACAAGAAGCGTCGCGAAGGCGTGGAAGCCAAGAACCAGGCCGAAAGCCTGATCCATTCCACGGAAAAGTCGCTGAAGGATTACGGCGATAAGGTCTCCGAGGCCGACCGCACCGCGATCTCCGATGCGATCGCTGCTCTGAAGTCTGCGGTCGAAGCAACTGAGCCGGATGCCGAAGACATCAAGGCAAAGACCCAAACCCTCATGGAAGTTTCCATGAAGCTGGGCCAGGCGATCTATGAAGCCCAGCAGGCCGAGGCCGGCACGGCTGATGCCTCCGCAGCCGGCGGCGATGACAATGTCGTCGATGCCGACTACGAAGAAGTCAAGGACGACGACCGCAAGAAGTCCGCTTAAGCGGGACGAAACGGTCAAGCTTGAAACTGACATTCCGGCTGCCTCCGTGGCAGCCGGAAATCCATTTCCGGGGTCTAATCCTTAATGGCAAAAGCCGATTTTTACGAAACGCTGGGTGTCGCCAAGACGGCGGACGAGAAAGAGCTGAAAAGCGCCTTCCGCAAACTCGCCATGAAGTTCCATCCGGACAAGAATCCGGGCGACCATGACGCCGAGCGCAAATTCAAGGAAATCAACGAAGCCTACGAAACGCTGAAGGATCCGCAGAAGCGCGCGGCTTACGACCGTTACGGTCACGCCGCCTTCGAACACGGTGGCATGGGCGGTGGCGGCGGTGGTTTTGGCGGCGGCGGATTCTCCGACATTTTCGAGGATATCTTCGGCGAGATGATGGGCGGCGGTCGTCAGCGGCAGCGCTCGTCCGGCGGCCGCGAGCGTGGCGCCGACCTTCGTTACAACATGGAAATTTCGCTGGAGGAATCCTTCTCCGGCAAGACGGCGCAAATTCGCGTTCCGACCTCGATTACCTGCGACGTCTGCTCAGGTTCGGGCGCCAAGCCCGGTACGCAGCCGAAGACCTGCGGCACCTGCCAGGGTTCGGGCCGCGTGCGCGCTGCCCAGGGCTTCTTCTCGATCGAGCGTACCTGCCCGACCTGTCATGGTCGCGGCACGATCATTCCCGATCCCTGCGCGAAGTGCCATGGCCAGGGTCGCGTCACCGAAGAGCGGTCGCTCTCCGTGAACATTCCGGCCGGCATCGAAGACGGCACCCGCATTCGCCTGCAGGGCGAAGGCGAAGCCGGTATGCGCGGCGGTCCATCGGGCGATCTCTATATCTTCCTGTCGGTCAAGCCGCATGAATTCTATCAACGTGATGGCGCCGACCTCTACTGCACCATCCCGATCTCGATGACGACGGCGGCTCTCGGCGGCACCTTCGACGTTGCGACGCTCGACGGCACGAAGTCACGCGTGACCGTGCCGGAGGGCACGCAGGCCGGCAAGCAATTCCGCCTGAAGGGCAAGGGTATGCCAGTGCTGCGTTCGCCCCAGACCGGCGATCTTTACATTCAGATCCAGATCGAGACTCCTCAGAAGCTGACGAAGCGCCAGCGCGAACTTCTTCAGGAGTTCGAGCAGCTTTCCTCGAAGGAGAACAATCCGGAATCGACCGGGTTCTTCGCGCGAATGAAGGAATTCTTCGAGAACTGATCAATCAGGCATGAAATGCGACAAAGGCCCGGTTGTTGTTGCAACCGGGCCTTTGTTGTTTGTTGTTCCACTCTGCCTATGCAGGGTTGCTGCAATGGCTCGACTCTCATATTCAAGAATCGCTTTATAATCTTGTATCAACCAAATGATTGGCAGGACATTAAGATAATAAAAGGTTAAATTAGCAGACCTAGTAACATTACAGCGCCGGGGGACACTTGGAACGCCGTCTCGCAGCTATCCTTGCAGCAGACATCGTCGGCTACAGCCGATTGATGGGCTCAGACGAATCCGGGACGCTGAGTGCGGTGAAAAATTGCCGTACCGAGCTTCTCAATCCGAAGATTACGCAGCATCGCGGCCGCATCGTCAAGCTGACCGGCGATGGCATGCTGGTCGAATTCTCCAGTATCGTGAACGCCGTCGCCTGCGCTGATGAGATTCAGCGGGAGACTGCTCAGCGAAATCTGTCCGTGCTGGAGGACAAGCGAATTGAATTTCGGATTGGCATTCATCTGGGCGATGTGATCGTCGAGGATGGAGACATCTTCGGAGATGGTGTGAATGTTGCCGCGCGGCTTGAGACACTGGCCGAGCCTGGCGGCATTGCCGTCTCCGCCTCCGTCAGGGACCATGTCGGAACCCGGCTCGACCTTTCTTTTGAAGACAGGGGCGAGCACAGGCTCAAGAACATCAAGGAGCCGGTGAGGGTCTACGCGATCTCGCCACGGCGGGCGCTGCCATTGAAGGTCAACAAGGCCGCTTTGACCGCGGCCAGGGAAAGGCACAAGCAGCTCGTCGCCGTGCTGCCGTTCACCAATATGAGCGGCGACGCCGAGCAGGAGTATTTTTCGGACGGTATCACTGAAGACATCATCACCGATCTCTCGAAGATATCCAACCTTTACGTTGTCGCGCGCAACACCGCCTTCACCTACAAGGGCAAATCCGTGCAGGTGAAACAGGTCGCAGCCGAGCTCGGTGTCGACTTCGTTCTCGAGGGGAGCGTCCGCAAGGTGGCGCAGCGCGTGCGCATTACGGGGCAGCTGATTGATGCGAGGAATGGCGGGCACCTTTGGGCGGACCGCTTTGACCGCGACCTCACCGATATTTTTGCGATCCAGGACGAGATCACCCACGCGATCGTTGATCAGCTCAAGATCAAGCTGCTGCCCGAGGAGCGGCGGGCAATCGAGGCGGAACCGACAAGCAACGTCGAGGCTTACACCTACTATCTGCGCGGCCGGCAGCTTTCCCATACCTGGACGAGGCCTTATCTGGTCTTGGCCCGGCGCATGTTTGCAACGGCTGTCGCGCTGGATCCGGAATATGCGCGTGCCTATGCCGGCATGGCCGATTGCGAGTCGGCACTTCGCGACTGGCATGCGGGCGAGTATACGCTACAGGGAATTCTCAGTCTGAGTGCCAAGGCGCTTGCGCTCGATCCAAATCTTGCGGAGGCGCATGCCTCGCGGGGGCTGGCGCTGCACCAGGACGGGCGAGACGAGGAGGCGCTTGTCGAGTTCGAAAAGGCGCTTGCGCTGGAGCCCGATCTCTATGAGGCGAATTTCCACTATGGTCGTTTCCTTTTCATGCAGGGCAAGTTCGAGGGCGCGATCACCTTCTTCACAAGGGCGGCCGAGATACGCCCCGACGACTATCTCTCGCCGATCCATCTGATGAGTGCATGTCGATCGCTCGGCCTGATGGAGGAACGGGCACATTGGGCGCGCGTATGCATCGAGCGTGCCGAAGAGGCCTTGGAGCGGCATCCGGAAAACTCGGGGCCGGCCCATCGCGGTGCGCTTGCATTGGCGCACATGGGCGACGCGGAACGAGCAAAAGAGTGGGTGAAGCGGGCGCAGACGATCGATCCGGATGACATCGTTGCACAATACAACATCGCTTGCGTTTATGCGCTGTTGAACGAATGCGACGCCGCGCTCGACCTGTTGGAGGAGCTGTTGCCGCAGTCATCCTGTTATCACATCCTATGGTTCAAGCATGATTCGGACCTCGATTCCGTGCGCGATCATCCACGGTTCGAGAAAATGCTGGATGCGATCGAGGCATGTTCGGCCTCCCTCGACTTTAGGGTCGCTTCGGAATAGCGCCGGCGCCTGCCCAATTGTTCCATTCTGAAACAAGCGGAAATGCACATCTGTCTTGCGTTAACGCAGGCAGTGAATGCCGCTTTGCAAAGACAAGCAAAGCGGCCAGTATTCTGCCGGGGATCAACCAAGAACAAGGGCAACTTCCATGACGGCAGCAGCCACTACTCTGTCTTTGCAGTCCGATGATGTCGACGTGCTTGCCGGTGCGCTCTACGCGTGGTGTGCCGAGCGCAATATCAAGATGCGCAGCCAACAGGGACTTTCAATAGCGAGCATCGCGATCGATCTCTATCACGCAGGTCATCATACGCAGGACGATCTGCTCGTTGCGCTTCATGAACGCGACTTGCACTGACGCGAAATGAAGGCTCTAGCCTAAGGCCTCGGCGTAGGTTTCACCGGACATAATCGAGAGAATCGTCTTCACGGCCTCCTTGCCAGCCGTGGAGAGAAGCCTGTCGTAGTGCATGGCCAGCTCATAGGCTTCGGGGCTGAGGCCCTGCTTTCCCGCGCCATCATTGGGATTGGCGCCTTCGAACAACTCGGAAATATCCACACCCAGAAAGACCGCAATCTGGTGCAGTTTACTTGCTGATACGCGGTTGGTGCCCTTCTCATATTTCTGAATTTGCTGAAAAGTCAGCCCGAGCGCCTCCCCCAGTTCCAGCTGCGATATGCGTCTTTTGGACCTGAGTGCCCGAACATTTCTACCGACAATAATATCTACCGGATCTGGCACCGTGTTGTTCCCTTATAAGGCAATTATATTTGCGTAGTACTATGCCCGCGTTTCGCAATATCTCAACCCTTCAGTTGCGAAATTCAACCGGCTTTTTCTGTGGTTTTTCGGTGGTATGCCTAGACTTTCGGCGTAGGTACCGACCCTGGCGTGCACATTATTTGGGATGCCAGTTAAGGGCGGGAAATCAGCCTGGATGGCACTTGATTTTACTTGTGATCCTCGCGCGCCGAATTCTCAGTCGCCCGTGGCGGGCAACTTGACCAGAGCCAGCGCAGTGCATATTTTAGAATAATTCTAAAGATGAGGTTGTTATGCTGCGTAGGCTTTTTGGATCATCCAAGCGTTCCTTTGACTCTTTGTCCGAGCAGGAAATACTGGCGCTCGCTATCGGCTCCGAAGAGGACGATGCGCGCATTTATCTCGCCTACGCCGACATGCTGCGGGGCGAGTACCCCGCATCCGCCAAGGTCTTCGAGGAAATGGCTGAGGTGGAGGACACGCATCGAAAGTCCCTGATCGAAATCTATCGCCAGCGGTTCGGCGAGCGCATTACACTCATTCGTCGGGAACATGTTCGCGGGTTTTATGAGCGGAAGCCCGATTGGTTGCGGCGCAGCCTTTCATTGGAGAGAATCCGGGGTGAAGCGGTGGCCATGGAACAGCAGGCCTATCGCTTCTATGTCGAAGCGGCGAGCCGCGTTACCGATGCCAATACCCGGCAACTGTTGGGGGACTTGGCGCTGGCCGAGCAAGGCCACGAAGAGATCACACATATGTTGGGCGACAAGCACACGCCTGAGAATGTGAAGGCGGAGGAAGACCTTGCTGCGCGCCGGCAACTGGTCTTGACCTATGTACAGCCTGGTCTTGCCGGTCTGATGGATGGCTCGGTGTCAACGCTGGCACCGATCTTCGCCGCTGCCTTTGCGACCCAGGACACTTGGCAGACGTTTCTGGTTGGCATGTCCGCCTCCGTCGGCGCCGGCATCTCGATGGGCTTCACGGAAGCGGCCCACGATGACGGCAAGATTTCGGGCCGTGGTTCGCCGATCAAGCGCGGTCTCGCCTGCGGCGTCATGACCGCGCTTGGTGGTCTTGGCCACACCCTGCCTTATCTGATCACAAACTTCTGGACGGCAACGACGATGGCGGTGATCATTGCGATCTTCGAGCTTTGGGCAATCGCGTTCATCCAGAACAGATTTATGGAAACGCCGTTCTTACGTGCTGCTTTACAGGTGGTCGTCGGCGGCGGTCTTGTCCTCGGTGCCGGCATCCTGATCGGCAACGGCTGAGCCGCAGTTCCCGAGCGGCAATCAACTCAGTCCCAACAAAGAAGGCCGGCATTTTTTAGCCGGCCTTCTTTGTTCCATCCGATATCGTCTACTTCAGAGCACCGACGAGAACGTCGCGGCCATTTTCGATAGTGACCCAGCGGCCGGCATTGGCGCTCGACTGTCGCTTGATGAACGAATAGGGCGTGTCGAACCACGGCTTGACGTTGGAGGCCAGGTTGTCGAGCACGAAGTCACCGTGGCTGGTGCGCAGCGTCAGCACGGCATGGCCTTCGCCATCGGGCTTGCGAACCACGGTGAGAAGAAGGTTAGCCGGCGAAATACCTCGCTGGATCAGGATACGGCGCTTCAGCAAGGCGAAGTCTTCGCAATCGCCGGCGGTTGTCGGATAGGCCCAGACCTCATCCTTGCCGTAGATTTCCTTGTCGGTCATCGGAGTGATGCTGTTGTTGACTGTGGCGTTGACCGATCGCACCATTCCCCATTTCGCATCCGACATCTCAGCCGGCGAGACATTGCGGTTCGGGCCGCACTCATTGCGATGGGTCTGGCAGAAGTCGTAATGGCCGATCGGCTGGGAAGTGGCCGCGCCGGTGACCATCGAGAGGTTGTTGGTGGAAGCCGGCGTCGCGGCTGTAGACATAGCAAACACGGCCATCATGGCCACGAGGAAACCCTTGATTCGCACGCCCGCTTTTCCCTTGCATCGCCCATGTATTGTTAACAAAAAGTTAACGGACAGAGGCTCGAAGAGTCAATCGTTACTTCTGGGGAGGGGCTTGCTACCCACCAACATGGTTAAAATCCGTTAGGATTTGGCACAGGTGATATCGTTTGGCTTAGCGGATCAGCCCTTTGACTGCAGCAAGCATACGCTCGATGTCCTGGGGTCGCGAAAGCCGGTGATCGCCGTCACGCACGAAGGTCAGAACGACGTCGTCGGCGGGGAGGTGTTCCACGAGCTTCATAGCATGTTGATAGGGAACGTCGGGATCCTTCATCCCTTGCAGGATATGCACTGGGCAGCCGGTCTCGATGATGCCCCTGAGCACGCTGTTGTCGCGCCCATCATCCATCAGCGCCCGTGTATAGATGTTCGGCTCCGGGCTGTAGGCCGACCGCTCTTCGAAGTAGCCGCGCTCGGCAAGGGAGGCTTTTTCTTTCTTCGTGAGGTTCGGTTCGATGAGATCGGAGGTGAAGTCGGGAGCCGGCGCAATTAGAACCATGCCCTCCAGCTTTGGCCCGTCCTGCAGCTTGGCGAGTTCCTGGGCGAGCCGCAAGGCTATCCATCCACCCATCGACGAGCCGACGACGAGGATGCTTTCGGGTGCTGTATGGACGATAACCGCAAGCGCTTCCTCCAGCCAGCGCGAGATCGTCCCGTCGGTAAACTTGCCGCCGGATAGGCCATGACCGGAATAGTCGAGGCGCAGGCAGGCAAGGCCGTTTTCCGCGGCAAACCTGTCCAGTTCGATCGCCTTGCTGCCGCTCATGTCGGAGCGGTATCCGGATAACCAGACAAGGGTTGGGCCGGCCGCCTGGCCGGATTGGCTTCGCGCGATGTAGGCAATCTCGCGCGCGGCCTCGCCTTCTCCGACGGTCAGATATTGATGGTCATGGATGAGATTTGCGTCAAACATCGCGGAACTCCAGTTGTTTTGGCCTATAAAACAGATTCTTGACAGGCTGACAGCAGGTGTTTTTTCCGCTAAAGAGTGTTACCGACTCCGTTGCAGCAATGGTGAAACCACGTTTGTGCTTCCGTTATTGGGAGTGCCGAGGCTGCAGCGATCCGAAACAACGCGAGGAGAATACGACCATTCGCAGACCCTTTAAAGCCGACGCGCCCGTGAAGGAAGGGCCGCGCTCGAACCGGGAAATTCGCATCCCCCGAGTTCAGCTGATTGATGCTGAAGGACAGAACTTGGGCGTCGTGCCCACCGACCAGGCCTTGAAAATGGCTGAGGAAGCCGGTCTCGACCTGGTGGAAATCTCCCCAAATGCCGAACCGCCTGTGTGCAAGATCCTCGATCTGGGCAAGCTGAAATATGCCAACCAGAAGAAGGCCGCCGAGGCGCGCAAGAAGCAGAAGATTGTCGAAGTCAAAGAAATCAAGATGCGTCCCAACATCGACACCCATGACTATGAGGTGAAGATGAAGGCGATGGGCCGTTTCTTTGAAGATGGCGACAAGGTGAAGGTAACGCTAAAGTTCCGCGGTCGCGAAATGGCGCACCAGGAGCTTGGCATGAAGCTGCTGCAGCAGGTGAAGGCCGACACGACCGAATATGCCAAGGTTGAAGCCGAGCCCAAGCTCGAAGGCCGCCAGATGATGATGGTGCTCGCGCCGAAGTGAGGCGCGTCGCCACTCTCGTATCAAAGCCGTCCGCAAGGGCGGCTTTTGTATTTTTGGGCTGATGTTTGCCCAAACTGACAGGACGCTGACAAAAGCGCTCAACGGTCTGTCAGCGAGACTTTGGCATTCTGCACTCAACAGAGAAGAGCGCAGAAAGCAAAGATCATGAAAAAGAACATCTCACGCACGCTCCTGGCGTCCGCCGCGGCACTTGCAGTGACCCTATCTCTCCCAACAATTCAGACGTTCGGCCCTGACCATTTCTCGTCGGCTGCGTTTGCCCGTGGTGGCAGCGATGACGGCGGCGGCAGCGGTTCTGGCAGCAGCGGCGGTGGCGGCAACAGTGGTTCCGGTCGCAGCGGCGGCAGCGACGACCACAGCGGTAGCGGACGCGGTGGTGACGATCACAGCGGTCGAGGCGGTCATGACGATGGGGATGACCATCATGGCCGCGGCCGTGATGACGGCGCTGAGCACGATCGCGACGACGACAATCCCGGTGAACGCCATGGCGGCCGCAACGACAATCGCCCGGAAGTAACGCTCTCGGTGTCGGAGGCGAGCCTTGCGGGGCTGTTGAACGGCTCGCTTGCCGCCGTGGACCAGCTTGGTCGTCGGCTTGAGGTCGAGATTGAGCTTGAAGATGGAACGCGCGTGGTGGTCGCGCATCCCCATAGAGGGGATTTTGTCCGAAATCCTGGCGCAATCACCAGCGTCACTATAGTTCCCGCTTCGGCGCAATAATCTGCCCGGCGCGGTCTTCCGGCCACCCCTTCGGAAGAAAGAACTCCGCCGCGCCCCGGCGGAGTTCTTGGATTTTTGGAGCCTTGTCTCGTCGCGACAATGCGTTCAGTGTAGGTTCCGCGGTTGCAGATGCATTGAGGTACTTAGAAGTTCAATGAACACAAGCCGTCGCGATTTGATGACGATGTTGATGCTGGCGGTGGGGCTTGCCGCCGCCGGTCCGATCCTCGTTTCCCATGCGCAAGCCAAGGATGGCGGCAGCGATGATGGCGGCGGCGGGAGCGGTTCAAGTGGCAGTGGCTCGTCCGGCTCTTCTGGTTCTTCCGGGTCCAACTCCGGCAGCGGCAGTTCCGGCTCGGGTTCCGGTTCCGGTTCCGGTCGCGGCGACGGTCACGACGATCATGGGAACGATGATGATGGTGACGATCACAGCGGCAACGATGACAGCGGTAGCGGACGAAGTGGCCGCGCCTCGGACTATGATCGGGCGCGTGATGCCGTCCGCGAAGGCCGGATTCTGCCACTGAAGACGGTGCTGGAGCGCATTGACGCAAAACGCTACGGGCGGGTGATCGACGTCAACCTCAGGCGATCCATGTTCAGCGACGTCTATCAGGTGAAAGTGCGCGACGGGGCAGGGGCGATCAGGACGTTGCGCGTAAATGCTCGAAACGGAGTGCTGCTGGGGGGATAGGGGCATGCGAATATTGCTGGCGGAGGACGATCCCAATATTTCCGGCCACGTGGTCGAAAAGCTTGCGCGGGAAGGCTACCTTGTCGAGGTGTTTGCAAGCGGCCCCGATGTATGGGAGGAAGGGGAAACGGGCGATTACTCCGCCATCATCCTCGACCTTGGATTGCCCGGCATGGACGGTCTCTCCATCCTGAAGCGGTGGCGCGGCGCAGGCATCAACACGCCGGTTCTCGTTCTCACGGCCCGCGGCTCGTGGATGGAGCGCGTCGACGGCTTTGACGCGGGAGCTGATGATTATCTGCCGAAGCCGTTTCGCACCGAGGAGCTGCTGGCTCGCCTGAGAGCGCTTCTGCGCCGCACTGGCGCTGTCGCCGCGCGCGTGAAGTCCGCCAACCGCTTCACGTTGGATGAAAGCGCGAGACGCGTGACCTTCGATGGACGCGAACTCGACCTCAGCCCGCTGGAATACCGCATGATCGCGCTTTTTATTGGCAAGCCCGGGGAAGTGCTGAGCCCAACCGAACTGGCAAGCCAGGTGCAGGGACGCGACGACGATTCCGCCAAGAATGCCGTGGAAGCCATGGTGGCGCGGCTGCGAAAAAAGACGGATAGTGACGCCATCGAGACCCGGCGCGGCTTTGGCTATGTCCTTCCGGAGCGGTCGCGGTGATCCACTCGCTGCATTTTCGCCTGGCTGCTGGAGCGCTCGTCGCGATCGCACTGGCGTTGACGCTCGTCTGGGCGGTGCTGAGCCACCTGTTCACGGACTATCTGGCCGACCAGTATTCCAACGAAATGACATCGGTGATGGACTCTCTGGCGGCGCAGCTCGCCGTGGAGAATGGCGCTCTCGAATTGAAGAACGAGCCTGCCGACTCGCGATTCCAGATACCGGCCGGTGGCCGCTACTGGCAAATCTCGCTTGATGGCAATGAGGAGCCTTTGCGCTCCCGCTCCCTCTGGGACGAAGAGATCACCGCGGATGCACTATCCAAGGACATGTACTGCGGGTTCCGCGAAACCGACGGGCCCGATGGCTCGCCGCTGCTAGTGTCGATGAAGACGATGACGCTCGGCGAAGGCGCCGCAAGCAAGAACTTTACCGTCTATGCCGCTTTCTCCAAGCCGGAGATGGAAGCAGCCCTTGAGACCTATCATCGGCCGTTGCGGCTGATGCTGCTTTCCACCGGCGGTATGCTGCTTCTGGCTGCTTTTCTGCAGGGGTGGGTCGGCTTGCGCCCGCTGGTGCGGCTTCGCGACCGCGTCGCCGATATCAGGGCCGGGCGCAGCTCTCATATCGGCACGGAGGGACCCAGCGAAGTCAAGCCGCTGGTTCGCGAAATCAACCTACTGCTGAGCGAGCGGGAGACGGCGATCGAGCGAGCGCGCGCTCGCGCGAGCGACCTCGCCCACGGTTTGAAAACGCCGTTGACGGTGTTGTCGCATCTGGTTGAAGCCTTGCCCGAGGGCCAACGCGAAACGGCATTGCAGCAGATCGAACTCGTTCGGCAGCGCGCCGACCGTCAATTGCAGGCGGCCCGCATGGGTGTGGAGCAAATGGCCACGACATCGCTGCTCGGCATCTCGGGAAAGCTCGTCAATGTTTTGACGCCTTTCACCGAAGAGAAGGGGATCGACTGGCATCTTGATATCGATCCGGCCCTGACGGTCCAGGCAGATCCCGCCGACATCGCCGAGGCATTGGGCAATGTGCTCGACAATGCCGTGCGCTTTGCCAGAACTCGGATCGAGCTCTCTGCCGGTCGCTCACAGGACGATGTCGTGCTCAGCGTTTCCGACGATGGCCCGGGTGCCGATCCCGACAGCTACGATCTGATGTTGAAGCGCGGGGTGAGGATCGACGATGGTACGGCAGGAACTGGACTCGGGCTCGCGATATCGGGCGATATCCTTGAGGCTTACGGCGGCAGGCTCGATCTTTCCGCCTCTCGATGGGGCGGGCTTCAAGTGAAATTGATGCTTCCGGCCATGGCCGGCCGGCCTTCCGCCATTGCCTAGAAGATTCATCTGCCGCCCCGTTGCACTTTTATGACGCTGCGGTTATAAGCGCGCGTCCGAACTGACCGGCAGGGCATGCCGTGGCAGTTTCGAATGCTTGCGGAACGGTTCGTCACCGGAGCCGCAGATCAACAACAAACGCTCCCGCACCTTGTTGCGACGGCCGGAAACTTGGCATCGCGAGAAGGCTTCTTTGATGAAGCAGCCGGGGGTACAGAAACGGAGTAGCAAAATGCCCAAGATGAAGACGAAGTCCTCCGCCAAGAAGCGGTTCAAGATCACCGCGACCGGCAAGGTCAAGGCTGCAGCTGCTGGCAAGCGCCATGGCATGATCAAGCGTACCAACAAGTTCATCCGCGATGCACGTGGCACCATGGTTCTCGCAGAACCGGATGGCCGCAAGGTCGTGAAGAACTACCTGCCGAACGGTCTCTAAGACTATTCCGCGAACGCTTTAGATTAAGGAGATCATGAAATGGCACGTGTAAAAAGAGGCGTTACCGCCCACGCCAAGCACAAGAAGGTTCTGAAGGCCGCCAAGGGCTTCTACGGCCGTCGCAAGAACACCATCCGCGCCGCGAAGGCTGCTGTCGATCGTTCGAAGCAGTACGCTTACCGCGACCGCAAGATCAACAAGCGCAACTTCCGCGCCCTCTGGATCCAGCGTATCAACGCTGCCGTCCGCGAATTCGGCCTGACCTACGGCCGCTTCATCGACGGCCTGAACAAGGCTGGCATCGAAGTTGACCGTAAGGTTCTCTCCGACATGGCAATCCATGAGCCGGAAGCATTCGGTGCACTCGTTGCTGCCTCCAAGAAGGCTCTCGAGTACCTGAAGGACGCCGGTACGAAGAACGAGTTTGAAGCAGCCGTCAACTAAGCCGGCGCTATTCGAACTTTTGCTTCGATGATTTTGAACCCGCGCTGGCCAGGCTTGCGCGGGTTCTTTGCATTTGGCGCGATGCGATCGAGCGGCACAGCCCGTGATTGGCTGGCTCCTCTCTCGACGTCGCGGGCTTTTTGTGGTGTGCCCGGTTGATTGGCAGCGTGCACATGGGTAGTGATCTGCGACGCTTCATCGTGGCGACCAGCTATCCGATGCATGTTCTCGTGAATTATCGACAAGACTGACGCCCTGTGAGGCAGGAAAAGATGACCGAACTCGAAACCCTGGAAAAGCAACTTCTGTCTGATGTGGCAGCCGCTGTCGACGAGCCGG
>NZ_AKKA01000081.1 GCF_000282035.1 Rhizobium sp. CF122
TGCCGTTGGCCGTCGTCGAGTGGTAGTCAGCCAGCGTCGAACCGGGGGCCAGTTCGATCACGTCTTGCGGCCGTAATGTGCCGACGATGGTGTCGTGGCCGCCATTCGACTTGAAGACGATGCGGTGCGCCGAGGTCAGTGTCGAGATATCGACCGTATCGTTACCCGTCGAACCATCGATCGTGATGGTGTTGGTAAACAATGTGGTTGCCGCGAAATTGCCGATCACCTGGAAGGTATCGCCACCACCGCCACCGGTGATCTGGATCTCCTCGATATTCGCAAGTTCCGCAACGACTACGGCACCGCGCGTGATCACGATCTCGGTGGCTGCCGCGACCGTGATGCCGGCCGCGATCGCATCGGCTCGGGCATAGACCCGGAAGGCCTCGGCGCTCGCGTCGCCCACGATCTGAACGGTATCGGTGTCGCGGCCGCCGTCGATGATGTCACGCCCTTCGGTGGAAGCGACGATGATCAGATCGTTGCCGCGATCGCCAAGGATCGCGTCGTTGCCCGGGCCGCCATTGATGGTGTCGTCACCACGACCGCCGTCAATGTTGTCGTCCCCGGCCCCGCCATTGAGGATGTCGTTGTCGCGATCGCCGAGGATCGTGTCGTCGCCATCACCGCCATCGACAGTGTCGGCCCCGCGGCCGGCGTCGATCGTGTCATTGCCGCCAAGGCCAGTGATGGTGTCGTCGCCACGGTCGCCCGTGATTGTATCGGCAAGCGCCGTGCCAATCAGTGTGTCCGCACCACGCGTGCCGACCAAGGTGATGCCGACGCCCGGTGTTGGCGGCAGCGCTGAATAGATCTGCTCCAGCGTTCCATGGCCGTCCTGGTAGATGGCCCGCACGCGCAGGCCAAGTCCCGCCTCCGCGTCGGTGACCGTGAAGCTCGTGCCATGGGCACGCTCCACCTCCCCGGCACCGAAGGTGAGGATGTCCTCATAGACGCCGGATCCGGGAACCGTCTCGACCTGCCAGAAATAGTCGACCGGTCCGGAGATTGTCCCGGTCAGATTGGTGGCGGTCACATTGTCGGCATCCGTGATACCGGCAAACGACACCGTCAAAACCGTGCCCGCAGCAGCCGTGTCGACAGGAGTTACGCCATCTAGGATGGACATCACGCCGGAAGGCGCGGCATTCGTGCCGCCGAGCAAGACTGAGCCATCGGAGAATTGCAGCCGTTCGATGTTCATCAACCGGTCGGTTCCGTCGGTGCCGAGATTGTCCCTCACAGTCGTAAGACCGCCGACCGTGGTGATCGTGTAGTCCGCCTGCCTGCCCGAGAAGACCGCCGTGTCGAAGGCAGCCGCGCCGGTGATGATCTCGCGCACGATGTTCAACTGACCAGGGTTCCAGGTGCCGTTCAGCATCTTCGTCTGGAGTTCCAGATCGGCCATGCTGTCGAAGGAGGCGATTTCTGGCCCGGTGTGGTTTGTGTCGCCCGCCGCATAGACGGCGATGCGGACGTTCAGCCACTTGTCACCATCGATGACGTCGTCGCCGCCGCGGCCCTCGATGATGTCGCTGCCGTCACCGCCAAGGATGATGTTGCCGCCATCGTAGAACGTCTTGTGTGCGCCGGGCGCCAGATCGGCCGCGTAGGCTGTATCGAGCAGGCTCTGCAGACCGTTGATCAGCGCGATATTGGTCAGCACGCTGCCCGTTGCGCCTTCTGTCGGCAGGGCCGCAGCGTCGACATTGTCGCCGTGCAGTACGTCGCCAAAATGCGAGCCGGAGACACCTTCGACGATATCGAAACGGATCAGCGGCGTTGCCGAACCCGGCAGTAGAGGCGTGTCGAAGAAGCGATCCGAGATGTCGATGTAGACGCCGCGCTCGTTATCCTTGAAGTCGGCCCAGTCGTAGCCGGAGCCGCCGATGTAGCGGTCCCCGAAGCCGGTCTTGCCGACCATTATGTCGTCGCCGCCTTCGCCGTTGAACTTGTCGTTCTCGCCGTCACCGATGAAGACATCGTTGCCGATGATCGGGTCGTTGCCGAGTGGGTCGAAATTGTCGCCAGGCGCTCCGTCTGACGTGCCTTTCTCGATCCAGTCGTCACCCTCGTTGCCCATATCCTGTTCGTTGGCCTTGCTGCCCAGGATAAAGTCGTTGCCCTGGCCGCCAATCGCTTCCGACGCGTCCTCGCCGGTGATGATGAAGTCGCTGCCGAAGCCGCCGATGATCAGGTTGACGCCGTTGCCACCCTGGATCACGTCGTTTCCGTCGCCGCCCTGAATGTTGTCGTCGCCGCCGATGTCGGTGATGATGTCGCTGCCGTCACCACCGCGGAGCTGGTCGTTGCCATAGCCGCCTTCAATGCGGTCGTCACCTCCGTCACCATAGACGGTGTCGTCGCCGGCTCCCGAGATCAGTATGTCGTTGCCGCTCGGATTGGCCGGGCTGCCAGGGTTGGTGCCGCCGAGGACGATGTGGTCCTCGCCGGTATACTTGATGTAGTTGCTGTCGGGACCAACAGTGTCGGGATTGTCGCGAACGACGAGCGGATTGAGCTCCGTGCCTCCTTCTGTCGGGTCGGCGCGATTGTCCGGGCCAAGCGCGGTGAACTGCTTGCTCTGGTCGACCTCGAGTGTCCAGGTCGGCGTTGAGAAGACAAGCGCCGACAGGTGCGTCGCGGTTGTGTTGGCCATGATGAGCTTGGCGAACGAATTCCCCTCCAGCTCGGCGTTGAAGGCCAGGCCAGCGGTGCGCTCGAGATAGTAGAAGCGGTCGCCGTCCTGCAGCTTCTCGAGTTGGTTCTCGAAGATGAAGTTGAAGGTCGAGCCGAGCATGCCCCCGAACGGGTTCTTCTCCTCGGCCAGGCCGCCGATCCACAGATCGATGGCGTCAAGACCTGTCGTGGTGACCCCGTTGGCCAGGCTCGTCCAGGCACCGGCTGAGTTAAGGAAGTCGAGCCGGTCGGCAGGTTCGCCAGCTCCACCGAGGACAAGGAGAGTAGCCGCGGCGCGCTTGGCCGCCGTCGTCGTGGCGCTGGTTATCGAACTATGCGTGCCGTAGGCGGCGATGAAGTTGATCACCGATTCCGGGTGCTTCAGATGCTGCACCAGGTCGGCCCAACTCGTGTACGGCTTAAGGTCGGAATTCCCGGTCTGCCCGTAAATGTCGCGGCGAACGGCATTCAGCGAGGGGATGCCGACATCGCGACCACGCGCGATGTTGATCGCCGGCAAGTCGAGGGGCAGGCCAAGCAGGTTGTTGCGCAGGGCTTCGGTCACGAACTCATCGATTTCGTTGCCGACCTGGCGGGTGACCCCGCGGATGATGGCGCTGGTCGCGTCCTCCGGAGTGGTCCCGCTCGCTGCGAAGGCCAGCGGGTTCAGGAAGGCTGCGATCAGGCCGGTCTGCTGATTGCCGGCTTCGTTCGGGTTTCCGTCGCCCACGACGTTGAAATTCTCGTCGTAGCGGTCGACTGTCTCCGTCAGCATCGAATGGCCGAAACGATAGACCGTATGGGCGAACTCGGCCACGATCGAGGGGTCGAGGTCGGCGTCGTAGACCTGTGTCGGTGCGAAGAACAGGTCGACGTTCGGCTGGATGGTGCGCGCGAACTCCTCGAACACCAGATGCTGGTACTGCATTTCGGTGCCGAATTTCGCGCTCTGGAACAGGCGCTCGCCATTCCACTGCAGGGCCGCGACAGCAGCCGGATCAGTCGGAAACTCCGCCGGCCCTGTGCCGGGCATCAGCCACTCCTTCAGGAAGTCGAGGTTGTTGGCCGCGAGGACCGTCTCCTTCGTCTGGTCGACCAGCCGGTTGTGCTCGTGATGGAAGATCGAGTGCACGGCGGTGAGGCCGATGTTCTCGTTCACGCGGCCGTCGCCGGCGATGTAGTGTGCGTCGAGCAGTTCGTTATCGTAGGAGAGGTTGTTGCCTCCCGGTCCGACGGGAACGGCATTTCCGGTATCCGCATCGGCATCGGGAGCAAGATCGTCAGCCGTCTTGGCAACGCCGTCGGCACCGGGGCCGGGAGCAAACACCGGCACGGCGTTATGCGCGATGTCATTGAGGAACGCGTGACCGGTGCGCACTGCATTGGTGAGCGAGATCGGCGCAAGCGGATTGCCCTCGACAAGGAAGTCGTCATCCGTGCCACCGATGCCGTCCGCCCCCTTCATCACGACCTGCGGGAAGCCATTCGGCCCCTTGGTGAAATTGCCGTAGGCGTCAGTGGCCAGAAGCGGCACGTTGTCGAAATCGGCATCGGTGAGATTGATGCCGAGAATGTCGTTGGCCTGTGCCTTGACGACCTTCCAGGTCGCCATGCCGCCAATCTCGACGTCATCGCCGCCGCCGAAATGCCCATCGGCGCCGAGATTCCAGTTGGTGATCAGCTTGCCGGTGGCGTGCGCTCCGGCACCGTCCAGACTGTAAGCACGCAGGAACACCTGGTGCGATGGATGCGAGGAATAGGTCTGGTTCTGGTCGACAAATGGCGTGGTGGTGTTGGTGCCAGCGTGGGTGTTGTCGGCGGATTCGTCGACGGTGGTGTTCGGGTCGTCGACGAGGATGCCGTCAGGCCCTGCCTGCGTTGCCCGCGTCACAACCATGAAGTTTGAATTGCCGCCGGGGACGTAGAGTGGATCGTCCGGCTGCAGCGGAATGTAGATTGTTCCGTTTCCACCCTTGGTTACGAGGTCTAGGCCGTGGTCGAAGAACTGGCCGAAGAATGTAAACCAAGAGTTGAACGGTGCCGAAAGGCCGACGTCAGGCGCGACCGCGTCGATCTTGAATACGTCGCGGTCGTCGGCCGTGCCGAAGAGCCCGTCGAGTCCAGGGCTCTTGACGATCGAGACCCCGTCTTTAAGGACGTCGTCATTCGCCGCGCCGGATACGCCGAAGTCAAGATGGCCGTTGAGGCCCGGATCGAACGCGGCGGCATAGGCCGACGGGTTGTTGGCGGTCTGGTCGACGACCAGGTTGCTGATCGTGCGCGGATCGGAATCGACGACACTGGTTGAAGAATTGTAGTTGGTGTTGGTGACGGGCGGCGGCCCGCCTGGCCCGAGGCTGAACGGATCTTCGTCCTGCTCGTTCAGGAAATTCGGCGGAACCACCCGCGGGAACGTGTTGTCGGCCGCCCCGAATTCGCTCTGGTCGATACCGTTGAGGTGGACGAGGTTGTTGTTTGAACCGTCGACAGTGCGCAGGCCAAGCGGCGAGCGAACGTTCGGGATCAGGGACAGGAGACTGGCGCCGTTCGCATTGGCTTCGGCAATCTTGATCTGATCAAGAATGAACTGCAGGTCGGACACGGCAAGATGAATGCCGGCGCCACCGGCGGTGACTTCGGTAAGCGGAGTTGTAACGGTCGGCGGGGCGACCGGTGCAGCTGCGATTGCATCAGTCGGTGCCGAGAAGACCGTTTCGGTCACACCATGAGCGTCCTGGTAGTAGGCCTTGACGCGAAGCGGCAGGCCGACGAGATCAGGCGTCACGCGGAAATTGACACCATCCGCGCTCAGGAAGGCAAGGTCGCCCGCCGGCAGTAGGATGATATCCTCAAAGACGCCATCGCCATTGCGATCGACTTGCCAGTAGTAGGAGACGGACTGGGTAATTGCCCCGGGATTGTCTCCATCGGTCACGCCTGCAATCGATACCTCCAGCAATTGGCCGGCTGTGGGCGTGCCGTCGGCGGCATGCGTCGTGGCGTCGCGAATCTCCAGCAGCCCAACCGGTTCGGCGTTGAGGCCGGGCACGACGACCTGGGCCTCGTCCGCGAACTGCAACCGCTCGATATGGGTCAGAGTATCCGTGCCATCGCGAGCAACCACACTGTCGACGACCGTTACGATGTCGTCGCTGAAGTCGGCCGTCCCCCTGTTGTCGATAGTGACGGTATAGTCGGCTCTGTTGCCCGAAAAGACGGCCGTGTCGAAGGCATCGCCACCGGTGGAGCTGCCGTCCATGATCTCGCGGATCGCATGCAGTTGGCCGGGATTGTAGGTTCCCGCCAGCATAAACGGCATCAACTGGACCATGTTGTCGAAGGAGGCGATCGGCGCGCCAGTGTGGTTTGTGTCCCCGGCCGCGTAGACGCCGATGCGCACGTTCAGCCACTTGTCGCCATCGATCAGGTCGTCGCCGCCGCGGCCTTCGATGATGTCGCTGCCGTCACCACCGAGGATGATGTTGCCGGTCGCGAATCCGGTCTGCGACAGCCCGGCATTCCCGAGCAGCGTGGCAAGTTGGTCGATCAGCGCAACGTTGGTCAGCGCGCTGCCGGTGGCACCACCATGGTTGATGATGGTGTCGGCGTTAACGTCGTCGCCGCGCAGCACGTCGGCATATCTCGAACCCGACAGGCCCTCCACCTCCGCGAAGCGGTCGAGGATCGAAGCCGGCGACGAGCCGATGGGCTGGAAAGCTCCGATGTTGGTCGCCGGTGCGCCGTGCGGTTGCGCCAATGCAGCCAGCGTAAGGTCAACGGTCACGCCAAAGCGGTCGTTCAGGTAGGTGACCCAGTCGAAACCAGACATCCCGTCCATCTTGTCCTGGGCGTCGCTGCCGGTGAAGATGTCGTCCCCGCCTTCGCCGATCATTTCGTCGAAGCCGCCGCCGCCAATGAAGATGTCATTGCCGATCACGTCGTCGGCCAGCACGGGCGAGAAGTTGTCGCCAGGCGCTCCGTCCTGGGTGCCCAGTTCGATCCAGTCGTCGCCCTCATTGCCGGTCGGCGGCAGATTGGTCTTGGCGCCGAGGATGAAGTCGTCGCCGGTCCCGCCAAACGTCGTCGAGATGTCTTCCGTGGTGATGATGAAGTCCTGGCCGCTGCCGCCGAGGATCAGGTTGCCCAGGACCGACATGTTGCCGACGACAATGACGTCGTTGCCGGCACCGCCTTCGATGCGATTGTCACCGAAAGAATCGGACAGGATGTCGTCGCCGTCACCGCCGAGAACCGTATCGTTGCCCGAGCCGCCCTCTAGCCGGTCATTGCCGCCATCGCCATAAAGCGTGTCGTCGCCATCGCCGGAGATGATAATGTCATTGCCCGCGGTGCCACCGAGGACGACATGGTCCTCACCGGTGTACTGGAGATAGTTCGTGTCCGTGCCATCCGTCGCTGGATTGTCGCGGATAACGAGAGGAACAACTTCGACGCCGTTGATCTCAAGGCCGCCGGTCGGATCCGCGCGGCCATCGGCGCCGAGCCCGGTGTGCTGCCGCGATTGATCGACTTCGAGCGTGAAGCTTGGTGTTGTGAAGATCGCGTTCGGCAAATGCGTCGCGTCGCTGTTCAGCATTACCAGCTTGGCGAAGGAGTTGTTCTCCAGCTCGGTGCCGAAATGCATGCCGGCCGTGCGCGACAGGTAATAGAAGCGGTCGCCGTTCTGCAGCGATTCAAGCTGGGTCTCGAAGACGAAGTTGAAGGTCGAGCCGAGCATGCCACCAAACGGCATCTTCTCTTCCGCCAGGCCCCCGATCCAGAAATCGACGTCGTTGAGGCCGCCAAGCGAGCCACCCTGATAGGCGCCGGTCGCGTTCAGGAAGTCGAGGCGGTCGATCGGCGCCCCAGCGCCGCCAAGGACGATCAAGGTCGCGGCCGCGCGCTTGTCGGCAAGCGTCGTTGCGCTGGTGATCGACAAATGCGTGCCATAGGCCGCGATGAAGTTGATCAGCGACTCCGCATGCTTGAGGTGGTCGGCAAAGTCGGCCCAACTGATATAGGGCTTGAGTTGACTGTCGCCGGTCATTGCGAAGAATTGAGACCGCGCGTTGTTGAACGAGGGAATGCCGGTGTCACGGCCACGCGCAATGTTCAGCGCCGGCAGGTCGAGTGGCAGGCCGAGCAGGTTGTTGCGCAGTGCTTCGGTAACGAACTCGTCGATCTCATTACCAACCTGGCGGGTGACGCCACGCACGATCGCGCCGGTCGCCTGTTCGGGCGTCAGGCCACTATTGGCGTAGGCGAGCGGATTGAGGAAGGCCGCGATCAGGCCGAGCTGCGGGTCACCTCCGACGGTATTGAAGTTCGGATCCAAGCGGTCGACCGTCTCGGTCAGCATCGAATGGCCGAAGCGATAAACCGTATGGGCGAACTCGGCGAGGATCGCCGGATTGATCGTCGTATCGTAGCCGCTCGGAGCCAGGAATTCGTCGACCTGAGGCTGGACCGTGCGGGCGAACTCCTCGAACACCAGATGCTGATACTGCATCTCCGTGCCGAACTTGGCGGATTGGAAAAGGCGTTCGCCGTTCCAGTCGAGCGCATCGATCTGGGCCTGCGTCAGCGGGAATGTCGTGTTCGGGGCAAGCGGGGTGTCGAGCCACTGGTTGAGGAAGGCGACGTCGCCGGTCGCCAACGCCACGTCCTTGGTCTGCTGGACAAGGCGGTTATGCTCGGAATGGAACACAGCGTGCACGGCGGTGAGGCCGATATTCTCGTTCACGCGGCCGTCACCAGCCATGTAGTGGGCGTCGAGAAGTTCGTTGTCGTACTGGCCGGCCGCAATCGGACCGGTGTTGACGATGTTGTCGGCATCCGCGGTCTTGCCTGTCGGATCGGCATTGTGCGCGATGTCGTTCAGGAAGGCATGACCGGTGCGGGCAGCGCCCGCGAGACTGATCGGCGCTGCCGGATTACCCTCGGTGAAGGTGTTATCCTGCATCATCACCATGGGGAACCCATTGGGCCCCTTGATGAAATTGCCATAGGCATCGACGGCCAGGACCGGCACATTGCCGACGTCGGCATCAGTGAGATTGATGCCGAGAATGTCGCGAGCCTGCGCCTTGACCACGGCCCAGGTGGCCATCCCGCCGATTTCCGTGTCGTCACTGGTACCGAACAGGCCATCAGCGCCGAGATTGCGGTTGGTGATCAGTTCACCGGTGGCCACCGGATCGCCATTGGCATTCAGCTCATAGGCACGCAGGAACACCTGATGCGAAGCATTCGAGGCGTAGGTCTGGCTCTGGTCGACGAAGGGCGAGGTCGTGTTGGTCGCGGCCTGACCCCCCGCAGCACGTTGCAGGACCATGAAGTTCAGAGCGCCGGGAGCCGTGCTAAAGAGCGGATCATCCGGATTCAACGGAATGAAGACGGTTTCGGTCTGGCTCTGGCTCTTGGTCACCAGATCGAGACCATGGTCGAAGAACTGTCCGAAGAAGGTCATCCAGGCGTTGAACGGCGCCGACAGGCCCGCATCGGCAGTGATGTTCGGGATGAAATTGACTGGAACGTCGTCGCCCGTGCCGAACTGACCGTCCAGCCCAGGGCTGATGACGGTGCTTGATCCCGGGGTCTGACCGGCTGCGGCCTGAGCTGCCGGGTTGTTGTCCGTCTGATCGACGATCAGGTTGCTGATCGTGCGCGGCTGAGAATCAACGACCCCCGCCCCCGGGGTCGCATAGGTGGTGCCCGCCTCCGCAGGTCGAAAAGAGGGGTCGGTGAGGCGCGGAAACGCCAAATCCGCAGCCCCGAATTCGGGGTGGACCAGATTGTTGAAAGAGCCATCGACGGTCCGCAGGCCAAAAGGCACCTCGGCGTTTGGCAAGATATCAGTGAGGCTCTCGCCCTGCGCATTCCGCTCCGCAATTATGATCTGCTGCAGGATGAAATCCAGGTCCGAGCGAATAAATTCTACCATGCCACCCTCCAATAGTTGCCATTCGCCTTGGACAAAGCTTCGCCGTCGCACCAAACCAAGTGCGTTGCCGGCTGAACACGCCGCCGAAGCTATGGCCGAAACAGTTGTTAGGCCCTCCCACGGACCAATCGTCGATGATTATGCAAGCTCGAGTATCTGTACGCGAGGGGACTAGGTCGCATGATCAGCTGGACAACGGTCCAGTCGCCGATGGCACTATTGTCGCTCTATGCCGAGTCCTTAGTCTAGCCATTGCTTAGACCAAGGTCCAAGAACTGACGGGTGAATCCACGACGAGGATGAAGACCACACATGGCGGATACCGTTGAAAAATTCGACATTGCTGGCGCTGCAGTGTCGCGATTCAATCGTCGCATTGATTTGCAAGGGATTGAGCGATGATGGGATGTCAGGCAGCTCCAGCGCGACTTTTTTGCAACTTCTGCCTCGATGATCATGTACCTGCCGACCACCTGTTGCGCGGGATCGAGTGGCCTCGCAATCTCTCTCCGAGCGCCTTGAGCGCCCGATGGATGCTGACTTTTACCGCCGATTCAGACTGGCCGGTACTGTTTGCAGTGTCGGCGACCGACCGGCCCTCCAGTTTCACCTGCCGGATCAGCTCCTGCTGTTTCGGCGACAACCCGTCGAGCAACCGCTCGACATCCATGCGGGCGGTCAGCGTATCCTCGCTGAAGTCGCTTTCGATCTCCTTGCCAAGCTCGGTCTCGGCCAGCCGACGTCCACCGCGGCCGCGATGGTGGTCGATCAGCTTGTAGCGGGCGATCGAGAAGAACCAGGCCGTGAAAGCTCGTTTTCGATCATAAGTGGACCGGCGAGCCTGCAGCGCCAGCAAATGTCTCCTGGACCAGGTCTTCCATATCCGCCTTCATCGCCGCAGCCATCCTGCGGCTGTCGTAACCGACAAGCAGCACACGCAATGCAGTTAACAAACGCCGATAGGCGGCCTCGTCCCCGTCAAGGGCCAGAAGCATCAATGCTTTCAGGGCTTCTTCCGAATAAGCGGTCGTCATGTTGTCAGCGAATTCATTCGGACAAACAGCCAGTCGGTTACAGGGCAGATCAAAAATGTTTGGCATCACGGATCTTTCACATGCGTGTGAGGCTGTAACGCATTTCGAGGCGCTCTCGAATGGGTAGGTGTGAGCCATTGGCACGCAGCCGGCGGACACGACAATCCGATTCCAGGAGAATCCCATGACCAAGCTTCTTTCCAGCCTAGCACCCTGCATGTTCCTCGTCGGCCTTTCGCTCGCCGATGCGGCGTCGGCTGAGGACGCCATGAAGTCCGACGCGATGAAGACGGACAATATGCAGAGCAGTGCCATGTCGAAGGACGCCATGAAGTCGAGCACCAAGACAGACTGCATGCACAAGGCCGGCATGGAAAAGGACGCCATGAAAAAGGCCGACATGATGAAGGCCTGCGACGCGATGAAGTAAGCGTTCTCGTATCTCGCGGCCGCTGAAACTTTATCTGCGGCGGCCGCGTATTCTCCTGCGAAACTTCCATACATCCGGAGAACAATCATGGCGACGATCGATTCCAGTAGGGAAACCGGCCGTACACTCATCTACCGCCACAGCCTTGCTGTGCGCCTCTCGCATTGGGTAAACGTGCTTGCCGTCACCGTGCTGCTGTTCAGCGGTCTGCAGATATTCAATGCTCATCCGGCGCTCTATTGGGGCCAGTATGGAGCCGACAACGACCCTTCCTTCATTTCCATGGAAGCCGTCGATGACAGCGGTCAGGTGAAGGGGCTGACGCATGTGGGTTTGCTCACCTTCGATACAACAGGCGTCCTTGGTCTCTCAAATGTCGACGGCGAGGCGACAGCGAGGGGTTTTCCAAGCTGGCTTACACTTCCAAGCTATCAGGATCTGTCGACCGGCCGGCGCTGGCATTTCTTTTTTGCTTGGGTCTTCGTCCTCAACGGCCTTGTCTATTTCAGCTATGGGCTGGTCAGCCGGCATTTCCATCGGGATCTCGCTCCAACCGTCAATGAGCTGACGCTCGCTCATCTCACCTACGAGGTCGTCAACCACGCCCGGCTGCGTTTTCCGAAGGGACCGGAGGCACGGCATTACAACACGCTGCAGAAGCTGACCTATCTGGCCGTGATTTTCCTGCTGCTGCCGTTGATGATCGCGACAGGGCTCACCATGTCGCCGGGCTTCAATGCTGTAGCGCCCTGGCTGCTCGATCTCTTCGGCGGACGGCAATCGGCGCGCACCATCCACTTCCTGACTGCCTTCTTGCTCGTGGCCTTTGTCGTCGTACATGTGGCTATGGTGATCCTGTCGGGTGTCTTCAACAATCTCCGTTCGATGATCACCGGCTACTACGCAATTAAACAGGGAGGCAAACAATGAGCCGCCTCATTACCCGCCGCCGCTTCCTCATTGGTTCGACCTTGACCGCCTCTGCACTGGGCTTGAGCGGCTGCGACGCATGGGTTGAAAGTGACCGGACGAAGTCGGTCCTGAAGATCGCCGAGGGTCTCAGCATGAAGACGCAGCGCTTCCTGCTTCACAACAACGCCCTGGCCCCTGAATTCAGCGAGGCGGATCTCTCGCCGGTCTTTCGCTCAAACGGCACCAGCATGCCGGATAATCCGCAATATCTCGACTGGATGAGCCGGCAGTTCTCAACCTGGAGGCTTGGGATTGGTGGGCTGGTCGAAAGGCCGTCGCAAGTCTCACTCGCACAGCTGAAGGCGATGCCTTCGCGCACACAGATCACCCGGCACGACTGCGTCGAAGGCTGGAGCGCAATCGGCAAATGGACTGGTGTGCCACTCGGCGCCCTGCTGCAATTGGTCGGGCTGAAGCCCGAGGCGCGCTATATCGTGTTCCACTGCGCGGATGAATACGAAAAGACGCTGAACGGCACCGGCTGGTACTATGAGAGCATTGATCTGGTCGATGCCCTCCATCCGCAGACGATCCTTGCCTATTCGATGAACGGCCGCGACCTAGAGGTGGCACATGGCGCGCCGCTAAGGCTCAGGGTCGAGCGGCAGCTCGGTTACAAGCAGGCGAAATATCTGACGCGCATCGAGGCGGTCGCGGACCTCGGCCATCTTTACGGCGGCAATGGCGGGTTTTGGGAGGATCGCGGCTATGAATGGTATGCCGGGATATGAGTTGGGCGAGGGGCTTTGAGTTCGCTTTGCCAGTGTGACGCGTAGGGAATGCGCGTCCAAGATGCCTGTTGGCGAAAGCGACATAGTGCCCTTCGCCAAAAGGTGATCGCCCGATTTAGCTCGAAAGGCGTACAGTGTATTTCGTTCTTTTTCGACTACAATTCCGAAATTGGCAGTTTGAACGATCCTCATCGATTTGATCGTGGTTTTTGCGAGAGGGCATACCATGCATCGCAAAGCTCGCCGCTGGGCTTCCCGCTCAGTGTTGGATTCGTTGGCTCCCCGGTGGTTAACCGCCGGCCGCAGGGCGAAGCCTCGTAATACAGCCAATGGGCAAGAGGATTACTCTCAACTTGCGCTTGGCACACAAACGACAGATGGGACCAGATATGGCGCTGCCGTCGATGGTCCCGTCAACGTCACCGCGCTCAATGAAGATGGCAATGGGCAGGGGGGCATGGTCTGCGACGCGCACGGTCAGGTCAACAGCGACCTCGTACTGCCGTCTTTGACCGACAGTTTCACAGCGATTTATGGAGCCGGAATTCAAAGCGGCGAATTTGCCGCGCCTCGGTCGTTTGCCGGCGAGCGGGGTCTTTCATCTTCAGGGCGGGATGCGACTTCATCCGACACAAAATGGTCACGCCATGGCACTCATGCTGGAACTAGCTTTATGGGCGCTGATCCCTTGGCTCCGTTTTTGCCGAACGGTCCTGCTCAGACAGCCTCAGGGCGAGGTTCGACCACTGTGGCTGCCGGGTCGGCTGCTTCGGGCAAGGTCGTCATCCTCGAGTCGACGCCGTCAGCGCAGGCGGCCGCGCATGAATCGCATTTCTTGGCGTTTGGCATGCCGTTTGGCGTCTGCGGGTGCGGCTACTTTACCTCTCCCACGCGAATGCTCGATTGGGCTCAAGGCGGCGGTATGCTTCAGCGGGACGGTCAGTTGCCCGGAACCAGGCTGACTGAGGGGCCGGACTATGTTCCGACAGCCAAGGGGACGATTGGCGCCTCGATGAGTGACCCGCTTCTCGATCGTGACTTGTCCCCGCTTTCAGGCTGGCGCGGAACCGCAGGATGGACCGAATCAACGGCCTGGAACGGATCGTTGCCAGGCGGCGGAGAGATTGGATCGGGGACCGTAACCTCCAAGGGCGTCGGCATCCTTTCCGGCTCGGTGACCAGACCGTCGGGCACGCAGAGGACAGCGACGCAGAGTCTGGCGGCGACGGCCGCCGCGACCAACATAATCGTGCAGGAAAATCAGAAGCAGGGCAATCCTGAGAGCGAGTGGGGCATCAACGGTGCGGGTAGCTCCAATATCGAGGGGTTCGCGACCGATATCAGCGTCGACAACGGCAAGACGATTAGCTTCAAGATCGATACGGATTCCACCAACTATCGAATCGATATTTACCGGCTCGGCTACTATGGCGGCATGGGCGCGCGCAAGGTCGCCACTCTGCAGCACACCGGATTGCAGAACCAGCCCGATCCGCTGCGCAATGCCTCGACCGGCACCGTGGATGCCGGCAACTGGGCAGTCTCGGCGTCGTGGACCGTGCCAGAGGACGCCGTCTCAGGCGTTTATATCGCCAAGCTCGTGCGTCAGGATGGCACCTTCGGCGAGAACCACATCCCGTTCATCGTGCGCGATGACGACAGCCATAGCGACATGGTCTTCCAGACCGCAGACGAAACCTGGCAGGCCTATAACGGCTGGGGAGGAGCAAATTTCTATGGCGGCAACGGCCCGGCGACCGGGCAGGGTGCTGGTCGCGCCTATGCTGTTAGTTACAACAGGCCGATCGTGACCCGCGGCGGGATTGGCACGTTTGCCGGTCCGCAGGATTATCTGTTCGGTGCCGAGTATGCCGGTATCTACTGGTTGGAACAGAACGGCTATGACGTCTCATACATGTCGGGCGTCGATGTCGACCGTTATGGCAGTCTGTTGCTCAATCATAAAGCGTATGTTGATGCTGGGCATGACGAATACTGGTCTGGACAGCAACGAGCCAATGTTGAGGCCGCACGCGACGCAGGCGTTAACCTTCAGTTTTGGAGCGGTAACGAGGTCTACTGGCGCACCCGTTGGGGCAACAGCTTCAGCAGCGACGCCACGCCCTATCGTACCCTTATCTCCTACAAGGAGACATGGTCGCCCGGTGCCAGCATCGACCCCTCCAATGAATGGACAGGCACCTTCCGCGACCCGCGCCTCAGCCCGCCCGCTGTCGGTGGCGGAAACCCGGAAAACTCACTGACCGGCCAGTTGTTTATGGTCGACGATGTCGGCAGCAATCTTCAGGCAATCACGATACCCTATGATGATGCCAACTTGCGCTTCTGGCGCAGCACCAGCGTTGCCAATCTTCAGCCAGGCCAAACGGCGACGCTCACCAAGAACTATCTTGGTTATGAGTGGGACGAAGCGACTGACAACGGCTTCGATCCGGCTGGTCTCGTGAAGCTGTCATCGACGACGCTTCCGGTGAGCACTTACCTCCTCGACTACGGAAACACGACCGGCAACGGTGTCTCCACCCACAATCTGACGCTCTATCGCGCGCCGAGCGGTGCGCTGGTGTTCGGAGCGGGTACTGTCTACTGGACCTGGGGCCTGAGCGACAATCACGACAAGGAGGTGACGCCGACCGATCCGCGCGTGCAGCAGGCAATGGTCAATTTGCTTGCCGACATGGGCATCCAGCCTGGGACGCTGCAGTCCGGGCTCGTCGCAGCGACCGCCTCGAGCGACCATGTTGCCCCGACCACCGTCATCACGGTACCCGCCACGGTGACGATTGGATCTACCGTTATGATTACAGGCACCGCAGCCGACACGGGAGGCGGGGTCATTGCCGGAGTCGAGGTTTCGACCGACAACGGGGCAAGCTGGCATCCAGCGATAGGCGATGAGAACTGGACTTATAGCTGGTCGCCTCAGATCGCCGGCACCTACACGATCCTCTCCCGCGCGGTGGACGACAGCATCAACCTTGAAACACCCTCGGCGGGACGCACGGTCACCGTCACCGGGCAGAGCTTTGTTTCCCTCTTTTCCGGCGCCGCGACACCAGCGGTCGTCAACACCAGCGATACGTCAGCCGTCGAGCTCGGGGTTCGATTCCAGACCTCTGTGGCAGGTACCGTCAGCGGTATTCGTTTTTACAAGGGCAGCCAGGATACGGGTACTCATACCGGTTCGCTTTGGTCGAGCACGGGTACGCGGCTCGCGACCATCACGTTTTCAAACGAGACCACCAGTGGCTGGCAGACTGCGTATTTCTCCAGTTCAGTGACATTGACGCCTGGGCAGACCTACACGGCGTCCTACCACACCAACACCGGTCATTACTCCACCACCGCCAACTACTTCACCTCCAATGTGACGAACGGCCCGCTGACAGCGCCAGCCGGCGGCAACGGCGTCTACACGTATGGCAGCGCCAGCCTTTTGCCGACCAGCACCTTCCAGTCGACCAACTATTGGGTCGACGTGATGTTCAACCCGGCCTCGTCAAGCAACACGACGCCGACGGCAGTTGCCGATGCGGGAGATGCGACCGAGAAGGGCGGGGTGGCCAATGGCTCGGGCGGCGTGGCCGCCAGCGGCAATGTGCTTGCCAACGACACCGATCCGGATGCCGGTGACACCAAGACCGTCACGGCGGTCAGCTTCGGCGCGACGGCCGGCACGCTCGGCTCGGCGCTCAACGGCACGTACGGCAGTCTCGTGCTCGATGCGTCGGGCACCTATACCTATGCCGTCAACGAGACCAATGCCACGGTGCAGGCGTTGCGCCAGTCGACCAACACGCTGAGCGAGGTCTTCAGCTACACCATGCGTGATACCGCCGGTGCCACCGCCACGGCAACGCTGACCGTCACCATCCACGGCGCCAACGACGCACCGGTGCTCGCAGCCCAGACCGCCACCCAGAACGCCACCGTCGGCACCGCCTTTTCGTTTGCACTGCCGGCCAACACCTTCACCGATGTCGACAGTGGCGAAACCTTCACCTACGCGGCAACCGCCGCCGATGGCTCAGCACTTCCCGCCTGGCTGAGCTTCAACGCCACGACGCGGACCTTCAGCGGCACGCCGACGACAGCTGGCACGTCCGGCATCAAGGTAACGGCGACCGACCTTGCCGGCCTTGCCGCCAGCGAGACCTTCAACATTGCCACGACGACAGCTCCCACGACCTACAGCCTGTTCAGCGCCTCCAATACGCCGGCCCAGACAAACCTCAACGATGGTCAGCAACTCGAACTCGGCGTCAAGTTCCAGTCGAACGTTGCCGGTGATGTCACCGGCATCAAGTTCTACCGCAGCGCCAACGACACCGGCCAGAACGTCGTCGACCTGTGGACCACCGCAGGCACCAAGCTCGCCACCGCCACCTTCACCAACACCTCGGCGAGCGGTTGGCAGACGGTGAACTTCGCGACCCCTGTCACGATCACCGCCAACACCACCTATGTCGCCTCCTACCACACGACCGGCGCCTATGTGGCGACCAATGGCTTTTTCACCAGCGGCGTCACCAGCGGCCCGCTGACGGCCCTGTCAAGTGCCGCCGCCGGTGGCAACGGCGTTTATGCCTACGGCGGGTCCGCCACCGCGGGTCTCTTCCCGACGAGCACCTTCGATTCAGCGAACTACTGGGCCGATGTGGTTTTCCGGCCGCAGCTCGCCGCATGAGGCATCGGACGAGATTGCGGGTAGGCTCCGGACGCGACTGATACAAAGCAGATTCTTGCGGTGGCAACGTCGTTCCGAAGGGCGACATTGAAGGGATGACGATGAACAGGACAGAAAGGCTACCGGTGACCGTGCTTGCCGGTTTTCTCGGGGCTGGCAAGACAGCGCTTCTCAGCCACGTGCTGGCCAATCGCGAGGGTCTGCGGGTTGCCGTCATTGTCAACGACATGAGTGAGGTGAACATAGACGCCAGTCTCATTCGAGAAGGCGGCTGCAACCTGTCGCATACGACGGAGACATTGGTTGAGCTGAGCAATGGCTGCATATGCTGCACCCTGCGTGACGACCTCTTGACGGAAGTGCGGCGACTGGCCGAAGAAGAGCGATACGACTATCTGTTGATCGAAGGGACTGGCATTGCGGAGCCACGCCCTATCGCGGCAACCTTTTCGTTCCGCGACGAGAACGGGGTTTCTCTATCCGATTTTGCGAAACTTGACACGATGATCACCGTAGTCGACGCCGCGAGCCTTTTAGCCGACTACAGTAGCGCCGATCTCCTCCGTGACCGTGGCCTGGAGCGGGACAGTCAGGACCGGCGGACATTTGTTGATCTCTTGGTCGACCAGATCGAATTTGCCGATGTTGTGGTGATCAACAAGATTTCGGACACGACCGAGGAAATTCGCGCCGAGGTCCGCAAGGTGGTCGCTGCACTCAATCCGGATGCGCGCCAGGTGGAAACCGATTTCGGCAGGATTCCTCTTGCGAGCGTCCTCAACACCGGCCTCTTCGATGAGGCGAAAGCGGCTGCGCACCCGCTGTGGCACAAGGAGCTGTACAGCTCAGGCGCCCATGTTCCCGAGACAGAGGAATACGGGGTGTCGAGCTTTGTGTACCGCACAAGACGTCCCTTCGATCCGATGCGGTTTCGAGCATTCCTGGATGAGCCCTGGCCGGGCGTAATTCGCGCCAAGGGCCATTTCTGGCTTGCCACGCGCCCGCGTCATGTGGGGCTCATGTCGGCTGCCGGAGTGCAGCGGCGCTGCGAACCCATGGGGCTCTGGTGGGCGGCCGTTCCTTGGCAAGATTGGCCGAGCCATACGCAGTTTCGTCAGCATCTGAAGAGCCAGTGGGACAGCGTCTGGGGCGATCGTCGGCAGGAGCTCGTGTTCATCGGTGTGGACATGGACGAGACAGGCGTCCGTGTCGCGTTGGACGGTTGTCTGGCCAGCGCCGATCCGCAGGACTGGTCCGCACTCGAAGATCCGTTTCCGGCCTGGTAGCGCGGGCAGCGCTGCTCGACATTGGCCTCGGCCTCGTCGATCTCGCAGTCAATCCTGATCGGCACCGCGCGCGTCGAACTGCTTGAGGACCTTGTAGCCAAGCACAGGCCGCCGCCGGACTTGCCGTCTTCGACACGGGCCCCGAAGGCCGCGATGCGTCTTGGCGGCAAGGTCCTTGAGGAACAACGCATTCATCGTCCCCTTCAGGCCGACATGTTGCTCGCCGATCTCTCCCCCGGCCACTGTGACGATCGGCACGCCTGCGACACCGGCCTGGTCGCGCGTCAAACCAGACAGCGCCCGCAGGCTCCGTTGACGTCAATCGCCGTTAGCAGACATTCTCAGGATGAGCTGGGTGGCCTCCTCGATACTTGCGACGATAGCCGTCGGTCGTGGTTCGACCTGCCTCTCGTCTCCGGCGCGGTATTTCCCCGTTCGAACCAGGATACCCGCGCCGATCCCCGCCCTAAGCGCTCCGGCAACATCGCTCTCGACGTCGTCCCCTACCATGGCGACATCGTGCGGGTGGCAGCCCATGCTTTCCACCGCTGCGGTGAAGAAATCTCGAGACGGCTTGCCGAACAGAATGGCTTTGGTGCCGGCGGCATATTCGAGCGCCTCGACGAAGGCGCCCGCGTCCAGGCTCAAAAGGCCGTCGTGATCCTTGAAAGCGCGATTGCGGGCCAATGCCAGGAATGGCGCACCCTTCTGCAGCTTGCGAAAGGCTGCGTTCAGGCTGTCATAGCCGAAGGCTTGTGCCGCATCACCGACGACGACCGCGCAGGGACCCGAGGTGCTACACTCGGCGAAATCCTCTTCAAGGTCCGGATGAACTAGCAGATGCGGCGCGTATCCGTTCTTTTTCAGCCAAGCACAGGCAGCCGCAGCGGGGGCGAACAGTCTGTGCATCTCAACCTCGATGCCATGAGATCGGAGATGTTGCGCAAGTTGGCGTTTGGATTGCCGCGTCGTGTTGGTCACGAGCCGGACAGGCAGGCCGGCCGATTCAAGGCTCACGATACACTGTGCTGCTCCCGGCAAAACCGTGTCGCCGTCGAGCAGCACGCCGGAAACGTCAAGAAGGACACCCTTGACCATAAGGTAAGACTGCATGAGGGCGGCGCGTCGGTCAACGCACAACAAAGCAGGCGACGGGTCCGAAGGGCTCCGGACGTCTTCACCATCGGTCCGGAAACGATAGAATGAACGCGGTGGCGTGCCATCGTGGGGGCAATGCGGATGTGGAGTGAGCAGGGTTTTTTACGCATTTCGATCGCTGCCACGGTTGTGGTTGCTGCGCTCGGTGTCGTTTTCGGCATATTGTCGGGCTCGTTTTCCATCGCCTTCGATGGCGTCTATTCGCTGGCGGACGCGGCAATGACGGGGCTCGCGCTGTGGGTTTCGAGCCTGATCGTCAAGTCGGCGCAGACCGATGCGCTCTCCGGCAGAATTCGCAACCGCTTCACCATGGGCTTCTGGCACCTGGAACCGATCGTCCTCATGCTCAACGGCTGCCTGCTCATGACGGTGGCAGTCTATGCGCTGATCAACGCGATCATCAGTATCCTCAATGGCGGTCACGAACTGCATTTCGGTGTCGCGATCGCCTATTGCGCGGCGACATTGCTCGTCTGTGTGGCCATGGCCGGAATGGGCATCAGGCTGAACCGCAGCCTGCAATCGAATTTCATATCGCTCGATATCACGGCCTGGATCATGTCCGGCGGGATCGCGCTCGCATTGCTGATTGCTTTTCTGGTCGGCCTTGCCGTCCAACCGACGCCCGCTGCCTGGGTCGCCAATTATGTCGATCCGGTCGTCCTGGCGCTCGTCTGCCTGGTGATGATCCCGCTTCCGATCGGCACCGTCTGGAAGGCGCTGACGGAAATCCTGCTGATCGCGCCGGTCGGTCTGAAGGACCATGTCGATGAGGTTGCATTGGAGACGGTTCGCCGCCTTGGTTTCCTCTCCTACCGCGCCTATGTCGCTCGCGTCGGCCGCGCGACGCAGATTGAGCTCTACTTCATCGTTCCAGAGGGCCTGCCGCCCAAGACGGTGGAGGAATGGGATGCGCTGCGCGACGAAATCGGTGCGGCAATCGGCGACGAGAGTGCCAATCGCTGGCTCACCATTGCCTTTACCGCCGATGTGGAATGGGCGGAATAGACGCCTTATTGCGCTCAGCTGAGTTCTTGGGCGAGTCCGATGAGAAGCCCTTCAGGCCCACGGATGTAGCAGAGCCGATACGCGTCTTTATACTGGACTACTTCGCCGACGAGCTGCGCGCCGCGCGTGCGGAGCCGTTCAAGCGTCTCGTCGATGTCGTCCACTGCGAACATGACGCGGAGGTAGCCTAGGGCGTTAACCGGGGCTTTCCGGTGATCTGCGACGACAGGCGGCCTGATGAAGCGGGAGAGCTCGAGCCGGCTGTGGCCGTCCGGTGTGCGCATCATGGCAATCTCGACCTGCTGATCGCCCAGTCCCGTGACACGTCCGGCCCATTCTCCTTCGATCACGGCCCGTCCTTCGAGCTCGAGGCCGAGTTCGCGAAAGAAATCAATCGTCCCGCCGAGGTCTTCGACGACGATTCCGACATTGTCCATCCGTTTGAGGGCCATGTTTCCAATCTCCAAGGTGTCGTTTCAATCTGCAAGGTGTCGCCTCGTCTAACAAAGGACGTTTGAGGCAACCCAACACCGACAGCCATCTACGCCCAATTCGTTGTTTTCCACATCAGAAGCTTGAACCACGGGCCGCCTCAAATTTCCGCCCCGTTTTCAAACGGTCTCTTAGATCTGTCGGCTATCTGGTAAGCCGCGCTGATGGTCATCGAGGGTAAATGCCTAGACGCAGCAACATCGAAACATGTCGCGTACGAAAACCGGTACCGTTTGGTACTTTTTTTACTTACGAGTAAGGCAGCGCGAAGTAGATAGGTGCAAGTCGCCTATAAGGAGGGTCGTATGGTCACCGCTATTTCGAATTCGTCGACATCGACAACGTTGCTTTCGACATCAACTTCTTCATCTTCGTCGGACGATGCAGCGAGCATCAAGCAAGAGATCGCCAGCAAGAAGGCCGAACTTGCCAGCACGAAGGACCAGAACGAAGCTCAAGCACTGCAAAGCGACATTTCAACGCTTGAGGCAAAATTGGCCAAACTGGAGAAGTCTTCGAATACAGACTCTGGCCAGCAGGGCGGCGGCCAGCCGCCAAGGCTCTCTGGTGAAGATGACCGCATCGGAACCAAGAACTTTGATGACGACAGCGAATTCGGCGAGCGGGTTGCTTACGTCTGATTTCAACGCTCCCGCTCTAAAAGCAGAGCGCTTTGGTGACGAATTCGCCCCCGTCACCCTGCGCCTGACCGGTGGACAGATCGCCGACTGCAGTGCGGTGCGAACGTGAAAACGTCCGCCAAAGCCGCTGGAAACCGGCAAAGGAATAGTTCCTTTCGCCAGACGATGACCGGGCCGACGTTCTCGGTTGCCTCTATCGGCATGGTGTGGAACACAGTCAGCCCCGCAACTGCGCCAACTCACCCGACCTCGATGGTATTTGGCGACCCCCAAAGGAAAGGTGCACGGATTGCTCGCGCGCAATCTCAGTGAAAAATTGGCACAAGAAAGATTGAAACTGAGGCTCTTTCTTCACGACTTCTAAATTAAGCGCGTGCATAGGTCATCTGCAAATGGCGGGTGGTCACACAAGCCAAGAGCGCCGGGTTTTTGGATTGCTCGGCGACCTTCCGCGCAAGAAACGCTGTTCGTTGAGAAAAATGCCCAGACAAATCGATGCCACCCGGCAATTCTTCTTCAGGGTCATTCTGCCACTTGTGCTGCTGACCGCACTGCTGCTCGTTGGTTCGGCTGGCGGTTTGATCTGGCTCGCAAACTATCAGACGAAGACCGCGATCAGTGAACAGGCACGATTGGCGCGTGCCGCAATTGACGTTCACGGCAAAGCCCTTGCCAAGGGAGCGTCAGATTATGGCCATTGGGATGAAGCCGTCGTTGCAATCGTCGATAACTTCGATTTTCCCTGGATCGACGGCAATATCGGCCACGCCGGCGAGGATAGCTACGGCTTAGCAATGTCGTTCGTGCTGGATCCAGAAAATCGCACCGTTTACTCTTATGTCGATAAAAAAGGCGGGGCGGTGGATGCCCGGTCTCTGTTATCGAACGGCTTCAACGAGATTGTTGCGCGCACTCGCGGCGGCGATCGCGTCAGCGCGACGTTTGGCCTGGTCAGCGCTGGAAATGAACTCGCTATGGTGGCGGTAGCGCCCTTGCGTCCTTTCGATGATAAGACACGGCCTCAGGATACGGGCTATCTGGTTGTGTTTGTGGACGTCTTGACCGCAGCCCGCCTGGCCGACCTTGGAAATACCTATCTGCTGCCCAATCTGAGACTCGCCGATATTGATGACGAAAGTGTAGACCCTCGTGCGCGAATCCGCTTTTCCGACGAGATAAAGGCGACGGCCCGCTATCTGGCCTGGGATCCTGCGCGTCCCGGTGATGCGCTTTTGCAAACGGCCGGACCGATTCTTGTCATCACCTTATGCGCCTTCGTGGCTCTGTCGATATTCGTACTTCGCTATTCGGGAGAGGCGGCACGGCTGATCCGCAGCAGCGAGGCGCGCGCCATGCGCGACGCACTTACGGGCTTGCCCAATCGCGTGCTGCTGCTTGATCGCCTGGATCGCCTCGTTGGCCATCTGAAAAGCCGCCAGCCGGGCGTAGCCCTCATGTATCTTGATCTGGATGGCTTCAAAGCGGTCAATGACGGGCACGGCCATGCGGCCGGCGATGAGCTTCTCTGTCAGGTCGCGGAGCGGTTGCGATCGCTCCTTCGCGAGCAGGATACGGCGGCCCGCCTCGGGGGCGATGAATTTGTGGTGGTGATGCCGGGGCTGACAAACCGTGACGAGTTGCGGACACGTGCAAGCAGGATCATCGAGACTTTGCGATCCCCCTACAGGGTGACGGACACTGTTGTCGAAATCGGTGTCAGCATCGGTATCGCAGTCTCGCCCACCGACGGACGAGAAAGCGCCGATTTGTTACAGAAGGCCGATCAAGCGCTCTACCTGGCCAAATCCAGTGGCAAAGGAACAGCACGATTCCACTCGGATCAGGCCCTTCAGGTGGTCGGCGGCTAGCGCATTTTGTGTAGGAAGTCGTCATGGAGCAGGTGCTGGTTCGCATGAGTCCTGAAGGATTCGCCGATTTTGTGGAAGTCCTATCTCGTCCGGCAGCCCCAGTTCCCGAGATGGTGGAGCTTGCCAAGCGGCCCGCGCCTTTGGAACCTGGCTACGTGGCGAAGCGGTAAGACGTGTCGCCATCGGCTCCCGAACCGCTTACCACCACGCATGACGTTTCTAACTTCTCCTGCGGAAAACCCACGCTCGATCGCTGGTTGAAGACGCGCGCTCTCTCCAATCAGCAAAAGGGCTTCACGGCCGTTCTCGTAGTCCACGAAGCCGGTCGAGTGGTCGGATATTATGGCCTTGCCCCTACAGCTGTGGTTGCCTCTATCTTGCCGCGCTCAATTCGCACGGGCCAACCACCCGATCCGGTTCCCTGCCTGCTTCTCGGTCAACTCGCTGCCGTCACGGAATGGGTGGGGTGCGGCTTTGGCACGGGTCTGGTCAAGAACGCCCTCCAGCGTTGCGTTCAGGCTGCCGCACTGATCGGCGGACGGGCCTTGATGGTCAACGCCGTCGACGACGAGGCCGCTGAAATTTTGGCGGCGGCGAGGTTTCACACCTTCGAAGGATGATCCGTTCGTCTTCCGCTCCATCGCAGACACGCCGCATCGCTCGGAGACTTCGGCTAACCGTTCAATGGCGGCCCCGTCCTGATCCGCGTGACTTCCTCCGCAGCGGCTGCGCCCGTAACCTCGCCTCATACGGCAGCTCGCAGCAAGACGCTTTGCGTATTTAAGCCGCTTCATGTCCTAGGCCGACGCAAGACAGCCCAGGCAAATAGAGTTGCCTGGAGGCCCGCCCTGATGCGTTTTCCTGCAGAACACGCCTGTGGTCGCTTCTGATCAATCAATCGCGATCGTCCAATTGATAACATCACATTTTCTGATATAAAACAACGATTGCGTTGTCGTAGATCGGAGTCCCATGAGCCGCAACTTTCTTGTCGTCGAGCCAGAAGAGGGGATGCCTATCCTCAAAGGGCTCGCATCTCCGGCTCGCATCGCCGTATTGAAGCTCTTGCACGAGAGGGGGGCGATGAACGTCAACGAAATTGCTGATATACTTGACCTGCCGCAGTCCAGCGTGTCAACCAACGTGCAGATGCTCGAAGAGGCCGGGCTGATCCAGACGGAAACCCAGAAGGCGCGCAAGGGCAACCAGAAGGTCTGCCGTAGCGTTTACGATGAGATTCTCGTCGTCTTCAAGAACGAAATCAAGGAAACCAAACCGGACGCGATCGAGGTGTCGATGCCGCTTGGGCTCTATACGAGCTTCGAAGTGACGGCGCCTTGCGGGCTCTGTTCAGCCGATGGCATCATCGGGCTACTCGACGTTCCCAATACCTTCCTCGATCCGGACCGGATGAAAGCCGGGCTCATTTGGTTCACGCGAGGCTACGTCGAGTATCAGTTTCCCAACAACGCGCGACTGACGAACACCAGCATCCGCGAGATTGAGTTCGTGATGGAACTGAGTTCCGAGGTTCCTGGCACCAGCGCCGACTGGCCCTCCGACATCACCCTCGCGGTCAACGGTGCCGACATCGGAACCTGGACGTCTCCGGGTGATTTTGGCGACAAACGTGGGGTTTTCACGCCCGACTGGTGGAAGCTGAAGGGCTCGCAGTACGGCAAACTGAAGAACTTCCGCATCAATGACGATGGCGCTTTCGTCGATGGATTGCGCATTTCTGATGTAACTCTCGCCGAGCTGAAGCTGGACGAACACCATTCAGTCCGTCTGCGCATCGGTGTGCGCGACGACGCCAAACATCCCGGTGGCATCAACATCTTTGGCCGCGGCTTCGGCAACTACGATCAGGACATTCTGCTGCGCCTGAAGACTCGATGAGTCTATCGGATTTTCTGAATTTTACGCTTGACCGCGCCTCGGGGTTCCGCTTTATTGATCGCAAATCGTGATATAAATCACAAACGACGATACAGTGGAGGGCAACATGAGGGCTGCGGTTACAGCGCACAGTAAATACACGATCTCTGACATCGATCCGCGCCTTTATGGCTCATTCATCGAGCACCTCGGTCGTGCCGTTTATACCGGCATCTACGAGCCTGATCATGCGACTGCTGACGAAAGCGGCATGCGCAAGGATGTCATCGAGCTCGTCAAGGAACTGAATGTTCCGATCGTGCGCTACCCCGGTGGCAATTTCGTGTCTGCCTACAATTGGGAAGACGGCATTGGCCCCAAGGAAAGCCGCCCGACGCGCCTCGATCTTGCTTGGCACACCTGCGAGAGCAATCAGGTCGGCATCCACGAGTTTGCCGATTGGTGCACGTCGGCCAACACCGAGATGATGCTTGCCGTCAACCTCGGCTCGCGCGGCCTCGATGAGGCGCGCAACTTCCTCGAATACGTCAATCATTCCGGCGGCAGCGAGTGGAGCGACAAGCGCATTGCCAATGGCCGCAGCGAGCCCTGGGACGTCAAACTCTGGTGCCTCGGCAACGAGATGGACGGCCCTTGGCAGATCGGCCACAAGACGGCGGACGAGTATGGCCGGCTAGCGCATGAGACTGCCAAGGCCATGCGCGCCTTCGACAGCTCGCTCGAACTCGTCGTCTGCGGGTCGTCGAACGCACATATGCCGACCTATCCGGAATGGGAAGCAACCGTGCTCGACCACACCTACAATGAGGTCGACTACATCTCGCTGCATATGTATTTCGAAAACCGTGCCAAAAACACGGCCAACTATCTCTCTCGTAGTATCGAGCTCGACAATTACATCGGAACGGTCGCCGGCGTAATCGACTACGTCAAGGCGAAGAAGCGCTCCTCCAAGAACGTATACATCTCGTTCGACGAATGGAACGTCTGGTACCACTCTAAGGAGCGCGACAAGGCAACGCTTGCCGGCGCAAATGGTTGGCCACATGCGCCGGCCCTCCTGGAGGATGACTATAACTTCGAGGATGTGCTGCAGGTCGGCTGCATTCTCAACACCTTCATCAACCGTGCGGATGTCGTCAAGATTGCCTGCCTGGCGCAGCTCATCAACGTAATCGCCCCGATCATGACGATCCCGGGTGGTCCGGCATGGCGCCAGACGATCTTCTATCCGTACTATTTCGCCTCCGTCTACGGACGCGGGACGGCACTGAAGCTGATGGTCGACAGCCCGACCTACAAGGTCGACGATCTAGGCGATGTTCCCTATCTCGACGTCTCAGCCGTGCATGATGCGGACAAGAAGACGGTGACCTTCTTCATCGTCAACCGCCATGGCACGGAGACGCTCGATCTCGACGCCAGCCTGCTCGAATTCGGTATTCTGCGGGTGATCGACGACCAGGTCGTCGCGCATAGCGATCTCAACATCACCAACACCGCCGACAAGCCCGACAATGTCGTGCCGAGGGCCGTGACCGGTTCAAGCATCGTCGACGGCAAGCTCAGCGCAAAGATCGCGCCGCTCTCCTACCGGATGATCCGCCTGCAAGTGTAATCTAAATCCTGTTTTCTGATACGTATCAAACGATATGTTGACAAAGCAATTGTATGATTTAACGTCAGCACACCGGTCTTGACGTGCCACTGGGAGGAAAAGATGGGAGCGAGCGCTTCTGTTTTGGCACTATCACTGACTGAGGGAGGTCCGTTTGTCGTAGCGGACGCTCTCTCGGTGGAAGCATGCCATCTTCGTGTTCATATCGGCATTTCGGGTTCGGCCTGCAATTCAGGAGCAGTCGGATGACCGCCAATATTGAAATCCAGAATGTCACCAAGCGCTATGGCTCGATGACCGTCTTGGACGGCTTGTCGTTGTCAATCAAGGCGAACGAATTCCTGGTTTTCCTTGGCCCTTCCGGGTGCGGCAAGTCTACGCTTCTTCGCATGATTGCGGGCCTTGAAAGCGTGGATGGCGGGACGATCTCGATCAATGGCGAGCGCATCGATACACTGCCGCCCGGCCAGCGCGACATCGCCATGGTGTTCCAGTCCTATGCACTCTATCCGCATATGACGGTGGCCGACAACATGGCCTTCGGATTGCGCAACATCAACGTTTCGGCCGATGTCATCTCCGCGCGCATTGCAGAGGCGGCTCGCATGCTAGAGATCGGCCACCTCTTGGAGCGCAAGCCGGGCCAACTTTCCGGCGGTCAGCGTCAGCGTGTCGCCATTGGCCGCGCGATCGTCAAGGAACCAAAGGCCTTCCTCTTCGACGAGCCGCTATCGAACCTCGATGCGGCGCTGCGCGTTCGCACCCGCGTCGAGCTTGCACAGCTGCGCCATCGGGTCAGATCGACAATGATCTTTGTCACGCACGACCAGATCGAGGCTATGACGCTGGCCGATCGCATCGTCGTGATGAACAATCGGAAGATCGAGCAGATCGGAACGCCGATGGAGATCTACTCACGCCCGGCAAGTCGTTTCGTCGCCACCTTTGTCGGGTCGCCGACCATGAACTTCCTGTCCGTCGGCCTCTCGGAAGAAAATGGTTTCCTGCGTGCCAAACTTCCTGATGGCACGCAATTGCAGACGGCGATCCGTGCAGGTGGAGTCAAGGCCGGCGAACATTCGCTCGGCATCCGTGCCGAGGCCGTCAAGCTCGCCAATGGCGTTGCAGCAACGACGACGGGGAAGGTGGATGTATTGGAACGCCTCGGCGACCGGACGCTTCTCTATACCCGTCTCAAGGATGGCAGCGTCGTCGTTGCCGAGGACATCGGCAACAGTCGCGTCATGATCGGCGACGAGGTGGCACTGGTGCTCGATGGAAGTCGCACGCATCTCTTTGATGATGCCGGTCACGCCTGGCACAATGAGGAGGCCGGTCATGGCTGAGGCGGCACTTTCCTCCGCCCGGTCTGCCGCTGGCATCACTGCCCGGCAGAAAGTGCAGAACATCAATGCGCCACTCTGGCGAAACGCACTCTTCGTCGCGCCCTACCTCTTCTTTTTCGTGACTTTGCTTGTCGTGCCGCTGTTCTGGGGCATCTGGCTCAGCCTTCACAAGGCTGACGCCTTCGGCGTCGGCCGCTTCGTCGGGGTCGATAATTACATCCGGCTCTTCAGAGACAGGGTCTTCATCCAGGCCGTCGGCAATACCTTCTACTTCGTGCTTCTGACAGTGCCGACGCTTGCTATCTTGGGTCTGCTTTTGGCGCTCGCCCTGAACCGAAAGACGAAAATGGCAGCTGCGCTGCGCGCCGTCTATTTCTCGTCCTCCGTCCTGTCCGTGACAATCGTCACGCTGATATGGCGTATCGTCTTTATCGGCAACTTCGGCCTGCTTGCCACCATCTACGGTTGGTTCGGCGTGCCTGCGCCGGCCTTTCTGTCCGACCCGAACCTCGCCATGATCGGCATAGCGATTGCCACTACTTGGTGGTGCATCGGCCTGCCAATGATGCTCTTTCTCTCGGCACTGCAGCAGGTGCCGGCAGAAATCTATGAAGCAGCGGCCCTCGACAATGCCAGCCGCTGGCGAACGCTCTGGTACATCACGCTCCCTTCGATCCGGCGGACTTTCGTGCTCGTGCTGATCATCCAGGTCGTGCTGCAGTTCCAGCTCTTTGGCCAGGCAAAGCTGATGACGCTCGGTGGCCCGAACAACGTGTCGAAGCCTATCGTGCTTTACATCTATGAAGCTGCGTTCAGGCAGTGGGACCTCGGTCTCGGTGCCGCCGCCTCTGAAATCCTCTTCATACTGATCCTGATTGCTGCGATGGCGCAGTACTTCATCTCGCGACGCAAAGGAGAAGAAGGATGAGCGCTTTATCCGGTGGAAACATGGTCGGCCGCTCGACCGGTGATCGCGTGATTCTTCTCCTGGCACTTGTCTGCGCACTGATCATGATGGCGCCGGTGCTGTGGGTGATCGGACTATCCCTCAAGGACAACAAGGAGCTGATGGCGGACATGAACTCCGTCTTCCATGCGCCTTACACGATCAACAACTATATCAATATCCTGGCAACATCGTCGGTGTTCCGCTGGATATTGAACAGCATCATCGTTGCCGGCGGCTTGACGATCTTCACGCTTTGCCTCTCGTCGCTTGCAGGCTACGGCTTCGCACGTGTGAACTTTCCGTTCCGTAACACGCTCTTCATCATCGTGTTGCTCGGACTTGCGATCCCTGAGCAGGCGGTGCTCATCGCTCGTCATCAGATTTTCTCCTGGCTGAAGTTTCACAACACCTATCACGGTCTGATCCTGCCAGGATTGTCGGCACCCTTCGGCGTGTTCCTGATGACACAGTATTTCAGGGCCATCCCGAAGGAACTCGACGAGGCAGCACTGCTGGACAATGCCAGCCGTTTCAAGATCTTCTGGAAGGTGCTGCTGCCGTTGACGGTTCCCGCGCAGGCAACGCTCGGCATCTTCACCTTCCTTGGTGCCTGGAACGATTATCTCTGGCCGCTGATCTCCGGCACCAGGAAGGAAATGTATACTCTGACGATCGGGATCGCCTCGTCGCAGACCAATTTTGCGCAGTCGGAAGGTCTCGGCTTTCTGATGTCGCAAGCGGTCTTCGCCGGCGCCCCGATCCTCGTTCTCTACCTGTTCTTCCAGAAATACATCGTGACGGCAGTGTCTGGCGCCGCCGTGCGCTGACGTCGAAACCGGCTCCCGGGGAGGGGGCCTAGCCAAGGGTCGCAGATCCTATGAGGAGGAGATGGAAATGACGCATACTTTGAGAAAATACATGCTGGCGGCGGCCTCGGTGATCGCGCTTGCCGGCGCAAGTCCGGCCTTTGCCACCACCGAACTGACGGTGCAGCGCTTCTTCGGGGCTTGCGACGCCGATTTCGGTACCAACACCGACGTCAGCAAGGCCGTTGGCGAATGCGGCATCATCACCTCGCTCATCAACAAGTTCAACGCGGACAATCCGGATGTGCATGTGACGGTGACGACCGTCGAATGGCCAGGCTACGATCAGCTAACCGCACAGTTCGCCGCCGGCGATCCGCCTGACATTGTCACCATCCACCAATCGGTGCTCGCCGATTATCAGTCCAAGGGCCTGCTGATGCCGCTCGACGAGGTGCTGAAGTCCGTCGGTGTTGCGGCCACTGACTTTACCGACGCCAGCTTGAATGGCGTGACCAAGGACGGAAAGATCTACGGTCTGCCGATCGACAACTGGACCATGCTGTATCACATCAACATGGACCTCTTCAAAAAGGCCGATCTCGTCAATGCCGACGGCACGCCGAAGCTGCCGACGAGCGTCGACGAGCTCTTGGCTCAGGCTAAGCAATTCAAGGAAAAGACCGGCAAGCCTTACTTCGTCCAGAATCTCGCCAATGAAGTCGCGCTTTATACGCGCAACCTCTACACCTACCTGTTCCAGCAGAATTCAGACTTCTTTGCCGATCCGAAGCAGGTCAAGATCAATACGCCCGAGGCCAAGAAGGTCCTTGAGATGTACAAGGCGGTCTACGACAACGGCTACACGACCAAGGATCTGGACTACGCCGCCGGCATCAACGCCTTCCTCGCAGGCGAAGGCGGTGTTCACCTGAACGGGACCTGGGTCATCGGTGACTACACGGCATCATCCGAAAAGTCCGGCACAGCGCTCAACGCCGGCGGCTATGCCGTCTATCCCTATCCGCAACTCTTCCCGGGCAAGAAGGCGCAATACGCCGACGGCCACAGCTGGGCCGTCTCGCAAAAGGACCGATCCGAGGAACAGACCGCTGCCATCGGGAAGTTCTTGAAGTTCTTCCATGACAACGATTTCGACTGGTCACGCACCGGCCATTTGCCGGCCGTCAAGGCGGTGTTGAATTCTGATCAGTTCAAGGCCCTACCGCATCGCGACACGATTTCGGCGATCGCCACGCTCGGCACGCCGCTTCCGTCCACCGTCCAGCGCCAGTTCGCGATCCAGGACATCATCGGCCAGGAAATGAGCGCAGCGGTCACCGGTCAGAAGGAGATCGACGCGGCCCTTTCCGACATGGAACAGCGCATCAACGAGCTGCTCGCCAACATCTGAGGCTCATACTCTCTCCCGAGCCTGAGAGCAGATGCCCGCCGCCGGTCTCGCGGCGGGCATTTTCGGTGACGTGGCTGACGGTTAAAACATTGATCGTCTCAGCGCCGTCGTTTGGTTCCATCGAAGAAGAGCAGCAGAAAAAGGCCCGAGAGGCCGGCCACAGCACCGATGATTGCCGTTCCGGAATAGCCGCCGAGGCCGGTGCCGATCGCAAAGAGGAGCGCGCTCAGCCCCGCGCTCAGGAAAATGTTGACGGATATCAGCGCACTGCCGAGACCCGGCCGCTCAGCAATCAGATCCTGCAGATAGGTGATTGGGATGCTGATGAGCGCCGCGGCGCCGATTCCACTGATGAGCGTCAACGCATAAGCATGCCATGGCGCGGACGCAAGGCCGAGTAGGACGAGGTAGACGACGTAGATGATCGTACCGATCGCCAGGGCCGTGACGTGGTTCATGATCCGTTGGGCACGGCCCCAGACGACGATAAAGACGACTTCGAGGAAGGCGACGATGCCGACCATGATCCCGACATCGCCAACGGTCCCATGCGCGGCTTCGGTAACGATCAGCGGCAGGATGGCGCCGTTAACATGAAGAGTGCTGCTGATCAGCGACACCGCGATCACACGAATGAAAACACGTGGCGAGATGACTTCTGCAAGCGCAGCAAGATAGGAAAGATGGTGTGTGGCCGCCTTGTCCGTGCCGTTCTGGCCCGGCAGGAAGGCTGCGATCAGGCCAAGACACACCATGCAGGCGAGGCTCGCAAAGAGATAGGCCGGCAGCATGCTTGTCGATCGCGACAGAAGTATTCCGACAAGGCCCGGCACGAGTACCCAGGAGAGCGAGATCATCGCCCGCACACCTGAGTTCACCGTTGCCACGTCGCCGCGTGGCATCCCGTTGGTAGTGGCGCGTACATTGGCGAAGAGCAGGGAATTGAGTGCGTTGTAGATCGGCAGCAGCAACAAGGCACTGACGATGAACGTTGCCTGCGCGGGAAAGAGGTAGACCGCGCCGTAACCGAAGATACCGAAGACGGCGACCGTCACCATCAGCGACCGATACTCGCCAAGTCGGTCCGCGAGATTGCCAAGGAGAATGCTCACGGTGACGTTGACGGCTGCGGCGGCAAATATCAGCGCCGAGTAGAGGGTGTTGCTCAGACCCAATTCGCGAATGCCAATAACCGATTGGTACGGCGAGGTTGCCGCTCCAGCAAAGCCAAAGGCAAAGATAGCAAGCATGCTGACCCGGATCGTCGGGTCGCGGAAAACATCGGGGAGGAGACGGCTCATGACATGTATCGTGCGGCGACAGGTCACCGGGTATTGCGGATGAAGGCGCCTTAGCAGCTTTGGCGTGAGGCCGAAACCTGCTCTGCGATGGATCAGTCTTGCCAGCGCGCCGAAAGGCGCACATGTGGTTCGTATTCGAAGTTGCGATCGAACGGGAAGATCGGTCGAGCGCGTCGGTTACTTACCAAGCCTTCGATGTCCTGGTTCACGACGCCCCCAGTCAATGCCATCAGGTTCGGATTGGCGATCGGCGCCAGTTCCGGGGAAAGATAACCGGACTTGACCACAAGCACCCGCACTGACTTCGGATCGAGCCCGAGACGCTCGAAATCCGCTACATTGTGATAGGGACGCCGCCGTGCCGCGAGCACCACCGTAATGCCCGCAGTGCTTATGACCGCCTGACGCTCGGCGGCCGGGCCTGGGTCATCGAGGAAAAGGACTTCCGCTTCGATGCTGACAGGCGAGCTCGACGCGTCGAGGGCTGCGCCGATGCGGAGTCCGATCCTTGCACCCTTGCCGGCTGCAAAGCATGCCGCGACGGCCGGTGGATCGGTGATACCGGCAACCAGCGCTCCTTCAAATCCACGTGCCAGCAGTGCTCTCAGCACGTCGGCCCGGTCGCCAACGCCGCCACCTGTCGGATTGTCGCCGGAATCTGCCAGGATGACAGGTGCTGTCGAGGCGTTCACCACAATGTCGAGCATGGCGTCGAGCGGACCGGTAACAGGACCAAAGACAAAGTGGTCGCGCGCATTCCAATAGGATAGTGCGATCTCTTCTGCGGCTGTGACGGCCGCTTGCTTGTCCGTCGCTGTGACGACTGCGCAGGCGGTCGCCCGAGGTTCATCCGCCCACACATAGCCGATCATCAAATTGGCATCGAGGATGCCCTCGCGCTGATCGATTGCAGACAGTGCTTTGTAGAGGCGCCTTGCGGGCTCGTCTTCGGTTGACGTTCGCTCGCCCGGCCAGAGAACCGGCACCGGAGCCCAGGCCACCCCTGGCCGCGTGCCCGATCTTAAGGTATCCACCAGCAGCGACCATGCACGCACCATCGTTTCGCGCACATCGATGTGCGGCGCGGTCCGGTAGGCCGCGAATATGTCGAGCTGGTCGATGATCCTCTGGCTGACATTGCCGTGCAAATCATAACTCGCTGCGATCACGCAATCAGGACCGACGACAGAGCGGGCAGCGGCAATCCAGTCACCCTCAGCGTCGTTCATTCCCTCGACATTCATCGCGCCGTGCATCGCAAGGTAGAGGCCTTCGAGCGGCAAGGCAGCTTTCAGCCGGTCGAGAAACTCGGTTTTGAATGCCGCGTACGCCACCCTGGAGATCGGCCCCCCGGGCACTGCGCGCGCATGCAAGAGCGGTAGGTGCTCAACCCCATCGGCTTTCAAAAACCCGAAGTAGTCCGAAGCCAGGAGATCCCCGCCGCGCAGAACGCGAAAGTCCTCGACTGTCATCAGCACCGGCGAATAGGTGCTGCATTCCGTGTGAATTCCGCCCACTGCAATCCGCATTCTCGGCCTCACAATTTCGGGCTCAGAGGCACGATCGCAGCGAAGCGATTCCAGTCCTTCATCGCCCGTGGCGTCCATGCGGCTTCGGCAATCGCCGGCAGGCGTGGGAAAACAAGCCGGTTGAAGTAGCCGCGTGACAGGAAATGTTCCGACCAGATGCAGGCCTGGACGCCCTTCATCTTGTCCTTCAGGTCCTCCGGAAAGTCGCCCTCAGCTTCATAGGCGTAGGTATGGGCCGGCGGCACGGTTCCGGCCCAACTTGCGCCGGGCTCCTGAAACGCCTCCGCCTGAACCATGTCGAGATAGTAGGCCTGGCCGGGAGTCATGACGACCTCGTAGCCTTCTTTGGCCAGGTCGATGCCAACCTGCGGGTTCTCCCAGGCCATCAGCAGTGTGTCCTTGGCTGCAACACCGCCACCATGCGCCACTTCGTTCCAACCGGCGAGCTTACGGCCGCGCGCCGTCAGCATGTCCTTCACACGCTTGAGGAAATGGGATTGCAGTGCGAACGTGCCTGAGATTGCCTCCTTCTCCATCAATGCCTTGGCAAGCGGAGAGGCAAGCCACGAACCGTTCGCCACCTCGTCACCGCCAATGTGGAGGTAGGCGGAGGGAAACAGCTCGACCATCTCGTCGAGCACTTTTTCGAGAAATTCGTAGGTCAGTGGCACCGCGGGATTGAGCGCATTGTTCGGATATCCCTGTACGGAATGATAGCTCTCCGGCGCTTCCTGGCCGTCGGTCAGACCGGGCAGTGCCGTCAACGTCGCCGTGCTATGACCGGGGATATCAATCTCGGGGATGATCTCCACGTTCAATTCCGCAGCATGGCCGACGATGTCGCGCACATCAACCTGGGAGTAGAAGCCGCCAACAGGTTCGGCAGCGTTGCCAAGCTGCGGCAGGAGAGGCTCGTCCGGACCGCGAAGGACGCCTGTCGTCGTGAGTTCGGGATAAGCCTTGATTTCCAGCCGCCATGCCTCGTCGTCGGTCAGATGCCAATGGAAGATATTGAGCTTCAGCCAGGCGAGGATGTCGATCAGCCGCTTGATGTCGGCTGTCGGATAGAACTGACGCGAAACGTCGAGATGGCAGCCGCGCCAGCCGTACCGCGGCCGATCCGAAATCGCGCCGGAGATCGGAAAGCGAAACGTTTGCGGTTGGCTGCGAGCCCCATGCAAGAGCTGCGCAAGCGACGTCAGTCCATATTGACGCCCAGCGGCATCGGCAAATGACAATGTGATCCGCGTGGCCTTGAAGCCGAGCTTGTAGCCTTCAGGGGCAACCGTCGTATCGAGCAGAAACTGCAAGGGCCGTCCCTGCGGCGAGGCAGCGAGATTGAACGGCGCATGATCGCTCTCGAACAGACGATGGCAAAGGGAAAGCACCGTCGAGACTGCCCGCACATCGTCTGTCGACGATCCTTCCGCGGGATAGAGAACGACGGGGAAATCCTCGCCTGGCTCGGCGTCGATTTCCGCCGGCCAGGGCTGCAATGAGAACGGCAGTGAAAGCTTGCCTTCAGGAAGAAGGACCGGCGGCGGCTCGTTCACGCGTCCTTCAAGAAGCAAATCGGAAACGGCAACCGTGACGTGCTTGCCATCCTGAAGCGTCACATAGGCGGACTTCGCACCATCGGTGCAATGGCGAGCCGGCCGGTGCAGGCCGCTGACCGTAAAAGTCCAGCTCTTTCCCGGCTCGAGAAGAAAGCCCTGCGGCGGAGCAAACTCATGGAAATTGGCGTTGCGACGCAGAAAGGTTGCGTTCCCACAAGCCTTCGCATCGATGACGCGCGTCAGCGAGGTATAGACCAGCGTGAAGCCAGAAAGCGCGACCTCGGAGAGATTGAAAAGGGAAAAGCTAAAGCGGCCGTTCGGACCACCATCCGGCTGCCACGAACTCTCCAGGCGAAAAGGCGCCAAAGTCATATCGGTTCCTCTCTTAATATGTCTTTTAATAGTGCTCGGACTGCGAGAATGTCCGAGCGATCTCAGCCTGACCGGCAGTCAGCCCGCAATCCACCGGCAAGCAGACGCCGGTAATCGCGGCAGCCTGCGGTCCGGCAAGAAACGCCACGGCGTTAGCGACATCGCTAGGGTCGACGACCCGCTGGAGCGGGTACCAGCGGCGAGCCTCTTCGAAGACGTTGGGGTTAGTGGCTGCACGCGCCTCCCATGCCTGCGTACGTACAGTGCCGGGCGCAACTGCGTTCGAACGGATACCGAGCTTTCCGTATTCTACCGCCACCAACTTGGTGAAATGCAGCAATCCCGCCTTCGCTGCGCTATAGGCGGGGTGGCCAAAGACGTTCATGCCGTTGACGGATGCGATGTTGATAACCGAGCCCTTCGACGCCTCGAGCAGATCTTCGACGGCGCGGAAGCACAAGAAGGCAGCCTCGAGATTAAGCGCATTGTCCATCCTCCAAATCTCGGGCGTGGTATCGTGGAGGCTGACGGCGCGTGCGGCCCCTGCATTGTTGACCAGCGTACGAACCGAACCAAACGAGGCGGCCTGCTTTGCCATTTCTGCGACGCTTGCTTCGCTGGTCACGTCGCAGCGGTGCGCGGCAAAGTGCTCAACTGGCCCCAGAGCGCGGGCGGCCTTCTCGGCGGCAGCAACGTCGATGTCGACCATCAGGATAACATCGTGATCTTCCGCAAGCCGCTCAGCAATAGCCCGTCCAATATCGCCCGCAGCACCGGTTACGATCGCTACCGTCTGTGTCATTTTGCATCCCTTTTTGGCATGGAATTGTTAGTCCCCGAGCAGTTGCCGGTCGTCGCCATCGCGGTGGGCAACGAGCTGTTGCTTGATGCGACGCAGGGCCACCGCGGCCTTTGGTTGGATCGCGTAAGCAACGAGGCTGGCGAGAATATCGACGACAGCCAGATAGGCGATCCGCGTCGAGGTGGGCCGGAAGATATTGCTTCCTTCCTGTAGGTCGATAGGAACAACAATTTCAGCTACTTGCGCGACCGGGCTATTACTCTGGGTGAGCGCGATCGTCGTCACCTTGGACTCGCGCGCAAGCGCGAAAGCGCGTACGAGCTCGGTGTTTCGCCCGGTGAAGGACGACCCGATCAACACGTCGGTCGACTTGGCGGCGGCGGCCATCATCAATTGCATGCCATGGTCGGAGCTTGCCGTCACATGTAAGCCGAAGCGAAACAGGCGGTTTTGCAATTCGCTGGCAATCATTGACGAGTTGCCGCCGGAGCCGAAGGCATAAATCATGTCGGCGCGCGAAAGCCGTTCAGCAGCCAGTTCGATTGCAGCAACGTCCAGCGAACGATGAAGCAGGAAAAGTGCGTTCTGTGCCTTGGTGATAATGTCCTGCGCGACATCACCCGGGTTGGTGCTTTTGGGCTCCGGCTTCAGGTAACGCATACCGACATAGGCTGTCCTTGCGAGCTGGACCTTAAAATCGGAAAAGCTCTCGCAGCCTAATCGCCGGCAGAAGCGCGTGACCGTCGGCGGCGACACATCGGCCTTTTCAGCAAGCTCGATGATCGAGGCGTTGACCGCAAACTCGAAGTCATTGAGGAGGATATCCGCGATGCGGTTTTCCGAGGGCGAAAGCTTGGCCTTCTCTTCTTGCAATGTCGAGAAAATGTCCATCCCGCCCTCCGTCGTTTGCGCTACTGGTCCTTCGGCCTATACGCTACGCAGTCGATTTCGACCTTGCAATCGACCATCATCGACGACTGAACACAGGCCCTTGCCGGTGGGTGTTCGCCGAAATACTGCTGGTAGATCGCATTGAAGGTCCAGAAGTCGCGCGGATCATCGAGCCACACGCCGCAGCGCACCACGTGCTCAACGCCGTATCCGGCTTCTTTAAGAATCGCCAGCACATTCTCGATCGTCTTGTGCGTCTGCGCGACGATATTTCCATCGATGACTTCGCCATTTTCCATGGCAACCTGCCCCGAGACATAGAGCCAACCGTCGGCTTCGACGGCACGCGCAAAGGGCAGGGGCTTACCGCCGGCACCTTTTTGAACCGTGCCATAACGCTTGATGGACATCGATCGATCCTTGCAAATTATTTTCGTATTAAGTTGACAAATGACCATAGAAAGCAGAATTTGACCAGTGAAAACTGCCATTAATGAAAAGAATTTCAATCCGGGGGAGATATGCGCGATCCGTTCAAGAACCCATTTCCTGCGTCCGACGTTACGCGGCACTCGATCTGGGAGATGCTGGTTTCCCGTGACATCGATGCATTCCTCGCCGCCGACTGGTCGATGGTGGAGCATGATTTCGTCGAGGAAGGCTTTATCGGGATCGATGGGCGCAAGCAGGTAAGCCCCGACAACTGGCGTCTGGCATTTCCGACGCTATCGGCCTATCGCGACGAGTGGCTGCGCCAGGCAAGGGACTTTGCGACGCAATCTTTCGCTGAAGATGCCCGCACCGCGATCTTTGCGACCACCACGCTTGAAGACATCGAGGTTGAGGGCGACATGGCGCTGGTGCGCAAGAAGTTCGACGGTGGGCTCACCAAGGCCGACGGTACGCGTGATGTGATGCAGTGGCAGACGCTTTACTATTGCCGCCTGCATGAAGATCGCTGGAAGATATGCGGCTTTACCGGCTACCTGCCGAACCCGATGGGCTGATCAACACAAAGGCCGAACCCTTGCGCATATTCACGGCGGCGCTCGCAACCGAGACCAATACCTTTTCTCCTATCTGCGTCGATCGGCGCGCGTTCGAGGCGTCTCTGTATGCGCCTCCCGGCCAGCATCCGGAAACCCCAACCCTGTGCTCGGCGCCCATCACGGTTGGGCGCCGGGTCTGCGCAGAGAAGGGATGGGAGCTGATCGAGGGTACGGCCGCCTGGGCTGATCCGGCCGGACTGGTGAACCGATCGACCTATGAGGGTCTACGCGACGAGGTGCTGAACCAGCTCAGGGCTGCTATGCCGGTCGATGCCGTTGTCCTCGGTCTGCACGGCGCCATGGTTGCGGCCGGCTACGAGGATACCGAAGGTGACATATTGGCGCGCGTGCGCGAGATCGTCGGGCCGGACATCCTCGTCTGCGCTGAGCTTGATCCGCACAGCCATCTCACAGCCAAACGGCTCGCGGCCGCAGATTTCTTCGTCTACTTCAAGGAGTTCCCACACACCGACTTCGTCGATCGAGCCGAGGACCTCTGGCGGATTGCCGTCGAGACCCTGGAAGGCCGGCTGGCCCCTGTCATGTCCGTATTCGACTGCCGGATGATCGACGTCTATCCGACCTCGCGCGATCCGATGCGATCCTTTGTCGACAAAGTCATGCGCCTCGAGAAGGAAGACGCAGACATCGTGTCCATCTCGGTCATCCATGGCTTCATGGCGGGTGACGTACCGGAGATGGGGACCAAGATGCTTGTTGTCAGCAACAACAAGCCTAAGAAGGGCGAGGCCTTAGCGCGTGAACTCGGCCTCGAGCTGTTTTCCAAACGCGGCACCTTCATCATGCCGCAGATCGACGAAATTGAGGCTGTGACGCAGGCCGTCGCTGCAACCTCCTGGCCTGTGGTCATCGCCGACGTTTGGGATAATCCCGGCGGCGGCACCGCCGGCGACGCTACCGTGCTTCTCCAAGAGCTCATAGATCGGAAGGTAAGTGACGCCGCGATCGGCACGATCTGGGATCCGATGGCTGTGCAGATCTGCATGGCGGCGGGGGAGGGCGCCGAGATTCCATTGCGTTTCGGCGCAAAGTCTGCACCCGGCACCGGCAACCCTGTGGACGGCGTCGTCAAGGTGGTGAAGCTCGTCGAGAACGCACAGATGCGGTTCGGTGAAAGCTATGCGCCGTTCGGGGATGCCGTGCACATCACGCTCGACGGCATCGATATCATCCTGAATTCGACGCGCGCCCAAAGTTTCGATCCAAGCCTTTTCTCCGTCATGGGGATCGATCCGACGTCCAAGAAGATCCTGGTCATCAAGTCGACCAATCATTTCTACGCCTCCTTCTCGAAAATCGCCGCGGACATCATTTACTGCTCGGCCGGAACGCCTTATCCCAACACTCCAGCCAAGACAGCCTATCGTCGGGCGCCGAAGAATATCTGGCCGATGGTCGCCGACCCTCACGGCCGCTAACGCGGAGAGCGTCATATGCAGGAAAATCCGTTCGCCGTTGTCGCCAAGCCGGGCGACAGGGTCGCCGATCTCTCGACGCCGCGGCCAATCATCGACGAGGATCGGCTGGCGGCAAACATCGCCCGCACGCAGGCCTACATGGATAAGCACGGCCTGAACTTCCGGCCGCATATCAAGACGCACAAGATCCCAGCGCTCGCCGCTGAGCAGATCGCGGCGGGTGCGAAGGGCATCAACTGCCAGAAGATCAGCGAAGCGGAAGTCTTCGCTGCGGCCGGCTTTGAAGACATCCTGATCACCTTCAACATTCTCGGCCGGCAAAAGCTCGAGCGTCTTGGCGCGCTCAACGAGCGGATCTCCGGTCTCAAGGTGGTTGCCGATAGCGCGGTGACGGTCGATGGTCTGTCCTCCTATTTCGCATCTTCTAAGCCATTGACTGTTCTCGTAGAATGCGACACCGGCGGCGGGCGCTGCGGCGTCCAGACGCCGCAAGAAGCACGAAGCCTGGCAAAGCGGATCAACGACGCCCCCGGTCTTACGTTCGGTGGCCTCCTTAACTACCCAAAGCCCGCCTCCGCCGAGGCGGTGCAAGCCTTCCTCAGCAAAGCACTTTCGCTCCTAAAGACCGATGGGATCGCGTGTCCAATCGTTAGCAATGGCGGCACGCCCAGCCTCTTCGAGGCGCATCTCGTCACGGCCGCGACCGAGCATCGCGCAGGTACCTATATCTATAACGACCGCTCCATGGTCCGCGCCGGCCACTGCAGCGAGGCCGACTGTGCCATGCATGTGCTGGCAACGGTGGTGTCCCGTCCAACGGCTGAGCGCGCGGTCATTGACGCCGGATCAAAGGCTCTGACCTCCGATCTGCTTGGCTTCGCCGATTTCGGGACAGTTGTCGGCTATCCTGAGGCGGTGATTACAGGATTGTCCGAGGAACATGGCGTCATCGACCTGTCGAGGTGCGGCGACCGTCGTCCTGAGATCGGCGAGAAGATCCGCATCATCCCCAACCACACCTGCGTCGTCTCCAATCTGTTCGACACGATGGTCTTTCATCGTGACGGCGTTGTAACGCGCATCGAGGATGTTGCCGCCCGCGGCCTCGTCTGGTAGGAACACAATCGCTCCAAGCGCCTTCCTTTGATGTAGAGCCCTTGACCTTACGCAATTGAAAAACATCTTCTTTCGCGCGAGCATTAGGCGCGCGGGAGGTCAAATCGATGAGAATCTCGGTTGCATTGGGAGTAGCAGCAAGTCTGTTGGCGATCTCGGCGGCTGAACCGCCGGGGCAATGGCAAACCTATCATGGCGTACGGATGGATTCCGATCCGGTGCTGTTGGCCCGGTTCGATAGGGCGTATCGCTATTGCGAGCCCGAAGCCGTCTATCGTGGCTCACCCTATCCGGCAAATCCTTGGCACGTGACCGCACTTAGAAGCTGCATGTACCGATTGGGGATCGTGGACCGGGGCGCCTATTCCTACCCCGCCAATAGGCTGTTTTATCCTCTGTATTGAAGAGGCGAGGCCACACGGTCGGGAATGATCATGCGGCCGTCGGATTGATGAGGTTCATGTCGATGTCCGTCAGTTCCACATGACGCTCGAATGATATGCCCGCCTCATCGAACAGATGGCAGTCTGCAACATTGATCCCGGCCCCCAGCGGCTGATCCGGGCGAACTGCCGCGCTCCCTGGTAACATTGCACAGAAATTCTCGCCTTCGCCGTCAAGCGATGCATAGGCCACCGTCTGTGCGCCAAGCCGCTCGATGACTGTCGGCGTAACAGTGAGCGTGATGTCGCCTGTGCCAATCTGGATGTGCTCGGGCCGTACGCCGAGCGTAAGGGATTTGCCCACGACCCCCTGACGCTGCGCGACCGGGATCACCGCCCTTTGCCCCTTGTAGTCAATTTCGACGCCGGCATCGCCGACGCCGGTGCAGGTGACATTGAGGAAGTTCATCTTGGGATTGCCGATGAAGCTCGCGACGAAGATATTCGCAGGCTTGTGGTAGAGTTCCAGTGGCGCACCGGTCTGTGCGATCTCGCCCGCATTCAGCACCACGATCCGGTCTGCCATCGTCATCGCCTCGATCTGGTCGTGGGTCACGTAGATCATCGTCGCCTTTAGCTGACGATGCAGCTTGGCGAGCTCAATGCGCATGTCGGCGCGCAAGGCAGCATCGAGATTGGAGAGCGGCTCGTCGAACAGGAAGATCTTCGGCTCGCGCACGATCGCGCGACCGATCGCCACGCGCTGGCGCTGACCGCCTGAAAGCATCCCGGGCTTCTGCTGCAGGCGCTGATCGAGGTGAAGGATGCGCGCGGCATGCTCGACCTTGGCCTTCAGCTTCTCCTCTTCCATCTTTTCCACACGCAGCGGGAAGGCGATGTTCTCGAAAACGGACATGTGCGGGTAAAGCGCGTAGGACTGGAACACCATGGCGATTCCGCGCTTGACCGGCGCCAGGTCATTCACCCTGAGCCCGTCGATGACGATGTCGCCCGCCGTCGTGGCATCAAGGCCGGCGATCATGCGAAGAAGCGTCGACTTGCCGCAGCCAGACGGGCCAACGAAGACCACGAACTCGCCATTCTTCACCTCGAGCTGGACACCCTTGATGACTTTGAAGTCGCCAAAGAACTTCTGGACCTTGTTGAGATGGAGCTGTCCCACAGTGCTTTCCCCGGCCGCCGGCAAGGCGGCTTGCTGTTTGATGCGGTAAGAAAGGGGTCGCGCAAAAAGCGCGGCCCCTCGCTAAAGCAATGGCCTATTTGTACTGCTCAAGATCGGTGGCAGCCTTCTTCAACGCGTCCGCCGGCTCAGCCTTGCCGGTCACGACCGACTGAACCATTTCAATCATGACATTCTGGAAGCCCTTGTAATCCTTGAAAAGCGGCTCCGGTCCGCCATAGGAGATGCCGTCGATCAGCGGCTTCCAGGATGGATCCTCCTTCACGAATTCATCAACCTTTGCGGACGGACGCAGCGGCGTCAGGCCTGCACCACCCTGGAGCTCGTACTCACCCTGTGGGCCGGGAGCGGTGATGTATTTGGCAAATTCGATAGCCTTGTCTTCAACACCCGATCCCTTGAAGATCGCCAGGCTGTCGGTGATCAGCAGCGTACCTTCCCCCTTGGCCGATGGACCGAGCGGCAGCGGCGCGATACCCCAGTTGATCTTGGTGTCCTTGAGACGGGAGGCAGCACCAGAACCGGCCTGGATCATCCCGACCTTGCCATCGAGGAAAATGGCGCGGATTTCGTTTTGCTCGTAAGCCGTTGCGCCCTCGACGGAATAAGGCGTGATGTCCTTGTAGGCCTGCAGGGCTGCAAGAACTTCCGGGCTATCGGCTACGATCTTGTCACCATCGATGATCTTGCCGTTGTTGCTGTAAACCCAATGCATGAACTGATGCATGGTGTTGTCGAAGGTTTTTGCCGGTAGGCCGTAACCAGCAATTCCGGTCTTCTCCTTGATGGCCTTTGCATCGGCGATTTCTTCGGCCCAGGTGGTCGGCGGCTTTTCGGGATCAAGACCGGCCTGCTTAAAAAGATCCTTGTTCCAGTAAAGTGCCTTGGTCGAGAAAGCGATCGGAACGCCCCACTGCGTGCCATCCGAGGTCACTGTATCGACAATGTTCGGATAATAGCTCTTCTTCTCTTCGTCGGTCATTGGAACAGGAACGATGAGGTCGTTTTCGGCAAATTCCTTGAGCGTGCGCGAGCCAACGTAAGCCATCGCGACCGGCGTGCCCGCGGCTGCCAACGTTGTTGCTTTGTCCTGGCACTGTTCCCAGCCGACGACCTCCGGCTTGACCGACCAGCCAGGGTTCTTGCCCTCCCATTCCTTGATATACTTCTCATGGATCGGATCGATCTTGTCGCCACAATAGATCCAGCTGATCTCCTTGTCGGCGGCCTGAGCGGTCACGGCGCTGAGCGCGGTAGACCCGAGCAGGGCAAGGGCCATCAGCCCGGTCTTGAATTGAATTGTCACTTTGTTAGCTCCCTTTTTTCTCTGGTGGTTGACTTACTGTTTCACCGCGCCCGCGGTCAGCCCGCTGACGAGATACCGTTGAAGGAAGAAAATCACGATCATGGCCGGCGCGATGCCGACGAAGCTTGCAGCCATCAGTTCGTTCCAGACCACTTCTTGACGGCCGAAATAGGCGAAGAGTCCCACTGGCAACGGCGCATACTCGGTTTTCGAGTTGAAGGTCAGCGCAAAGATGAACTGCTGGGCATAAGAGCCGATGAAGGTGGTGATTGCGACCACCATAATGCCGGGCATGGCGATCGGCAGAATGACGCGGCGCAGCGTATAAAAGTGGCTGGCACCATCGACGAAGGCGGCTTCATCCAACTCCCGCGGAATGCGCATCATGTAGGTTCTAAGCAGCCAGATCGCCGACGGTATCAGGAAGGCAACGCCAGGAACCATGATTGCGAAATAGGTATTGAGCAGGCCGAGCGAGCGCATCAACCGGAAGAGCGGAATAAGCAGCACCGCGCCCGAGAACATGTTGACCGCCAGAAACGCGCCGAGCAGCAGCCCGGCGCCCTTGAAATCGAAGCGGGCAAACGCGTAGGAGGCAGGGATGACGAGCACCAGAACGACAGCGGTCACGACTGTCGAAATGAAGAAGGAATTGAAAATGTAGCGCGCAAAGCCTGGCACGCTGATCCACATGGTCCGGTATGCCTCGAAGGAGCCATTCTCGGGGATGAAACGATAAGGCGAGGAAAAGAGCTGGCTGAGCGGCTTCAGCGATACAAGGAAGCCCTCGACGAACGGGGCAAGCACGAAGGTAAGAAACACCAGAATGCCGGCATAGATGCCGATGATCTCGTACCACTTGTACCGATTGATCAGCAGATGGGGTTGTTTCATCGCTTGTCTCCGGAAGCAAGGCGGCTGGTCAGTCGGAAGTAGCAGACGCAGAAGATCGACAGGAAGATGCAGATCAGCACGGCGCGCGCGGCGCCTTCCCCGTATTTGTTCGAGCCGATCGCCGTGCGGTAGGTGTCGATGATCATCGTCGTCGTTTCGCCGCTTGGACCACCACGCGTCAGGATCCAGATGATGTCGAAGGAGTTGAAAGTGGCGATGAGTGACAGCATCGACATGGTGATCATCGAAGGGACGATCAGTGGCAGGGTAATGCGCCGGAAACGATAGAAGCGGCCGGCCCCGTCAGTCCAGGCGGCTTCATAGAGATCCTGCGGAATCGCCTGCATGGCCGCCAGCATGTAGAGTGTTACCAGAGGAACGCCGATCCAGACGTCGGTGATGATCGTCGCCCAGAACGCCGTGGAACCCTGTGCGAGAAACGCGACGGGAGCATCCACCAAGCCAAAGCGTTGCAGCATGCCGGAAATCATTCCGAACTGCCCATTGTACATCCAGCCCCACATGAAGATGCCGATCGCCATCGGGACAATCCACGGTGGCATGGTCAGTACACGGAAGAGCGCCCTGCCAGGTACCGCAGAGTTCAGCATCGTCGCCCCGAAGACACCGATGATCATCTTGATGGAGACGGAAAAGAACGTCCAGATGAAGGTGCGAATGATGACTTCGGCGAAGGTCTCGTTGAAGATCTTCTGATAGTTGACCCAGCCGACCCAATTGGTCACCTTCTTCAGTGACGCATCGGTGAAGGAGAGGATGAACGTGTCGACGAGGGGATAGGCGACGATCACCGCGACGTAGAGCACTGCCGGAAGGAGAAGGATCCAGGCGAAGATGACTGCGTTGCGTTGGACGCTCATCTTGCCGCCCTCCTCAAGCCGCTCTTGCGTGCAGGGCTTCGTCGAACCTGTCCCACACGGGACGCAGATCGATGACCGCCTTCTTCATGCGCGCCTCGTCCATGGATAAGGCGAGAATGCCGGCTTCGAGGGCGTTAAGCGTAGAGACGGGAAGGTCCGTGCCTGTGCGCACACTGTCGAGGAGGTCGGCGGCCATCTGTTCATCGGCACCGTAATGCTGCGACAGCTCGGTCGCCACGTACTTGTTCTCGACCACCTTCTTGCCGGTCAACTGCTCATGAACGTCGAGATAGCCGCGGACGAAATCGCCCTCGGCCATGCCCCGCGAGCCCATGATGGCAAAGCGGCGAAACTGATCGGGGACGTTGAGGTTGGTATGGAAGTTCATACCGACGCCGTTGGCATATTCGACGATCGCCACCTGATAATCGATGATGTCGGCATCGCTGTCGAACACCTTGTCGGACCCCATCCAGCCGCTCGGCTTGCGGTGGAAAAGCTCCAGATCATTGATGCCTTCTCGGGCGGGATCGTTGGCGGGCGTGAAGCTCTTGCGGCCGCCGAAGCTTGCGACGCGCTCCGGTCGCGCGCCGACGACGCCATTGTAGAGATCGAGGTCGTGGCAGCACTTCTCCAGCATGAAGCTGCCGGAATAGCGTTCGTAACGGCGCCAGTCGCGCATGAAGAATGCGCCGTGGTAAGGCTCGATATGCTCCGAGGCCTCGATCGAAACGATCTGGCCGAGCTTGCCAGCAGCCTGGATAGCGCGCAGATCCTTGTAGAGCGGTGAATAGCGCAGAACGAGACCGACCATCAGGCGCTCATGGCCGAACTTTGCCATCAGACGCGCGAGCTCGATGCTCTCGGCGATCGTCGTGACAATCGGCTTTTCACAGAAGACCTTCAGGCCGCTTTCGAGACCCAGCCTGATGTGGTCGAGATGCATGTGGTTCGGGGAACCGATCATCAGCAGATCGAGCTTTTCGCTGGCGATCAGCTCTTCAGGGGAGGCATAGGCCGTACCGGTCGGAATGCCTTTTTCGACGAGGCCCGGAAGACCCGCCGGATCGGGATCAACATAACCGACGATCTCGAAACTTTCATCGACAGACTTGAAGACGTAGCCAAGGTAGCCGAGCCGGAAACCTAGCCCGATAATTCCCACGTTCATGCTGCTCTTGTTCCCACTTACGTAATTTATTTTCGTCAAGTTGGGACAAAAATTCGAACTCGTCAACACGAATCCCGCGAAAAGTTGAAGCTATGAAATTAATTTTCATCTTGGCCCGTTTCCTGGGCTTATCAACTTTCCGCTGAAAATATGGAATCGTTTTCGCCGTCCACGAGCAGCGAACAACGAGGCTCCGTTCCCGCGGACGATGGATGCAAAGGCGAGGGCGATGCCCCGCAAGGCGCAGCAGCACGTAAAATCTAGCGATTTCGTCGCTTGCCTTCGAGCAGATCGAGAACCGAATTTGCCGCATCCAGCACATTCGTTCCGGGGCCAAAGACGGCTGCCACGCCATGGTCCATCAGGTACTCGTAGTCCTGCCGCGGAATGACACCTCCGACGACGACAATGACGTCGTCAGCGCCCCGCACCTTCAGTTCCTCAATAAGTTGCGGTGCCAAAGTTTTGTGGCCGGCGGCAAGCGACGACATGCCAACCACGTGCACCTTGCTGGCGACGGCGAGGTCGGCCGCTTCCTTCGGCGTCTGAAAGAGAGGTCCCGCCAACACGTCAAAACCGATGTCTCCAAACGCCGAGGCGATCACTTTCGCGCCGCGGTCGTGGCCATCCTGACCAAGTTTCGCAACCATGATCTTCGGCCTGTGTCCAAGGATCCTGCCGATTTCGCTCATGCGGTCCTTCAGCACCGCCAGCTCGGGCTCGTCGCGATAGGCTTGACCATAGACGTCCTTGATGACTTCAGGCTCAGCCACATGATCCCCGAAGGCGCGACGCATGGCATCCGAGATCTCGCCAACCGTCGCCCGCGCGCGCGCCGCTTCAACGGCTGCCGCAAGCAGGTTGCCGTTGCCGCACCTTGCCACGTGCGCAAGCGCATCGAGTGCTGCTTGCACGGCGGCTCCATCGCGGCGGCGTTTCGTCTCTTCGATCCGCTTGATCTGGGCGGTGCGCACCGCAGCATTGTCGATCGCCAGGATCTCGATCTCCTGCTCTGACTCAAGGCGGTATTTGTTGACGCCGACAATGACCTCGTCACCCCTGTCGACGGCCGCCTGCCGTCGCGTCGCCGCTTCCTCGATCAACCGCTTGGGCAAGCCATCGTTGACTGCCTTCGTCATGCCGCCGAGCGCCTCGACCTCCTCGATCAGATCCCACGCCTTGTCGGCAAGCTCCTTCGTCAGGGTCTCGACATAGTAAGAGCCGGCAAGCGGATCGACGACCTTCGTCACGCCCGTTTCGTGCTGAAGAATGAGCTGCGTATTGCGCGCGATGCGTGCCGAAAATTCTGTTGGCAGGGCGATCGCCTCATCGAAAGAATTGGTGTGAAGTGATTGTGTGCCACCCAGTACTGCCGACATCGCCTCAAAGGCGGTGCGGATAATATTGTTGTAGGGATCCTGCTCCTGCAGCGACACGCCCGACGTCTGACAATGGGTGCGCAGCATCAGCGACGAAGCCTTCTTTGGCTCGAACTCCTCCATGATGCGCGTCCACATAAGACGCGCGGCCCGCAGCTTTGCAGCCTCCATGAAAAAGTTCATGCCGATGGCGAAGAAGAAGGAAAGGCGACCGGCGAAATCGTCAACGTTCAACCCCTTGGCAAGGGCCGCGCGAACATATTCGCGCCCGTCGGCAAGGGTGAAAGCAAGCTCCTGAACGAGCGTCGCACCCGCCTCTTGCATGTGATAACCGGAGATCGAGATCGAGTTGAACTTTGGCATCTCCTTGGCGGTGTATTCGATGATATCGGCAACGATCCGCATCGAGGGTTCCGGCGGATAGATATAGGTGTTGCGGACCATGAACTCCTTGAGAATGTCGTTCTGGATGGTCCCGGAAAGTTCGGCGCGGGACACGCCCTGTTCCTCACCGGCAACGATGAAACTCGCCAGTATCGGGATAACCGCACCGTTCATCGTCATCGAGACCGAGACTTTCTCCAGCGGGATGCCATCGAACAGGATCTTCATGTCTTCGACACTGTCGATCGCAACGCCCGCCTTGCCGACGTCGCCGACGACGCGCGGATGATCGCTGTCATAGCCGCGGTGGGTTGCAAGGTCGAAGGCAACCGAAACGCCCTGCTGCCCGGAGCTAAGCGCCTTGCGGTAGAAGGCGTTGGAGGCTTCCGCGGTGGAAAAGCCGGCATATTGGCGGATTGTCCACGGCCGACCAGCATACATCGTGGCACGCGGTCCGCGGGTGAAGGGTGCAAAGCCTGGAAGCGATCCCAGGTGCTCGGTGCCTTCGATATCGGCCTCGGTATAAAGCGGCTTGACGTCGATCCCTTCGGGCGTGCTCCAGACGAGCGTTTCGGGCGAGACCTTCAGCTCTCGTTCGGCTAGCGCCTTCCAATCGCCAAGCGTCTTCTTCGTCATGTCATCCTCCGGCATTGTTCTTTGCCGCAGGCTAGCACTTTAACAGCCCGGGGCGCGATAGAGCCTTCGGATATTTTATAAAGGGTTGCCGTGTTCATCGGCGTTGCGTCGAGCCGTTACTCTCGATTCCGACGGCCGAACACACGTTCAGTCCATGGCGTTAGCCTACGACACCAGGAGGAGGGGTGGCAGAACGTGAGGCAAGACTTGCGGCCCGGGCGCGCCCGGATCAACGTCGCGGGAATCGGCGAGACAACCCACTTGTCGCTTGACGGACGGTGAAATGATTGGTCGCGCCCATGGGGGCGCACCTTGACACAGACAGGAGAAGAAGATTATTGGGTAACCGATAACCCACGGAGGAGCCAAGGTTGACGACATCGCTGTCTGATATCGCAGAAAGGGCAGGAGTCTCTGTAAAAACGGTCTCAGGCGCGCTCCATGGCGGCTCGGCTCGGATGTCAGACGAGACCCGCGCAAGGATCAAGGTGATTGCCGACGAGCTCGGCTATGTCACCAATCTTGCCGCACGCGGTGTTCGACAAGGATGGCTGCCGCTCATTGGCGTCATCGCTGACGAGCTCATCACGTCTCCTTTCGCAACGGAAATCATTCGCGGCCTCGACGGTGCGGCCCGGAGTGCGCAAATGGCCGTATTTGCCATGAACCTCAGCGGAAATCGCGACGTTGCGTCAGTACTAGAAGAAGTTCGCCGGTTCCGGCCGCGCGCGATCGCATTTGCCGCCATGTATCACAAGGCAGTGGCGCTGGCCCCCGAGCTTTCCAAGAGCGTTGGCGTCATGATCAATTGCCGAGAAGCTGCAGGTCGTGTGGCGTCCCTGGTGCCGGATGAGGAGGAGGCAGCGGCAGAAATAACTAGGTACCTGATTGCTGCCGGGCGGCGGCGCATTGCCTTTGTCAACCTTCCTGGCATCCTGGCAGGGGAGTTGCGTGAAAAGGGCTTCAGAAGCGCGTTGGACGAAGCGGGGTTGGCTCCTGTTGCCGTTCTTCCTGCTGTCCGCCGGAGCATCTACAGCGATCGCGCGCCAAGTCTTGTCCTGCATCATGTGGCAACGCTGATGGAAGCAGGTGAACGTCCCGACGCGATATTGTGCGGCAACGACCGCGTCGCCATGGAAGTCTACGCCGCGCTGCGTCGCCAAGGCGCTGCAATCCCGGACGACGTCGCAGTAGCAAGCTTCGACAACCAGGTCGAAATTGCCTCGCGTCTTGATCCGCCCTTGACGACCATGGCGCTGCCGCATCGCGCCATGGGTCGCCTTGCTGCCGAGATTCTGCTGGCCCCGCATCCCGGGGAACCGAAGCTGCGAAAACTCCCGTTCCAACTCGTGGAGCGGTCTTCCGTTTAAAATGTCGTCGTACCATGTCCATCAAGGAGGAGACTAACATGGGTAAACGTTTACTATCTGCATTGCTTTTGACCTCGGCCTCGCTTGCCGCGTCCGCCGGCTGGGCCGATGCAAAGACCGTCATCCACATGATGCACCAGGGCGATCCGGGTTGGGTCAAGGCCTATGCGGACGTCGCAAAGCGCTTTGAGGCAGCCAATCCGGATGTCGACATCGAATTCATCTATGCGCCACACGACGCCTACAATGAAAAGTTCAGCGCCGCCGTCATGTCCAAGCAATTGCCTGATATCATGGAAATCGATGCGCCCTTCCTCGCCAACTATGCCTGGTCGGGCTATCTGCAGCCGATCAAGTCGCTGATCGATAAGGACGTCATCGACGACATGACGGCCTCAAACGTGTCGCAGGGAACCTATCCCATCGACAAGGAACTCTATGCTGTTGGCCTCACCGACTCCTCCGTCGTGCTTTACGGCAACAAGAAGTACCTGGAAGCCATCGGCGCCCGCATTCCGAAGTCGGTCGACGATGCGTGGACCAAAGAGGAATTTGAGGGCTATCTCGAAAAACTCTCGAAGCTCGACGGCGTGAAATGGCCAATCGACACCTTCCGCGGCTACGGTATTAAGACCGAATGGATCACCTATGCCTACGGTCCGCTCCTCGAAAGCGCTGGCTGTGACTTGATCGATCGCAAGACCTGGAAGGCGACCGGAACGCTCGACAGTGACGCCTGCGTCGGCGCGCTGACCATGGTCCAGACCTGGGTGAAGAACGGCTGGGTCGTACCGGGGTCGTCGGGCACCAACCAGTTCTATGCGGAAGGCCGTCCGGCTGCTCTCGCGCTTGGCGGGCACTGGTTCTACGCGGAAGCAGCCGCGGCAATGAAGGACGACATCGTCGTCATGCCGCTGCCGAAGCTCGGCGACAAGGGTGTCAGCCCCAACGGCACCTGGATCTGGGGGATCACCAAGACCTCCGAGCATCCTGATGTTGCCGGAAAATTCCTGAGCTTCTTGCTGAAGGACAAGGATTATCGCGAATACGCAAAGCACGAGTCGGCCTTTCCCGGCCTGAAGAGCTTCGCCGAATCCTCCCCGCTCTATGCGCCGGGCGGTGCAATGGCGGTGGCCTTCGAGCAGGCCTCGAAGACTGCGGTCGCCCGGCCGCCGCATCCAGCCTATCCGGCTATTACCTCCGCCTTCATGCAGGCCGTCGACAAGGCCTTCAACGGTGGCGACGTGAAACAGGCGCTGTCTGAGGCCGCTCAGAAGATCGACGAGGATATCGACGACAATGACGGCTATCCGCCGTTCAACGCCCAGCAATAAGCGCCGAGCACGGGGCCGGGAAGCCCGGCCCCGAAAGCGCTCGTCATGACAGAACAAACTGCGAGGAGGAGACGATGACACTGCAACAATCAATTGCCGCTACCCGACCGCGCGTCGGCAGGCGCCGGGATCCCGGCCGGCTCATGCAGGAACTGCTGATGATTGCGCCAGCAGTCATCCTGCTCGCCTGCTTCCTGATTGCACCGTTCCTGTTGTCGTTCTGGACGTCGATGACCAATCAGCCGCTGGTGCCGCGCCCGACACCGGTGCGCTTCATCGGCCTGCAGAACTTCGTCCGCATCTTCAACGACCCGCTGTTTTGGACCTCGTTGTGGAACGTGACCCGTTTCACCATTTGGGTTCTGCCGGTCCAGTGCGGCATGGCATTTGCCACGGCGCTACTACTCCACCAGAAGATTCCCGGCCGCAACGTGCTTCGCGGCATGTTCTTTCTTCCCGCCATCACGTCGATGGTCGTCGTTTGCGTTATCTGGGGTACGCTGTTCCAGTATCCGAGCGGTCCGCTGAACCAGATCGTCGGCTTTCTGTCCGCTGGCCACATCCAGCCGATCGATTGGCTCGGTAATCCCAAGTGGGCGATGTTCTCTATTGTCCTTCTGTCGGCCTGGCAGGCCTACGGCTTCCAGATGATTGTCTATCTCGCCGGTCTTCAGGGAATTCCTGATGAACTGTACGACGCGTCACGGATTGACGGAGCCAACGTCTTCCAGCGCTTCTGGCACGTTACGATGCCGGGCTTGCGACCGACCCACGTCTTCGTGCTTGTGATCACCACGATCCAGGCCTTCAAGCTCTACACCCAGGTCGCCATCCTGACCCAGGGCGGACCGAGCGGAAGCACGGAAACAGTCGTTCACTACATGGTGAGAACCGGATTCGAGCAGCAGAAGCTCGGCTATGCCTCCGCCGTCTCGGTGATCCTCTTCGTCATCGTTCTCGTAATCGCGCTCCTGCAGCGCCAACTTTTGAGACGCTTCGATGTCTGATATCGCTCTTCCTCGTGTCGTGACCGCCGAACGCTCCGGCAAGATCTCGCTTCGCATCGTTCAGACGGCCGCAATCTTCATCATCGCGCTCATCGTGATCTCGCCGCTCTTCATGCTCTTGATCGCGAGCCTCAAGGACGACCGCTTCCAGATCTTGGCGGACATGGGTAGTTTCCGCGCTTTCTGGGTCTCCAATCCAACGCTCTCCAACTTCAACGAGATCGCCCATTTTTCCGGCGAACTCGCCTATGGCCGCTATCTTTTCAATTCGCTGGTGATCCTCGCCGTTACTGTCGCGTCGGGCCTTGTCGTCAATTCCATGGCCGGCTTCATCCTCGCCTGGGGTTCACTGCGCGGCAAGGCAGTGCTTTTGTCACTCGTCGTCGCACTCTACGTCATCCCGCAGGAAAGCATCATCATGCCGCTGGTGGTGATGATGTCGCGGGCAGGCCTGACGGACACCTTCGCGGTCCAGATCCTCCCCTGGGTTGCAAGCCCGCTTTACATCTTCCTCTTCTACCAGTTCTTCGCCCAGCTTCCGAAGGAGCTCTATGAAGCAGCCGAGATCGACGGAGCGTCGATCTTCAGGATCTACCGTTCGATCTACCTGCCGCTCAGCCTTCCCGCTCTTGCAACGGTATCAATCCTGATGGGTATCGAAAGCTGGAACCAGTATCTCTGGCCGACGCTGGTGACGCAGACCGATTATGCCCGACCGATCTCCGTCGCGATCGCCACCTTCTTCGGCCAGGACAGCATTTATTGGGATCGCGCCATGGCAGCCTCGGTCCTGATGATGATCCCCATTCTCGCTCTCTATCTCGCGTTCCAAAGGTGGTTCGTGAGCTCGTTCGTCGGCTCCGCCGTGAAAGGTTGATTGATGACTTACCAGGCAACGTCCACTCCCTCAGTCCGGGAAACCGTGCGCGTCGAACTCGATGCGGGAGCGATGATACACCTCTGGCTCAAGTCGCGTCGACCAAACATGGCGGCTGACCTCAAGGTCAGGATCGACGGCGTCGACCTAAAGCGAGTGATCGCGACGCAGACGGAAGAGTTCCAGTTCAACGAGGTGCTACTGCCCCATGCCGGAAACGTAGAGCTGAGCTACAGCCCCTTAGACGCCGCAGTCTCGGTCATCTACGCGTTCCACCCAGGGCGCGTTCAAAAAGAGGGTATTCACATTCTGCACCATGCAGCCGAGAACGCTCCACCGGCACTCCTGGACGGCTATCATTTCAGGCCGCCCTTTGGTTGGATGAACGACCCGAATGGCTTCGGCCGCTTTGGCGGCAAGGCGCATCTCTTCTACCAGCATTATCCGCACAGCCTTCGCTGGAATACGATGCACTGGGGGCATGCGGTCTCAGATGACTATATCCGTTGGAAGCATCTTCCGATTTTTTTGTTTCCCTCAGATCAACTATCGCAACGAAACGACGGAAGGGGCGGCGCGTTCTCCGGCTCAGCCATACCGGGAGACGGACCTGATGGTTCCATCCGCGTCTTCTTCACCGAGCAGGTGCGCGACCGCAAACCGGAGGAGCAGATCCAGCTCTGCGCCTTAAGCGGGGACGGTCTCGTCGCGCAAACACCCTCGATTGTATTGCGGGAGCGGCCGCAGGGGTTGGACCTGACGCTCGATTTCCGCGATCCATATGTATTCAAGGGGCCGGACGGATACTGGAAAATGCTGCTCGGCAGTCGCGACAAATCCGGCGGCGTAATTCTGCTCTACGAGACGCTCGATCCCCGGGGCGCGGAGGGATGGACTTTTGTCGGCACACTTCATCGGGAGGACCGCTACGGCATGACGGCGGCGGAATGCCCATGCATCGTGCCACTCGGCGACATCGAGTCCCCGGAAACGCGCTGGGCGTTGATTTTCGGTCTCCTCACCAGCCGCGATCCGGCAACAGGCCGCCGCAATTTGACCAAGGTAACGATCGGCCGCTTCGATGGCCGAACCTTCAAACCTGAAACCGAGCAGGAGCTCGATTTTGGCTCCGACGCATACGCATTCCAGGCTTTTGTCGACGATGGCGGTCCAGTCGGAGTCGCCTGGTTGGCAAACTGGACGGATGTCTCGAAAAAGGAGGACTTTCCGACGGCCATGACGCTGCCCCGCCGGGTTCTATGGGACGGTTCTGCCCTTCTTACACCTCCTATCGAGAGCGTCGATAGCCTTCGGCATCTGGCACTCGACGCCAGCCGTCTTACTGCCGGCGAACAATTAGCCTTGGAAACCGGTGCGATCGAGATCGAGATCGATCTTGCGGCACCCGGGGCGCCGTTCGAGCTACGTTTCGGACATCCCGACATCGATCTGGGAGTAAGGCTCAACGAGGACGGATTGGAGGTGCTGTTTTCTGATCGAAGCGGCAACGCTTCTCCACGCTATATCGCAGCGGGCGCGCGACCGTCACAAGTGCGCATCTTTCTCGATGCCGGCTCGATCGAAGTGTTCGCCGATAAGGGCCGCTGGGCCGGGACAAAGCGGCTACCGAGCTTTGCAGGCATAAGCTCGGTGCAGCTTCTGGCCGATGAGCGCACGATTTCGGCCGCGCGCATCTGGCAACTCAAGATTTGATGGTAAGGGAGGAATTTATATCATGGCATCTGTCGCAATAGACGAAGTGCCTAACGCCGCGCGCGATACTTCTCCAAGCGTGGACGCCCTTTCTGTGATACGGTGACGAGGCAGCATACAACTTGTAAACTCAATAGTGGGAGGGTGAGATGACGACGTTGTTCGTAAGGCACGAAGTCTCGGACTACGCGACCTGGCGCCAGGTGTACGACGATTTTAGGTCCGTGCAGAAGGCAAATGGAGTTACGGCGGAAGCAGTCTATCAAGCCGTCGACAACCCCAACGACGTTACCGTCACCCACGAGTTTGCCACGAGTGAAGCAGCTCAAGCCTTCGGTCAGCTTCAGGAGTTAAGGGCTGCAATGCGTGCGGGGGGCGTACTGGGTGCACCGACGGTATGGCTCACCAACAAGGCCTGAAATCAGCTTACAATGTCGTTCGCATAGGCATAATGGAAGCTTTGGCTGCGCCTCTTTGGGTGCGAAGAAGACTCCGCAGACGTCTGCTGATGGCGCGTCTCGTGTGACATGGCTGGCTCCTCAACAGCAGTAAAAACGTCCCTCCTATCCTCAATTCCTCAATCGGCAGATCACGGTGGAAGGAGAGGACCGTCGACATACCCTTAATACCGTCCACTTTTTTATTCGTGGGGAGGAAGCATGAGCCGCGCTGTAGTCATTGTCGATCCATTGCCACGGACCCTTGGCCTAATCATGGGGCCTGACGTCCGCACGAGGTTGGAGCGGCTAGGGGAGGTCGTCATTTCTGAGGAACAACAGATGTCCCCGGAGCTCGTAGACGAGCTTTTGCCAGATACAGTGCTGATCTTCGGGCAGACGGACATGCCAAGGGAGCGCCTGGATCGAGCGCCGAAATTGAAAGCGATTATCAACGTCGAATCCAACTTCTTGCCGAATATCGATTACAAGACTTGTGTGGAGCGGGGAATTTGGGTCATCACGCCTGCTGCAGCATTCGCCTCACCGGTAGCCGAGGCGGCGTTGGCGATGGGGCTGGATCTTGCGCGCGGCATCACTCAGGCGGACCGAGATTTCAGGGCAGGGGTCGAGCAATATGGTTTGGCCGGCAACGCAACGACCTTCAGATTCGCCGGAGCGCCGGTAGGTATCATCGGGTTCGGCGACCTTGGGCGACAATTCAGGGAGCTGATCCGGCCGTTCAAGAATACAGTTCGGGTTTTCGATCCGTGGCTTCCTCTGGAGATCATCACAAATGCGGACTGCATTGCGAGTTCTATGGAAGAGGTGCTGACGGACAGCCAACTGGTTTTTGTCTTTGCCAGCGTGACGAGCGAAAACCAATCATTCCTGGGCAGGCGGGAGTTCGCGATGATGAAGAGAGGCGCCGCTTTTCTACTTATGAGCCGCGCCGCGGTGGTAGACTTTCCCGCCATGTTGGCGGCCGCTGAATCGGGTCACATCCGTGTCGCTACCGATGTCTTTCCTGAAGAGCCGGTTCCCGCAAATGACCCCGTGCGATCTGTACCAGGGATGCTTCTTTCGGCACATCGCACCGGCGGAACGCGCGATGCGTTCTATGCCCTGGGCTCCATGGCCGTTGCCGATGCCGAACTGATTATGAGAGGATTGCCTCCGCAACTTTGCCGGCGGGCAGATCTGGCGACGGTCAATCGGCTCCGGTCGAAACCTGTCACTGTCTCCTAATATCCATTCGTCCCCGCCCCGGCAGAAAATAGGTGATTGATTTCAACACCATGCCAGCGACTGTTCGATCATACTCAGACGTGGCAATCGCAACCGCCCTTACGAGCGACATTCGGTTTCGACCTGACGGGAGGCTTTCGGAATATGCCCGGACTTTCCGCTATCCGATCTGTCGTTGGCTCGCAACGAGCAATTGTTCGGATCGATAGCTGCTGCTGGAAATCCAGTCCCGAATGGTTGTGGCCGTCAGTATCTTCTTGAATCTTTGCCTCCGGCCATGTCCTTCGGGCCGCTTCACGAAGCGATTCTAGGACCGGCACAGTCTTTTCGTAGTCCATATCCAGAGCTTTGGCCGCATGGCGAAACGCCTTACGGTCTAAAAGTAGATAAAGTACGCGCGTCCTGCCAATTCGCCTGCAGAATGAAAATGCCCGCAGATTCTCGCCAGAGCTTGGTGTTCTACGATCCCATAAATGGATCCTCTCTGACCGCCTGTGCCAGGAAATCGAGCACTGTACGAACCCGCAACGGCAGGTTCTTGCGCGTGGGGTAGACGACATGGATTGGCAGGCGCGCGGGAGGGAATTCAGGCATCAGCTTCACCAGCCTGCCAGCCTCTATGTCGTCGCAGGCAAGGAGATGCGAAAGCACCGCAAGACCGCCTCCGGCCAACACCGCGCGATGTACCGCTACTGCATTGTTGGCGATCAGGCGCGGTGCAATGCGCACGGAAATCTCATCCGACCCATCCGAAAACGTCCACGATCGTCCATCTCCGGCGCGGCTGTAGCAGATGCATTCATGACCACTGATCTCATCCGGCGTGTTGGGCATACCATGTTGCTCCAGGTAGCAGGGCGCTGCGACGAGGAAGGCCGTCGTCCAACCGATCCGCCGGCACATCAAGCTACTGTCTGATACTGCCCCGAGCCGCACTTCGAGATCGATGCCATCGCCGATCAGATCGGATGGCTCCTCGCGGAAAATCAGTTCGACCGACAGTCCGGGATGGCGTCCGAGCAGCCCCGCAAGACGCTCGCTGACATAGAGACCGAGAGGGGCGGGCAGGGTAAGCCGCACCCGGCCGGACGCTATGGCTGTCTCGACGCAGGAGGCTTCGTTGAGGGCGTCCACCGCCTCGACAACCCGCAGCGCCATCGCGATCACTTGTTCGCCTTCGACGGTCAGGGCAAGCGCATTTGTGCTACGATGCAGCAGGCGCGTGTTGAGATGTCCTTCGAGTGCGGAAACCTGCCGGGAAACTGCTGGCTGTGTGAGATCGAGATCGATTGCCGCTGCAGAAAACGAGCCTGTCTCCGCCACACGCAGAAAGGCTCTCAGCGCAGATACGATATCCATCTGTCCCCCCATAGGTTTCGACATAAGCCTTATGTCGCAGTTTAGGTCGGAAGAGCTTTACTGTCCAGATATTACGGATATCGTGTGTCCATAAGGATGCCAGATATCCTTAATAAGGAGAAAGACATGACACAGCGCCTCAACTACGCACAGCAATCACCCGAATTCTTCAAGAAGCTTTCAGACCTGAGTATGGGACTAAAGGACAGCGTCATCGAACAGAAACTCCGTGACCTCGTCAACATCCGCGCCTCACAGATTAATGGCTGCGGCTTCTGCCTCGACATGCATGTCAAAGAGGCCAAGATCCACGGCGAAAGCGAACTGCGCCTGTATCATGTCGCGATCTGGCGTGAATCGAACCTCTTTGTTCCACGCGAGCGGGCAGCCCTTGCGTGGACCGAAGCCGTCACGAACCTTCCCGAAGGCGGAATCCCCGACGAACTCTACGAGCGGGTCCGCGGCCAGCTCTCGGAGAAGGAAGTATCCGACCTGACCTTCTCGATCATGGTGATCAATGCCTGGAACCGCGCCAGCATCGCCTTCAAGGCAGTCCCCGGTTCCGCAGACAAGGCCTACGGCCTCGACAAGGCCGGTCTCAACTAAGCCTACGACCTCAAAGCCATCAACACCGCGGCCGACAGCCGCCCTGAAGGGAGAAATCCTATGAAGATCGTCATCATCGGCGGGACCGGCCTTATCGGTTCCAAGACAGTTGATCGCCTTAGCAAGCAGGGCCATGAGGTGATTGCCGCCTCTCCAAACACCGGCGTCAACACGATCACCGGGGAGGGGCTGGCCACGGCACTTGCTGGCACCGAGGTCGTTGTCGATCTCGCCAACTCGCCATCCTTCGAAGACAAGGCGGTGCTGGAATTCTTCGAGACCTCGGGCCGCAATCTGTTTGCGGCTGAAAAGGCTGCTGGCGTCAAACACCATATAGCGCTTTCGGTCGTCGGAACCGAGCGACTGCAGGAAAGTGGCTACTTTCGCGGCAAGCTCGCCCAGGAAAAGTTGATCAAGGCTTCCGGCGTTCCGTACACGATTGTTCATTCGACGCAGTTCATGGAGTTTTTGAGCGGCATCGCACAATCCGGCACGGTCGGCGACACAGTTCACCTTTCACCAGCCTATGTGCAGCCGATCGCCTCCGATGATGTCGCCGACGCGATGGCAGATGTGACCCTTGCTGCCCCCGTCAACGCAACGATCGAAATTGCCGGCCCTGAGCGCTTCCGGCTCAATGAACTCGTTGCTCGCTACCTCAAGGCGATGGGCGATGCCCGCAAGGTCGAACCGGATCCCGAGGCGCGTTATTTCGGCGCCCGGCTGGAGGATGGTTCGCTGGTCTCCGACAACAACCCACGTCTGGGGCGGATCACCTTCGAGCAATGGTTCGCAACCTCCGCGCGGAAATGACCGAGCGCCGCTGCGCCATAGCTCTTAGGTGCAGCGCCCAACCCTTGAAAGGAATCTCGATATGATGAAGTTGATTTTTGTCACGGCTGCCCTTGCAGCGGTATCTTTCAACGTAGCCCTCGCCGATGACGCCGGCGGCAAGGCTTCCAAGGTCACGCTCGTCTATGAGCATGAACTGCCGAACGTTCCGGGCAAGAGCATTAAGGGTGTCCTGGTCGAATATGGTCCAGGCGGGTTTTCTGCGGGCCACACCCATCCGAACTCCGCCTTCATCTACGCAACGGTTCTGGAAGGCTCCATCCGCAGCCAGGTCAATGATGGGCCGGTGAAGACCTACAAAGCCGGAGAGAGTTTTTCGGAGATGCCCGGCGATCGTCATGGCGTCAGCGCAAACGGCAGCAAGACAAAGCCTGCAAAGCTGCTTGCGGTCTTCGTGGTTGACACCAACCAGAAGGAACTGACTTATCCCCTGAAGAAGTAAGTCAGTGCGGGCCGGGTGTTGATCGCACACACGGCCCTTCCGCATGAGGCCGCAACCTATCGCGATTGGAGCCTGCCATGTTCAACGAACAACTCTCGTTGCCGCTTGTTCTGATCAATCTTCTCGGAGTTGCCGGCATTGTCGTATGGCATCTCCAGGGTCGCGACCGTCCAACTGCTCGGCTGGTCGTTCAGATCCTGTTTTTCGCAAGCATGACCGCCGTCCTCGCCCTTGCAGGCATTCTGCCGCATCGCGTTGACGAGACGCACTCAACCGGCCTCATGGCATTCCTGTCCATCTCAGCCAGGGTACTTTGGTGGACACATCTGGCGTGGACGCTCATCGGCTTCGTGCGCATCTATATCGTTCTGGAGCGAAGGCCGCGGGAGGCGCGACTGCTGCAGGATCTGATCGTTGCCGTTGTCTATCTTGGTGTGGCCTTGTCCATCCTGGGTTTCGTCTTCAAAGCGCCCATCGGCACCTTGGTGGCGACCTCCGGCGTCGTCGCCATCATTTTCGGCCTCGCGCTGCAAAATACGCTCGGCGATGTGTTTTCGGGCATCGCGTTGACATTGGGGCGCCCTTTTGCCATCGGCGACTGGATCGTGCTCAGCGACGGTACAGAGGGGCGTGTCATCGAGAACAACTGGCGCTCCACATTTCTGCTCACCGGCGCTCACAACGTGGTCGTTCTGCCGAATAGCGCCCTGGCGAAAGTGGGCCTTACCAATCTAAGCCGTCCTGACGAGACGCATCAGATCACTCTGCTTATCCGTGTCGCGGCAAGCCACAGTCCGCAGCTCGTCGAGGAGGCGATGCGAACCGCCCTGCAACGCTGCACATACATCGTCCAAGACCCGCCGCCGATCGTCGCTCTGAAGGGGATCGACGCTGTGGCAATCGAGACCGAATTGCAGTTTCGCGTGACCAGTCCGGCAAACAGGACGCCAGCGAGGAATGAAGTCATCGACCTTGTCCACAATCACTGCCGGGAAAGCGGCCTCTCCCTTGCGATGCCGCCCCAGAGCTATCTCTACGCATTGCCGGGCGCAAGCGACGTCAAACTGCGCTCATCCGGCTCTCTCTAGCACCCATTCGAAGCTGCTCTTCCAAAGCTCCGCCGGGATATCCCTGGACAGCGTCTCTATCAGATCGGATAGCCTGACGCTGCGTAGTTTCTGGCGCCACGCTTCGTCGGCTTCCCACATGATGCGCGCCACGGCGCAGGGACCACTTTCGCAGTAGCCGAGCGGCCGGCAGGGGTTGTTGGCTCTGATATTGTTGCAAACAAAGGTCCGCGCGTTGCCCTCGACCGCCTCGACGATATCAAGAAACGTCAGCTCTGCCGGTGCCTTTGCCAATCGATAGCCGCCCGACGGACCGAGGGTCGTATCGACGAGACCGGCTTGCGAAAGGCTCTGCAACGCCTTCGAAAGATATTCCTTGGGAAGTCCGTGGAACTCGGCCAGCGCCTTGGTGGACAGATAGCGGCCCGCAGGCAGACCGGCGAGTATGGCGCAGCAATGTAGCGCCCATTCGACTTGGCTTTTCAGGATCATCAATTCAGTCCGGATCGATGCTGAACCGCATCTATTAAGGATATAAAATATCCCTATTTCACCATGAAGTAAACAGACTGACCTGTGCCGCAATAAAACTTGCCCGCATGCCTCCAACGATCCAGCAGTATCTCGATACCACTTGGACCAGCGAACCGACTTGCGGCTGCCAATACGCTCGACGCAGCGCTGTCGGAGGGCAGGGGCACAAAGCCTCGCTAGGTCATGTCACGCAGCTTTCGGCCGGTTTCCTGCAGCAGCTTGAAGGCCTGATATCGCCGATCGTGTCTTTCTCTCATCGCACCCGAGGCAGGCCGGAAGACCTTTGCAATGCGCGACATGACGCCCATCGCGCTTGATATGTCGGAGTAGCAGCCACCGGCAACGGCACCGAGCATGGCAGCGCCAAGCAGCACCGGCTCCCGGCTCGTCACGCTGGCAACCTCCGTCGACGTAGTATCGGCGATCATCTGTAGAACGAGAGGGCTGTTTGCTGCACCACCACTGGCTATGATGAGGTCGATATCGATCGCCTTGGCTTCTAATGCGTCGAGCAGCTGCCGCAACCCGTAGCCAAGCCCGGCGAGGCCGGCAACGTAAAGCGCAACAAGCGATGCTTCATCCTCGTCAAGCGTCAGCCCGGCAATCAACGCACGCGCATCAGGGTCGGCAAATGGCGCGCGGTTGCCCAGGAATTCCGGCACCACAATGATCCCCCCGGCAAGATCAGCGGCGCCGTCGCCGGCGCGGGCGGCTGCTCGCTCCAAATAACCAATGAGCGACAGACCCTCGACCTTGGCGCGTGCCTCGATTTCGGCAGCTGCCGGATGCATGGTCACCAGATGGTCGATGGCCGCGCCTGCCGCCGACTGTCCACCCTCGTTCAGCCACAGGCCCGGGACCATCGCTGAAAAATACGGACCCCAGACGCCGTCAACAAAGGTCGGCTGCTCTGTGGTCGCCATCGAGCATGCCGAAGTACCGAAGATGTAGGCCAGGCGACGGCCGATCTCGGCGCTGCCCAACGCTTCGTTCTCGACCGCCCCAAGTGTCCCGATCCCGCCGGCATGCGCATCGATGAGGGCTGCGCCAACCGGTGTCCCGACCAAGAGACCGAGGTCGGCCGCCGCCTGGCTAGAAAGCCCCGTGCCAAGCGCGGCTCCCGGCGCGACAATTTCCGTCCCAATCCGCTTGAAACCATCTCCTGCCAGATCCTCAAGCCCAATGGCGCGAAAATAGTCAGCGTCCCAGCGCCCTTCATGGGCGAGATAGGTCCATTTGCATGTCACTGTGCAGACCGATCGCGACAAGCTGCCGGTCGCACGCCAGGTCAGATAGTCGGAAAGGTCGAAGAAGTGGGATGCAGCGTGATATTGCGCGGGTAGGTGCCGTTTCAGCCACAGGAGCTTCGGAGTTTCCATTTCCGGCGAGATGCGACCGCCGACATAGCGCAGAACGGCGTGCTCGCCGCCGTTGATCTCGTCGGCTTCCGCAACGGCCCGGTGATCCATCCAGACGATGATGTTCCTATCGGGATCGCCGGAACTGTTTATACTGATCGGGCGTCCGTCCTCGGAGACGGCGACCAGCGAGCAGGTCGCGTCAAAGCCGATGCCGGCGATGGAGGCCGGATCGATGCCCGCCTCTTTGACGGCCTGGCGGACGGTGCGCGACACTGCCCGCCAGATGTCCTCACTGGACTGCTCTACGATGCCACCAGCTTCATGCCAGATGGCAATCGGGTGCTTTGCCGATGATAGCAAATCACCGCTCTCGCTGAACACTCCGGTCCGCGCGCTGCCAGTACCGACATCGATTCCGAGAAAGTGACGTCTCATATCTAGAGATCCGTGCTGTGAGGCAGAATGACGAGGTCGCGGATTGTCACATTCCGCGGCCGCGAGAGCATGAACATGACGGCATCAGCCACTTCGCTTGCCTCTATCAGCCCACCTGCTGCGATGGCTTCTTCGAGCTTCGCCTTCGGCCAATCGCTGATCAGGGCCGTGACAACGGGTCCCGGCGCAACGGCGCCGACGCGAATGCCGTGCTTCATCACCTGTCGGCGAACCGTGTGCACGAAAGCCTGTACCGCAAATTTGGAGGCGGTGTAAATCGGCTCCCAAACGACGGGAACGAGACCCGCAATGGAACTGGTCATGATGATGTCGCCGGTCTGCCGCTCAACCATGTGCGGCAGCACGGCCTGAACGGAACGGAAGGCGGCATTGATATTGAGGTTCAGCATGCGGTCCCAGGCATCCGGATCTCCCTCAACCACGTCTCCGCCAATATAGGCACCGGCATTGGCGTGGAAGATATCGAGCTTGCCGAACTTCTCCAGGACCTGCGGCATCATCGTCGCAACACTTTCCGGGCTTGTCAGATCGACGACCAGCGGGAGCGCCTGTGGCCCCAGTTCGGCGCAGATCCGCTTTAATGAATCCTCAGCCCGGTCAATGAGGGCGACGTTGACACCCTCATTGATCAATGCCTTTGCGCATTCAAGGCCGATCCCCGAGGCCGCGCCGGTGATTGCAGCGACCTTTCCAGAAAGTTCCTGTCTCATAGCATTCCTTACCTTTTGTCTGGGTTTTACGCGCGTCCGTGGGACACTCGCGAACGGCGTGCAAGGGAGTCGACGATAACGGCAATGGCAAGAACGGCGCCGGTGATCATGTAGCGAAGCGACGATGACAGATCGAGCAGCGTCAGGCCGTTGGCAATCGACTGGATAACGATGATGCCAAGCAGTGCCGAATAGGCGCTGCCGCGGCCGCCGAAGAGGCTTGTGCCACCGATAACGGCAGCGGCTATCGCATTCAGGTTGACGTCGCCGGTGCCAGCCTGCTGGCTTGCCGATGCAAGGCGCGCAGCAGACAATACGCCGCCGAGTGCAGCCAGCATCGAGCAGAGCATGAAGGCGCTCGTGTAGATCAGGCGCACGTTGATGCCGGCGCGGCGCGCGGCCTCGCGATTGCCGCCGACCGCCGTCATCGAGCGGCCCCACTTTGTGCGGGTCAGCGCATAGCTCATCGCTACGACAAGGCCGACGAAGAGACCGAACATCCACGGAATGCCGCGGTCCTGGTTGAGATAAAAGACGATCAGCTCGAGCACCACGGTAATAATAACCGCACGGAACACGAGACTGCCAAGCGACTGCGAAGACAGGCTAGCCTCGCGGCGCCGCACGACGGTCCGGTAATCGGTCACGAACATCACGATCCCGGGAATGGCGGCCAGAACGTAGGAAACGGGGTCCGGCATGACCAGCAGCTGGCCGAAGTTCACCACTGCAGAGCCGTAGGGCAGATTAATCGAACCGGTAGCGCCAAGTAGATAAAGCTGCATGCCGAGAACCGCCAGAAGACCAGCCAGTGTCGAAACGAAGCTCGGCATTCCGAGGCGGTTGAAGAGCAATGCATAAAGCGCACCGATGACACCGCCGGCGGCAAGAGCAGCGACAATCGCCAGCGCAACCGGCCAGCCTTCGTTGACCCAGAGCATGCCGACCAGCGCCGAAGCAAAGCCACTGATCGAGCCCACGGACAGGTCGATCTCGCCAACCATTAAGATGCAGACGATGCCAAGCGAGATGACGCCGACGGTCGATGCATCGAAAAGCAAATTGACGAGGTTGTTGGCCGAGAGGAAGATGGGATTGAGCGACGCAAAGACGGTCCAGATGAGAACTAGGCCGACGACGACCGGCAGCGAGCCTAGATCGCCCGATCTCACGCGATCGGCAAAGGCCCGGATGGCGCCGCTCACGCCGGTTTCATGTTTGACGCGAACGTCGCTCCTATCCAGCAACGGTGCGGATGGCGCGCTCTGATTGGCGTTGCTGCTCATGGGGTTCCTCCGTTAGTGATCTCGCGCGGCGCCTGGCGTCGGCTTGCCCTGCGGGAGACGGAATTGTCGGCGGCTCCTGTGATGGCGCTGACGAGTTCCTGATTGGTGGCGTCGGGATAGAATATTCCATTGTTGCGGCCGAGACGCAGGACGACGATGCGGTCTGCCACGGCCCGCACGTCCTCCATATTGTGGCTGATCATGATCACGCCGAGGCCACGGTCGCGGACCCGTTCGATAAGATTCAAGACCTCCGCCGTCTGCGCCACGCCGAGCGCAGCGGTCGGCTCGTCGAGCATGATAAGCTTCGGCTCCAACAGCAGCGATCTCGCAATCGCCACCGTCTGACGCTGGCCGCCGGAAAGCGAGGCGATCGGAATGCGGACACTAGGGATGCGCGCCGACAGCTCATTCAGGAGCTTCCAGGAGCGTACCTCCATCGACACTTCATCGAGCTTTAGCGGACTGGTCTCCCGGCCAAGGAAGATGTTGGCCACCACATCGAGATTTTCGCAGAGCGCGAGGTCCTGGAAAACCGTCGCAATACCGAGATCAAGTGCCGTACTGGGGTCAGCAAGCGTTACGGGTTTGCCCGCGAAAGTGATCGTGCCCGATGTCGGCTGGTGGACGCCGGCAAGAATTTTGACAAGTGTCGACTTGCCCGCACCGTTGTCGCCGACCAGCGCCACGACTTCGCCCGCATGCACGTCGAGATCGATATCCGTCAGGGCCGAAACGGCGCCGAAATTCTTGGAGACGCCACGCAGGCTGAGCACCAGCTCGCCAGTCGGGGGCGCGTCATGTTGGTTGTCCATCATCGAGGCAAGCCTTTCCGTATGACTTCGTGATGCCTGCAATGAGCCCCCCGGCGACATGCGCCGGAGGACCCTCGGGAGGAGTTCTTAGCTGCCGATACCAAGCTTCTTGCAACCCTCGGCGTAACGATCGCCGCAAAGCTGTTCAGGCGTCTGGATCGGCTTACCGTTGACGGTCTTGTCGATGATTTCGGCCTTCAGGTTCTCTGCAGTCACAAGCGCCGGCGTGAAGAGCTGCGTCGGTGTGTCGAACAGCTTCGTATCCGCCTTCGGCGTCTCACCGGAAAGCAGTTGCAGTGCGACGTTGGCGGCGGCGGCAGCAACGATCTCACTCGGCTTGGAAATCGTGTTGTACTGATCACCAGCAATGATCAGCTGCAGGCCGGCAATCGTCGCGTCATTGCCTGTCACTGGCGGGACCGGATCCACACCGGCAGCCTTGAAGGCAGCGACTGCGGCACCACCAGTACCGTCATTGGCCGCTACGACACCAATGATCTTCTTGCCGAAGCGGGTAATCTGGCCGCTTGCCCACTGCTGTGCCTTCGGCGGCGCCCACTCCGGCGTATCGTATTCGGCGAGAACTCGATACCCACCCTCGGCGATGCCGGCATGGATACCCTTCTTGATCAAGCCGGCGGCTGCGTCGGTCGGAGAGCCGTTGATCTCAAGCAGACCACCGTCTTCTGGTTTGACGTTGTTCTTCTTCAAATGCGCGACGAGCGATACGGCAATCATCTTGCCGATCTCTTCATTGTTGAAGGAGACATAGTAGTCGGCTGCCGCGGAAGGGATCGGGCGGTCATAGGCGATAACCTTGACGCCTTGGCTCTGTGCCATCTTCACCAACGAGGCAGCAGCGGTGGAGTCAACCGGGTCGAGGATGATCGCCTTGGCCCCTTGCGAGATCGCGGAGTTGAACTGCTGTTGCTGACGGGATGCATCGCCGTTGGCATTCTGGTAGATCACCTTGCAGCCGGCGCAGAGCTTGGCCATTTCCGCCTGGAAGCCCGGGAAGTCATGCTCTTCGTAACGCGTCGAGCTCTGGTCGGGCATCAGGAAGGCCACAGTCGCGTCGGTGACTTTGGCCGACTGTGCAAAGACGGACGTTCCGCTGAAAAGGCCGAAGGCCAGGATCGCGGCGCCTGCGAGTTTCGTTTTGAGTTGCGTCATTTCGGTTTCTCCATTGAAGAGATCGATTGTTGCAGTTACCGTCTCAGGCGCATGGTTGGCCTGAGTGCAAAGCGCACAAAGCCTCTGCCGGAACCGCGGTCAAAGACCATCGCCGGCCATGCTGCTGAGGCGCACCTGTTATGAATCTGAAGACAAGAGCTCTCGCGCGGAGGCCGCCACGGTCTCCGTTCGAACTTGCCATCAATGTGTCCTGTCTCCTCCCTGTCCTCCCTAGTTAGGCGGCCTCCACCGCTTTTTCGTTTTGTGCCCGCAAGGCTCGAAACCTGGAGGGCGGCATCCCTTTCTGCGCGAGAAAGTGTCTGTTGAAATTCGAAAGGTTGTTGAACCCAGAAGCGTAGCAGATATCGATAACGGGCATGTCCTCGCTGCTCATCAACAGCTGGCAGGCGAGGTTGATGCGCAGGCGGTTCACATACTGAACCACCGAGAAGCCGGTATGTTTGCGAAACGACCTGGAGAACGCACTTGGCGTTTGACCGGCGATCGCCGCCAGGTCGGTTTCGGAAAATGGCTCCGTTAGTCGCTCACGGATAAATGCCAGGGCCTTGTTGGTGCCGATCGACATATAACCGGACGGATCGGGCTGATAGTCGGACGTGGTCAGCGCCACGCGATTGTTGGCAGCCGTCAGAAGTTCGACAAGCTGCATGAAAAGCGCGATGCGACGCGCACCGGTGGCATCCAGCATCTCCTGCATGATCGGTTTGGCGAGTGCGGCGGTCTCGACAGGGAAGAGGACGCCCCGACGGCTGTCGGCGAGCACCGAGCGAAACCCTTTGAGTTCTGGCAGGATGGCAAGCAGGCCATCGATGAATTGCTCGGAGAACTGCAAAACCATGCAGCGCTGCTCGATGCGCCGGTTGTCGAGGACTTCGCTTACCCAATTGTGCGGAAGGTTCGGGCCGGTCATCACAAAATTCCCCGGCTGGAAATCGCCGATGAAGTCACCGACGAAATAGCAGCCGGAGGTTTCGGTGATCAGGTGGATTTCATATTCGGGATGAAAGTGCCACCGCACCGTATGATAGGGATATCCATGCGACCACATCTTGAAGGACTCGCCGGAACGTATCTGGACGACTTCCAGATCGGGCTCTGATACATCCCTCATACGACTACCCCTCCCAGGGTCTCCTCACTCTGTTACTGGGCTAAAAGCAGGTGGAGCTCTCCCGGTTCCATCCCGCGACCATGAAAGAAGTTTAGCCGGATGCGACAGGGCGCTCCACCACATTTGCCCCTACGCACCGATACTTTTTTGTCATCCGATTCATGCTTGCCTGGATGCCCAGCCGTGCATTTCCAGCTAAGTCTGCATCAGCGGCGTTAAGGTCACGGCTCATCTAGGTTCAGCGTGTTCTTCTGGTGCTGCCACGCAGAGCAGGGTGCAATTTTTAGGGGCTGGCTTGAAACGCAAGTTTTGCCGGCCTTCGAGAATCGGATTCTGGCGGTCGGCCTAACCGTTCATCCACGCCAGATTGGCGGAACCAGAATCTTCCAACTACCGATACAGCAATTCTGCGAAATATTCTGCATTGCAGCCGAATCCTGGTCGGCAACATTTTTTGCCACACGGCCTGATATTGCAGACAGTGACGACAGGATACTCAAGTTTTATGACCCAGCTGTTGATGGAGTTCGTCTTACATAGTTGCGAGTTCGAGCGACCCGCGCCGTCGGGGCTCGATTGCAAAGGGAAGGCCACTTCCTCTTATCAGTCGGCTTTGGATTTCCGCTTCGAGGCTACCGGACCAAGTGACCTGCCGCGGAACCTTCATCCGGCTGCAATTAGAACCTCAGCGATCAGATGGATTCCGTCACCAGCTTCGTGTTGAAGAAGCTTTCCATCGCCTCCGTCCCGCCTTCTGACCCATAGCCGGAGTCTTTTATGCCACCGAACGGCAACTCCGGCAGCGCCAAACCATGATGATTGATCGAAACCATGCCGCTTTGCATGTCGCGCCCGAGTGCGGCACTTGTCTTTGCCGACGTGGTATACGCGTAGGCCGCAAGGCCATAAGGCAGGCGGTTGGCTTCCGAAATGGCGGATTCATACGTCGAAAAAGCGTTGACGACAGCAATCGGGCCGAACGGCTCTTCGTTCAAGACGCGGGCGTCGAGTGGCACGTCGGTGAGGACCGTGGGTTTGTAGAAATTTCCTTGGTTTCCAATCCGTTCCCCGCCGGTCGCGATCCTCCCCCCGCGAGAGATGGCGTCAGCCGTGAGAGCTTCCATGGCTTCGACGCGCTTTCCGCTGGCAAGGGGGCCCATTGTTACCTCTGCGTCCAAGCCATTGCCCACCTTGATGGCCTCTGCCGCTTTCACGAAGCCGGCGAGGAACCTAGAATAGACCTTCTCCTGGACGAGGAAGCGAGTCGGAGCAACGCAGACCTGGCCGGCATTGCGGAATTTCGAGCCGGACAGGATCCGCACGGCGACATCCACGTCGGCATCGTCAAAAACGATTGCTGGGGCATGACCGCCTAGTTCCATCGTCATCCGCTTCATATGCACACCGGCAAGTGCGGCAAGCTGCTTGCCGACAGCTGTCGAACCGGTGAACGTAATCTTGCGAATGATTGGGTGCGCAATGAGGTGGTTGGAGATATCGGCGGGAGTGCCATAAACGAGGTTGAGGGCGCCGGTTGGCAGTCCGGCATCGGCGAATGCGTAGACAAGTTCGGCACAGCTCGCCGGTGTCTCCTCCGGTCCCTTGAGAATGATCGAGCAGCCTGCAGCAAGACCTGCCGCAACTTTACGAACGGCCTGGTTCAAAGGAAAGTTCCAGGGGCTGAAGGCGGCAACGGGGCCGACCGGCTCTTTGAGGACGATCTGCCGAACATGGGCGAACCGGGGAGGGACAACCCGACCGTACGCCCGCCGGGCTTCCTCGGCGAACCAGTCGATCATATCGGCTGCTCCCAACGTCTCCGCCCTGGCTTCGGCGATCGGCTTGCCCTGCTCGAGGGTCATGATCGTCGCGATCTTCTCAACCCGGTCCCGCAGCAACTGCGCAGCCTTGTGCAACACCCTCGCACGATCGAAAGCGCTGACCTGACGCCAGATGTCAAACCCGGACTCGGCTGCGACAAGTGCGGCATCGAGGTCGTCGCGGCCGGCATTGGCGACAGTTCCGATGATTTCACCTGTGGCTGGGTTGACGATCGGCAGGCGATCGTTCGAACCGTCCCGCCAAGTGCCATCGATAAAGAGTTGGGTTTCTGGGTAGTCCGACATCTGGTTCTCCGATGCTCTTGAATCAGTAACCGAGGGCACAACCATCCTTGCGATGATCCGACGCCCCGAGCAGGGTTCCGTGCTCTTGGTCAATCCAAATCGCCTGCGCGCCGCCAATGGCCCATTTCGGAGGAACCACTTTGAGGCCTCGGCCCTTGAGATTTTCGCCAATCGCGGTTCGAATTGTTTCCTCCGCTTCAATCGTTAGCGTGCCGGGGAGGGGGAACAGACGAGGAAGATCGATCGCCGATTGGATATCCATGCCGAAGTCGAACAGCTTCGACAGAAAGTGAGCATGTCCCATAGCTTGATAGTGACCTCCCATAACACCGAACGAGAGGGTCGCTTTGCCGTTTCGCGTGACCATTCCTGGGATGATCGTATGCATCGGCCTCTTGCGCGGGCCGATCGCGTTTGGATGCCCCTCCTTCAGCACGAAACTCTGGCCGCGGTTGTGGAACAGCACGCCCGACTTCGGTGCCATTAGTCCGCTGCCGTAGGGATGGAAGACCGAATTGATAAAGCTGACGGCATTGCGGTCTTTGTCGACCACCGAGATATAGACCGTGTCCGAGTGCTCGACGCCTTCAATGACACCCGCGACATTACCAGCTTCTTTCAAGTTGATGCTCGAGGCAAGACGGTCGGCAAGTTCATCCGACAGAAGAAAATCTGCCGGGACATTCGAGAAGGCGGCGTCTGCAAGCCAACGTTCGCGCGCCGCATAGGCAAGCCGGGTCGCCTCGACTTCAACATAAAGGTTGTCGGGATCGAGGGGGTCGCCTGACGGGGCAAAACGCTCAAGAATCTTGAGGATCATCAATGCAATGATACCTTGCCCATTTGGTGGGCATTCATGAACCGTCCAGCCGCGATAGGTTGCGCTGATAGGGGTGACATATTCCCCAGCGGCGGATGCGAAATCCTCGATTGTGTGCAGACCGCCGAGCGAGCGAAGATAAGAGACCATGTCTTCGGCGACATCGCCGCGATAGAAGGCATCCCGGCCGTGGCTGCCGATCGCCGACAACGTCTGTGCGAGTTGCGGCTGACGCTGAATGGATCCAACTGCGGGAGCTTCATCGTTGTCGAGGAAAATGCGGCGCGTCGACGGGTCGAGTGCGAGCATAGCGCGCTGATGCGAAATATCAGCGGAAACGCGCGGTGTAATGCCATAGCCGTCATGCGCAAGCGCGATTGCTGGCGCCAAGATATCGGCCATCGACATGCGCCCATGATCTGCGACGAGGCGCGTCCAGGCGTCGACAGCGCCGGGAACGGTCACCGCGTGAGGCGAAGACCGCGCGATCTCGGAAACTCCCTGGTCCTTGAACCATTTGAGATCCACGGCCGCGGGTGTGCGACCAGACCCGTTATAGGCGATCACCTGGTCGCCTCCGTTGGGGGCTAGCAACGCGAAACAATCGCCGCCAATGCCGGTGGAGCCTGCCTCCACCACGCACTGGACGGCGCAGGCTGCTACTGCCGCATCGATGGCCTTGCCGCCACTTTTGAGGATGTCGATAGCCGTCATGGTTGCCATGGGATGGGAGGTGGCAGCCATGCCGCTATGGCCAACGGCAATCGAGCGCCCCGGTTGTTCGAAGTTCCGCATGCTGTTGTCCTTTATCAATAGAGGTTGTTGGCGCGCGCCCAGCTGTAGGTGTCATCAAGGGCCCTCTCGGAGCGGTCGAACATGTCGTTGATCTGTGTTTCCGTGATGATGAGGGGCGGGCAAAGAGAATAGTTGTCGCCGAGCGCACGGGTGACGACGCCATGCACTTGGGCCCGCTTGCCGGCATGGACCGCGATAGCGTCCGCCGGCTTGAACGGCTCCTTGGTTTCCTTGTTGCGAACCAGCTCGAGCGTGCCAATCAGGCCGCGTCCGCGCGCGTTTCCGACAAGTGGATGGTCACTGAGCGCGTGGAGCCTTCGTTGGAAGAGCGGCGCCACCTGTTGCACATGCCCGACGATGTCGCGCTCTTCATAGATGTTCAGGGTTTCCAATGCGACGGCGGTGGCAACCGGGTGTCCGCTATAGGTGAAGCCGTGCCCGAAGGTGCCGATCTTTTCGCTCTCGGTGACGATGGCTGCATGGACCTTCTCGTTGACCATCAGCGCGGAAATTGGCTGGTATGCCGCAGACAGCTGCTTGGCCATGGCGATCATATCCGGTTGCAGCCCGAAACTCTCGGAGCCAAACATGGTGCCCAGCCGGCCGAAACCGCAGATCACCTCGTCGGCAATCAGGAGAATATCGTACTTCCTCAGGATCGCCTGGATCTTTTCGTAATAGGTTGGCGGCGGAACGATGCACCCACCCGACGCCATCAAGGGTTCAGCGAAAAATGCCCCGATCGTCTCAGGCCCCTCAGCGAGGATCAGATCCTCGAGCGAGGCAGCGCAGCGGGTCGCAAAGTCTTCCTCGCTCTCGCCCGGCTGGCCGTAGCGATAATATTCCGGGCAATCCGTATGGAGGATCCGACCGATCGGCAGATCGAAGTCGCGATGGTTGTTGGGGAGCCCCGTGAGACTTGCCGAGGCAATCGTCACCCCATGATAGGCGCGCCAACGGGAAATGACCTTCTTCTTTTCCGGTTTGCCGATCGCATTGTGGTAGTACCAGACAAGTTTCAGGGCCGTGTCGTTGGCCTCTGAACCGGAATTGGCAAAGAATACCTTCGACATCGGAACCGGAGCCAGGCGGATCAGCCGCTCGGCAAGTTCGATGGCCGTCTCATGCGATTTGCCGCCAAAGCTGTGATAGAACGGTAGCTCCTGCATTTGCCGTGTGGCAGCGTCGACGAGCCGTTGCTCACTAAACCCAAGCGACGCGCAGAACAGCCCACCGAGCCCCTCGATATACCTATTCCCATCGCTGTCGATGATGTAGATCCCTTCACCCCTGGCAATCACAAGCGGGCCGTCCCTTAGATGTTGCGACGCATTCGTATAGGGATGAAGGACAAACGCCGCGTCGCGCGCTTCCAGGGAATTGAGAAGAATGGTCACGATAGTTCTCCAGTTGTGATCGAGGCGAGTGGAAAAATTCGCGGCAGTTTCACGCAGCCGCCGAGTTGTCCGAGCACTCGACGGCTGTCATTTTTCTGCGTTAGAAGGGGCGATCGGTCGATTATTCGAGGCCGATCTTCATCCATTTTTTCGCGAGCGTGTTGATTGTCCCGTCAGCCTTCGCGGCGCTGATCGCCTCGTCGAACATCGCTTTCAATTCGGTGTCGTCCTTGCGCAGGCCGGCAGCGATGCCTTGACCGAATACACCACCGATGAAGGTCGGCCCGGCAATCGTGTAGTCCTTGAAATCCTCTTTCGATAGCGTCGCGCTCAACGATGTCTTCTGTGCCACGACAGCGTCGATGCGTCCTGCCTGCAAGTCGAGGTCATGCTGCTCGACGGTCTTGTATTCGCGCGGCTCGACGACTCCCTTGAAATAGGAATCAAGAAACGCGACGTTTGCGGTGGAGACCTGCGCGCCGACCGCCTTGCCTTTCAGGGCGTCGCGAAGGGGCTGCAATTCCTGTTCGACCTTTGCTTTGTCACCTGCGAGATCGATAGTGGTTCCGGTGCCAGGGAGATTTGCGAGCGGGCCCGATTTTTCAACCATCAAGGCTGCGGCGGTCGGAGCGTACGGTTCGCTAAAGGCGATGACGGCGAGGCGCTTCTGCGTGACGATCATCGATGCCATGATGGCATCGAACTTCTTGGCGTTCAGCGATGGGATGAGCCCGTCCCAGTCCTGCGCAACAATGTTGCATTTGATCTTCATGCGGGCGCAAAGATCATTGGCGAGATCGATCTCAAAACCGGCAAGCTTTCCGTCGGGGCCGGTGAAATTCCAGGGCTCGTAGGCGCCTTCAGTGGCAATGGTGATTTCGGTTGGCTTGGTTTGGGCGTAGCTGCTGCTGGCAGCAACGATGCTGAGAACCAGGCTGGCGAGTGCTAGTTTGCTTTTCATCATTTTCATTCCCCTTTTTGGTTTGCCGCTCATTCGCGTGCGGCGGTTGCTTTTGATCAGCGTGAAGGCTCAATCGTGCCGGGACGCGCGGATCCTTATCGCCTCTGCGGCCAGACAGAGGAGTTCGAATAAAATCTGAGCGGCGACCTGCGCCGTGTTCGTTGTCGGATCGTATTGAGGGGCGATCTCGACAACGTCGCCGCCGACAATGTCGAGACCGGAAAGGCCGCGAAGGATGCCAAGCACCTGCGTGGAGGTGAGCCCGCCGATCTCCGGTGTGCCGGTGCCCGACGCAAATGCCGGATCAAGAGCGTCCAGATCAAAGCTGACATAGGTCGGGCCGTCGCCCGCTATCGCGCGGGCCTTTTCGATCACCCGTTTGATGCCGAGTTCCTCGACCTCTTCGGCGTGAATGACAGTCATTCCAGAGGCGTAGGAGAACTCCCAGAGATATTCGGAATTGCCACGAATACCGATCTGTATTGTCCGGCGCGGGTCGAGCACGCCGTCGAGCACGGCTTGTCTGAATGGGCCGCCATGGTGAAACTTGCAGCCCTCAAACGAGCCGCTCGTATCGCAATGAGCATCGATGTGTATCATACCAACCGGACGATCGCGGCCGACGGCGCGAAGCAATGGCAGCCCAATGGAGTGGTCACCGCCGACTGAGAGGGGCACAACTCCAGCCTCGACGATGCTGCGAACATACCGTTCTATATCCTCGTGCGAACTGGCAAGATCGAAACGGCTGCGAAAGGGCACGTCACCCACGTCTGCGACGCCGACATGCGCAGCCGGAACCGCACGCAGCACGTGATCATATGGCCCGACTCTCTCGACGTTGCGAACGGCGCGAGGACCGAAACGCGCGCCAGGACGGTTCGTAACGCCTAGATCAAATGGGATGCCCAGAAGCGCGACATCAATACCCGTAAAAAGAGGCGCAACATCTTGCCGAAAAGGTGCCTTCAGCAAAGTTGGGACGCCGCAATAGGGGGCTTGGCGGCTGTCGCCTTCTGCGAAGACCAGGTCCGCAACCTTACGAAACTCTGGCTCGAAAATGTCAGCCCCAGATGCATTCTGGTACCGGGCACGGAGTTCCTCAAGGCATAGTATCTCGGGCATGTAACTCCTCCAGTCGCCGCTATCTCGATAAGCTTGCCAATTGCCGACAGAAACCAATTGAATGTTGTGTCCAATATTGTATACATATTCGTATTCCACTTGATCCTGCAAGAGGAAAAAATATAGCGTTCTTCGCAAAGGTCCCGACATTGGGGTCCGTGGACATGAAAGGGGATTGGCTTGACACTCAGCAAGAACGAGCCGCGCGGCTCGCTGCGTGAATCGACATATGCTCAACTGAAGGATTTGATCCTCACCGGACAGCTCCGGCCGTCCGAGCGACTCTCCGAAAACACGCTCGCAAAGAGGTTTGGAGTAAGCCGAACTCCTCTTCGTGAAGCACTGATGAAGCTCGAAGAGGAAGGCTTGGTCGTTGGCCAAAGAAACCTTGGCTACACGGTTTCGGATTTGGATATTACCGCCTTCTGCAATCTTCTTGTTGTCAGGGAGGCGCTGGACGTTTGCGCGGCGCGGCTTGCCTGCACCACGGCAACGGAGGAAGACCTTGAACGGATCCGCGGCGTCATCGCGCAGATGGTGGAACTCAAAGAGACAGAGGAGGACACCCCTTCCGATGCCGCGCGAAACCTCGATCTCGGACTCTACATCCACCGGGTAATCCTGGAGGCGACGGGCAATGAGGCGCTCGTTCGGCTAAGCGACCAGGTGTATCAGCAACTGCGGCTGGCGCTGTGGCTCGAGGTTCTGTGGGTGGATCTGGAGCATACCGATCTGGATGAGCATCGCGCGATAGCGGATGCGATCTGCGCGCGTGATCCCCAGGCGGCCGAAGCGGCAGCTCGCGCGCATGTTCAAAGCTCGCTCAAGAACATGTCAAAGCTTCAGCGCATTTGGGCGCACCGGCGGGCTGTGGACTAAGCGTCGGCAACGAGAGGCTAGAATAAGTATGGAACTCATCGACGGATATCTGACGCTCGTTGGATTTGGGGAAACCGGTTGGGGTGCCTTGCTTCTTGCCGCGGCGGCAATGACGCTCGGGGTTTCGGTCTGCGGTTTCCTGACTGGCACTATCCTTGGATCGGTCATCACGTTCATGCAGCTGTCGCGCTATATGCTTCTGCGATGGCTTGCGGACGGCTATACCACGGTTCTGCGAGGAGTGCCGGACCTACTGGTGATCTACCTCTTCTATTTTGGCGGAAGCGCGTTTCTCGGCTATCTCGGCGGCTTGTTTGGCTATCACGGCTTCATTGGCATGCCGGCCTTTCTTACCGGCACATTGGCGCTGGGCGTCGTCTCCGCCGCATACCAATCCGAAGTCTTTCGCGGTGCGTTCAAGTCCGTTGCCAGCGGCGAGCTTGAGGCCGCCAGTGCCGTTGGAATGCGGCCTTGGCCGAAGTTTCGTCGTATCATCGCGCCGCTGGTTCTGCGCTACGCGATCCCTGGATTGGGCAATACCTGGCAACTCGTGCTGAAGGAATCGGCGTTGATTTCCGTTACCGGTCTCGTCGAACTTCTGCGTCAATCTCAGATCGCAGCCGGTTCGACTCGGCGCCCTTTCGAGTTCTACCTGACAGCTGTCGTGCTTTATCTGATCATCACCTGGGCGTCGTCGATGACTTTCCACCGTTTGGAAACGAGAACGCTTCGTGGCACGCGGAGGGCTTTGTGATGGACTTGGCCTTCATGTGGGAAACGTTTCTTACCCTGTTGCCTGGCCTCCCGCTCACATTGGAGCTGGCCGCGACATCCATTCTAGCCGGTGGTATCCTTGCAGTCATCATTTGCTTCATTGCGGTCGTTGGCGGACCGGTCGGCCGAGGCTTCGCCCAAGGCTATGTTTTCGTCTTCAGGGGATCGCCGCTGCTCGTACAGATGTTCCTCATCTATTACGGGCTGGGACAATTCCGGCCGTTTCTGCAGGAAGTCGGCGTCTGGGCCTTCTTTCGCGAACCCTATTGGTGCGCGGTTATAGCACTGACGTTGAACACCGCGGCCTATACGAGTGAGATCTTCCGCGGTGGCCTCCAGGCAGTGTCTGTACAACAGGTCGAGGCGGCACGAGCCTGCGGCATGTCGGGCCCGCTCCTCTTGCAGCGTATCGTCTTGCCAATCGCCATTCGCCAAGCGCTGCCAGCTTACGGCAACGAGATCATCCTGATGCTGAAAGCGACGGCGCTGGCCTCCGTCATCACCATAATGGAGGTCACTGGCCTTGCAGGAAAGCTGATCGCGGACAGCTTCCGGGCGTTCGAGGTCTTCATCGTCGCCGGCGCTATTTATCTGGCGATCACCTTCCTCGTCACGCGGTTGCTGATGATTGTTGAATTCTGGCTCTCGCCTCATCTGCGCATGAAGCCGCCAGCCTTGACCTAACGGGAGTTATACATGTTTGACAGGGGAACAGTACCAGCGACCGACAACAAAAACAAAACGGCTGCTGTTTCAGTTAAGGACCTTCGCAAATGCTTTGGTCCGCTTGAAGTTTTGAAAGGGATTTCTCTCGAAGCCCAGGAAGGCGACGTCATCTCGATTCTAGGCTCGTCCGGATCAGGAAAGTCGACGATGCTCAGATGCATCAATATGCTCGAGGTCCCCGATAGCGGTGAAATTCGCATCGGCGGCGAAATGTTCGCTCTCAAGAAGGGCCGGTATAAGACCGAGCCAGCAGATCGGCGACAGGTCGATCGCCTTCGCGAGCACATTGGAATGGTGTTCCAGAATTTCAACCTCTGGTCTCACATGACGATCCTTGAGAACGTGATCGAAGCGCCTGTGTATGTCCAGAAGCGCAGCCGGGCGGAATGCGTCGAGGAGGCCGAAGCCTTGCTCGAGCGAGTCGGGATTGCAGACAAGCGTCATTTCTATCCAGCGCATCTATCCGGTGGACAGCAACAACGGGCGGCCATTGCCAGAGCGCTTGCGCAACGGCCAAGGGTCATGCTCTTTGATGAACCAACCTCGGCGCTCGATCCAGAGCTTGTCGGCGAAGTCCTGAAGGTCATGCGCTCACTTGCGGAAGAAGGCCGGACGATGCTTGTTGTCACCCATGAAATGGCTTTTGCCAGGGACGTCTCCAGCAAGGTTGTGTTTCTGCACAAGGGCGTTGTCGAGGAAGAGGGGGATCCTGCCTGGATTTTTCGAAACCCGAAATCCGAACGTTTCAAGCAGTTCTTGTCGAATGAACGGTAATTTGGGAAGGAAACCCGAATTAAGTCTTGTGATGCAACATCCGTTACCAGCGGCAGCGCGAGCGCAGCTGGTGCAGCGTTGCCGAGATATCCCGATACTGGCGGTCATCCTCGCGAAACTCGCTCAGGCGACGTGCGAATTCCTCGGCAACGATAGCCGCGCGCCGATTGACAGTTTGTGAATGACGATGTCGGATTGTCATTCTTCCGATCGTCCTTTGTTCAGGAACAGGAGGATCGCAGATGACCGAAGAGACCAATCCCAACCTCGATGAGGAAGCGATTATCGCTATGCTGATGATGCGCGCCTCCGCGCTCGGCGATAAGAATGCCAAGAATGCACTCTCCTACGAGACCGAGGACTCCGTCGAATTTTCGCTGGCGCCACCACTTGTCTACCACGGCAAGGACGAGGCGGGCCTTCAGGACTGGTTCGATACATGGGACGGACCGATCGGCGGCGAAGTGCACGATGCCAAGCTGACGGTCGGCGGAGACGTCGCTTTCTGGAGCGGCTTGCTCCATATGACGGGAACGAAGACCGATGGCGCCGAGGTGGATCTGTGGTTTCGCCAGACACTCGGCCTCGTGAAGCGCGGCGGGCGCTGGTTGGTGGCCCACCAGCATGCTTCCGTTCCGTTCGCCATGGATGGAAGCGGGCGGGCGCTGCTTGATCTGAAACCTTAGCCCGAGTGTTTTACGCCGCGCTCGCTACCGGATCCCGCTCGCCAAACTCGAACTCGATCCAGTCATAGTCTTAATGCGTCACCACGGCGTTGCCGTCGCCAATCGCGGGCAGTCGATTGATTGGGTTCGTCCAATCAATCGTCTAGTAGATTGTTTGGCTGGACGCGGCGTCCCACACGCTATCAGGCCACCGTGTAAACGCGAACTCCGAGTGCCTCAACCAGTCCGGAACCCATTGAAATCACTAGCGGTGATCTGAAAGCGAAAAGTCCGCATTTCGCATCACGTAGGCTCCAAAACTCGAGCAGGATGAAATCGAAAACACTTCCAAAAAATGTCCAGTGCCGACGCACACGGGAATACAGCCTAACGCAGCGTGCACTTCCGAATCCAGTTGACAATACAGGTTGCATTTCGTAGCGACGAAGCTCAATCATCACTCGCATTTTGATTCCGTCAATGTTCTCCTTTTTTGTATGGCATTGCGCATGACGGCCTGGTACTACCAATATCGAGGCCAGCAGATGGGGCCGGTTTCGGCCTTAGAAATCAAGATTCTAGTCCAGGCAGGCCAGCTTGAGCCCGAAACCAGGGTTTGGTACGAAGGCTTTGCAGATTGGCGAATTGCTTCCGATATCCCAGAGCTAAAAGGCGACGACGAAGGCAAGTCATTGTCGGGGCGTTCGGAGTTCCAGGACGATGCATCCGGGCGAGTTGACCCACGGTCTCCCGACCTGCGATCAGAGGCGGCAAAGTCTTTTCAGACGACTGCTTACCGATGGGACGAAGGCAAATTGCTTAGGGCCGTGCTCGGCAGCTTCGTTTTTGCGGCTTTGATAGTTGCGAACATATGGATCTCGGAAGGCGCAGGCCGCTTTCCGGGAATTGTTGTCTCGTGGCTCGGCGGCGCATTTTTCGGGTCGATCTGCGTATCAGGGCTGCTCAAGCTATTCTCAAGGGAACTTGCTCTTGCGGTATCGGGCGACGGCATTGTGTTGCCGAGTTTCAGCACTCAGCCGATTCCTTGGCAAGCCATCAAGGACCTCGGCAGATTTCAGAGCCGGCATGTAGACAGTCTGAGGCTTGAGCTGGACGCGGGTGTTGCCGACGGCATTCGCAGGCGTGGGTTTCGGGGTTTCCTTTGGTCGATCATGCATGCCTCGAAAGGCAAAGCGACCGTAAATCTCAAGGTGCTAAGCGGGAATCCCGATCGAATTTTCAATCGTTGCTTTGAAGCATGGGAGCATGCTCGTGGAGCAACGACGACTGGCGGTCAGGAGATCGCCACCGAGAATGTCTCAGAAGCTGAAATATCGCTCAGCCCACAGGTCCTGAGCTATGTCTTAATCAGTCTGCTCGTCGCCATCTACGCCGGCGAACTGATATTCGGTGTGGACCCTTCGCAGGCGGGTTCGCCGAGCATCCAAACTTTGTTCATGCTCGGTGCGACGCAGCAGGAAGCCTTGCTTCAGGATCATCAGTGGTGGCGTCTATTCACCGCGCCATTGCTGCATGGATCAATCGTTCACCTCGGCTTCAATTGCCTTGCGCTTTGGTTCGCGGGCAGACTACTGGAACGCTTGATTGGCTGGCGCTGGTTTGCGGCGATCTTCTTCGCAAGTGCCCTGGGCGGGGCCATTGCTTCCGTTTTGTTCAACGCGCCGAACATCGTGGGTGTCGGGGCATCCGGCGGTATCGTTGGACTGTTCGCGGCCACCATGGTCGCCAGTTTTCGGGGTCACCTCGCACCGCTTGCTTCTGCGCTTAGAATTGGCGCGGCGCAAATGTTGGTTCCAGCGCTCATCCCATTCCTGTCCGCCGCCAAGGACGGGCAGATGATAGATTATGCAGGGCATTTCGGCGGCGTGGTGGCAGGTGGTGCTGCCGCTCTTGTCCTACTGATTGCTTGGCCGCGGGAGCGGTCGACGCCACGCTTTGGAGGTGCCGCGGTAGCCTTCAGCGGCCTCTTTGCCATTGTGGCGATAGCGTCCTTGCTGCCTATCGCACGGTTGCGAGAGGAAATGCTAGCTGACCCATTCCGGCAGTTCTTCGCCGGACGCTACGACGACGCCGCGGCAACGTTCTTGTCCAAGGCCGAAACAAATGGCAAGCCGGCTCCATACTACCGGCTTTGGCGATATCTGGCTCAGGAGAGAGGTGGCAACGACAAGGCCGTGCCCGACCTTCAGAGCGCTGCAGCCAAATTAGAGCCCACCCAGTGGCCATACCCTATCTACGACCTCTTTCTTGGGAAACTCAGCCCGGAGGAGGTCGCCACAAAGGCCGAAAATGGTGACGAACTGTGTGAGGCTATTTTCTACGCGGGTGAATGGTACCTCCAGCGCGGCAAAATCGCTGAAGCGAACCGTCGGTTTCAGGGCGCTGTATGGTCCTGCCCCAAGACCTTTATGGAGTACGACGGAGCGGTCGGCGAGCTGAGACTGCTGGCGGCGTCCGCGCAAGAAACCAACAATGCCGCACAAAGCACCCATTCTGAGAAAAATGGCCCTAAGGCTGATCAGTCCGCCAAAAATAGCGCGGCCGACCGTGGGCCGCCCTCGAACCCCAACTCAGATGTAAGGTCCCCGAGCCATTTAAAAGCGCCAGACGTTAAGACTGAGCGGAAACCAGGCGGATCAACCATTCAAACCAAATTCGACTATCGTGCGCGTAAAATCCAAGAGACTGAAGTCACGGTCGATGGGCGAACGATCGAGACGACCTTTGAGGCGTCCATCGGGAGGCCGCGCAGCATTGAACGCAAGAACAAGGACGGGCGGCGGATAAGCGCCACGCTCTTTGATCCCCTCAATACTGAACCGTGGACGAGGGTGGAACAGAGATACGGTCCAAGCGACATGCGGTCGTTCGAAATGCAGTTCAAGGACGACAGCACGAAGGTTGGCGTGGCGTTCGACGCGTCCGGCGCGCAGCGGAAAGTGGACTACTACAACAAAGCGAGCGAGTTAACTCGCACAGTCGAGTTTGACCCCGACAACACGAGGCCATGGTCAACGATCACCACGGAAGTTGACGGGGAAGGGCGTGCTCTAGCGGAGGTCACCGTCATGGACGATGGTTCCAAGAACCAGGTCAACCACGACTTGGAAAACAAGGGGAAATGGACCCGCTACGAACAGGCAGTTGACGCAGGTGGCCAACTCAGATCGGTCGCACAAGAGAATGACGACGGTACCAGCAACTACGTGACGTTTGACATCTCCAATAGCCAAGATTGGTCGAAGCTTGAGCAGTTCAGAAATCGTGCTGGCCAGTTGCAAAACCAAACAACGTTTTCCGATAGCGGCGCTAAAATCGTGACCAGTTACGATGCGGGAGGCACCTCATCGTGGTCGGTCTATGTGCAGCACTACGATTCGGCCGGCTCGCTCCAGTATGTCGACCAAACAAACGATGATCGGAGCCATTACTCAATTACCCATGACGTCGACAACAATCAGCCTTGGGAACGCTATGAGCAGGTTGCGACCAGAAGCGGTGAGATTGCGTCCCAGACGAACTTCAACGACGACGGAACACGGGACCATATCGTCTTTGATACGACTGGAGACTTCCCGTGGGTGTCAAAGTCGGACAGTTATGATCCGTCGGGAAAGCTGATTGCAACGCATTTGATCGACGATGGCGGAGGTCGTCGAACGCTGAGTTATTGAGACGTTAACATGCGAACCTAAATCCGTTTGTTAGCGAAATAATCTGTGCGCAGCTCCAGACGCGGTTGACCGAAGGGCCGCGCGTATCGGCAGCGCGATAGGCTGCTCAGGCGAAAGCGGGGCACCACGGCCGGAAAGGACTAGGGCCGGCGCGGGCTTCCCATATGCGGTGATTGCCGGTTGATATCCCGGCTGGTCAACTCGGCCAACCACTGCCTCTACTTTCTCATCGACACGGAGATCGACGGACAGGACCGCGACCTCGGCGAACTCCTCGACGCTCAATTCGGTTGGATCCGTCATGCTTCAACCTCCTCGGGTTTGCCGAAGCCGCCTGCCTGCTTTAGCGCATTGCAGCGTCGATGACGCAGTGAGAGAGGCAAGTATGCGTCGCGGCAAACAAGGTGAGATTCAGCGTCAATCAAGATGAGACGCGCTATACAAGTACCCATATTGCGTGGCTGAGGCGGCAAAACCCGTGACTGGGGGGGAGATGCCGACCTTCACGTTCGCTTCAAATTGGGAATGATGTATTCCATCGGGTCCAACTCTGATCTTTTCCAGGCGAGATCAGCCTTAGCCAGCGTAGCTGTGAGAGGCGTATTTTCGCTTGCGAAGGACAAGCGTTGGCTACATGTTGGAGCCGTCTCGCAGTTGATGAGGTAAGCAATGCCAACGGGTACAGTCAAATTCTTCAATGCCGACAAGGGGTTTGGCTTTATAAGCCCCGACGGCGGTGGCAACGATGTGTTCGTACACATCTCGGCTCTTCAGGATTCTGGCATCCAATCTCTTCATGAAGGACAAAAGGTGTCGTTCGATACGGAGCCAGATAAAAGGGGCAAGGGCCCCAAAGCTATCAACATCGAAGTGCGGTAATCCTTGAACGCATTGGAAGCTCCCGCGGACTGAAGCGTTCAGTTACCAATTACGGGCTGCGGTCAAGCTCCTTCTCTCCGCGAGCGTGTTGACATCACCGGTTCACACAGCCCTGGCAGCATGGGCCGACTGCCTATGCGATTTCACCGCGTGTATGCGGTGATCGCCCTTGATGATCATCCGAGGAGAATGCCAATGAACCGCGCTTTCATGGTTGCAGCGGTCGCTGCACTCTTTAACCTTACGACCCTTGCGCCATCTGCGGCGGCTCCTGTTTCATCGAAGACACAGCAATCCAACCCAAAGGCAGTGGGTCAGCAGAAGGCCGAGTCTACCACACCGACGACCAATCGATTTCTCACTCCTCGAATGATGGATCGCAAGCGCCCGATGAATCCAGTCTGTGACCAAGGCTTTAAACCTGGCGCTCCTTCCAGCTGTCACTACTGACGCTCCAGCGAACATACTACTGGTCTACATCGGGTGCCCGGAAGGGCTGGACACTTTTCGAAAAAGTATAATGATGGCGTAGCAAATTTCGATATCCAGCCGTCCACTAACCATATTGTTTTTGTTTATTTTCCGCGGCCCGGCTCTGGATGAAACGCATTCGGCGAACCGCGACACGGGCCTCCGTACCGTGGGAGCCTGAAGCCCGAGAGTTGTGTGGGTTGCGCTGGTCCTCTTTGCGCCAATTGCGGTCATCGGCGAGCCGGAAACGAAGACAGGGCCTCTAGCGAATCAACGACCTGCGAAGCGCTGTCTTGCAGCGTCGGTTACGGGTGTATACAGCGCAACGCGCGTACCTTCAGGGTCGCAAAACTGGGCGGTGCGATTACCCCATGGCAAATCCTTGGGCTCGTGTACCACCGCGATCTGGTCTTTCAGCCGCGCGAATTCGGCATCGACATTTGACACCATGAACTCGAGAATGGCGGTCCTGTTCGCACCCGGCTCCGCGCTGCCTTCCTTGAACAAGGCGACGGTTTCAGCGCTTCCGATTGCCAACGCTGCGCCGGGCGTAACGATCTCCGCGAAAACCGGAGCCAGCCAGTCCGCGTGAAAACCGGTAACGAGCTCGTAGAAAGTCACCATGGCTCTGATGTCTGAGGCGATGATGCGTACGGAGGCCAGTTTCATGTTTTTCTCCCTGGGTGTTTGACTATCTCTTTCCCTGTCTCTGTGCCACATCCGTGCTGACACCGTTGTGGCAGCAGGAGTCACTACCATGCGGAAGGCGGATCGCCTTTTCCAGATCATTCAGATCCTTCGCAGATCAAGCCGCCCAGTGACCTCGGCGCAACTCGCGGAGGAACTCGAGGTTGCGAGACGAACCGTCTACCGTGACATCGCTCATCTGATCGCCCAGCGCGTTCCGATCGAAGGCGCGACAGGGTATGGCTACGTGCTCGACCCGGGCTATGAAATGCCCCCATTGATGCTGACGCCCGACGAGATCGAGGCAGTCGTCCTCGGCGTTCAGATGGTGACAAGGTTGAACGACGCGACCATCAGAAATGCCGCCAGCGATGTCATGGCGAAGATCGCATCAGTAATGCCACCGGACCTTCTTCCGTACATTGCCGACCCCTCTGTTGGTATTAAGCCAGGCGAAGTCAGTGACGAGGCGATGCTTGATACCCGTCCAATAAGGCGTGCGATCAGGGAAGGCCGAAAGCTGTATCTCGATTACCGTGCGGCAGACGGCGAGCTGACCAGCCGCGTCGTATGGCCTGTACTTTTAGGCTATGAGGACTCCCATAGCCTTTTGATAGCGTGGTGCCAGTCGAAGCAGGATTTCCGTCATTTCCGGACGGACGGCATTCTCAAAATCGAGATTCTAGATGAAGTTATCGGAGTATCCAAAAGCAAGCTGAGAAAAGAATGGCAGCAACGGCGTTGTGCCGAATTGCTCAAGCGCGGCCCGTCCCGGTGACCGCAAAGGGGCCGGAAGGCGACAACGCGTTCGGCCGGAACGCGCCACTAGCGGTCATGTTGTGCGCCATCCAAGGCCTCGATCGCCTCACGGGCAAGTTTCCAGAACGATCGCTTCGGGGCCGTACACTTCTAGCCAACCCGCACACGCCCTATCCCGATAACTCTGCTCGACCATCAGCGCGCCATCGGCGTCGACAAACAGCTTATAGGTTGGCATGAACACCGCCTTGTCCCGTCCACTTCCAAAAGACACGGCGTACGGCGCGATCTCGCAAGGTACTCCATAGCCATAGCAAAAGCCGGAGGGACGCCCATCGGGTCCGCGCTCTAGCGAAGCACTATTTGGATGAGGTTTTAGCCTGTTGAAATCGCCGATTTCGCAATTGCGGACTCTGCCGCCCCCATAGCGTTCCGGAATTTTGTCGGTCACGATCTGCTCGACCGCCAGCAAGATGCGGCGTTTGCCGTCGATGTTGAGACCAACGTTGCCCTGGAAATCAACCGCCTGTATGTATTCCGGCTTCAGAGGCGGCAGCGGCTCCTTTGAGGTCTTGTAGTATATGCTGACCATGCGCAAGCGGCCAATCAGCACGCAACCCATCACGAACTGCGAGTCTTGGAAACTGTCGCTAAACAGCAGGCGGTAAGATTCATGCTCGCCTCTCGTTCCGCCGCTAGGATGAAAGGTCCTTCCAAAGGGGGCACCCCTTCCTCTTGGCACCGATCGTAGAACCTGTCGGCTTCAGGTAAGAGTTTCCGGCATTGCCGATCGAATTCGCTCGCGCTAGCCATTATTGCAAGCGACAGCACGGTGATCGCTGCAGTGAAGGCAAGTTTAAGATAGAACATTGACTGTAAACCCAACGCCTCGCTGTCCTATCACAGCGCAATTTTCAAAGGGTAAGGCAAACGTTCTAAAATTGGGTATCTGGAAGTGGCCGTGCCTCAATGACAGCTTCGCGCGCCAGAAGCGGACATTGCGGCTATCGCAGAATTCCGTACCATGCGCCATCGCAGAAGTTAGGAAAACAAGTGTCGCTTTTATCGGGATGTTCGCGAGGGTGCTCGTGCAGGTAACGATCCAGCTCGTCAGAAATCCAGGTTCACATGAACGGTCCGCCATTGCCGCGTCGCTGATTGAGTTCAACGCGTCTCGTATCGGGCGTCCGACCGAAGATAAACTGCTGGCCTTAACTGTCACTGAGCCCGAAACGGGAAATATCATTGGTGGGCTTTGGGGCAGCACGATTCATGACCACCTGCATGTCGATCTACTGGTAGTGCCGGAAGCGCTTCGCCATGGTGGTATTGGCCGTCGTCTCATGGCGCTCGCTGAGCAAGAGGCGATAGATCGCGGCTGCCGAGGCGCGTGGCTCACGACCCATAGCTTCCAGGCGCGCGGGTTTTACGAACGGCTTGGGTATGAGGCCTTCGGCATTATGGATGATTTTCCACCGGGACACAGCTTCATCTTTCTGCGGAAGCGATTTGAGACGCCCGGAGACGTAGCGCGATGAACCAGCTGCCGTCATCGCCGCGCAGCACGCCCCTGCGATTGTTGCCGCCGCTGGCATCCCGTTCCTTCC
>NZ_AKKA01000082.1 GCF_000282035.1 Rhizobium sp. CF122
GGCTACACGATCGGCAAGCCGATCGGCTACGGCTATGTCCGCAACCCGGAAGGTGTGAGCGAAGACTTCGTACTGTCCGGCAACTACGAGCTTGACGTGGCGCGCGAGCGCGTGCCCTGCCGGGTCGCGCTGAAGCCGCTCTACGATCCAGAGATGGTGCGCGTGAAAGGATGATCGGCGCTGAGCCCTTAGGCCTTCATTCCTGTGCTTGTCACAGGAATCTAGCCATCGCGCGTCGGCGCGATGAATGACTTATGGAAAAGAGTCTTCCGCGCCCAAGGACACGGGCGTGCTGGATCCCTGTGACAAGCACAGGGATGACGGGCTGAACGCGGGCAGCCGCCCATCGATCACCCCGGATGCGCAGTCGCCAATAACCTGCCCGGAAAAACCATGCTGCGACGAGCGCGCCCATCGCCGCGCCGTTCTCAAAACAGCGGCAGCTTGTTGTCCTGGATCAGGATCTCCAGCTTGTTCGCCACATCCTCCGTCCACGCGAGATTGCCGGACAGCGCCGCCGGGAAGAGACCCGGCAGCCCGAACAGCGCTTTCGACACCGCGCCGCCGTTGCGCGGCACGTCGGCCAACAGCGCAGCAATTTCCGCCGCGCGGGGATCGCGCAATTCGTAACTTTTACCGTTCCTGTCAACGCCAAGGGCATAGCGCATCCAGGCTGCCACGGCGATCGCGTAGGTCTCAGCCTTGGCGCCATGCGCCAAAGCCTCGGTCGCGGGCTCCAGAAGACGCTGCGGCAGTTTCTGCGTGCCATCCATGGCGATCTGATAGGTGCGGTGGGCAATCGCCTTGTTTGCAAAGCGTGCGATCAACTCGTCGGCATAGGCTTCGAGATCGATGCCGGGAACGGGATCGAGCGTAGCGGCTGCCGCGTTCATGTGGCGACGCGCAAGGGCTGCCAGGCCGGTATCATCCATGACGTCGCGAATGAGTTCATAGCCGGCGATATAACCGAGATAGGCGAGCAGCGAATGCGCGCCGTTCAGCATGCGCAGCTTCATCTTTTCGTAAGCGGAGACTTCCTCGACCATCAGGGCACCGGCCTTTTCCCATTCCGGGCGGCCGTTGGCGAAGTGATCCTCGATCACCCATTGCGTGAAGGGTTCCGTCTCGATCGCCGCCAGATCTTGCCTGCCGGTGAGCCTTTGGGCATCGCGATAGGTGGCATCCGTGCTTGCCGGCGTGATGCGATCGACCATGGTCGATGGGAAGGGTACGTTGACTTCGATCCACTGCCGAAGGTCCGGATCGATGCGACCGGCAAACTCGAGTACGAGCCGCTTCAGCACGGCGCCGTTGCTCGGCAGATTATCGCAGCTGAGTGGAGTAAACGGCGCAATACCTTTGGTGCGGCGGCGCGCAAGACCTTCCACGAGATAGCCGATGACGCCGCGGGGTGCATGCCGGTCGGCAAGGTCGGCGTCAATGTCGGGATGCTTCAGGTCGAGCCCGCCCGTGGCGGGGTCGAAGCCATAAGCCTTCTCCGTCACCGTCAGGCTGACAATGCGGATGGCAGGATCCTCGAGCCTGGCGAGCAGATCGCCGGGGTTGCGGGTCGCGACATGGGCGCGCAGGATCGGGCCGATGACATGCGCCGTCGTGCCCGAGGTGTCGCGCACGAGCATGGTATAGAGACCGTTCTGCTCGTTCAGGTGATCGGCAACATCGGCCGTGCGCAGGCTCGCGACCTCGATGCCCCAGTCGCCGCCGGCGACCGCAATCGCGGCATCGGTGAACGGAGCGAAGTGGGCGCGAAAGAATGCGCCCGGACCGAGATGCAGGATACCCGGCTTCAGCGCCTTGCGATCATAGCCGGGAAGCTTTGCTGTCGGCGCGAGGCCGGAAAGGCTCGTCAGACGTTCGATCACAGCTTGTATGCCTTCTTCGCGTTTCCGTAGGAGAGTTCGCCGGCGACAATCTCGGCTTCCTTGCGGGACATTCGGTGTTCCGTCACGAACTGCGCCAAGAAGCGGCAAACCTCGCGGCGCCAGACATCATGGCGAGCCGGGATCGACAGAAGAGCACGCGTATCGTCGTTAAAGCCTGCCAGATTGGCGAAACCGGCCGTTTCCACCACCTGATCGAGATAGCGGCGAATGCCGTTCGGGCTGTCGTGGAACCACCAGGGCGGGCCGATCATCAGGCACGGCCAATGGCCGGCCATCGGCGCCAGCTCGCGGGCATAGGTTGTCTCGTCGAGGGTGAATAGGAGGACGCGAAGACCTGGCGCATGGCCGTACTTTGCGAGCATGGCAGAGAGACCGCCGACCCAATCGGTCGGCGTTGGGATGTCCGCACCCATGTTCGGACCACGGGTCTGGAACAGTTCACGATCGGTGTTGCGGCGCGAGCCGGCATGGATCTGCATCGTCATGCCGTCTTCGGCCGAAAGTCCGGCCATCTCGGTCAGCATCTGTCCCCGGAAAAGCTCAGCGTCCTCGGCGCTCAGCGTACCCTTATGCGCCTTGTCGAGCAGGCGTTGCTTGTCGGCAAGCGGCAGGTCCGCCGTGAAGGCCGACGGCACGCCATGGTCGGTGGCGGTCGCGCCGTATTTGCGGAAATAGGCGCGGCGCTTGCGATGGGCATCGATCAGCCCATCCCACTTCGTCACGTCGCAATCGGTCAGTTCACCAAGCCGAACGAGATTTTCGCGGAAGCCGACGGCATCCGGGTCGGTGACACTATCCGGCCGGTAGGTGGTGCGGACGCGGCCGATCCAGCCGTCTTCCGCCATCTTCTGGTGATGCACCAGCGGGTCGAGCGCGCCTTCGGTCGTGGCGATCGTCTCGATACCGAAACGTTTGTGCAGGGCGCGCGGGCGAAACGCGGGAAGCGCCAGCTGCGCATTGATATGGTCGTAGAGCGCATCCGCATTTTCAAGCGTCAGCGGTTCCTCACAGCCGAGGACGGCCGACATTGCGTGATCGACCCACAGGCTGGAGGGCGTGCCGCGGAAGAGATGGTACCGCGTGGCGAAAGCGCGCCAGATGTCGCGGCCCTTGGCGACCGGCTTGCCGTCGAGGCGCGGTACGCCGAGATCGTCAAGCTTGACGCCGACGCTATGCAACATGCGGAAGAGATAATGATCTGGGATGACAAGGAGCGAAGACGCATCCTCGAATGGCTTGTCTTCGGCAAACCACGACGGTTCCGTATGCCCGTGCGGGCTTACGATCGGTAACGTGCGAACCGTCTCGTAAAGGTCCCGCGCGATCGTGCGTGTTGTCGGATCGGCCGGAAAGAGCCGGTCCGGATGAAGAAAGCCGTTTCCAACATCCATGAGAATTCCTCCCTGAAGGGCTACCGGCCTACCCCACAAGTCGGAATGCGGCAAGGGCTTTTAGTAACCAAACAGTTCGCTTTCGCAAATCGCCCTGCCCAACCCTCGAAATGATTGACCGCATGGACTATTTCCGCTTTTCAGATGCGGATGAAATTTGGCCGCTTGCGGCAAGGAGGTTCCATGTCCGAAGAGACGAGCCGCGTGACGAAGCTCGAGGAAATCGTCGCCCATCAGGCGAAGACGATCGAGGAGTTGTCCGATCAACTGGCCGAACAGTGGAAGGTGATGGAGCAGACACGCGCCAAGCTCGACAGGCTGACGGAGCGGTTTCTGTCGCTCGAGGAGCAATCACTGGAAGCCCCCGCCATTACGCGACCCCCGCACTACTGAACAAAGCTCCGACCCTTGTTTTCGGCGGCCGGACTACCTATTAAAGGGTCGTGAGGACGACCTCCCCCAGTACGGGCATTAACTCGGGACGACCCGAGCATTCCCGTTGGGGGTAACTATGCGTAAAACCGCAGACCGTATCCGTCACGCCATCAGCTTCGAACTCATTGGATTAGCGCTCGTCACGCCGCTCGGTGCGCTGGCCTTCGGTATGCCCATGGCCGATATCGGCGTGGTCGGCGTTGCCGGCGCAACGCTGGCGACGATGTGGAACTATATCTATAATCTCGGCTTCGACCACCTGATGCAGCGCCTGACCGGCGGCACGCAGAAGAGTGTCGCGACCCGCGTGCTGCATGCTGTCATGTTCGAGGTGGGATTGCTGTTGGCGCTGCTGCCGATGATTGCGTGGTACCTCGGCATCAGTGTCGTTCAAGCGCTGATGATGGACGTATCCTTCGCGCTTTTCTACATGGTCTACGCCTTCGTCTTCAACTGGGCCTATGACCGTGTCTTCCCACTGCCGGATTGGCAGCCTGCCACGCAAGCATCGCAAACCTAGGCATCACGCAGCCGAAGAGAAAGGGATCGCCGCTGCCGGCGATCCCTTTCTTGTTGTCTCAACGCATCTGAGCCAGATGTCGCTCAGACATTGCCCATGCAGAGATACTTCATCTCGAGATAATCCTCGGCGCCGTGACGCGAGCCTTCGCGACCGAGGCCGGATTGCTTGATGCCGCCGAAGGGCGCCGTTTCCGTCGACATGAGGCCGGTGTTGATGCCGACCATGCCGTATTCCAGCGCCTCGGCGACGCGCCAGACCTTTTTCAGATCGCCAGCAAAGAAATAGGCAGCAAGACCAAATTCGGTGTCGTTCGCCTGAGCAATCACATCCGCGGCGGTATCGAAGCGGAACAGCGGGGCAACGGGACCGAATGTCTCTTCACGCGCGACTTTCATTTCGCGGGTGACGCCGGTGAGCACGGTCGGGGTGAAGAAGGTGCCGGCACCTTCGACGCGCTTACCGCCCGTCAGGATCCTGGCCCCTTTCGACACCGCATCCGCGACGTGGCTTTCGACCTTCGCCAGCCCCTGCTCGTCGATCAGCGGGCCGATGCTTACGCCTGCCTTGAAACCGTCCCCGACCGCCATCGTCTCGACCTTGGCGGCAAGCTTGGCGGCAAAGGCGTCATAGACGCCCGACTGCACGTAGAGGCGGTTGGCGCAGACGCAGGTCTGACCGGCATTGCGGTACTTCGACGCCAGAGCGCCCTCGACGGCTGCATCGAGATCCGCGTCGTCGAAGACGATGAAGGGTGCATTGCCGCCGAGCTCGAGGCTGATCTTCTTGATCTGATCGGCACACTGACGCATTAGAATGCGGCCAACCTCGGTCGAGCCGGTGAAGCTGATCTTGCGCACCTTGTCGTTGCCGCAGAGTTCCTTGCCGATCGCCGGGCCGTCTTCGCCGACGATGACGTTGAAGACGCCGGCCGGGATGCCGGCCTGCTCGGCAAGAACCGCGAGCGCCAGTGCCGACAGCGGCGTCTGCTCAGCCGGCTTGGAAACGACGGTGCAGCCGACGGCGAGCGCCGGTGCGATCTTGCGGGTGATCATAGCGGCTGGGAAATTCCAGGGCGTGATCGTGCCGACGACGCCGACGGGCTGCTTGATGACGATCATGCGCTTATCGTTCGACGGCGCGGGGATCGTCTCGCCATAGATGCGCTTAGCTTCTTCTGCGTACCATTCAACATAGGCGGCGGCGTAAAGGATTTCGCCACGGGCCTCCGCGAAGGGCTTGCCCATTTCAGCGGTAAGGATGGCGGCCAGCTCATCGGCATGGGCGACCATAAGGTCGAACCACTTGCGCAGGATACCGGCGCGTTCCTTGGCAGGACGCGCGGCCCAGGCCGGCTGCGCGGCATAGGCGGCATCGATCGCTTCTCGCGTTTCGGCGCCGCCCATGTCGGGCAGCGAGGCGAGAACCTCGCCCGTGGCAGGGTTGAGGACGTCGAAGGTCTTCGTCGCGCCACCGGCTGTCCAGACACCGTTGATGTAACCGGCGTCGCGCAGGAAGGGCGAGGAAAACGGAACGTACTTTGTCAGTGCAGTCGTGAATGCCATGTCATGTAACTCCGGGCAAAGAAGCTATCGCCTTACTTGCCGCTTGCTTCGAGGATCGAGGCTTCCAGAATGTCGAGCGCTTCACCGAAAACGTTGTCCTGGATGGTGATCGGGGCGAGGAAGCGGATGACGTTTCCGTGGACGCCGCAGGTCAAAAGGATCAGGCCCTTATCGAGCGCGATCAGACGCACCTTGTTGGCGAATTCCGCGCTCGGCAGCTTTGTCGTCTTGTCGTTGAACTCGACCGCGTTCATGAAGCCCGGGCCACGGATATCGACAATCTCCGGCGCCCTTTCGCGCAACGATTCCAGACGCTGCTTCAACCGGCTGCCGAGCTGATTGGCGCGGTTGCAGAGATCTTCGTCCTTGATGACGTCAAGAACTGCGTGAGCAGCCGCGATGCCGAGCGGATTGCCGCCATATGTGCCACCAAGGCCGCCGGGTCCAGGCGCATCCATGATCTCGGCACGGCCGGTGACGGCCGCCAGCGGGAAGCCGCCGGCGAGGCTCTTGGCCATGGTCATCAGGTCGGGCGCGACTTCGTGCTGATCCATAGCGAACATCGTGCCAGTCCGGGCAAAGCCGGTCTGGACCTCATCGGCAATCAACAGGATACCATGTTGATCGCAGAGTTCGCGCAGTGCCTTCATGAACGAAACCGGCGCCGCGTAGAAGCCGCCCTCGCCCTGCACCGGCTCGATGATGATTGCGGCAACGCGCTGCGGATCGACATCGGCGGCAAACAGCTTTTTCAGCGCGGCCAGCGACTGATCCGGTGTCACGCCATGGAGCTCGACCGGGAACGGGACGTGGAAGACATCGCCCGGCATCGCGCCGAAACCGACCTTGTAGGGCACGACCTTGCCTGTGAGCGCCATGCCCATAAAGGTGCGGCCGTGGAAGCCGCCACCGAAGGCAATGACGGCCGAGCGACCGGTTGCGGCACGCGCGATCTTCACGGCATTCTCGACGGCTTCGGCCCCTGTCGTGACGAAGATCGTCTTCTTGGTGAAATTACCCGGCGTCAGCGCATTCAGGCGCTCAGCAAGATGCACATAGTTTTCGTAGGGCACGACCTGATGGCAGGTATGGGTGAAGTGATCGAGTTGATCCTTGACGGCGGCGATCACGCGCGGATGGCGATGGCCGGTATTGAGAACGGCGATGCCAGCCGCGAAGTCGATATAGCGGCGACCTTCCTTGTCCCAGATTTCGGCATTCTCTGCGCGGTCGGCATAGATCTGCGTGGTCATGCCAACGCCGCGCGAAATGGCGGCATTCTTCCGGTCTGTGAGGGTGGTCGCGGTCATCGGTGCGTTCCTGCGCTCTGGAATGGATGAACTATCTTGCATAACTTCGGCAAGACGTGTAGAAAATTCCTACATTTTTCCTGCAAGAAAGCAAGCGGCATTTTCCGCTTCAAACCGTCGCTGTTTTCGGCGATGGTCGCTCAAGAAAAGAAGGGCCGGGAGACGTCCTCCAGAAGACAAACGAACCGGGAATATTTGGCTTATGAGCAATGGGACGGCCGTGCGCTACAAGGTGGCGGAGGCGGCGAAATCAGCGGGCGTTTCCGCATCCACCTTGCGCCTTTGGGAAAGCCAGGGCCTCGTCGTGCCGGACCGTTCAGAGACCGGACACCGGCAATACAGCGCCGAAGACGTGGCCAGGTTGAAAAAGATAGCCTGGTATCGAACCGAGCGTGGCCTCAATCCGGCGGCCATTCGCGAGGCGCTGGAAGGCGAGGAACCGTCGGAAAACTCGGACACAGCGGACTCGTCGGATCTCGGGCGGCGGCTGCGCAGCCTTCGCCATGGCACGGGAAAGACGTTGGATCATGTCGCAGGTGACATCGGTATTGCCGCCTCGACGCTGTCGACGCTTGAGCGGACCTCGCAAGGCGTGAGCTTCAAGACGCTGCACGACCTTGCCGAATATTACGGCACAACGGTTTCCCGCTTGTCCGGCGAAGAACGCGACGACGTGCCTGTGGTCGTCCGCGCCGGCGCCTGGCGCACATGGCCGGAGACGACGCCTGGTGTCTCGGTCCAGCTTCTGGCCGAGGGCCGAACCATGATGGATTGCCACCGGTTCGTGCTCGCGCCCGGCGCGACAAGCGAGGGCGCCTACCGGCACGAAGGGGAAGAGTTCATGCACGTGCTGTCGGGACGGCTCGAACTCGTGCTCGATTCCGACCAGTTTTTCGACCTCGGGCCTGGCGATTCGCTTTACTTCGAGAGCCGCCGCTACCATTCCTGGCGCAACCGTCACGACGGCGAAACCATTCTCATCTGGATCAATACACCGCCGACATTCTGAGCCTTGGCGGTATCGCCCGCCATGGCTTTGCGCTATAGCGCCACAAGTGACAGTTTGAGTGAGAGACGAGATCGATGGCAGCCACCATACGTTACCATGAAGGTGATATTTCCGCGGCGGATGCTGCGCGCTACACCGGAGCCATTGCCATCGACACCGAAACGCTCGGGCTTGTGCCGCGCCGCGACCGGTTGTGCGTCGTGCAGCTTTCGTCGGGCGACGGTTCAGCCGATGTAATCCGCATCGCTGCGGGCCAAAAGGATGCGCCAAACCTCGTTGCAATGTTGGCCGACCCTTCCCGTCAGAAGATCTTCCACTATGGCCGCTTCGATATTGCCGTCCTGTTTCATACCTTCGGCGTCACCGCCCAACCGGTCTTCTGCACGAAGATCGCCTCACGCCTCATCCGCACCTACACCGATCGGCACGGCCTCAAGGACAACCTCAAGGAAATGTTGGACGTCGATATTTCCAAGACGCAACAGTCGTCCGACTGGGCAGCCGCGACGCTATCTCAGGCACAATTGGAATACGCCGCCTCTGATGTGCTCTATCTGCATGCGCTGCGCGACAAGCTGACGGAACGGCTGGTGCGCGACGGCCGCATGGATCACGCCAATGCCTGCTTCGAATTCCTTCCGACACGCGCCAAGCTCGATCTGCTCGGCTGGGAAGAAGCCGACATCTTCGCGCATAGCTGAGACATTTCTGGATTTTGCAAAGATAGAACCGGGCGCGGCCATCCGCGCACCGGCCATTAGCAATTCGTTAACTGTCGCTTCGTTAAATTCTTTACCAATTTTTATGCATTCGACGGCGCGATGGAGCGTCACGTCGCGCAGGAAGGAACTGCCGGGGAATGCGACGGGCCGGATGAGCGCGGCCTTCTTGTAACCTGCTTTCATCGCACTTTACGAAAGAAGGAGCATGGCATGTTGACTCCGGTTCGTTCAGCGTCAAATGCGAGTTTATCCACCCAGAGCCAGACGACCGTCGTCAGCACCGACGGCCTGGTGCGCGCTGCCAGCGCCGTTGCTCCGGTCAGCCAGATCCAGGGCGCGGATCTCAACTCCTCGGTTGCCGGCAAACTCAACATCCTCCTGCTGGCCGTGCGTGCACGCATGGTCGATGCCCTTCTTGATGTGCTCAATGCGACCAGCGAGGCGCTTTCAATCCCGCGGGAGGACGACGAAACAGATCTTGTCTTTGCCTCCCGCCTTGCGACCGCGATACAGAAGTTGCCGCCGGCGAAAATCGAGCAGGTAGAGCGTCAGCTTGCAATGCAGGGCCATGCAGTCCCGCTTCGCCAGCTCGCTGAGGCGCTCCGAAACCCGGCCGGACCGGAGGCCGCCCGCATTGCCACCTATCTCGAAACCATTCGCTACAAGGATCGCGATCTCGCGGCGCGCGCCGTGGTTCGCTCCTACGGCCAGAATGATGCCTCGCCGCTGCGCCAGGAGCAGCGGACCGAAATCAGCATCCATCGGGACAATCTGGCTGGCGCTGCGCGAACTCCTGTCGCAACGAGGCAGGAGCCGGAAGCTCTGCGGCCGCAGACGGCGCTCGTTGCCGCCGCCTATCTCGATGCAGACGGCGAACAGGTCCAACTCATCAAAGGATCTGTCCCTGCCGACGAGCCTCTCGCCAAGTCGGCTGTCGAGGCAGCCGGCGAAGAAGTGTTCCCTGAGCTCGGCGAAGACTTACAAGAGAGTGTAGCGTTAGAGGAAGAGGTCGAGTCGGCGCACGTAGCAGTGCAAGCGAACACGCACGGGCCAGCATCCAAGGTCGATCCCATTATTCCAAAGAGTTGGCCGGCGATACCTGCATCCCTCTCGGACGATACGACGAAGCTGATCGTAACAATCATTCAGGACCAGGAGACAGAAGTATTGCTCGAGGCAGCCGAACCGGATCCGGCAGTCGAAATCGACATCATCCTCGATGAGACTATCCTGACCGATCTACCAGAGGAGTTGACTGCACTGCCTGATCGCGCCTCCCTGCCGGAAAGCGTGGCGCGCCAATCGCCGCTTCTCGCGGAACAGCCGGCAGGCGAAGCCGCTATCGCAACAGCGAAGAAACATCCGGCTCCGGAAATCCCAATACCCCTGATCGTACAGCAGGCCATCGACGAAACCTATGTGCCGGTGCTGATGAAGATCGTCGAGGGCGTTCCCTACGCGACGCAGCCTTACGAATTCTCAAAGGACGAGGCCGACGATAGCGGCGCCCGTGAGATGTACCGCGAAGATCACAACGGCGGCGAGCCGTCGGAGGAGGATGCGGACCAGCAAGGCGAGCCGCCGAACGAGGACGAGACGGGTGTCACAGTCGACGACGAAACCGCCGCTGCCGTGGCCGCCCGAGAAAGCCAGATCAAGGCTGGGACGCCGCCTCACCGTCCGGCACCGGCCCTGCCAATGGCTGCGAGCGCAGACGAAGCCTATACGCGCTATCGGCGCAAGGTCGACTGGGAATAGCCCGCGACCCTACACCAGCAGCGGAAATGCAAAGAACCCGCCGGATCGCTCCGGCGGGTTCTTTTATTCTTCAAGCCTGAGGCTGGCGATTATTCGCCGCCGCGGTTCTTCAGAGCCGCGCCGAGGATGTCGCCGAGCGAAGCGCCGGAGTCGGACGAACCGAACTGAGCGACAGCTTCCTTCTCTTCCGCGATTTCCAGAGCCTTGATGGACAGCATGATCTTGCGGTCCTTCTTGGAGAAGTTGGTGACGCGGGCGTCAACAACCTGGCCAACCGAGAAGCGTTCCGGACGCTGCTCGTCGCGGTCGCGCGACAGGTCTGCGCGGCGGATGAACGAGGTGATGTCTTCGTGGTCGACGAGCTTCACTTCGATGCCGCCGTCGTTGACTGCGATAACTTCGCAGGAAACGACTGCATTCTTGCGCAGGTCGCCGGAAGCTGCTGCTTCGCCGACAGCATCCTTGCCGAGCTGCTTGATGCCGAGCGAGATGCGCTCCTTTTCGACATCAACATCGAGAACGACAGCCTTGACGACGTCACCCTTGTTGAACTCTTCGATGACCTGTTCGCCCGGACGGTTCCAGTCGAGGTCGGAGAGGTGCACCATGCCGTCAACATCGCCGTCGAGGCCGATGAACAGGCCGAATTCGGTCTTGTTCTTGACTTCGCCTTCGACTTCAGTGCCGGCTGGATGGTTGCGAGCGAATGCCGCCCACGGATTTTCCAGCGTCTGCTTGAGGCCGAGCGAAATACGGCGCTTGGACGGATCGACTTCGAGAACGACGACTTCGACTTCCTGGCTCGTGGACAGGATCTTGCCGGGGTGTACGTTCTTCTTGGTCCAGGACATTTCCGAGATGTGGATCAGGCCTTCGATGCCCGGCTCCAGCTCGACGAACGCACCGTAGTCGGTGATGTTCGTGACGGTACCGGAAATCTTCTTGCCTTCCGGATACTTGGCCTGGATGCCATCCCACGGATCCGACTCGAGCTGCTTCATGCCGAGCGAGATGCGGTGGGTTTCCTGGTTGATGCGGATGATCTGAACCTTGACCTGCTGGCCAATGGACAGGATTTCCGACGGATGGTTCACACGGCGCCATGCCATGTCGGTGACGTGCAGCAGGCCGTCGATGCCGCCGAGGTCAACGAACGCACCGTAGTCGGTGATGTTCTTGACAACGCCGTCAACAACCTGGCCTTCTTCGAGGTTCTGAACGATTTCAGAACGCTGCTCGGCACGGGATTCTTCCAGAACCGTACGACGCGATACGACGATGTTGCCGCGGCGCTTGTCCATCTTGAGGATTTCGAAGGGCTGCGGATTGTGCATCAGCGGGGTGACGTCGCGGATCGGACGGATGTCGACCTGCGAACGCGGCAGGAAGGCGATCGCGCCGTCGAGATCGACCGTGAAGCCGCCCTTGACCTGGTTGAAGATGACGCCTTCAACGCGCTCGCCAGCTTCGAACTTGGCTTCGAGCTTGATCCAGCTTTCTTCGCGGCGAGCCTTCTCGCGCGACAGAACAGCTTCGCCGAGAGCGTTTTCGATGCGCTCAACGTAAACTTCGACTTCGTCGCCGACCTTGAGCGAGCCGTCCTTGGCCTTGGCGCCGAATTCCTTGAGTAGGATGCGACCTTCGACCTTCAGGCCGACGTCGACAACGGCAGAGTCCTTCTCGATTGCCGTTACGATGCCCTTGGTGACATAGCCTTCAGCCAGGTCGTGCTTGGCAAAGGACTCTTCGAGAAGGGCCGCGAAATCTTCGCGAGAGGGAGTAGCTACTGACATGTAATCTCCTGCATATCCGAATCCGGATACGTATGCGCCGGTTGGTTCGTGTTGAACGGGCCTGAACCCAGTCCGCCTCCTGTCGGGAAGCAATCCGGCGCTTGGACGGAATTTCAGGCTTAGTCTTCAAAAGCGACCCAGGCAAAGCTTGGGCAAATCGCTCGAATTCAGGTACTTCGGCTCAAAGCTGCATCGATGATCGATTTCGCAGCTTGAAACGCGGCCTCTATACTCATTTCCGACGTATCAAGCAAGTGCGCGTCTTCGGCTGGTTTCAAAGGGCTGTCGGCCCGTCCCATGTCGCGTTCGTCGCGGCGCTTGACGTCGTCGAAAATGGCATCGAAATCGGCAATTCCTCCCTTGCCTCTTATTTCGTCGTAGCGGCGCTTCGCCCGAACCTCGGGACTTGCCGTCACATAGAGCTTCACCGGCGCTGCCGGGCAAACGACGGTGCCGATATCACGGCCGTCGAGCACCGTTCCGGGCGCCTTTTCCGAAAACCGCCGCTGTGCCTCTACCAGTGCACGCCGCACCGCGGGCATGATGGCGATCTTCGAGGCCGCCTCGCCGATCTCGTGCTTCGAGAGTATATCGCGATCGAGTCCGGCCAGTTCAACCTCGCGCGCCATCTTTTCCGCCACGGCCTCGTCGTCGAGCGTCAGGCCAGCATCCAGCAAAGCCTTGGCAGTCGCGCGGTAGGTAAGTCCCGTGTCGAGATGATGAAATCCGTAGGTCTCCGCGATGCGGCGCGAGAGTGTTCCCTTGCCGGCCGCGGCAGGTCCATCGATGGCAATCGTAAACTGTTTGGAGCTCATCTATCCGTTCATTTCTCTGCCAGTCCGCCGTAACGACGGACGAGATCGACCATGTCTGCCTGACCGGCCTCTTCGCCGAGACCGGCAGCAACGCCCTGGCGATCGGCAACGGGTCGGTTCTGGCTTACCTTCCACTTGCCTTCGATCGCGGCAATCTCGATCTCTACGCCGATGATGCCTTTCAACTGCGCGCGAATGAAATCATCCGGCGCGTCGCCGACCGCCCAGGGCCTGTCACGTGGCCCTTCCTGTTGCGTGGTGATCGCGTTGATCTGCTGAAGCAACCAGGCCGCATCGTCGATGACACGCGCCCTGCCCCTCACCTGCACGATGGCGTAGTTCCAGGTCGGCACGACTTTGCCGGTCTCTTGCTTCGTCTGGTACCAGGACGGGGTGATGTAGGCATCGGCACCCTGGAACACTGCAAGCACGTCGGCGCCCGCCCCGATATCGCGCCACTGCGGATTGGCCTTGGAGAGGTGAAGGCGCAGCGTGCCCTTCTCGCAAGCTGCTGCATCGAGATGAAAGGGAACCGAATTTGCCATGAGACCCGCAGCACCCGCGGTGATCAGCAAGCCGAGCGGATGCGCCCGGATCAAGGCGTGCTGGACGCTTAGGTCTTCCTCACGAAAATGCGGCGGCTGGTACATTGCCTTACACCCATTCCGGCAGTCGGCGACACGCCGATCTGCCTTGCAAACGAACAATCGCCGGCTCACTACCACAAATGGCGGCGCCGGTCATCCGGCGCGCATGAGCGATGCATGAAGTTTGGCTTTGACATGCCGTGCTGCAACGATTATGGGGACCGGCTTATAAATTCCGAATAGAACGCCGGTTTTCACGGCATTTGTCGAATCTTGATTCGGCCATTCTCATGAGGCTTACAGTGGCGAAAGCTGAACTTGGAACGAAGCGTACCGATCCGGAAACCGGCAAGAAGTTCTACGACCTGAACCGGGATCCGATTGTTTCTCCTTACACCGGCAAGTCCTATCCCCTTTCCTTCTTCGAGGAAACCTCTGCTGCTGCAGCGGCTGAAGCCCAGGATGAAGAGGAAGTGGCGGAAGTCGATACCGAAAGCACGGAAGTCGAACTCGTTTCGCTCGAGGACGCCGATGAAGGCGCATCCGGCGACGACATTCCAGATATGGGCGATGACGATGTCGAAATCGAAGGCGATGACGACGACACCTTCCTTGAAGCCGACGAAGATGATGATGACGACGACATGAGCGACATCATCGGCGTCACCGGCGACGAAGACGAAGTCTGATCCGATTAAGTGTCGGCCCGGACGAGAAAATTTCGCCGGGCCGATTTTTTTGGCTTGCTATCTCCAAAAACCGGAAGTAAGAAGCCGCCACTCCGCGAGGCAAGCCTTCGCGAAGCATCCCAGGACCGGCTCGCCGGACCGCCTTGATGGGGCTATAGCTCAGCTGGGAGAGCGCTTGCATGGCATGCAAGAGGTCAGCGGTTCGATCCCGCTTAGCTCCACCAAATCTTCGACTGTCTTATTGCATTGAAAGGCCTGCGTCTTAACGCCTGCTGGCAAAGGGCCAGAGCAGATCCTTCGGGTTTCCCTGTACTCAGGATCCTATCCGAATGGATAGGCTGCCTATACGCGCGTGCGATTCATTTCGCGGAGCAATCATGGTCTTCTTACCGGGTGTTCAAAGGTTCTGCGCCACCAGCCAATTCTGCGCGGAAGCCTGGCGATATTGGAAAGCCGGAGGATTTTCCCATGGAAGCCCAGAGATACAGCCTGCACAAGAACCTCAACATCTATTGGACAGTGTTTGACGACGTCACCGGCCAGAAGGCCGTGCTCGACGGGTTTGTCATGGATATGGTGACCGCTGAGGAAGGCGGCGAATTGGTAGGCATGCTGAATCGCAAGGAGACCGAAGACAAGTTCCTTCTGGACACCTACCTCCCAGCCCTCACGGGTTTGGCTTGGCCGACGAGCCACCGTGACCCAATAGAGCAGCACTACATGTTAAGTGCGCCGAATTCGGGCAGAGTCACGATCAACTGAAGAAACAGCTTGCCGCGGCGCTTCGCACGCCGATGCTTTGCCAAATTTTTAGCAACGGCGGCTATGGTTTCCATGCCGACTTCCGGCGGACTGGAGCCTTGGTTCAATGACACGAGAAAGACGACGGCGGCTTATCCATACACGCAGAACGGCAACGGGCCTGACTCTTGCCGGCGCGATCTCCTTTCTGGCCGGTATGACCGATGCGACCGGCCTTGCACTGACGGGAGACTTCGTGTCGTTCATGACGGGAAACACGACCCGTGCTGCCCTGTCGCTCGGAAATGGGGATTTGCGTCATGCAGCCATTCTTCTCTCGGCGATCATGGTCTTCGTGCTTGGCAATGCCGTTGGCATCGTGATCGCACATTTCTCGGACCGGCGCACCTTCGCCGTGCTTTCATGCGTCAGCATCGCGCTGGCAACGGCCTCCCTCATGGCGGGCGCGAACCTGGCGATGCCGCGCTTTTATCTCATCGTTGCCTCCATGGGGATGGTGAACGCGGCCGTGGAGCAGATCGAAGGGCTGCCGATCGGGCTGACCTATGTGACAGGGGCACTTTCGCGTTTCGGACGCGGTCTCGGACGCTGGATCGTTGGCGACAGGCGATCGGATTGGACGATCCAGATCGTACCTTGGGTCGGCATGCTGGGTGGGGCTATCGTTGGGGCGCTGCTGACACATATCGCCGGGGCAGCGGCGCTCTGGCTGATTGCCGTTTTTGCGATGCTGGTTGCGCTCGCCACCCTTTTAATTCCGAAACGCACGCAACGCCGGTTCAACGCCGCGCCACGTTCGCCAGTGCATATGAAGTCACGGTCGCAATAAAACCCCATCGAATCAGATAGAGGGCACGCGGAAACCGCTAGAGGAAGGCATCCTTGTTTCTCTTTTCAAAGCTCGTCTGGGTGTTCGGGCAACCTTTGTCGCTCGCTTTTCTTTTCGTCGTGTTTGCCCTGGTAGGGGGTCTTTTCCGCTGGCGCGCGACAAGCCTCGTTTCCTCCGCGATTGCGGGCCTCATCCTGTTCGTCACGCTCTACACGACCGCCGGCAACTACCTTCTGCAGGGTCTGGAGGATCGGTTTGTTAAACCGCAGGATCCGGCAAATCTGCAGTGCATGATCGTGCTCGGCGGCGCTTTCGAGAACGAGGTGAACACCGCCCGCCACGGCATCGAGCTCAATGCCGGTGGCGATCGCTTCGTCGAGGCGCTGCGTCTGGCACAGAAATATCCGCAGGCGCGAATCTTGATTTCGGGCGGCGATGGATCGATCTCCGGAATCTATGAAGGCGACGCGGTGATTTCGGCGCGCTTCTTCCCGATGTTTGGTATCGGCGGGGAACGCCTGGTCGAAGAAACGACGTCGCGGACGACGTTCGAAAACGCCATGAACACCAAGGAACTCCTGGCGAGCCAAGGCCTTTCGAATTGCCTGCTGATCACCTCAGGCTATCATATGCCGCGGTCGGTCGGCATTTTCCGAAAGCTTGGTATCGACGTCGTGCCCTGGCCGACCGACTACCGGACCGACGGGCGGGAGAGCCTTAGCCTCGATTTCACACAGCCGAGCCGAAACGCTCAGAACCTGGCGACAGCAATCCGCGAATGGTTCGGGCTTGTCGGCTACTATCTTGCCGGCCGGACCTCAGAATTCTATCCCGGCTGAACGCGCTATTTCTTGGAGATCGTCACGAACTTGGTGCCGCGCACACGGGCCGTGACGATACAGGGCTCCTTCTCCTTGTCGACATCCGGGCGATCGCAGAAGCGCGGGTGCATTTTCATCGCCAGCACCATGTTGCCGAAGCGCTTCACGAAATCATAGCCGTAGATCTGGGCGGTCGCGATCATGAAATAGCCGCCCTCGGCGACCTGCAGATAGAAATTGTAGGTGCAGCCGTCGTCATTGCACTGCGGACCCTTCTCTCCGTCGCAAGTCAGCTCGCCCTCGTTGACGACGGCGTCTATCAGGCCGTCGTTGTTGATATCCTGGCGGATGACGTAGCCATCCGAAAACTCGGCCTTGGTGCACTGCTCCTGAAAGTGCTTCTTCTCATAGATCTCCGGGTCCGAGATAAGCGACTGTTGGGCGAAGGCCGCAACCGGGGCGGCGAGCAACGCGGCAATGTTCAGAGCGATCAGGAGCGTTTTCACGAGGGGCTTCTCTTTTGGTCGGATAAGGACGCTGTTGGCCGCGCAGTTTGCTTGATCCGCCTTGCGCCGCCCTTGCCGCCGTGATTCATTTCGCAAAGATACACGTCGGTTCTGGAGGACTGCATGCCGCTGTTCGTCTACGTGGATTATGCCGGCGTTGCGCTCTTTGCGGCAACAGGCGCGCTTGCGGCTTCGCGCAAGCAGCTCGACCTGATCGGCTTTCTCTTCTTTGCGATCGTTACCGGCACTGGCGGCGGCACGGTGCGCGACATTGTCCTTGGCCGCGTGCCGGTATTCTGGGTTCTGAACCCGACCTATGTCATCGTCTGCTGCGCCGTCGGCATCCTGGTGTTCTTTACCGCCCACCTTGTCGAGTCGCGCTATCGCTTGCTGATCTGGTTGGATGCCATCGGGCTCTCCGCCTATTGTGTGATGGGTGCGGCAAAGGGCCTCGCGGCCACCGGCTCGCCAACGATCGGCATCGTCACCGGAACACTGACGGCAACCTTCGGCGGGATCTTGCGCGATCTTCTGGCCAATGAGCCGTCAGTATTGTTGCGGCCGGAAATCTATATCACGGCAGCACTCGTCGGCGGCGGCCTGTTTACAGCTGCGAACGCGCTCGACCTACCGCTTTATGCAGCCTCCGCGGTCGGTGTCATCGGAGCCTTCTCCGTGCGCGGCGGCGCGCTGTATTTCGGCTGGACCTTCCCAACCTACAAAGCCAAGCCCGGCCGGCACCCTGATGATGTGATGTGAATCAGCGCCGCTTCTGGCGCAGGCGGATCACCACGTCGACATGCGCGATTTCGAGGCCTTCCGGCGGCTCCGGCAGATTGCCGATGGTCAGGTTGCTGACCGGAATATCGAGCACATCGTTTTCGCCTTCGATGAAGAAGTGGTGATGGTCGGAGACGTTGGTATCGAAGTAGGTCTTGGCGCTTTCGACCGCAAGAACCCGGATCATGCCGGCCTCGGTGAACTGGTGCAGCGTGTTGTAGACGGTCGCCAGTGACACCGGCACGCCCGCCTGCACAGCCTCCTCATGGAGTTCTTCAACCGTCAAATGCCGATCACCCTTAGCAAAGAGCAGGTCGCCGAGCGCGACGCGCTGGCGCGTCGGACGTAGGCCGGCGTGCCTCAGCCGTGCCTCAATGGTAAGCGGGGCCTCTGCCACCATCCAACGAACTCCGGTTAATCTAGCGTCAAGCAATCAGGTTTCATTAGCCATATAACTTTTGCGCAAAAGCGTTTCAATAGTTTCAATGGGGACAAAGAGTGCTAAAGCGCCGTAAAATCGGGCTTTTGACGCAATTAGTGCTGGCCGGGGGCTTGGCCTTCCTGTATGCGACCACCAAATAAGGCGCGCAGCCGGTCCTCCGAAGGTGGGTGAAGCTCAGTCATGCTTATGCTTCATTTTCTGCTGAAGTTGGACTAAACGTTCACATCCATCGGCATAGTTGCGGGGGGAATTAGAGTTTTCATGGCGACGAAACAATCCAGCTTCAACTACGAGGAAATTCTGGCCTGCGGCCGCGGCGAACTGTTCGGTCCGGGCAACGCGCAGCTTCCCCTCCCCCCGATGTTGATGGTTCATCGCATTACCGACATTTCCGAAACCGGTGGCACCTTCGACAAGGGCTACATTCGCGCTGAATACGACGTGAAGCCTGACGACTGGTATTTTCCCTGCCACTTCCAGGGCAACCCGATCATGCCGGGCTGCCTTGGCCTTGACGGCATGTGGCAGCTGACCGGCTTCTTCCTGGGCTGGCTGGGTGAGCCCGGGCGCGGCATGGCGCTTTCAACAGGCGAAGTGAAGTTCAAGGGCATGATCCGCCCGACAACGAAGCTCCTTGAGTACGGCATCGATTTCAAGCGCGTCATGCGCGGCCGCCTGGTTCTCGGCACCGCCGATGGCTGGCTGAAGGCCGACGGCGAAACCATCTACCAGGCCACCGACCTGCGCGTCGGCCTGTCCAAGGACAAAGAAGCCTGATTGCACCGGGCATGCATGTCCGGTTTCCAAGTTAGAAAAAACGAAAAGGTCGAAACACATGAGACGGGTAGTTGTCACAGGTCTGGGCGTTGTTTCCTCGATCGGCAATGATGCTGCCGAGGTCACTGCCTCGCTGCGCGATGCCAAGTCCGGCATTTCCTTCTCCAACGATTTTGCTGAACACGGCTTCAAATGCCAGGTATGGGGTCGCCCGACGCTGGATCCGACCGATCTGGTCGATCGCCGCGCCATGCGATTCCTGTCGCAGGGCGGCGCCTGGAACCATGTCGCCATGAAGCAGGCGATCGCGGATTCCGGTCTGGAAGAAGGCGATATCAGCAACAACGAACGCACCGGCATCATCATGGGCTCCGGCGGCCCGTCGACGCGCACGCTGATCGAAGCGGCCGACATCACCATCAAAAACAACAGTCCGAAGCGCATCGGTCCGTTTGCCGTGCCGAAGGCGATGTCCTCGACGGCATCGGCGACGCTTGCCACCTGGTTCAAGATCCATGGCGTCAACTACTCGATCTCGTCGGCCTGCTCGACCTCGGCGCACTGCATCGGCAACGCCGCGGAAATGATCCAGTGGGGCAAGCAGGACGTCATGTTCGCTGGCGGCCACGAAGACCTCGACTGGACGATGTCGAATCTCTTCGACGCCATGGGCGCCATGTCTTCCAAGTACAACGACACGCCTGATACGGCTTCGCGCGCCTATGATGTGAGCCGCGACGGCTTCGTCATTGCCGGCGGCGCGGGCGTCCTCGTCCTGGAAGAGCTAGAGCGTGCCAAGGCGCGTGGGGCGAAGATCTACGCCGAAATCGTCGGCTACGGCGCGACCTCCGACGGCTACGATATGGTCGCTCCGTCGGGTGAAGGCGCGATCCGCTGCATGCGCCAGGCGCTCGCGACCGTTAAGGGCGATGTCGACTATATCAATACGCACGGCACCTCGACCCCTGTTGGTGACAGCAAGGAGATCGGCGCGATCCGCGAAGTCTTCGGCGACAAGATTCCTCACATCCAGTCGACCAAGTCGCTGACGGGCCACTCGCTGGGCGCAGCGGGCGTGCAGGAATCGATCTACTCCTTGCTGATGATGCAGGCCGGCTTTATCGGCGAAAGCGCGCATATCACCGAGCTCGACCCGGAATTCGACGGCGTTCCGATTGTTCGCAAGCGCATCGACGATGCCAAGATCGACATCGCCCTTTCCAACTCTTTCGGCTTTGGCGGCACTAACGCCACGCTCGTCTTCCAGCGCTACAACGGATAATAGTATGACGGGAATTATGCAGGGTAAGCGCGGCCTCATTATGGGCGTCGCGAACAACCATTCCATCGCGTGGGGAATTTCGAAGGCTCTGGCAGCGCAGGGCGCCGAACTCGCCTTCACCTATCAAGGTGACGCTCTCGGCAAGCGGGTCAAGCCGCTGGCCGCTGAAGTCGGATCCGAATTCGTTCTGCCTTGCGACGTCGAGGACATCGCCTCTGTCGATGCCACCGTCGATGCTATCAAGGAGCGGTGGGGCAGCCTCGATTTCATCGTTCATGCCATCGGTTTCTCCGACAAAAGCGAGTTGAAGGGACTTTACGCGGACACGACACGCGACAACTTCAGCCGCACGATGGTGATATCCTGTTTCTCCTTCACGGAAATCGCCAAGCGCTGCGCACCGCTGATGAATGAAGGCGGTTCTATGTTGACGCTGACCTACAACGGCTCGACGCGCGTCATCCCGAACTACAATGTCATGGGCGTTGCGAAGGCCGCTCTCGAGGCGTCGGTGCGCTATCTGGCTGCGGACTACGGCCCGAGCGGCATCCGTGTCAACGCGATCTCCGCCGGCCCGATCCGGACGCTTGCCGGCGCCGGCATTTCCGATGCACGCGCGATCCTTTCGTGGAACCTGCGCAACTCGCCGCTGCGCAAGACGGTGACGATTGATCAGGTCGGCAATTCCGCCCTCTACCTGCTGTCCGACCTTTCCGCTGGCGTGACCGGCGAAATCCATTTCGTCGACGCCGGGTTCAACATCACCTCGATGCCGACGCTCGACGCGCTGCGCAGGGCAGACGTGGAATAAAGACGGAAAGCCGGGCTTGAGGACGAGCCCGGCTTTTCTTCAAAACCCATCCTCTAGGGATGCGTGACCTGCCGCAAGATAGCCGCAGTATCCCTGGCGCCCCAGCGGGTCGTAATCTTTCCGTTTTCGACGACGAACCATTCCATTGCAGTGACCTCGTAGCTTTTGCCGGTCGGGTCATGACCAACGAGACCACGAAAGAAGCCGGAATAGCGCCCGCTTTCCCTGAAGCGGACCACGACATTCCTTCCCTCGGCGGCGATATCGAGGATCTCGAGATCTGTATTCATACCCTCATGGAGCTCACGCCAGATGGGTTCGACGTCATCCAGGCCTCCATATCCCAAGACACCGTAAACCCGCGCATCGGCGGCAAACAGCTCTCGCAGTGCCGCCATGTCGAAGCGATTGAATGCCTCAACATACGCCCTCACGAGCGTCTTGTTGGCTTCCGTCTCCATGCCTCTTTCCCGTTGTCTCTCCATCTGCAGCAAGTCTGGCAGATCTCCCAAGGCTGCCCATGCGGACAGCTTACTTCTTCGCCCAAAGTACCTTGAAGCGGGCATTGCGGCACGTCTCGCCGCTTTCCTTAAAGTTCGCAGCCAGCACGGGCTCATAGGGCAAGCCCCGATTGGCAACCAGCAGCAGGCGGCCGCCGCCGCGCAGTGCAGACGCAGCCGTCTTTATCATCGCCTGACCGAGCGACGGCTCCGCCGCATGGCCCTCATGGAAGGGCGGGTTCATGATGATGAGGTCGTACTTGTCCTTGACCAGTTCGCCCGCCAGATCAAGCCAGAAGAAGCGTGCAGGCACATCGGGGCAGTTCTCCGCCAGATTTGCCTTGGCGGCCTCCAGAGCGGCGTGATTGGCTTCGTAGAGGTCGAGACGGCTGACACCGGGCGAGCGCTGCGCCAGTTCGACCGAGAGATAACCCCAACCGGCGCCGAAATCGGCGACATCGCCGGTGAAATCAGAAGGCAGGCGCGAGGCGAGCAGCTCGGATCCGTCATCGATGCGGTCGTGCGAGAACATGCCCGCCGCGGCCACGAAGCGACCGTCGACACGAACCGGCGGTTTGGCAAACTTGCCGACGATCTCACTGATATCGGCCGGCCGCGCGAACCACAGTGCGACGCCGTGATACTTCGGCATATGCTCGATCTCGAGGCCGAGGCTTTCCATCCGCTTGCGCAGCGACTGGATGCCATCCTCCTTGCCGCCGGCAATCACGATGAGGCCGTCGACCTTAACACGCTGAAGGGCAGCCGCGATATTCGCCTCGTTCTCGCCCCTATGCTTGTTGCACAGCACCAGAACGGCGTCGTAGCCCTCGCCTTCGATCTCAGGTGCGGTTTCGATGCGCTGGGCGAGCAATTGCCGGTAAAGTGGCCGAAGGCCCTGTACCGCGCTCAGCGAGGCGGCAAAGGCCTCCGGCAGCGCGAAGCCCGCCTCGGCACCGAGGAAAAGCACGTGCTCGCCCTCGCCAGGCGCCTCGACGGTACCGCTTACAAAGGGGTGGAACAGTGTCTTCAGCGTCTCGCTGCTCATGGATCTATCTCGTCCTCGAATACAAAAAGGGCGCGGAAATTACCCCGCGCCCATGACGTCTTGGGAAGGCGCAGCTTACTCGGCTGCAGCTTCTTCCTTCTTCTTGTCGGCAGGGATTTCCTGGCCGGTCGCCTGATCGACAACCTTCATCGACAGGCGGACCTTGCCCCGTTCGTCGAAGCCGAGAAGCTTGACCCAGACCTTCTGACCTTCCTTGACGACGTCCTGCGTCTTGGCAACACGCTCGGAAGCAAGCTGCGAGATGTGGACGAGGCCGTCGCGGGCGCCGAAGAAGTTGACGAACGCGCCGAAGTCGGCGGTCTTGACGACCGTGCCTTCGTAGATCTGGCCGACTTCCGGTTCTGCAACGATCGAGTGGATCCACTTGCGGGCCGCTTCGATTTCCTTGCCGGAAGAAGAGGCGATCTTGACCGTGCCGTCGTCTTCGATGTTGATCTTTGCGCCCGTCTTTTCAACGATTTCGCGGATGACCTTGCCGCCGGAGCCGATGACTTCACGGATCTTGTCGACCGGGATGTTCATGACTTCGATGCGCGGAGCGAATTCGCCGAGCTGGCCGCGGCTCTCGGTGATGGCCTTTGCCATTTCGCCGAGGATGTGGGCGCGACCGCCCTGAGCTTGGCCGAGAGCGACCTTCATGATCTCTTCGGTGATGCCGGCGATCTTGATGTCCATCTGCAGCGAAGTGATGCCGTCGGCCGTACCAGCGACCTTGAAGTCCATGTCGCCGAGGTGGTCTTCGTCACCGAGGATGTCGGAGAGGACCGCAAAGCGGTCGCCTTCGAGGATCAGGCCCATGGCAATACCGGCAACCGGCTTAGCGAGCGGAACGCCGGCGTCCATCAGAGCAAGCGAGGTGCCGCAGACGGTTGCCATCGAGGACGAGCCGTTCGACTCGGTGATCTCGGAAACGACACGCAGGGTGTAGGGGAATTGCTCAGCAGTCGGCAGCATCGGACGGATAGCGCGCCATGCGAGCTTGCCGTGGCCGATTTCGCGGCGGCCCGGGGAGCCCATGCGGCCGGTTTCGCCAACCGAGTAGGGAGGGAAGTTGTAATGGAGCAGGAAGCGCTCCTTGTACATGCCCGTGAGCGAGTCGACATACTGCTCGTCTTCGCCGGTGCCAAGCGTCGCAACGACGATCGCCTGTGTTTCACCGCGCGTGAAGAGCGCCGAGCCGTGGGTGCGCGGCAGGAGGCCGACTTCGGAGACGATCGGGCGAACGGTTTCGAGATCGCGACCGTCGATGCGGCTCTTGGTGTCGAGGATGTTCCAACGAACGATCTTTGCCTGCAGGTGCTTGAAGATCGCGCCGACTTCTTCGGCCGTGTACTTGGCTTCGCCTTCTTCCGGCAGGAAGTGCGCCTTGACCTTCGCCTTGACGGCGTCGACGGCAGCGTAGCGCTCAGCCTTCTGCGTGTTCTTGTAGGCGGTGCGAAGCTCGGCTTCGAAATGCTTCAGCATTTCGCCTTCGAGTTCGGAATAGTCTTCCGGCTGGAAGTCGCGCGGCTCCTTGGCGGCCACTTCGGCGAGCTTGATGATCGCGTCGAGAACCGGCTGGAAGCCGCGGTGGCCGAACATGACGGCGCCGAGCATGATTTCTTCGTTGAGTTCCTTGGCTTCGGATTCAACCATCAGAACAGCATCGTGCGTGCCAGCAACGACGAGGTCGAGGATCGACTCGTCCATCTCGTCGAGATGCGGGTTGAGGACGTATTCACCGTTGATGTAGCCGACGCGAGCGCCGCCGACCGGGCCCATGAAGGGGACTCCGGAGAGGGTCAAAGCTGCCGAGGCAGCAACCATCGACAGGATGTCCGGGTTGTTTTCCAGGTCATGCTGGATGACGGTGACGACGACCTGCGTGTCGTTCTTGTAGCCTTCCGGGAAGAGCGGGCGGATCGGGCGGTCGATGAGGCGGGAAACGAGGGTTTCGTTTTCGCTCGGACGGCCTTCGCGCTTGAAATAGCCGCCGGGGATCTTGCCGGCTGCGTAGGTCTTTTCCTGGTAGTTGACGGTCAGCGGGAAGAAGTCCTGGCCCGGCTTCGGCGCCTTGGCGGAGACAACCGTGGCGAGAACCACGGTTTCGCCGTAGGTCGCGAGAACGGCGCCATCAGCCTGGCGGGCGATCTTACCGGTTTCGAGCTTCAGCGGGCGGCCTGCCCACTCGATTTCCACACTATGAGTATCGAACATATGTCTTGTCCTTCAATGCAGGAACATGCACGTCGCCTTCCAAGGCACGGCGCACGGTCAACTGCAATCGGTGTGACGCATCATGGGCAAGACAACGGGAGGCTTTGCATCATCGATCTCCGAAGAGACCGGGCCAAAGCTTGTGAAGCTCTGGCCAAAAGCATCCGGCAATCCTGCCCCATGACAGGTCAACGGTTGGTTTGGCAGAACCGGCCCATCCGGGTCTGCCGGGCAGTCCGCCACGCGTGGCGGGATGGGGAAGTCTCCCCGAAAAAATCCGGCGGGCGTCCGAAAGAGGAGCGCCCGCCGAGAAGCCTTAGCGGCGGATACCCAGGCTGCCGATCAGCTTGGTATAGCGGCCTTCGTCCTTCTTCTTGAGATAGTCAAGAAGCGAGCGGCGGCTCGAAACCATCGTCAGCAGGCCACGGCGGGAATGGTTATCCTTCTTGTGACCCTTGAAGTGTTCCGTGAGGTTGTTGATACGCTCGGTCAGGATGGCAACCTGAACTTCCGGAGAACCGGTGTCGCCTTCGAACGTTGCGTATTCCTTGATGAGAGCCGTCTTGCGCTCAGCAGTAATCGACATCGGATGTTCCTTTCTATGAGAGGAGATTAGGTCGCCAAAAGCCGGGATGTCGTCCAGCTTCGGCCGCGAATGCATCCGGGCAGAGCCCGATTGCTGGCGCTGCGTATAAACCAAATGCGCTGCAATGGAAAGAGGCATGCCGCAGATGGCCGATTCGTCACCGGCCGGCCATCGCCTCGCGTATCATTGCGTTGTACCCCTCGGGATCCTGCAGCATGGCGAAGTGGCTCGCGTCTTTGAGGACGACCAGATTCGACCCTGGAATCTGTTTGGCCATCATCTCGGTGTGGTCAAGCTTGACAGCCTCGTCATGATCCCCAATCGCCAGAGTGACGGGTACTTTGATCTTGCCGAGGTCATCGGCAGTCCACGACGGCTGGCTCGCCCACATCGCCGAGATCTGGGTGACGAAAGCATCGTAATCGTTCGGCGTCGGCGAGAGCTTCTTGTAAGCCTCGCCGGCCGTATTGATGTAGTCGCTGAAGGTCTTATTGGTCATAACGTCGGGCTTCACGCCATCGGTCGTCACGTTCGCAGCCTGCGCAATCACGCGCGTCAACTTCTCCGGATTCTTCATCGCCATATCGATCCCGATGATGCCGCCATCCGACCATCCGACCAGTGTCACCTTGTCGAGCTTCAGGTATTCGAGCAAAGCGACATAATCTGAGGTCATCAGATCATAGCCGAACGGCTGCCCGTTGCGCGTCGAACGACCGTGTCCGCGACTGTCGGCCACGATCACGCGATGATCCTTCGCAAACTCAGCCACCTGATAGCCCCAGACATCGGCGCTACCGAGCCCGCCGTGAATGAACAGGATCGGATCACCCTCGCCGTATTCGGCATAATACATCTTGATGTCGTTGGCGGGGGCCATGCCACTCGTCTTTGCAGTGGGCATTGCCGGAAAGGCTGGCAACGTCGCCCAGCGCTCCGCAGCGTAAGCGTTGGCGGCCATCAAAACCGCTGCGAAGAACATCAGGATGCCGGCTGCAAGTCTGCGCATGACTGTCTCCCTGATCTGAAGGACCCTTGGCCCAGATCAGGGAAACATATCCCAATGGCGAAAGTTGACAATTGCTATCTGTGGTTTGGTCGGCCTGCAGCGGGCCAAAACCGGAGGTTTATAAAACCTCAGCCGAAGACGCGCTTCGGACGGAACTCGCCCTGGCCGATCTCGCCGATCGCGATCAGCTTGCCACGGGACGTGGCGTAGGCTTCGCTTTCGGCAACCGGCGCGTCGCGACCACGCACGAGGATCGGATTACCCATCTTCAACCGATGCGCTTGGTCGTCATTGACAACAAGATGCGGCAGCGAGGAAAGCGCTTCGCTGGTATCGATCAGCAGAGCATCCAGGGCAGCAAGCCGCTCATCCGTGTCTTCGATCGCCTCAAGCGCGACGAGATCGGCGAGCGGTACCATGGTCTCTTCGGCAAAGGGCGCAACGAAGCTGCGGCGCAGACCTGATATATGACCATAACAGCCGAGTTCACGACCAAAATCGCGCGCCAGCGCGCGTACATAGGTACCCTTGCCGCATTCGACTTCGAAATGCGCGGTATTGGCATCCTGGCAGGACAACAGCGTCAGACGGAAAACCTCGACCTCGCGCGAGGGGATCTCCACGGCTTCACCATCGCGCGCCAGATCGTAGGCACGCTCGCCGGCAATCTTGATGGCAGAAAACTGCGGCGGAACCTGGCTGATGACGCCGGTATACTTGGGCAGGAGGTCGCGGATCTGCTGTTCGCTCGGGCGCTTGTCGGAACTCTCCGTCACATCGCCCTCGAGATCGTCGGTTGCGCGCTCCTCGCCCCAGGTCACGGTGAACTCATAGATCTTGCGACCGTCCATCACGTAGGGAACAGTCTTCGTCGCATCGCCAAGGGCGATCGGCAGCATGCCCGAGGCCAGCGGATCGAGCGTACCGGCGTGACCGCACTTCTGCGCCTTGAACAGCCACTTGATCTTGGAAACGGCTTCAGTTGAGCCGAAATCGACCGGCTTATCAAGGATCAGCCAACCCGAGACCGGGCGGCCTTTCGGTTTACGTGGTTTGGACATCAGTCTCTTCTACTATTCGTCTTCAGTATCGTGATCGAGGTCGCGGCTCACCTCTGGCGAGCGCAACAATTCGTCGATCTTCTTATAATTGTCGAAGCTCGTATCGTCACGGAAGCGAACTTCCGGCATGTATTTCATCTGCCGCAGCTGCGGGCCGAGCCGGCCGCGGATGAACTTCGCATTGCGGTTCAGCGCACCAATTACCGCATCATGATCCGTCACGCCGAGCGGCGTCACATAGGCCGTCGCGATCTTCAGGTCGGGCGACATGCGGACTTCCGAGATTGAAATGACGGTCTTCTCGATCACGTCATCGCGCACTTCGCCGCGCTGCAGAACCTGCGTGATAGCGGCGCGAACCTGCTCGCCGACGCGCAGCATGCGCTGCGAAGGTGCGGAGGTTGTTGGTCTTGTTGCCATTTTTCTTTGCCTCAAAAGGTTCGGGCGCCGGCCTCACATGATCCGGCGCCCGTCCAAATTTCCAATATCACACGATCAGAGCGTACGGGTGATGTGCTCGACGCGGAAGCACTCGATCGTGTCACCGGCGCGGATGTCTTCGTAGTTCTCGAAAGCCATACCGCATTCCTGGCCGGAATGCACTTCCGAGACTTCGTCCTTGAAGCGCTTGAGCGTCTTGAGCTTGCCTTCGTGGATGACGACGTTGTCGCGGATGAGGCGGACGCCGACGCCACGCTCGACCTTGCCTTCGGTAACGCGGCAACCCGCGACCTTGCCGACCTTCGTGATGTTGAACACCTCGAGGATCTCGGCATTGCCGAGGAAGGTTTCGCGGCGCTCCGGCGAAAGCAGACCCGACATCGCCGCCTTCACGTCATCAACGAGGTCGTAGATGATGTTGTAGTAGCGGATTTCGATGCCCTGGCGCTCTGCCAGCGTGCGAGCCTGCACGTTTGCGCGGACGTTGAAGCCGATGATCGCGGCGCCTGATGCCTCGGCAAGCGAGATATCCGATTCCGTGACCCCGCCGACGGCGGAGTGAACGATGCGGGCGCGAACTTCGTCCGTGCCCAGCTTTTCGAGAGCACCGGCGATCGCTTCGATCGAACCCTGCACGTCGCCCTTGATGACCAGCGGGAACTCCTTGACGCCGGCGGACTGCAGCTGCGTCATCATCTGTTCCAGCGAGCCACGCTGGCCCGAATGGCGGGCCGCGGCCTTGTCGCGGGCGAGACGTTGGCGGTATTCCGAGATCTCGCGGGCGCGGCCTTCGTTTTCGACGACGGCGAACTTGTCACCGGCCTGCGGCGTACCGGAAAGGCCGAGCACCTCGACCGGCATGGCCGGCGGGGCTTCCTTGACGTGTTCGCCCTTGTCGGTGACGAGCGCGCGAACACGGCCCCAGACATCGCCAGCGACGATGATCTGGCCCGGCCTCAACGTACCGTTCTGGACAAGAACCGTGGCGACCGAACCGCGGCCGCGGTCGAGCTGGGCTTCGATGACCGTACCTTCCGCCGTGCGGTTCGGATTGGCCTTGAGATCGAGGATTTCGGACTGCAGCAGGATGGCTTCCAGCAGCTTGTCGAGGTTCAAGCCCGTCTTGGCCGAAACTTCGACATCGAGAACTTCACCGCCCATCGATTCCACGAAGACTTCGTGCTGTAGGAGCTGCGTACGCACCTTCTGCGGATCGGCGCTCGGCTTGTCGACCTTGTTGATCGCCACGATGATCGGAACACCGGCCGCCTTGGCGTGGTTGATCGATTCAATCGTCTGCGGCATGACACTGTCGTCAGCTGCAACGACCAGGATCGCAATGTCGGTCGCCTGCGCACCGCGGGCACGCATTGCCGTGAAGGCGGCGTGGCCGGGGGTGTCGATGAAGGTAATCTTCTGACCGTTCTGTTCGACCTGATAGGCGCCGATATGCTGCGTGATACCACCGGCTTCGCCGGCAACCACGTTGGCATGACGGATAGCGTCGAGCAGCGAGGTCTTGCCGTGGTCGACGTGGCCCATGATGGTGACGACCGGCGGACGCGAAACGCGATCGCCTTCCTGGTCGGCAACATTGAAGATGCCGAGTTCGACGTCGGATTCGGAGACGCGCTTGACGGTGTGGCCGAATTCGCCGGCAATGAGTTCAGCAAGGTCGGCGTCGATGACGTCGCCCGGCTTCATCATCTGGCCTTCCTTCATCAGGTACTTGATGACGTCGACGGCACGTTCGGACATGCGCTGCGACAGTTCCTGAATGGTGATGGTCTCCGGCAGGATGACTTCGCGAACAACCTTTTCGCGGGTTTCCTGCATCTGGCTGCGGCGGAATTTTTCCTGGCGGCGGCGCATGGCCGAGAGCGAACGGCCGCGTGCGCTGCCGTCATCGTCAACACCCGCGGTGCTGATCGTCAGCTTGCCGCGACGACGCTCCTCGTCGGTCTTCGGACGGGTCGTTACGGGCTTGGCCGGTTCGGGACGAACGACGCGGCCACGAGCCGGTGCACCACGTGGTGCACCGCGGTCATCATCTTCGCTTTCGCGACGACCACGAGCGGCGGCCGGTGCAGGGGCGCCGGCCGGAGAAGGCCTTGCCGGAGCCGCGGCTGGCGCAGCATCAGGCCGGCGCGCGACCGGGACCGATGGCTGAACGCGCGGCGTTTCCGTACGTGCTTCGACCGCAGCCGGAGCAGGAGCAGGAGCAATAGCAGCTTCGGCAGCGCGCAGGGCCTCTTCGGCAGCGCGGCGCTTGGCCTCTTCCGCTTCCGCGGCCTGGCGTGCAGCATCTTCGGCGGCGCGACGTTTTTCTTCCTCGGCGCGGCGGACCGCATCCTCGGCATCGCGAACCTGCGCCATGGCAAGTGCGCGACGGCGTGCATCCATTTCTTCCGGCGAAAGATGATTCAATACCACCGGACGCGGACGATCCTGCTGGCGCGGCGGCTGCGAAGACGGCTGCTGCGGACGTGACTGCTGGCCACCCGACGGATGAATACGCGGCTGCGGCGCCTGCGGTGCGCGCGGCTGGTGCGTGCTCGGAGCAGCTTCGGTGCGAGCCGGGGCGGAGCCTACGGGCGTGATCGGGCGTTCGTCTTCCGGACGCATCGGACGCCGCTTGCGGGTCTCGACAACGACCGCCTTGGTGCGACCGCGGCCCATGTCCTGGCGCACGGTGCCCTGGCTCATTCCCGACGGCTTCAGGGTCAGAGTTTTCTTGCCCGGTCCGTTCAGTGTCTTGTCGTCATTGCTATCGGTCATTCGTTCCCGTTCCTTCGGACAGGGAGCGATGACGTCATCAGACCCTGTCGTTCAAATACTGTCGATCAATGATGTAGCAGCCGGCCGATGCCGGTGACCGTATCATTGTTTTTGCCGGCCAGCGCCGCCCGGTGCCCGGGACTGACCGCCACTACGGTACTGTTCGAGCATCTTTGCGCGCTTCACTACACCCTCACCCGCCTGCCCTGCAAGCACTGCAGCATGGATAAAAGTGTTCTGGCCCATCACCCCTTCCATTTCGTCCTCCGAGAAGAGACGGAAGGAAGGTATTTCTTCCTCGGTTTCCATTCCGAGATGCCAAGCCTTGCGAGCCTGGTCTATTTTTCTCACGCCATCCTCGGCGGCATTCGTTGCGTGGAACACGGCGATCGCGGCTCCACTCCTGACTGCGGCATCCACTTTCGCGGAGCCTGTGACGAACTGGCCCGCCTTGCGAGCCATGTTCATCATCTGCATCAATTGCTGCCCGAGCAGCGTCTCGACGGTTTCGCCGAGATCGGCTGCCGCCTTCACATCCGCCTTTAAAGCGCGGGCGAAGAGCTTCTTCGCCACCGCCTTGTCGACCAGCGAACGGTCGACTTTGACCCAACAGCCGCGTCCCGGAAGCTGGCGCTTCAGGTCGGCGACGACAGTCCCATCGGGAGCTGCGACGAAGCGGATCAGCTCATCCGGCGATCCGCTTTCGCGCGTCACGATGCACATGCGACCATTCACGTCATATCCTGCAAGATCGTCGTCCTCAGGAGAAACGGTCGGCTCACGCGCGGACATTATACTTCCTGCTCGGCCTCGGGAGCTTCTTCAGCTTCCGCGTCCTTGGCGAGGTCTTCTTCGGTGATCCAGCCTGCCGCAAGGCGAGCCTGAACGACCATCTGTTCGGCCTCGACGCGCGAAACGTCGAATTTGGAGAACAGGCCTTCGAACTTCTTGGTCTCACCGTTCTTGCGTTCGCTCCAGCCGACGAGATCATCAGCGGCGCAGCCGGCAAAGTCCTCGATCGTCTTGATGCCGTCTTCGCCGAGCGCGACCATCATCTGGGCGGTCATGCCGTCGATCTGGCGCAGCTCGTCGGAAACGCCGAGCGCCTTGCGCTTTTCGTCCATTTCGGCTTCCAGGCGCTCGAGGTATTCGCGGGCGCGCGTCTGGATTTCCTGTGCCGTGTCTTCGTCGAAACCGTCGATCGAAGCAATTTCGTCAAGGTCGACGTAGGCAAGCTCTTCGACGGCCGCAAAGCCTTCCGACGCCAGAACCTGGCCGACCATTTCGTCAACGTCGAGCGAATCCATGAACAGGTTGGTGCGCTCGTTGAATTCCTTCTGACGGCGCTCGGACTCTTCGGCTTCCGTCATGATGTCGATGTCCCAGCCGGTCAACTGCGAGGCCAGGCGAACGTTCTGGCCGCGGCGGCCGATGGCCAGCGACAGCTGTTCGTCCGGAACCACGACTTCGATGCGCTCTGCATCTTCGTCGAGAACGACCTTGGCGACTTCGGCCGGCTGCAGGGCATTGACGACGAAGGTTGCCGGATCCTGCGACCACGGAATAATGTCGATCTTTTCGCCCTGAAGCTCGCCAACGACGGCCTGAACGCGCGAGCCGCGCATACCGACGCAGGCGCCAACCGGATCGATCGACGAGTCGTTGGAGATCACGGCGATCTTGGCGCGCGAACCCGGATCGCGGGCGACCGATTTCACCTGGATGATGCCATCGTAGATTTCCGGCACTTCCATGGTGAAGAGCTTGACCATGAACTGCGGATGCGTGCGCGACAGGAAGATCTGCGGGCCGCGCTGCTCTCTGCGAACATCATATACGTACGCACGGACGCGATCGCCATAGCGGACGTTTTCGCGCGGGATCATTTCGTCGCGGCGGATGATGCCTTCGCCACGGCCGAGGTCGACGATGACGTTGCCGTACTCGACGCGCTTGACTGTGCCGTTGACGATCTCGCCGACGCGATCCTTGAATTCGTCGAACTGGCGATCACGCTCGGCTTCGCGAACCTTCTGGACGATCACCTGCTTGGCGGACTGGGCAGCGATCCGGCCGAAATCCATCGGCGGCAGCGGATCGGCAATGAAATCGCCAAGGGCAGCATCCGGGTTGCGGTCGCGGGCCAGCTCGAGCGGGATCTGGGTCGAATAGTCCTCGGCCTTGTCGACAACTTCCAGCAGACGCTGAAGGCGGATTTCACCGGTCTTCGGGTTGATGTCGGCGCGGATGTTGGACTCGGTGCCGTAGCGGGAGCGCGCTGCCTTCTGGATCGCGTCTGCCATTGCGGCAAGCACGATCTCGCGGTCGATGACCTTTTCGCGCGCCACTGCATCTGCGATCTGCAGGAGTTCGAGCCGGTTCGCACTGACTGCCATGTCTTTTCTCTCCGTCTAGGCGTCCCGGGTTCCCGTCCCTGGAGCCACAAGTTGATCGGTTTATTCTTCGTCTTCCGCTTCGTTCTGGTTCGCGGCCTCTGCCTTCGCCAGCTTGTCGGCGCGCAGTGAATCACGGATCAGATCGTCGGTCAGAATGAGCTTCGCATCGCTGAGCGCGGTGAAGGGGATAACAACCTTCTGCTCTTCGCCATAGGCAACCTGGTCACGCTCGAGCGTGAAACTATCCGCATCGCTCTCCACGATCTTGCCGCGGAAGCGCTTGCGGTTGCCGATCATGATCGACGTTTCGCACTTCAAAAGGTGTCCCTGCCAGCGGGTGAAATCCGATTTCCGCACCAGCGGACGATCGATACCCGGCGAAGACACCTCGAGATGATACTCCCGATCGATCGGATCTTCCACATCCAGCACCGGAGAAATGGCCATCGAGACCGCCTCGCAGTCCTCCACAGTCATCGTTCCGTCGTTGCGCTCGGCCATGATCTGTAGGGTGGCGCCGTTCTGGTTGAGCATCCGCACGCGGGTCAGGCGAAACCCGATATCCACCAATACGGGCTCTATAATGTCGGCAAGACGCTGGTCGAGACCGGTCTCGGTGATCAACCGCGGCTCAAATTCATTGTCTGCTTTCGTCGGATCCGACAAGCGATGCGCTCCTCGCAATTTCATGCATTGTGGATGATCGCAGTAATAAAAAAGAGCGGGTCCTTGCGGCCCACTCTTCATCAAAACGATCAAGATTTGAGAGCCATATAGGCCGATTTTTCCAGAATTGCAAGCTCCGTCGCCAACCTTCCGGATGCGCCCCGGCGCTAGCCAGAGGCATCTTTCGCCATATATTGGCTTTGAGGGACCGGCATCGGGAGGGATCGTGCCTTACACTTCGTCAACACTGGCGCCGTTGCGGCACGAAACCTACCGGACGATCTGGTTTGCAAGCCTTGCCTCGAATTTCGGGGGATTGATACAGGCGGTCGGCGCCGCCTGGATGATGACGACCATCACGGCATCCGAGAATATGGTCGCGCTGGTTCAGACGTCGACAGCGCTGCCGATCATGCTCTTCTCTCTCGTGTCGGGTGCCCTTGCCGACAGCTTCGACCGGCGCCGCGTCATGCTGACGGCGCAATACTTCATGCTCGCGGTTTCTGCGCTACTCACCGTCTTAGCCTACCTCGGCTGGCTTTCGCCGTGGCTGCTCCTTTTCTTCACGTTTCTGATCGGATGCGGTACGGCGCTGAACAATCCGTCGTGGCAAGCGTCCGTCGGCGACATGGTGCCGCGCGCCGACCTGCCGGGCGCAGTCACGTTGAACAGCGTCGGCTTCAACATCACTCGCAGCGTCGGCCCCGCGATCGGCGGCGTCATCGTCGCCGCAGCCGGCGCGGCAGCGGCCTTTGCCGTCAACACCCTGAGCTACTTCGCGCTGATTTACGCGCTGATGGGCTGGAAGCCGAGCCTGCCGGCCTCCACCCTCCCGAGGGAGACGCTGGGCAGCGCGGTGTTTGCGGGTCTTCGCTATGTGGCGATGTCACCCAACCTGCAAAAGGTGCTCCTGCGTGGCCTGATCTTCGGGATCAGCGCCAGCTCGATTCTCGCCCTGCTGCCGATCGTGGCGATCAACCTCGTTGTCGGCGGGCCGCTGACCTACGGTCTCATGCTCGGCTCTTTCGGCATCGGCGCAATCGGCGGCGCGATGCTGAATGATCGGCTGCGCGAACGCTTTTCGAGCGAGACGATCGTGCGGATTTCCTTCGCAGGCTTTGCGCTGAGCGCCGCGATCGCCGCCTTCAGTGCGATTGCCGTCCTGACCTGTGCCGGACTGATGATATCGGGCGCGTGCTGGGTATTGGCGCTGTCGCTGTTCAATACGATTGTGCAGCTGTCGACGCCGCGCTGGGTCGTCGGTCGCGCCTTGTCGCTTTATCAGACGGTGACCTTTGGCGGCATTGCCGGCGGCAGCTGGCTCTGGGGCGTGGCCGCCGATCGCTATGGTGTCTCCGACGCCTTGCTGGTCTCCGCCGTTGTCATGCTCTTCGGCATCGTAGTCGGGCTGCGCTTTGCCATGCCGGCCTTCGCCTCGCTCAATCTCGATCCGCTGAACCGCTTCACGGAGCCGGCGCTCGGCCTTGATATTACGCCGCGCAGCGGCCCGATCGTCGTCCAGATCGATTATGAAATCGCGGATGCGGATGTTCGCGAATTTCTGGCGCTAATGGGCGAGCGGCGGCGCATACGCATTCGCGATGGCGCCCGCAACTGGGCGCTGATGCGCGATCTCGAAAAGCCGGGCCGATGGACGGAGACCTATCACACGCCGACCTGGGTCGAATACATCAGGCACAATCAGCGCCGCACGCAGGCTGATGCGGAAAACATCGAAGGGCTGCGGGCGCTCCACCGCGGCGAGCAACTGCCGCAGGTGCACCGGCTGATCGAGCGCCAAGCCATTCCACCCAATGATGACGTCTTCTACAAGGCGCCGATCGATCTGCACCATTGAGGCAAGACATGTATTCCTTCCGCCCTGCCCGTCATTCCGATCTGACTGATATCATCGGCCTGCTTTCAGATGACGATCTCGGAGCCACGCGCGAAATTGTCTCGGATCCACCAGATGCCAGGTATGTTGCCGCACTCAAGGCAATCGAATCCGATGCCAACCAACTGCTCGCCGTCGCGGCGGATCAGCATGATCGCGTAATCGGCTGCTTGCAGTTGACGTTCATTCCCGGCCTGTCGCGGACAGGTATGTGGCGCGGGCAGATCGAAAGCGTGCGGATTGCCAGAGATGCACGCGGCTTAGGCCTCGGCTCCGATTTCATCGAATGGGCTATGGCGCGCTGCGCCGAGCGCGGCTGCGGTCTAGTACAATTGACCTGCGACAAATCACGGACGGATTCGATCCGGTTCTATGAGAAGCTGGGGTTTGTCGCGAGCCACGAAGGCCTGAAGCGCAACCTATAGACTTACTTCAACTTGCCGATCATCGACGCCTCCGGATAGCAGGTCGGCTTCATGCCGTTCTTTTCCTGCCACTGGCCGATGGACCGACGCGTCTTGTAGCCGGGCAGCCCGTCAGAGCCGCCGACATCGTACCCCTTTTTCTCCAACGCCTTCTGCATGGCTGCGACGTCGGAGCGCAGCATCCTGCCGACATCACCCCACGGCCCCTGAAAGGCGCCGGAACCGTACGCAATCCGATCCGCGAGGTTGCCTATATAGAGCGCGTAGAGGTCGGAGTTGTTGTATTCCTTGATCACGTAGAAGTTCGGCGTAACGACGAATTCCGGCCCGTCGCGGCCGGCCGGAACGAGCATCATGCCGGACGCCTTGCCTTCGTCGGAAGGGAAGGCATTGCCTGATATGCGCTCGATACCGAGCGAGGCCCAGTGCGAGACGGGCTTGGCGAGATCCGGCCCCTCCTGCGCGCAGGAAACCTGAGCGGGAATCGTTACTTCATAGCCCCAGCCACGGCCGCGCTGCCACCCCTTCTGGACGAGGAAATTGGCGATCGAGGCAAGCGTGTCGGGCACCGAGGTCCAGATATTGGGATGGCCGTCGCCGTCGAAATCGACGGCATACTTCAGATAGCTGGTCGGCATGAACTGCGGTTGGCCGAGCGCGCCGGCCGATGATCCTTTGAATTCAGCTGGCGTCGCATCACCGCGATCGATGATGTGCAGGGCGGCGAGCAGTTCAGTGCGGAACATTTCCTTGCGCGTCGACATGAAGGCCTTCGTCGCCAGCACCTCAATCGCAGAGTTCGGGATCTTGGCGGCCCCGAAGCCTGTTTCACGCCCCCAGACGGCCAACACGATCGAACCGGGAACTCCGTGGGTTCTTTCAATCTTCTTCAGCGTCGAGGCATATTGCGAGGCAAAACTACGACCGGTAGCGGCCAGCCGCTTCAGCCGATCCTCGTTGAAATACGGTGCCGGGGAAGAAAATTCGGCCTGCGTCTGCTTCTGCTGCTTCGGCGGCGGGAAGCCGGGAGGAGCGAGATCGGTGAGGCCCCAATTCAGTTCGACGCCCGCAAAGGCTGCGCGAAACGCCTTCTCGGAAATTCCATTCTTCTGCGCCTCCGGCCAAAGATCGGTCTGCACCCATCTTTCAAACTGCGCCTCGACATCGGCTTTGGATGCAGAGAGCGCCGGCGAGCACAGCAGCGGCAGCAGCGCCGCCGTTGCGATCAAAAGGCGGCCGAAAATGCGCTTGTTCATGCTTCCCCCTAGATTGCCGTGCGTGCCCTGAGCGCCGCCTGGAGCGTCCCTTCATCGAGATAGTCGAGTTCGCCGCCAACCGGGACGCCGTGGGCGAGGCGCGTGATCTTCACGTCCAGGCCGCTCAGCTGGTCGGTTATATAGTGTGCTGTTGTCTGTCCCTCGACGGTCGCATTGACGGCAATGATCAGCTCTCGGATGCCGCCGGCGCTGACGCGCTCGATCAGGCCGCGGATGTTGAGGTCGTCGGGCCCAACGCCATCCAATGGCGACAGGGTGCCGCCGAGGACATGATAGGCCGCGTTCAAGGCGCCCGCGCGCTCCAGCGCCCAGAGATCGGAGACATCTTCAACGACGATGATGACGGACTGGTCGCGCCGGTCGTCCGTGCAGACCGTGCAGGGATCAACCGTATCTACATTGCCACAATGGGAGCAGATCTTGACCTTGTCATAGGCCTCACCCATCGCATTCGACAAAGGGCCGAGGAGTTGGTCCTTCTTCTTGATGAGGTGAAGCGCAGCCCTGCGCGCGGAGCGCGGCCCGAGGCCGGGCACCTTTGCCAGAAGCTGGATCAGTTTTTCGATTTCGGGGCCGGTGACTCGCTTTGCCATGAGCGGTTATTAGCCCATATGCTGCAAAAACGGAAACATGTTGGGAGCGCCGCTCGATGAAAATCCTCGCCGTCTGCATCGGCAATGCCGAGCGGCTGCCCGGCAAGAGCTACAAGACGGGCATCTACAAGCATCGGGTCGGCGGCAGCGTGCTCGTCGACGCCGAGGGGCTTGTGAGCGACGCCATCTGTAATCGGAAGCACCATGGCGGTGTCGACCAGGCCGTCTATCTCGAGGGATCGCTGACCCTTGACTGGTGGACGAAGGAGCTTGGGCGACCGATCGAGCCGGGCACTTTCGGCGAGAACATGGTGATCGACGGTCTCGATAACCGCATCGTGTCTGTCGGTGATCGATTCATAGCCGGCGATCTTGTTCTGGAGGTCACCAGCGCGCGCATTCCTTGCTCTACATTTGCCGCTCGCATGGGCGACCCCCGGTTCATCAAGCGCTATACGCAGGCAGCGCGGCCAGGCGTCTATTGCCGCGTTCTTCACGGTGGCCCAGTCGCGGCCGGAATGACGGTCGACTATCTGCCCTATAACGGCGAGAAGGTCACGATGCCGGAGATGATCGCCACCTTTGGTAGGATGCTCACAGCGCAAGATCGCAGCCGCTATCTTTCGGCTCCGATTCACTACAAGCTGCGCAATATTCTGGAGGCACAGTCTAGCGCCTAGCGCAAGTGTGCCTCAAACTCCGCCAAAGCTGCCCTCCCCTCAGGCCAATCGCCCAGCCCACTCGCCCCGTTGATGTGACCGCGGGCGCCGAGATCGACGAATTGGCTGCCCCAATCATCAGCCTTTGCTCGCGCGTAGTCGATCGAGCCGAAAGGATCATTGCTGCTGGCGATGACAAGCGACGGGAATGGAAGGGCCGCGACAGGTGGATCGGCAAAGCCGGCAGCCTCCGGGGGGAAAGCCGCCGAGCGCGGGTCCGGCAGCGCAACCAGCAAGGCACCGCTGGCGCGATGCGTGGTACGCTGTGCCCAGTGCGCAACCAGCAGGCAGGAAAGACTATGGGCGACGAGAAGCGGTTCGGCCTTCGATCGGCCGACAGCCCAGTCCAGCGCAGCAATCCAATCGTCAAGATCCGGCAGATCCCAACTCGAGGGCGAAAAACGACGCATGCGCGGGTCGGTCGCCTCCCATCGCGACTGCCAATGTGTTTCGCCAGATCCGCCAATGCCAGGCACCATGATGATATCTCTCATCGCTTCCTTCCTGTTGCTCCGCGCATAAGCTGCGTGAGATAGTCGGCAAACGACATAGGAAATCATCGGAGAAACCATCGTTCAACCGATGAATTAAAGGCGAATAAAGATGGCCGATTTCGTGAACCGACAACTCGACCCGACTGACATGCTGATCGTCGAGATCATGCAGGCAGACGGGCGCATTTCCGTTTCCGAACTGGGGCGCAAGGTCGGTCTTTCGCAGCCGGCCGCGTCCGAGCGGCTGAAGCGTCTGGAAGAACGGGGAATCATCGAGGGTTATGGCGCTCGCGTTAATGCTGCGGCACTCGGGCTGGGCATGATGGCAGTCATTCGGCTGCGTACCACCCACGAACATATCCGCGCCTGTCTTAAGCAATTCTCGGAAATGCCACAGATTGTCGAGGTTCTCAGACTGACAGGCGAGGATTGCTTCGTGCTCAAGGTTCTGGTCCCTTCACCATCCGAGCTTGAAATCATCGTCGACAGCATCGCGCGTTATGGCGCGGTCACGACCTCCCTCGTATTGCGCGGCGAACCGATGAAGCCGATCGGCCGCGAACTGGTGAAACTGGCGCGACACTACCTCTAACGTGATTTCGACCACTGCCACTTGTTGACGAGGCCGAGGGTCCTAGATTTTCACGCACGGGGTGTAAATCGAAGGAGGCTCGCATGTCCATCGCACGATTTATCGCGGCTGCAGTTATCGCCGCAACAGCCACGACCTTCCTATCAGCAACGCCGGCGGCAGCCCGCGTCAAGGTCGGCTCGCTGGGCTGTGACATTTCTCCTGGATTCGGCGTCATCATCGGTTCGAAACGGACGCTCAACTGCATCTTCACTCCATCTTCACCGGGACGGCCGAGCGAACGCTATACTGGTACCATCACCAAACTCGGCATCGATATTGGCACTCTCGCCGGCGGAGGAATGATTTGGCTCGTCTATGCACCGACCAACCGGCTCGACGGGGCTCTGCAGGGCAGTTACTCCGGCGTTGCGGCCAACGCGACGGTCGGCCTCGGTGTCGGAGCCAATGTCCTTATCGGCGGCTTCGAAGGCTCGATCGCTCTGCAACCGGTCTCGGCGGAGGGCACATCCGGGCTCAATATTGCGGCCGGCGTTGCCAATATGATCCTGACCTGGGTACCGCCGGCACCACCGCCACCGGCCCCCAAGCGGCACATCTCACAGAGATAGCCTAGCGCATCGCGATTGCCATTGCAGCGCCGGCCATCGTGCCGGCGCTGGCGCGATTGGCCATACGCACGGCGCGGCGGCTCTTCAGGAACCCCCTCGCCTTGGCTGCAAGCAGTGCCCAGCTGATATCGATGACGATCAGCACCAGAAACATCGTCGCCACGAGTTCGGCCCAGCCGACAATGGTCACAGCGCGGATATCGATGATCGACGGCAGCAGCGCCATGTAAAACATCATGATCTTCGGGTTGCCGAGCGTCACCGTCATGCCGGCAAGGAAAAGCTTCAAGGGTGATTGCGCATCAGGCAGCGTTTCACCGTCACTATCCGGCGAGGCGAACCACATCTTCCAGGCGAGATAAAGCAGATAGCAGACGCCGAGCCACTTGATGGCAACAAAAGCATAATGGAAGGTTTCGGCAATTGCGGCGAGACCGGCGACGGCGCAGGTCAACCAGATCGCCTCACCAAGCCACATGGCCGCCAAGAAGGGAAGAACGTCGCGCGCGCCCTTGGAGATGACACGGGCGACGAGCGCAGCGACGCTCGGGCCCGGAGAGCCGGCCGCCACGAACAACGCGCAGGCAAAGACAAACAGACTGGTCAACGTCATCTGCAATCCTCCTTATTGCGTGACGGAAGCGATGCCAGCGCAACCGACACCGCCCTTTTTGATCCACTGGCGGGTCAGAACGGCATCTTGAAGCCGGGAGGAATCGGCAGGCCGGCGGTCAGCGCCTTGGTCTTTTCAGCAGCAGCAGCTTCCGCCTTGTCCTTGGCATCCTTGTGCGCGGCAACAATCAGGTCTTCGAGAATCTCGACATCGTCTTCCTTGAACAGCGACGGGTCGATCTTCAGGCTCTGCATCTCGCCCTTGCCGTTGAGAATCACGGTGACGAGACCGCCACCCGATTTGCCTTCCGCATGGAGTTCGGCGATCTCCGCCTGCATCTTCTCCATCTTGGCCTGCATTTCCTTGACTTTGCCCATCATGCCCATGATGTCGCGCATCGTCTCGCTCCTTCTCGATACTTTAGAAAATTATGTCGTCGCCTGGTAGGATATCGCCCTCGTCGGATTCGGCAGCGGCGGGCGCTTTAGCCTCCTCTTCCTCATCGGGCTCCGGCGCCCGCACGCGAACGTCGATGATCTTGGCGCCCGGAAACTGTGCGAGGATCGCCGCCACATCCGGATCCTGGCGGGCGTCGCTGACCTGCTGCGCCTTGGCGCTGGCTTCGGCCTCGACAATCGTCGGCTGCCCCGCCTCGCGGCTGAGGCTGACAATCCAATGGATGCCAGTCCACTCCTTGAGCTTGACCGCCAGTTCATTCAACAGCGTACCAGGGGCGCCTTCCGTCAAATTGACGTCGAGGCGGCCGGGCTCAATGCGAACAGGGCGAACGAAGTTGCGCACCAGTGCCTTGATCTTGGCGTCGCGCCTTTCGCCGGCCAGATTGGCGATATCAGAGATGGAATTGACCGGCACCGATGGCTTCGGCGCCTCGGTGGGCTTTGTCTCAACGCGACCGACCGGCATGCTCTGGGGATCCGGATTGGGCACCGCACGCAGCATGGCGGTCGGGCCGGCGGGCTGCGGACGCGGGATCGACTCCGTCGATCGTGCCGCCAGATTGCCCTGATAGTTCACCGTTGCGCCGCCACCGCCATTGCCCGATGGGGCGGACGGACGCCGGTCACCGTTCGTCTCGGAAAACTCGGCGAGACGACGGGCAGCATCCTCAGGCGCCGGCAGATGCGCGGCATGCGCCAGTCGGATCAGTACCATCTCAGCGGCTCCGGCCGGGCGCGAGGAGCCTTCGGCCTCCGGAATGCCTTTCAGCAGCATCTGCCAGATGCGCGACAACGCGGTCACTGCCACGCCCTGTGCGAATTCCGCAGCCTTGGTGCGTTCGATTTCACTCAGCGAAGGATCGTTCGCCGCATCCGGCACATATTTCAGCCGGGTGACCAGATGCGTGAAATCGGCAAGGTCGGTCAGCACCGCAACCGGGTTGGCGCCGGCTTCGTACTGGCTCTCGAATTCGCTGAGCGCTGCTGCGACATCGCCTTTGACGATGTGATGAAAGAGATCGACGATGCGGGCGCGGTCGGCAAGGCCGAGCATGCCACGCACCGTTTCAGCCAACACCGCGCCACTACCATGGGCGATTGCCTGATCGAGCAGCGATAGGCCATCACGCGCCGAGCCCTCGGCGGCACGGGCAATCATCGCCAGCGCATCGGGCTCAGCCTCGATGCCTTCCTTCAATGCGATCGTGGTGAAAAGGCCGACGAGATCAGAGGCGCTGATGCGGCGCAGGTCGAAGCGCTGACAGCGCGACAGGACCGTGATCGGAACCTTGCGGATCTCGGTGGTGGCGAAGATGAACTTCACATGCTCCGGCGGCTCTTCGAGCGTCTTCAGCAGGCCGTTAAAGGCCTGCGTCGAGAGCATATGCACTTCGTCGATGATGTAGACCTTGTAGCGCGCCGAAACCGGGCGGTAGCGCACCTGCTCAATGATCTCGCGGATGTCATCGATACCGGTATGAGAGGCGGCGTCCATCTCGATGACGTCGACATGCCGGCCTTCCATGATCGCCTGGCAATGCTCGCCGGGGATGCGCAGATCGATCGTCGGCTTGTCGATCTCGGCCGTCTTGTAGTTCAGGGCGCGAGCAAGGATGCGGGCAGTCGTCGTCTTACCGACCCCGCGAACGCCGGTCAGCATGTAGGCCTGCGCGATACGGCCGGTCTCGAAGGCGTTGGTCAGGGTCTGGACCATCGGCTCCTGGCCGACCATCAGATCCGTGAAATCCTTGGGGCGGTATTTGCGTGCCAGCACCCGGTATCCGGTGCCAGTCGAGGCGGCATCTTTTGACTGTCGCTCGGTGTCGCTCATCGCCCTGCTTAGCGCCCGGACTAATCGGGCAAAGGATGGAGAGAAGGGTGGGAGGCTGGCACGATGACCCGTGCCGGGCTCGTTAGGGCTGCTTCCTTCCGGACCTGACCCGGTTGGCGAGTGGCTCGTCCACCACCAACCTCCCGGATGCACATATCGGCAATATCGCCATCAAAAGCAAGCCAAGCTCAAAAAAAACTGCTAGCCTCAAGAAAACATGGAGGAATGCCTGTTGGATGATTTCAAGCTCGACCGTCGGTTGGAAAGCGACAGCGACAGCGTCATGCAGACGGGGCTGTGCGATCTCCGGCTGTCGAAGGATGCCCGCTGGCCGTGGCTGATCCTCGTGCCGCGGAGGTCCGAGGTCACCGAAGTGTTCGAGTTGACCCCACTCGATCAGGTGTTGCTGACGTTCGAGACAGAGATGGTCGCCGCCGCGCTGAAGAAGACGACCGGCGCCACAAAAATCAATATCGGGGCTCTTGGCAACATCGTCCGCCAGCTTCATGTTCATGTCATTGCCCGCTTCGAAGGCGACGCCAATTGGCCAAATCCGGTTTGGGGCTTTGGCAAGGCGGAACCTTATGCGGCGGATAAGAGAGATGACCTTATAGAGAAGTTGCGGGAAGCCCTTTCATCATGAGCCGTTCGCTTTTCGATTCGGATGTTCCGCATCCGGAACCCAGCAGCCTGACTGCCTTTGCTGCCAACGACCTGATCCGCGATTCCGAACATCGCGACGAGACGTCAGTCGACAAGGCCCTGGCCAAGGAAGGGACGCATATCTTCGCCTTCGCCGGCGACAAGCTGGTCCTCAAACATGACGGGCAGGTGCTCGATCCGCTGTTTGCACGCTATGAACTGAAGGACCTGCAGCCGAACTGGGACGAAACGGTGCTGCTCGGCTATCGCAAGACCGGGGAGCCGCGTCTCGCCGTGCCGGTGGGTGTGGCGGAAGAGGAACTCGCCAGCCATTACAAGCCCTCAGATGGACGTTCGCTGTTCCGCGAAATGCTGATCGACGAAGTCCTGCTCGGGGAGTTCGCCCAGGGAGCAAGCCTCATCCGCTGGAATCGGGACAACAAGTTCTGCGGGCGCTGCGGCTCGACCATGGAGATCCATATCGGCGGCTACAAGCGCGTGTGCGCTGCCTGCGGACACGAAATCTTCCCGCGCACCGATCCCGTCGTGATCATGCTTGTCATCGACGAGGAGCGCGATCTCTGCCTTCTTGGCCGCAGCCCTCATTTTGCGCCGGGCATGTATTCCTGTCTCGCCGGTTTCGTGGAGCCGGGAGAGACGATCGAGAACGCCGTGCGACGCGAGACACTGGAAGAATCCGGAATTCATACGGGAAGAATCCGCTATCACGCCTCGCAGCCTTGGCCGATGCCGCATACACTGATGATCGGCTGCTACGCCGAAGCCAAGTCCAAGGACGTCAAGTTCGACAGCCAGGAGCTGGAAGACTGCCGTTGGTTCACGTGCGAGGAAACGCTGGAGATGCTCGAGCGCCCCAGTGCAACCGGCAAGGCACCGCCTCCCAAGGGGGCAATCGCCCATCGGCTGATGCGCGATTGGGTAGAGTGGAAAAGGCAATAAGGCCAGATAGAATAAGGCCAATGACATGGCGCGCTCCGAACGCCTTTTGACGCTGCTGCAAACCCTGCGACGCTATCGCCGCCCGGTCAGTGGTGCCGTGCTCGCAACGGAGACCGGCGTCAGCATCCGCACACTTTACCGGGACATTTCGAGCCTGCAGGCGCAGGGCGCTTTGATCGAAGGAGAGCCGGGCCTCGGCTATGTACTTAAGCCGGGCTTCATGCTGCCGCCGATGATGTTTTCACAGGACGAGATCGAGGCGCTCGTACTCGGTTCGCGATGGGTCGCGCGTGCCGCAGATCCGCGGCTTGCCGCTGCCGGTACAGACGCGCTGGCCAAGATCGGGGATGTGCTACCGCAAGAGATGCGCGACGAAATCGAAACATCGACGCTGCTCGTCCACCTAAAGCCGCCCGTCGCCGACAAGGCCGACCTCGGCGCCATTCGCAAGGCAATCCGCAGTGAACGCATCCTCACGCTGACTTATTCCGACGAGAGCGGCACCGTCTCCGTCCGCAATATCTGGCCTTTCGCGCTGAGCTATTTCGAACAGGTGCGCGTTGTTGTCGCCTGGTGCGAATTGCGTCAGGATTACCGTCACTTCCGCACCGACCGAATCGTCGAGATGATCCCACAGGACGGGCGTTATCCGCGCCGACGCGCGGTGCTTCTGAAGGAATGGCGGGACCAGCAGGAAATTGCGCACTGATCTCGATGCTACTGCCATAAACTGACAGTAGTCAGCGCTACTATCGGTACCAATCCAACAGGAGGACCGATGATGACGAGCTTGAAACTCTCCCGATCGACGCGTGGAATTGATCCGGTCGAGGACAGCCCCGACCATGCAGGATACCCGCAATCCACGCTCCTTCGCATGATGCTGAACGCGTCGCGCCAGATGGCACGGAGCAAGTATCCACGGCTCGATCCGGAAGCGTTGTCCGAGACGATGAAACGCGATCTCGGCTTTGTGGACTGGGGTCGCCCCTGCCACGAAGGATAGACTGCAAGATCGAACTCCCAAGACGCATAACCGACCGCCGCCGCTGCCGATGAGTGCAGCGGCATTTCTTCGCCTGCCATCATCTCACGACGAGGATCACCCGATGAATAGCCCGAACCTTATCATTCTCTACGTCAAGGACCCCGCCGAAAGCGCTAGTTTCTACAAGTCCCTGCTCAACCGCGAGCCGGTGGCCGAAGCCCCGAACTTCGTCGCTTTCGCACTCGACGGCGGCTTTACGCTCGGCCTCTGGCGCCTGAGCAAGGTTACGCCGCAGCCGTCCGCCACCGGCAGCCGCGCCGAGATCGCCTTCATGGTTCCCGGAGAGAACGGCGTGTCAACGCTTTACGAGGACTGGCGCAAACGCCAGCTGCCCATCGCGCAGGATCTAACAGACATGGATTTCGGTCCGACCTTCGTCGTTCTCGACCCGGACGGGCATCGCTTGCGTGTGTGTGAGCCAGATAAGTAAACAAAAAAGGGCGCCCGGAGGCGCCCTTTCATTTTTGTAGCTGGCCCCGCATCGGATGGCCCCTGTAGACGCCCAGGATGCGGACCTTCTCGGAGAAAAAGCGCAGTTCCTCCAGTGCGCGCCGGACGTTTGGATCGTTCGGATGTCCTTCGATGTCGGCATAGAACTGCGTCGCAACAAACTTGCCACCGAGCTGATAGCTCTCCAGTTTGGTCATGTTGATGTTGTTCGTCGCAAAGCCGCCGAGCGCCTTGTAGAGCGCGGCCGGGATGTTGCGGACGTTGAAGACGAACGTGGTGACAAGCTTCTCTTCGTCCGAGTTGCGATGCGCCCATTCCTCGTCGCGCGAGAGGACGACGAAGCGGGTGACATTGTTTTCGGTGTCCTCGACGTTCTCGGCCACGATGTCGAGGCCATAGAGATCCGCAGCAAGACGCGGCGCAAGCGCCGCCATCGAGCGGTCTCCGGTCTCCTGGACGAGCTTTGCGGCGCCCGCGGTGTCGCCGGCGATCACTGGCTTCCAGCCGTGCGAGCGAACGATCTTGCGGCACTGGCCGAGCGCATGGATATGACTGTGAACCGTGCGGATCTCATCCTTGGTGACGCCTGGAAGCACCATCAGCTGGAAGCGGATTGGCATGAAATACTCGCCGATGATGTGCAGGCGGGACTCCGGCAGAAGGTGATGGATGTCGGCAACGCGACCAGCGATCGTGTTCTCGATCGGGATCATCCCGATATCGGCATCGCCATTCTCAACCGCCACGAATGCATCCTCGAACGTCTGGCATGGCAGCGGTTCCATGGTCGGAAACATGTCGCGGCACGCCATGTCCGAGTTCGCGCCGAATTCACCCTGAAAGGCGATCCTGTTGGTCTTGATATTCATGGAAAATCCGTCACTTCGATCTTGCGGAGAGAATGCGCCGCGCCTTTTCAAGGTCGGCGGGAGTATCGACACCGAGCGGAACCGTGTCAACGATCTCGACATCGATGCGCATTCCAGCCTCCAGAGCACGCAGCTGTTCGAGCGACTCGCGCTTTTCCAGCGCCGATGGTCCAAGCGTGACGAAACGCTCCAGGGCCGACCGGCGGTAAGCATAGAGGCCGATATGGTGATAGAGTGGTCCGTCGCCGTAGGGTGCTGTCGCGCGCGTGAAGTAGAGAGCCTTCAGACGGCTTTCGGAGAGCGGTGAACCGACGACCTTGACGATATGCGGCGCGGTCTTGTCTGCCTCGTTATCGATCGCGATCGTGAGTGTTGCGATGTCGACGCTCGGGTCCTCCAGCGGGCGCAGCGCGGCACGAACGGTTTCCGGTTCGATAGTCGGCAAGTCGCCCTGCACGTTGACGACGAACTTGGCCGTCCCTTCCGGATCCACCTTTATGAGAGCCTCATAGATACGATCCGAACCGGACTGATGATCCTTGCTTGTCATGATGACTTCGAAGCCCGCCTCGGCGACGACATTGTAGACCTGCTGATCATCAACCGCGACGACAACACGACCGATCGCAGCCTCCCTGGCACGCAGGGCCACCTGAACAATCATCGGCAGGCCGCAAATATCGGCAAGCGGTTTGCCCGGAAGACGGGTCGACGCCATGCGGGCCGGGATCAGCACGAGCACGTCATCTAAATTTGGACTGGTCATTGTTCGGGCCTTCTAATCCGGGCGGAAAGGTGTCAAAAAGTCTCACGCAGCAGCCCATTTAGACTGTTGCAACGAATAGCCAAAAGACATAGGTTCCGCGCGATTTCAAGATGGTCCGGTTTTATGTCTGCCGGCTGCAAGGGGAGCATTGCAGATGAATTCATACGTGAATACGGCGGTGGGGGCACTGCTCGGGACGGTTTTCGTCCTGATGTCTATCTCCATCGCGTCGGAGGGGATCTTTCATTCGGAGACGCCCGAGAAGGAAGGTTTCGCGATCGTCGCCGAAGAGGCCCCCGCCTCTGGTGGCGGCGAGGCCGCACCGGCTGCAGCCGTTCCGATCGCGCAGCTGCTTGCAAAGGCGGACGCCAAGGCCGGTGAAACTGTATTCAAGAAGTGTCAGGCCTGTCATGACGCGACCAAGGGGGGGCCAAACAAAGTTGGCCCGGGCCTCTATGGTCTCGTCGATCGTCCAATCGGCACACACGAGGGCTTTGCCTATTCGTCAGCTATGAAGGACTTCTCCAAGGGCGGCAGCGAGAAGTGGACTTTCGACCATCTGAACCACTTCCTGACAGCGCCGAAGAAGTATGTTGCCGGCACGGCAATGGGCTTTGCGGGGCTTCCGAAGGACACGGATCGCGCCAACGTCATCCTCTACCTTCACACTCTGGCCGATTCGCCGGTTCCGCTTCCCGATGCAAACGCACCGGATAGCGCGACGCAGTAAGTGCTACTCGGTTCCAGAAGGAACATTGCAGCCCGGCCCCAAGCCGGGCTTTTTCTTTGCGCTAGGCGCCGAGCAAGAACGCCCAGAACGATACGGAGATGGCACCAAGCGCCGTCGTCAGCGTGATCGTCGATGCCGCTAGGCTGTGGCCGACGCCGAAACGATTGGCGATCAGCCATGCGTTGACGCCCGTCGGAACGGACGAAATCAGTACAAGGGCGGCCGTCCAGTCACTGGCGAGCCCGACCAGATGGCTGGCCGTCCAGACGCAGGCGGGCAACAGCAGCAGCTTGAAGGCAGAGGTGACGCTGGCGATGCCCGCGTTGCCGGATAGTCCGTATTTTTCGAGCGCCATACCGAGTGAGATCAGCGCAACCGGCCCGGCAACGCCGGCAATCTGATCGACGATGGATTCCACGGGCCCTGGCATGGTGAGGCCTACAAGATGCATCGCAGCACCCCCGGCTAGGCCGATCACCAGCGGGTTTCTGAGGAGATTCTGAGCGATCTGGCGCACCACTTTGGCGATGCTGCGCTCCTGTTTGCCGGCGATCTTGTGTTCGGCGCGCTCCATCATGATGGTCCCGATGATCATCATCACAGGCAGATGGACCGCGATCAAGATGGAGAGCGGCACGAGGCCCTTGTCGCCTACCGTTCGCTGAACAAGCGGTAGGCCGATGAAGATTGTGTTGGCGAAGGCTGACGACACGCCGGCGAGCACGCCAATGCGGTCATCGCGCCCGAAGAAACGCGTCGCGGCGATATGGGCCGCGACCCATGTCACTGCAACACCGGCGAAATAGGCGATCCAGAGGCGGAACGGCGAAGCACCGTGAAAATCGGCCTCGGCGATCGTGCGGAACAACAATAGCGGCACGGCGATCTTGAAGACGAATTCGCTCAGCGCATCGCCGATCTCCGCTTTCATCAGCCGCAATTTCACGGTCAACCAACCGATAAGGATCATGATGAAGATGGGAAGGACGTCGAAGATGATGGCTGTCATTCAATGCGGCTGCCTTGCGAGAGATGATTATGCGTAGCAGCAAATCGGACGGGATGACAAACACGCTGGTCACAAAAACAAAAAAAGCGGGCCTCGCCCGCTTTTCGCATCCGGCCTTGCCGGACAGCCGGTTCGCGATACTGCCAGTCCATCCGTGGTCAGCGTCGCTCCGGTATCGTCGAAGGGCATCATCTCTTCTTCATTGGCTGCGGCCCGCAAGCCGCTCATGCCAATCTCGTTGAGGATTTTATAGGGACGGAAAATGACGCGGGGATGACATCAGGACGGCATTTTTGCGAAGAAGTCGGCGGCGCAAAGCGACTGCTTCCCACCAAAGGCACAACGCTGATCGACGCATGAAATGTCGCCGGCGCGGCCGGCCACAACATCCCTGTCGTCAACGCTCTTGTGCCGGCCGGCAAAATCGTGCGATGTCCCATTATGGCTGGGGAGACCAACATGGGGGTAAGTTTTGCCAACAGGTAAAGTCAAGTGGTTCAACCAGGACAAGGGCTTTGGGTTCATCACGCCGGATGACGGAGGCACCGATATTTTCTTGCACATCACGGCGGCTCAAAGAGGCGGAATCGACGCCGTGAAGGAAGGCATGAACATAGCGTTCGAAGTGGCGCAGGATCGTCGGACCGGCAGAACCTCTGCCGATAATATCCGGCAGCTTTGAAATGATCAGTGCGGCCGAAGGGCCGCACTGGCTTTGACGTGCGGAGACAATATGAAGCGTAGCTTTACTGTCGGCCTCTTCATGCTTGCGGCTACCGGACCGTCATTTGCCGATGATGCGAGCTCCAAACTTGCGTTTTTCTACGACAGCTGCGTTTCCTCCGGTCCAGATTTCGAGCGCACGTCCGAGCGCGCGAAGGCAGAGGAATGGCCTTCAATGGCACAGGACCTGGCGCTGACTTTCACACCGATGGAAAACCCGGAGACGCTGGAAGGATGGATCGTCAATGGTGGCGAAGCTGAGAGCTTTCGAGCGCTCGTGATCTCACGGGCGGAGGTCGGCGGCAAGATCGTCGAAGGCTGCACGGTCGCATTGGGCGACGTCGACGCAGCCGTCTTCGAGACGGCCTTGGTCGAGAAGGCGAACGCTATCTCGGCAGGTCAAGAGCAAGGACAGGATCGCGTCTATAAGCGTTATACCGCCACCATCAACGGGCGCAGCGAAGCGATCACCCTGACACTTCCGCTCTATGCAAAGGGCTCCGATCAGATTATCGCCAGCGCTGTGGCAGAGCAGCAGATCGAGCACTAGATCGCCCGCCACAGGCCATGCGGCCGTTTCAGGTTATATGAGATTTTAATTCCGGGCGCCCGGCGTCCGAATGGCATGACTATGGCTTTGTCCCCATCCTTATGACGGGACGTGGCGAACGTCGGTCAACGGTCGACGGCATCTTCACATCGCCGTTTGCCAACCGGCAGGAACCGTACATGCGTCGCCAAAGGAAGCCATTTGTCGTGGAGATCAAGAAAACACGCCGGCTTTTTCCCAGGCCGCCATCAAAAAGCGACGTTCCTTTGGAGAAGGCCAACCTCGACGATGAGAAGCGCGTCCGCAACGAGTTTGCACCGGGCGCGCGACCAAACGACGAAAGGCAATTAGGATGGTAAGCAGGAGCCTCCCTCATGAGTATTTTTTCCTCAACGGCTTGCGGTCCGACGGACCGGTTATCGGCCATATCGACGGCAAGCCGATCCCCGCTCGCGTGATCGACATTCGAGGCAGCCGCTATCGCTTCGTCGGCGTTGTCCGCCGCGATCGACGTGGCAGGCTCGATGTGTCCGCCTTGCGCAAGAACGAGTGGCTTGTGGTCCCCGACCTCATCTATGCCGCGGTCGCCTGAATAACCTCTCGCCGGACCACTACAATGCCACGGAGGGCTCGTCGCATCGGCAGGAGCGGATTTTTGTGACAGGATGGACGCTCGAAGCGGCATTTCCGCTTCCCATGCGGCAAAAATTCGCTAAGACCGGTCACCGGCTATCACCAAAACCGGGACCTTCCCTTTCATGACCAAATTCGATGTTCTGACTGTCGGCAACGCCATCGTCGATATCATCGCGCGTTGCGACGACCAGTTCCTCATTAACAACGAGATCACCAAGGCGGCAATGAATCTCATCGACGCCGAGCGCGCCGAACTTCTCTATGCGCGCATGGGACCGGCAGTGGAAGCCTCCGGCGGCAGCGCTGGCAACACGGCAGCAGGCGTCGCGAGCTTCGGTGGCAAAGCGGCCTATTTCGGCAAGGTCGCGGAAGACCAGCTCGGCGAGATCTTCGCCCACGATATCCGCGCGCAGGGCGTTCACTATCAGACGCAGCCGAAGGGGACGTTCCCGCCGACCGCGCGCTCGATGATCTTCGTCACCGACGACGGCGAGCGCTCGATGAACACCTACCTCGGCGCCTGCGTCGAACTCGGGCCTGAGGACGTCGAGGCCGAGGTGGTTGCCCAGTCCAAGGTCACTTATTTCGAAGGATACCTCTGGGATCCGCCGCGCGCCAAGGAAGCGATCCGTGAATGCGCTCGCATCGCTCATGAGAACGGCCGCGAGATGTCGATGACGCTCTCCGACAGCTTCTGCGTTGATCGCTATCGCGGCGAATTCCTCGACCTGATGCGCTCCGGCACTATCGATATCGTCTTCGCCAATCGCCAGGAAGCGCTGGCGCTCTACGAAACCGACGACTTCGAAGAAGCGCTGAACAGCATCGCCAAGGACTGCAAGATCGCAGCCGTGACGATGAGCGAGAACGGCGCGGTGATCCTGAAGGGCAACGATCGCTTCTATGTGGATGCGATCAAGATCAAGGAATTGGTGGATACGACCGGCGCGGGCGATTTGTTCGCCGCCGGCTTCCTCTATGGCTACACGCAGGGCCGGACGCTGGAAGAGTGCGGCAAGCTCGGCTGCCTTGCGGCCGGCATCGTGATCCAGCAGATCGGCCCGCGTCCGATGAAGTCGCTAGCCGAGGCCGGCAAGCAGGCGAACCTTATTTAAAGGCTTCGCCCGGATAAGCGCCCCAGATTTCCGACTGCGCCACCCAGCCTTCGGCGCCGTCGGTTTTGGCGAAGCACCAGTCGCCATTGCATTCGCCGATGTTCATCATGACGCCGGGCTCCAGCTTGGCAACGACGCTTGCCGACGGCAGGGCGTCGCGGCGCATGTTGACGTAGACGGACTTGCCCTTGCCTTTCATCCACGGGGCAGCGATCGCCGCACGCGAACCCGACAGCAACGATTGGTTGACCCAACCCTCGGTGCCGTCCGCATCGCGGATCTGACGCCAGTTATCGTATTCCTGGATAATCTCGACGGGCAGGCCGGCCTTCAGATACATCCACGAGGCGGCATAGTCCGTGCCGGGGCCAATGCGCAGGTTGACGCGCTTGGACTTGAGCGTGACGAAACGCGGCAGCGGCAGGCCGCTCGGTCCCTTTGCCGCCTGTGCGGTGGCCATTTCAGCAGTTCCCGCCGAAAGTACGAAACCGATCGCAAGGGCGAGGCAAGATTTCAGGACTTTGCTATGCATGGGGCTTCCGTTTGCTCAGAGGAGGGCAGGACTGCTGCCTGATTCCGGGAATTCGACATTCCTACGCACGCTGGACGAGTTTTGTTTGTCTTCGCGCGCGGGTCTGGTAGAAATTGCCCGGAACGGGAAAATTATCCCGCGTCTTGGTTAAGGACCTCTGAACAAGTTAGCGCCAGCGCACATGACGACGAAGAAAAAACCGAAGGTCTACATCACGCGGAAGCTGCCCGATGCGGTCGAGACGCGTATGCGCGAACTCTTCGACGCGGAACTCAATATCGACGATGCGCCGCGCTCCAAAGCCGAGCTGATTGCTGCCGTCAGAAGCGCCGATGTACTGGTTCCGACGGTCACCGACCGGATCGACGCGGCCCTGATCGAGGAGGCCGGACCACAGCTGAAGCTGATTGCGAGCTTCTCGAACGGCACCGACCACATCGACGTGGAGGCGGCAGCTCGCAAGGGTATCACGGTTACCAACACGCCGAACGTGCTGACCGAGGACACGGCCGACATGACCATGGCGCTCATCCTCGCCGTGCCGCGCCGGCTGGGGGAAGGTGCGCGCGTGCTGACCGATCAGCCGGGTGAATGGGCTGGATGGTCACCGACATGGATGCTCGGGCGGCGCATCCATGGCAAACGCATCGGCATCGTCGGCATGGGCCGGATCGGCACCGCCGTCGCCCGCCGCGCCAAGGCTTTCGGACTCTCAATCCACTACCACAACCGCAAGCGGGTCAACCCGGCAACGGAAGACGAGTTGGAGGCAACCTATTGGGAGAGCCTCGACCAGATGCTGGCACGTGTCGACATCGTCTCGGTCAACTGCCCGTCGACACCGGCGACCTTTCATCTGCTGTCGGCGCGCCGTCTGGCGCTGCTGCAGCCGACGGCCTATCTTGTCAACACCGCCCGTGGCGACGTGATCGATGAGGCGGCGCTGATCAAGAGCCTGCGAGAGGGCAAGCTGGCAGGCGCTGGTCTCGACGTGTTCGAGAACGAGCCGGCGGTCAATCCGAAGCTGATCAAGCTGGCCAATGAAGGCAAGGTCGTACTTCTGCCGCACATGAGTTCGGCGACGATCGAAGGCCGCATCGACATGGGCGACAAGGTGATCATCAATATCCGCACTTTCATCGACGGCCATCGTCCGCCGAACCGCGTGCTGCCAGGCCGCTAAAGCAGTTCAGTGCTTCGCGGAATCACTGATCTGCTTATCCTATTGTTTTTACGCAATTCCGGACAGAAACCGCGCCGCACTTTTCCTGGAATTGCTTTAGGCCGAGACCGGCTTGCGCATCTCGATCGAGGTGGTCCTGGTGAAGCCGGGATGTGCGTTTTCGGCGACTTTCTCAAATCCCCAGCGCGAGAAGACGTCGTGATTTTCGACGAGCTCGATGCGTGTCTCGAGCCGCAGCGACGCGAGACCGCGGTCCTGCGCCGCCTGTTCTGCCACCGCCAGCAGCCGACGGCCGACGCCCCGGCCTTGCGACTCCGGCGCGATCGCCAGCTTACCGATGTAAAGGCAATCCTCCTCCGGCCGCAGGAAGATGCAGCCGCTCAAGGTGTCGCCTTGCATCGCCGCATAGGCGATTTCGGCGCACGCCTTGTCGGCAAGCGTCGCCGGCGTGAGCTTCAAGGCAGAGGATGGCGGATCGATGCGATCGTTCATATAGGCGAACGACGACAGGATCAGTGCCAGTAGCTCGTCCCATCGCTGAAAGCCTTCGTCGATGCGGACGATCTTCATGACGCTTGGCTCTGCCTCGGGCGCCGCCGCTTATAGCGAATCGTGTCGAAGCGCGCAGCAAGCGCGTCGTAGAGCAGTAGCCGGCCGATTAGCGGTTCACCGGTGCCGGTAATCAATTTGATTGCCTCCATCGCCATCAGCGTGCCAATCACGCCGGTCAGCGCGCCGATGATGCCGGTTTGCGCACAGGCCGGGATCAGACCAGCCGGTGGCTTCTCCGGAAAGAGATCGCGATAGGTCGGGTTCGGCGTGCCATCCTCCGCCGTCTCATAGGGTTTGAGCACCGTGACGGAGCCGTCGAAGCGTCCGACGGCACCCGTCACCAACGGGATTTGTGCCGTCTCGGCGGCGTCAGCTGCAGTATAGCGGGTATCGAAATTGTCCGAGCCATCGATCAGGAGGTCGAAACCCGAGAGATGGCGGCGGGCAGAGTCCGGTGAAAAGCGCTCCTCGAAGCGGATCACATTGACGTGCGGGTTCAATCGGGCGATCGCGAAGGCCGCACTTTCCGTCTTCAGCTCGCCGATCGTGCCGGAATCGTGGATCACCTGCCGTTGCAGGTTGGAAAGCGAAACCCGGTCGTCATCGGCAATGCCGAGCGTGCCGATACCGGCGGCGGCGAGATATTGCAGGACCGGCGCTCCCAGTCCACCGGCGCCGACGACCAGCACACGGGCGGCTTTCAGTTTCTGCTGGCCTGCGCCACCGATCTCGGGAAGCAGGATATGACGCTGATATCGCGCGATTTCTTCCGGGCTGAGGGGTTCCATAAGCGCGATGCTAACACGGCCTTTGGCTGAGGGGGAAGCGACATCGGTCATTCGAAAACCTTTCCGTCGGCAACGGTGAAGAATTGCGCACGCTCACCGAGGGCGGAAAACATCGCGCGGTCTGTACCCGTCATGAAGGCCTGACCGCCCAGTGCGTCGATGAGGTCGAAAAGGGCAGCACGCCTGCCTTCGTCAAGATGCGCGGCGATCTCGTCGAGCAGCAAGATCGGCGCGTGGCCGGTGAGATTGGCAACCAGCCGGGCATGGGCGAGAATCAGCCCCACCAACAGCGCCTTTTGCTCGCCGGTCGAACAGCGCGCCGCTTCCATCTGCTTTTGCCGGTGGCGGACGATGAGATCGCCGCGATGCGGGCCGTCGAGCGTGCGGCCGGCGGCGGCATCGCGATAACGGCTTTCGGCAAGCATGGCGGCGTACTCGTCCTCGAGATCGACAGCGGGCCGCGAGAACTGGCTGTCCATAAAGCCAGCGAGTTCGAGCGCCGCAGCCGGAAATGGGGAGGTATCGTGCGTTTCCTCTATGAGGCGGGCGAGAAGGCCGAGCATCTCCTGGCGCGCCATCGCCATGGCAATACCAAGGCTCGCCATTTGCTGTTCGATGCCGGAAAGCCAAGCGGGATCGAAGCGGCGCTCGTCGAGCAGCTTGTTGCGGCTGCGCATGGCGCGCTCGAAATCGCTGGCGCGACGGCCGTGAGCAGGATCGAGCGAGAGCACCAAGCGATCGAGAAAACGGCGGCGCTCGGACGAGCCGCCGGTGAAGAGGCCATCCATCGAGGGCGTCAGCCACAGGAGGCGCAAATGGTCGGTCAGTTCGTCGGCCGACTTTGCCGGCGTGGCATTGATGCGCAACCGCCGGGAGGCGCTATCATCGGTGGTGTCGACGCCGGTACCGATCTCCACCTCGCCTTCCATGCCGTCGAGTTCAGCGAAAATCGAAAAGCCGCCATTCGCGCCGACGCGGGTAATGTCGCCATAGGTAGCACGGCGCAAACCGCGGCCCGGCGACAGGAGGGAAACGGCTTCCATCAGATTGGTTTTGCCGGCGCCATTGTCTCCTGTCAACACCACATGCCGACCGTCGAGCGACAGCGAGACCGACGCGTAGTTGCGAAAGTCGGTCAGCTTGAGACGGGACAGGGAGACCTTGCGCGGCATTCGACATCCGGATTCGTGATGCCCGAGAGCTAAGCGCAACGGGGGCGGATGGCAAGGGTGCGAGACGCAGTAGCGATGCCGATGTGCGCATGAGCGCACATGCGGACGCGGCATCGACGCGATAGATGGTGCATCGCCGGACGATCGTATGATAATGTGGAGACCGGGTGGGGTGTGTGATGAGACGTTTGACGAGAACGCGGACAGCGATTGGCGGTGTAGCGGCCCTGTTGGTTGCGTATCTGGTTGTCGCCTATTTCTTCATTCCTGAAATATGGATCCATCGCGATGCCGGCCGCGTCGCGGAATTCGGTCCGATGGTGACAACCACCGAACAGGACATTCCCGGCGACCCCATCAATGTGGGGCTTGTCGGCTCGAGGGAGGAAGTGCTTCGAGCATTCGCAGCGGCAGGATGGGATCCAGCCGACAAGATCACGCTGCGGACATCGGCCGAAATCGGCTTGAGCGTCGTGCTCGATCGACCCGACCTCGACGCTCCCGTGAGCCCATTGCTGTTCGAGGGCCGCAAGCAGGATCTGGCGTTTGAAAAGGCCGTGGGCAAGAGCGCCGACGAGCGCAACCACGTCCGTTTCTGGGAAACTAAGAGTACCGGTGAAGGTGGGCGCCCACTGTGGCTCGGCTCGGCGAGCTTTGACCGCGGGGTCGGTTTCAGCCACGACACCGGCCAGATCACCCATCACATTGCACCCGATGTCGACGCCGAACGGGATCTGACCATCGGTGATCTTCAGACAGCCGGGCAATTGTCGTCGACCTACGAGATCGCGGGCATAGGCGCCACGAAGACCGGCCGCAACGGTGGCGGCGATCCCTATTTCACCGATGGGAAAGCGCTGGTCGGCGTGCTACGCGGCGTTGCTACACCCTAACCTCGCTTCCACGCCGCGTGAAATCGGCGGAAGATGCGGAGCGAATCACGAGAGGTGCGCCGTTGAAGATCGCCGCAGCACAGACCTCGGTTTCTCCCGACATCACGGCGAATGGCAGCGCAGTCGGAAGCATCATAGCAGCCGCGGCCGCCAGCGGCGTGCGTGTCATCAACTTCTGTGAAGGCTCGCTTTCGGGATATTCGAAGTTCCAGATGCAAACTGAGGGCGGTCGCGGATCTGTGCAGCGATCTTCGCATCTTTGCGGTCGTCGGTGGCGCACATCGGCTGGCCGGAGACCACCCGCCGCACAATAGCCTTTATGTCTTCTCCGACACCGGGACACTTCTCACCCGCTACGACAAGAGGTTCTTGTCGAACAGCGAACTTGGCGGGTGGTATTCTCCTGGCACCGCACCGATCACCTTCGATGTTGACGGCTATCGATTCGGTTGCGCTATCTGCATCGAATCTACGTTTCCTGAGGTGTTCCAGGAATATGCGAATCTCGGTGTCGATGCCGTGCTCTTCCTCGTATGGCATTGCCGAGTATTTCCGGGTTGTGCTCCGCGCCCATGCGGGGCTGAACTGCATCTGGATAGGCGGTGCGACGCCGGCGCAGAAGGCTGCCAAAGGGCCGGCCGGCGTCATCGGCCCGGATGGAAAATGGGTGACGCAGTGTCCGGCCGCTCCCGAACCAAGCTTGGCCATCGCCGTGCTCAATTGCGATGACCCTCTCTACGACATTCCGCTTCAGAGGGCCCGGCCATGGCGGCTGAGGGCGCGGCAGGGCGACATCTATCGCGAGAAGATGGTCGACGATCCCAGAAGCGAAAACAGAAGCGGCTATTGACGCGCAATGCTGCCTTGCGTCGCAGTGCCTTCATCTTCAGGCGTCAACCGCCTATATGAGCGAGGTCGCGGGTTGCGACGTGCCGGAGTTCATGATGGGTACCGAAATACAGGGCCGTGCAGCGCATGCGGCCGCCATTCGCGAGCGCGCCGAAGCCGAAATGAACGCGATGGGCATCGACGAAGCGTTCATTGATCGGCTGGTCGAGACGTTCTATGGCCGCGTGCTGCAGCATCCGACGCTTGGACCGGTGTTCGACGCCCGGCTTTCCGGCCGTTGGCCCGAGCATATGCAGAAGATGAAGAGCTTCTGGTCGTCTGTCGCGTTCCGCAGTGGCGCCTATGGCGGCAAGCCGGTTCAGGCGCATACCGGTGTTGCGAACATGTCACCCGATCTCTTCCCGCAATGGCTGGCGCTGTTTTCCGAGACGCTCAGCGATATCGCCCCGAGCCTGGATGCCAAAGCCTGGTTCATGGCGACCGCCGAACGGATCGCCAGGAGCCTGACGCTATCGCTGTTCTACAATCCCGCGCTCGACGACCCGCAGCGCAAGCCCGCCTAGGCGATTTCAAGCAACACGTTTGTAGAAAAGCGTCGTAGCGCAGAGGCCGCCTTCCGGCCACAGAGCATAATCCGGGATGACACCGACCCGCTGCCAGCCAAGCCGCGGATAGATCGCCTCGGCGTTACTGCCGGTTGCCGTGTCGAGCACGAGGAGCGTCTTGCCGCGCCCGGCGGCTTCGCGTTCCGCGGCATCCATCAGCAGGCGCGCCAGTCCCTTGCCGCGAGCGGAGCGATGCACCAGCAGCTTCTTCAGATCGCCACGATGCGGCTGGTTCGGCATCTGCGCCGCCCCGACCTGCACCGTGCCGACTGCCCTGCCGTCGATCTCGGCCACGAGGAGCAGCGTCGCGCCTGACGCAACGGCATCGGCGACGCCCTGCCAATAAGGCTCGGCATCGGCGTTGGTGTAGGGTTGCATGAAGCCGACCGAGGCGCCGCCATTCACGCAATCGGTCAGCACCTCGCAAAGGTCAGGAATCGCCGTTCGGGCTTCTGCCGCATCAAGCAGGCGAATTATTGCTGTCATCATTTTCTCCTGAAATGAATTAGCGCCCGTGCCGGTCGAGCACGACGCAATAGCGGGCGGGAGTGTTGCCGGGGTTGTGAAAAACATGGCCTTCGCTGACCGGCATGAACAGGCAGTCGCCAGGCAGAAGACGGTAGACCGTTTCGCCTGTCGTCATCTCCATTTCGCCATCAAACAGCCAGATATGCTGCATCATGCCGCTGCTGGCCGCATGCGGCGGGAAACTGACGCGGGCACCGGCTGGGAATTCGACGTCGACGATATCGACGTCCGAGGCGGTTCCCGGCGGCGAGACGGAGCGTCTGACATAACCCGTCTCCGGATCCCGCCAGACCTGCTGTTCCTGCCGGCGCGACAGCGGCGAAACCTCGCCCTCCTCTGCAAAGAAGGCGGAAAGCGATAGACCGAGTGCTGCGCAGACCCGCGCCAGCAGCGACGCGGTCGGGCTCGCCTCGCCGCGCTCGATACGCGAGATCATTGCGCGGCTGACGCCCGACTCGTTGGCGAGATCATCCAGCGTCAGCTTCTTCTGCACTCGCAGCTTGCGGATGCGAACGCCGATCGCCATTTCCAATCCCTGATCCATCACCGAATCCACTTTCTCCACTATAATAGAAATGCATAGTCTGATGATGGAATCAAGCGCTGCGTTTCCGTCCGAGAAACAGTCATTTATCGTAAACGAACTCCTGCTTTTCCGCTTTGCGGCAAGGGGCGGCGCTGCTATATGGCGCGCATGAGCACCAATCCGACGACTCCGCTTTCCCATATCCGCAACTTCTCGATCGTGGCCCACATCGACCACGGCAAATCCACGCTTGCCGACCGCCTGATCCAATCGACCGGCGGCCTGGCCGAGCGCGAGATGTCCGAGCAGGTGCTTGACAACATGGATATCGAGCGCGAGCGCGGCATCACCATCAAGGCCCAGACGGTGCGCCTGCACTACAAGGCCAAGGATGGCGAAACCTATATCCTGAACCTGATCGACACGCCCGGCCACGTCGACTTCGCCTACGAAGTCTCCCGTTCACTCTCTGCCTGCGAAGGCTCGCTGCTCGTCGTCGATGCCAGCCAAGGGGTCGAGGCGCAGACGCTTGCGAACGTTTATCAGGCAATCGACAACAACCACGAGCTGGTCACTGTCCTCAACAAGATCGACCTGCCGGCAGCCGAGCCTGACCGCATCAAGGAACAGATCGAGGAAGTGATCGGCATCGATGCCTCCGAAGCAGTGCTTATTTCGGCAAAGACCGGCCTCGGCATCCCCGACGTTTTGGAAGCGATCGTGCAGAAGCTGCCGGCGCCAAAGAGCCCCGGCGGCGAAAAGGCGCCGCTGAAGGCACTGCTCGTCGACAGTTGGTACGACACCTATCTCGGCGTCATGGTTCTTGTCCGTGTCATCGACGGCGTGCTGACCAAGGGTCAGACGATCCGCATGATGGGCACGGATGCCAAGTACCAGGTGGAGCGCGTCGGCGTACTGACGCCGAAGATGGTCAATGCCGACAGCCTCGGCCCCGGCGAGATCGGCTTCATCACCGCCTCGATCAAGGAAGTCGCCGATACCCGCGTCGGCGATACAATCACCGAGGACAAGCGCCCGACCGCCGAAGCCCTGCCCGGCTTCAAGCCGGCCCAGCCTGTGGTTTTCTGCGGCCTCTTCCCGGTCGATGCGGCCGATTTCGAAGACTTGCGCGCGGCCATGGGCAAGCTTCGCCTCAACGATGCGTCCTTCTCTTTCGAGATGGAATCGTCGGCTGCCCTCGGCTTCGGTTTCCGCTGCGGCTTCCTCGGCCTGCTGCACCTCGAAATCATCCAGGAACGCCTTGAACGTGAATTCAATCTCGACCTGATCGCCACCGCGCCTTCGGTCGTTTACCAGCTGACGATGACGGACGGCAGCGAGCGCGAGCTGCACAACCCGGCCGACATGCCCGATGTCGTCAAGATTGACGAGATTCGCGAACCCTGGATCAAGGCGACGATCATGACGCCCGACGACTATCTCGGCGGCATCCTCAAGCTCTGCCAGGACCGCCGCGGCATCCAGACCGAACTCACTTATGTCGGCACCCGCGCGATGGTGACCTACGAGCTGCCGCTCAACGAAGTCGTCTTCGACTTCTACGACCGTCTGAAGTCGATTTCGAAGGGCTACGCGTCCTTCGACTATCACCTCGAAGGCTATCGCGCCGGCAACCTCGTAAAGATGTCGATCCTCGTCAACGGCGAGCCGGTCGATGCTCTCTCGATGCTGGTACACCGCGCCGCCGCCGAAAAGCGTGGCCGCGACATGTGCGAGCGGCTAAAGGAGCTGATCCCAAAGCACATGTTCAAGATCCCGATCCAGGCAGCGATCGGCGGCAACGTCATTGCCCGCGAGACCATCTCGGCGCTGCGCAAGGACGTGACGGCGAAGTGCTACGGCGGCGACGCCACCCGCAAGCGCAAACTTCTGGAAAAACAGAAGGAAGGAAAGAAGCGCATGCGCCAGTTCGGCAAGGTGGAGATCCCGCAGGAAGCCTTTATCGCTGCGCTCAAGATGGGCGACGAGTAAGGAACCATTTTCAGCCCGGCCGGCGCGACGCATGGCCGGGCTGCTACATATCCCGCCTTGCCTCAGTTGCAGGCCATGTACTCCTTCACCAGTCCTTCATAGGCGTCCATCTCGGGCAGCGCCTCATAGCTGCGGACGGCGCCGGTTTCGGCGAAGGGCAACTTTTCGCGCGTCCAGGTTTCGATAAACGGTTCGAACCAGCGCGGATCGTCCAGCATCGTCGGACGAAGGTTGACGAACCAATCCATTCCCTCCGACCGTGTGAACATCCACGTCATGCAGTGGCCACAGAAATAGTGATGCGCCTCGGCACCGTGCAGACCGCCGATCACGGGCTCCCCTTCCGTGATCGCAAAACCTTCCGCCGGAATCGCGGCGCTCAGCGAATAGGCGCTCGACGACATCTTCTGGCAGCCCGTGCAATGGCAGGCCATGGTCAGCAGCGGCTTGGCGCTGATCTTCAGTCGCACGCGGCCGCATCGGCAGCCGCCCTCCCAAGGCAGAATGACTTCGCTCATCACGTCCTCCTTTCGTCATGCTCAATCTAGCGGCAGGCAGTCCGGCGTCAAACCTAACAGCCGCGAACGGCAAACGTACCGACAGCCGCAGCGCTTCCTAGAGCATCGGGAAGTTGCGATCCCGCTCGGACATCTGCGCGACGGGCAACGGCCAGGCTATCGCGATCCTGGGGTCGAGCGCGTTGACCCCGCCTTCGGCCCCCGGCGCGTAAGGCTTGTCGTGCAGATAGATCAGCTCGCAGTTTTCGGTCAGCGTCTGGAAGCCATGGGCAAAACCAGGCGGGATCATCATCGAACGAGCGTTCTCGCCGGAGAGAACCTCACCATGCCATTGGCGATAGGTCGGCGAACCCGGCCTCAGATCGACAGCCACATCGAACACGGCTCCGGCGAGGCAGGAGACGAATTTCGCCTCGTCGTGCGGGGCCTGCTGGAAATGCATCCCGCGAATGGCCCCCTTTGCCTGTGTCATCGTGTGATTGATCTGCGCGATGCAGCCGACGCCGAAATCGGAAAGCTCCTCAGTGCAGAAGAAACGCGAGAAGAAGCCGCGCTCATCGCCGAGGCGCTGACGCTCGATGACGACGAGGTTGCTGAGGGCAGTGGGGATGCGGGTGAAACGGGACATCTGTTCGCGACCGAGAAGCAAGCACGCTATCTAGCGTCATACTCCATAGCGCCGGCAATTCAAGACGTACACCAAGTTCGCCTCAGGCCATTGAGTTGGCTACGCACATCTGTATAAGCGAGCAGTCCCCTGCGCGAATCGAGAACGAGAAACGCTGTGATCACTATCCATCCCACGGCACGGATAAGTGCCTTGGCCGATATCGAGGATTCAACACGAGGAACTTCGATTTCCATCGGTGAAGGATCGATGATCGACAGCTTCGTCAAGATCAAGCCGGCCGGTGGAACGGGAGATCTCCAGATCGGACGTTTCTCCTACGTCAACAGCGGTTGCGTGTTCTACACCGGTAACGGCATCTCGATTTCAGACAATGTTCTTATTGCCGCTAACTGCACGTTTGCGCCCGTCAACCATGCCTATAAGGATAGCGGGAAACTGATTCGGGAGCAGGGATTTCTGCCGAGCCGGGGAGGTATCATTGTCGAGGATGATGTCTGGATTGGCGCAAACTGCGTTATCCTGGATGGAGCGATCTTGCGTCAAGGCTGTGTGATCGCAGCCGGATCATTGGTTCGCGGCGAAGTGGCGCCGTTTACCGTTTGCGCGGGCAATCCGTTGAAGGTCGTGGGGCAGCGAAATTGAACTTTACCATTCTGGGAGGAACTGGCTTTGTCGGCAGCCACGTGGCGCGCTACCTCACAGGATTGGGGCATACTGCTCTCGTGCCCGGTCGCTCCCAGTCCCTGGTGGATGCCTGCAATGGGGCGCACGTTATCTACGCCATCGGCCTAACGGCGGATTTTCGAGAGCGGCCGTTTGACACAATTGAAGCGCATGTCAGCGTCGCAGCGGACCTCCTCAGGCAGGCGGACTTCAAGTCATTCCTTTATCTTTCCTCCACGCGCGTTTACGTCCGCAGTTCGGATACATCAGAGGATAGGTCGCTTTCAGTTTTGCCCGAGGATCCATCCGACCTTTACAACATTTCGAAGCTGGCCGGTGAGGCGGTATGCTTGGCCAGCGGACGAACCAACGTTCGGATCGCACGGCTATCCAATGTGGTGGGGCCGCAAACTGCAGCGACAGAGAGCTTCGCAGGCGCTCTGTGCCGCGAAGGAGCAAGTGGCCATATCCAGCTCAAGACCGACCTCAACTCCTCCAAAGACTACATCTGGATAGACGATGTTGCGGCTCTATTGCTCCGCATCAGCCTGGCAGGGCAGCACAAGATCTACAATGTCGCAAGTGGCATGCAGATCAGTCACGCACAATGGATCTCAGCAATCTCGACACAAACCGGTTGCTCTTTTTCGGTAGACGACAACGCTCCCATGAGCAGCTTCCCGCCAATTGCTACGAGTCGCATACGCGAGGAGTTTGGCTTTCACCCACAACCCGTGTTGCAGCGGATTTCGACGATTCTGGAACATTCGTCCGCAACATTTTAGGATCCGCGCACGAACACGGCGGCAACAGAGGATTTCATATGGATCCCATCAAGCAATTCATGGACGAGCGAGCAGCAACAGCTGCCACCTACAACGCAGACGTCGACTTCCAGAAGGCATCCCGCCATTGGCGCGAACTGTCTATGGATAAGCGTTATGTCTATAACTTCGATTGGTTGGGCCGCCCGATCATCCAGTACCCGCAGGATATCCAGGCAGTGCAGGAGTTGGTCTGGCGCACGCGGCCAGACCTCATCATCGAAACTGGCATTGCGCATGGCGGCTCGCTGGTTCTGAGTGCTTCGCTCCTCGCAATGCTTGACATGTGTGACGCGATCGCCACGGGAGCTACGATCGACCCGAGGGTATCAAAGCGGAAGGTCATCGGCATCGATATCGACATCCGTGCCCATAACAGGGCGGCGATCGAAGCTCATCCGATGTCCAGCAGAATTTCGATGCTGCAGGGCTCGTCGATTGCCCGTGACGTCGTCGATCAGGTCAAGGCGATGGCACGCGGCTACGAACGCGTAATGGTCTGCCTCGATTCGATGCACACTCATGAGCATGTTCTGGCGGAACTCGAAGCCTACGCGCCGCTCGTTACCCCCGACTGCTACTGTGTCGTTTTCGATACCTTCGTCGAAGATCTGCCGCCAGGCTTTTTTGCCGATCGTCCTTGGAATGTCGGCGATAATCCGAAAACGGCTGTACACACCTATCTCAAGTCGCATTCGGAATTCGAGATCGATCGCGACTTTGAAAGCAAACTGATGGTAACTGTCGCGCCGGATGGTTTTCTTCGGCGTCGAGCCTAGGTAACACTGCTATGAAGATCGTCATTCTCGCGGGTGGATACGGTACCCGCATTTCCGAAGAGAGCCACCTGCGACCGAAGCCGATGATCGAGATCGGGGGGCGACCGATTCTTTGGCACATCATGAAGATCTACAGCCATTTCGGCTTCAACGATTTCGTGATCTGCCTTGGCTATCGCGGCTACATGATCAAGGAATACTTCGCCAACTACATCCTGCATTCGGCGGACGTGACCTTCGACATGGAGCGCGGCGAGACCACCTATCACGCCACCAAGGCCGAGCCTTGGCGCGTGACGCTTGTGGAAACAGGCGAGGGTTCGATGACCGGCGGACGCCTGAAACGTGTCGCCAACTATCTCGATGATACGTTTTGTCTGACTTATGGCGACGGCGTTGCCGATGTCGACATCAAGGCGTTGACCGAATTCCACCGAAGCCACGGACGCGAGGCAACGGTGACCAGCGTCGTGCCCCCCGGACGCTATGGCGCGCTGCTGACCGAGGGCGGGCAGGTCAAGAGCTTCACCGAGAAGCCAGCAGGCGACAACGGACGCATCAATGGCGGTTTCTTCGTGCTCAACCGCACGGTGCTGGATCGCATCGAGGGAGATCTCATTCCGTTTGAGGGTGCGCCGCTTGAAGGACTTGCCAGCGACGGCCAGTTGATGGCCTTCCCGCATGACGGCTTCTGGCGCCCAATGGATACGCTGCGGGACAAGAACCAGCTCGAGGAGCTCTGGCAGAGCGGCCATGCGCCGTGGAAAGTCTGGTCATGAGCCGGCTGCCGGATCAGCGTTTCTGGTCAGGCAAGCGCGTCTTCCTGACAGGCCATACCGGCTTCAAGGGGACGTGGGCGCGGATATGGCTTGCACGGCTTGGCGCTGAGGTAACAGGCTATGCGCTCGCGCCGGCGGCGACACCATCGCTGCATGCACTGGCAGGCCCCGCCGGACTGGCTGCCGAAACGATCGGCGATATTCGCAACGGAACGAGGCTCACGGAGGCGCTCAGCGAGTGCAATCCCGATATCATCCTGCATATGGCCGCGCAGCCGCTGGTGCGACGCAGTTATCTCGAGCCGGTTGATACGTTCGATGTCAACGTCATGGGAACGATACGCTTGCTCGAGGCAGCGCGTCCGCTAGAGGCGCTTAGGGCCATCCTCGTCGTGACGACCGACAAGGTCTACAGCAACGACGAAAGCGGGCGGCATTTCGTCGAAACGGATCGACTTGGCGGGCATGACCCCTACTCCGGCTCGAAGGCCGCAGCCGAGATCGCTACCGCGACCTATCGGGATTCCTTTTTCCACCAGAAGGGAGTGCATGTCGGCACGGCACGCGGCGGAAACGTGCTCGGCGGCGGTGACTTCTCGGAGAACCGCCTGGTTCCCGACATCGTCCGCGCCGCCGTTGCCGGACAGATTCTTGATATCCGCAGCCCGCTTGCAACGCGCCCATGGCAGCATGTGCTCGATTGCCTAAACGGCTATTTCCTGTTCTGCGAGGCCCTGTATGCCGGCACGGCATCGGCAGACGCGCTTAATTTCGGCCCATCGCCCGGCGAAGCTCAAATCCCCGTCGGCGTTGTCGCCTCATCGGTCCAAGCAGCCATGGGGCTCGGACAGAACTGGCAGGACACCTCGGCGTCAGACAAGCCGCGAGAGATGCATGCGCTTGGTCTCGATCCTGCCGAAGCCTATCGCTGCCTGGCGTGGCGGGCAAGGCTGAGCCAAGCCGAGGCGATAGACTGGGCTGCACGCTGGTACGATCAATGGCGCCGGGGCGAAGACGTGTTCTCGCTCGTCGCGGGCCAGATTGATGCTTTCACGAAAGGCTCCTAACCACATGTCTCACCAATGCCGTTTCTGCTCAGCGCCGCTGACGACCGTTGTCGCGGATCTTGGATCGACACCGTGGTCCAACTCCTTTCTGCCGGACGCGGCAGCGATCGCCAAAGAGCGCGCGTTCCCGTTGAAGGTCATGGTCTGCTCGGAGTGCTTTCTGGTCCAGACGACCGAGAACGTGCCGGCGGACGAAATCTTCAACGCCGACTACGCTTACCTCTCTTCGTTCTCGACCAGCTGGCTCGAGCATGCCAAGCGCTATGCCGAGATGATGACGGAACGCTTCGGACTTTCGGCGGATTCGACAGTGGTCGAAGTCGCGTCGAATGACGGCTATCTCCTGCAATATTTCGCAGCCAAAGGCATCTCGGTGCTCGGCGTGGAGCCGGCCGCCAACGCTGCGAAGATCGCGGAAGCCCGCGGCGTGGCGACCAAGGTGGCCTTCTTCGGCAGGGAAACCGCTAAGGCGCTGGTCGAGGGCGGCGTACGCGCCGACGTGACGGCCGCCAATAATGTCCTCGCGCACGTGCCTGATATCGCCGATTTCGTCAGTGGTTTTGCGATCCTATTGAAGCCGGACGGCGTCTCGACATTCGAATTCCCGCATCTTCTGACGATGATCGATGGCATCCAATTCGACACGATCTATCACGAACATTACTCGTACATGTCGCTGCTCGCGGTCGAGCGCATTTTCGGCGCCTGCGGGCTGAAGGTCTTCGATGTCGAGGAAATTCCGACGCATGGCGGTTCGCTGCGCATCTTCGCTCAAAAGGCGGAAGGCACCCGCGCTGTGACGGACAGGCTGCTTGCGCTCCGTGCAAAGGAAGAGGCTTTCGGCCTCAAGGAGATGGCGACCTACGAACGGTTTGGTACCCGGATCGAGGGTGTGTGCGAGGCGTTCAAAGACTTCCTTCGTCGTGCGAAGGCCGAAGGCAAAACGGTCGCCGCCTATGGCGCCGCAGCCAAGGGCAACACGTTCCTGAACGTCTGCGGCGTCAGCGCCGACGACATCGCCTTTGTCGTCGATCGCAGCGACATCAAGCAGGGCAAGTTGCTGCCGGGAAGCCATATTCCTGTCTATGCGCCGAGCCATATCGAAGTCGCAAAGCCGGACTATCTCGTTATCCTGCCCTGGAATCTTACAGAAGAGATCGTCAGATCGAACGACTACATCCGAGCATGGGACGGACGTTTCGTGGTGGCGATCCCGACGCTGCAGATTCTTTGAGATTGGCGTAGAGCGATGCTGGCCAGCATCGCTCTACTTTTCCAGGCTCACACGCCCTGTCCTACAGAAGGGCTTTTTTAAACCTGCCGTCAACGACGTGGAGCTCAGGTGCGGGTATCGTTCGGGCGGCGCCTGGTTCATAGACAAGCGGGGCCTTGTTCGGATCATGATTCTCTGAGTCCCTTTGGATGATTTTGGCCTGGTCTTTCGTGGGACCTCCGGGGACAACGCAACATTTCAAAAATCGATGGCGACCACATGTCGCAAACAGACGCCAAATGGACGCATTCGCCATTGATTTATCAATGCAATTCACCGCAAAGGCGTCAAAAGCTAAGCCGGCTAGAGTCAGTTTATTCAACCACGGATTGCTACTCGCGCAACACGCCCATTCGATCGAAATGCCTCGCTGCCGCGAAAAATCGCCCATTTTGTGGCCTGGTGATGGGATGGAGACCAAAAATCACAGCCTCAGGAAGCGTCGTTCGCTGATTCATTTGGGGGCTTGCAACGCCAGACCTTTACGATAGGTTGCGCATTGACCTGAACGTAACTGGTCACGGGAACAAACGACTAATAAAAGGCGCAAAGCCTAGAAAGGTGGCCCCCAAATGAACTTCCTTACGAAAAAATTCCTGGCTTCAGCAGTGTTTGGCTCACTGCTGGCCGTGTCGGCGCATGCAGCGACGCTCAATATCCACAATGGTGGCGACCCGCAGTCGCTCGACCCCCAGAAGCTGTCGAGCGACTATGAGAACCGCATTGCAGGCGACATCTTCGAGGGCCTCGTAACGGAAGACCCGAAGGACGATCCAATCCCGGGCCAGGCCGAAAGCTGGACTGTCTCGCCGGACGGCAAGGTCTATACCTTTAAGCTGCGCGACGGTATCAAGTGGTCGGACGGCCAGCCGGTGACCGCGGGGGATTTCGTTTTCGCCTTCCAGCGCCTTCTCGATCCGAAGAATGCCGCGGAATACGCCTATCTGCAGTTCACGATCAAGAACGCGGAGAAGATCAACAAGGGCGAGATCACCGATTTCAGCCAACTCGGCGTCAAGGCGATCGACGACAAGACGCTCGAGATCACGCTCGAGAACCCGACGCCCTACTTCGTCAACTCGCTGATGCACTACACCGCCTATCCGTTGCCGAAGCACGTGGTCGAGGCGAAGGGCAATGACTGGGTCAAGATTGGCAACATCGTCACCAACGGTCCGTATAAGCCGACCGAATGGATCCCGGGCGCGTCCGTCACGACCGTCAAGAACGACCAGTACTACGGCGAGAAGGACCTGAAGATCGACGGCGTCAAGTTCTTCACCCTGGAAGACCAGGAAGCGGCTCTGAAGCGCTATCGCGCCGGCGAGTTCGACATCATGACCGACTTCCCGACCGATCAATACGAGTGGATGAAGAAGAACCTGCCGGGTCAGGCGCACGTCACGCCATTCCTCGCGAGCTACTACTACGTCCTCAATGCCACGAAGCCGCCATTCGACGACAAGCGCGTCCGTCAGGCCCTCTCGATGGCCGTCAACCGCGAAGTGATCGGTCCGAAGATTCTCGGCACCGGCGAACTGCCGGCTTACTCCTGGGTGCCGCCGGGAACGGCCAACTACGGCGATCCAGCCTATATCAGCTGGAAGGACATGCCATATAAGGAGAAGGTTGAAGAGGCGAAGAAGCTGCTTAAGGAAGCAGGTTTCGGACCTGACCACCCGCTGAAGGCACAGCTTCGCTACAACACCAACGACAACCACAAGCGCGTGGCGGTCGCCATCGCCTCGATGTGGAAGCCGCTCGGCGTTCAGATCGAGCTCTACAACACCGAAACCAAGGTGCATTACGACGAAATGCAGCATGGTCAGGTGGAGATCGGCCGCGCCGGCTGGATCGCGGACTATAACGATCCGGACAACTTCCTCGGCCTGCTCGTTTCCGGCGTCTCGATGAACTACGGCCGCTGGAGCAATCCGGAATATGACAAGCTGATCAAGGAGGCCAACGCTCAGACCGACCTGAAAACGCGCGCCGAGATCTTTAAGAAGGCTGAGCGGCTTGCGCTCGACGACAGCGCCGCCATTCCGCTGTACTATTATGTCTCGAAGAATGTCGTCTCGCCGAAGGTTCAGGGCTTCGAAGACAATATTCAGGACATCCATCGCACGCGCTGGCTGTCGATCAAAGAATAAGGAACGCCGGCCCTTCCCGCCTGCTGTGGGAAGGGCCGATCCAAGACCATGATCAAATACGCACTCCGTCGTCTGCTGTCGACGATCCCCGTCATGTGGATCGCCGTTACACTCAGCTTTTTTGTCTTGCGCCTTGCTCCCGGCGGCCCATTCGATGGCGAACGGCCATTGCCGCCGGTGATCCTGAAGAACCTCGCGGCTCACTACAATCTCGACAAGCCGCTGATCGACCAATACCTGATCTACCTATTCGACGTGTTGAAGGGCGACCTTGGGCCATCGTTTGCCAACGAAGACTTTACCGTTGCCCAGCAGATCATGATCGGCCTGCCCTACACGTTCACGATTGGTGGCCTCGCCTTCATCCTTGCCATCCTCATCGGCGTGACCGTCGGCTGTCTTGGGGCGCTTTATCAGAATAAGGCGCCTGACTATCTCCTCGGCCTGGTCATTCTCGTCGGCCTGGTTCTTCCGAACTTTCTGATCGCGCCCATCCTGCAGCTGATTTTCGGCATCCGTCTCGGCTGGCTGCCTGTCGGCGGATGGGGTGACGGCTCGTTCAAGTACCTCGTCATCCCGATCGTCGTGCTGGCATTGCCGCATGCGGGTCGCATCTCGCGCATGACCCGCGGCTCGATGATCGAAGTGATGAACCAGAACTACATCCGCACCGCCAAGGCCAAGGGCATCGGTCCGCGGTTGACCGTGATGCGTCACGCGCTGAAGCCTGCCATGATGCCGGTTGTTTCCTATCTCGGTCCGGCCGCGAGTTACCTCCTCACTGGTTCACTCGTTGTCGAGAGCATCTTCGGATTGCCCGGCATCGGCCGCTATTTTGTCAACGCAGCGCTGAATCGCGACTACGGCATGGTTCTTGGCACGGTCATCTTCTACATGGTCCTGATCGTCTTTCTGAACCTTCTCGTCGACATCGCTTATGCGTGGCTCGATCCGAAAGTGAGAAATCGATGATCCTCAATCCCGCAAAGAGAGAGCTGCTCGCGGCCGAACTTCTCGAGGCCGAAGGGCTCTCCCACAAGAGCCGCTCGCTGACCGGCGATGCCTTGCGTCGTCTTTCCCGCAACAAGGCAGCCGTCGTTGCCATTATTGTTCTCGTCCTCCTGATCCTGGCCGCGTTTCTGGGCCCGTACCTCATTCCGTTCGACTATGAGGAACCGGATTGGGCGGCTTTCCGGATGCCGCCTGATATGGAGAGTGGCCACTATTTCGGAACCGATCCGAATGGCCGAGACCTACTTGCGCGCGTGCTTTACGGCACCCGTGTTTCGCTGGCGGTTGCGGCGACCGCCACCATCGTTTCGGTGGTGATTGGCGTACTGTATGGAGCAGTCTCCGGCTACATCGGCGGCAGGCTCGATGCGATCATGATGCGCTTCGTCGATATCATGTATGCGCTGCCCTACATTCTCTTCGTGATCCTGCTGATGGTGGTGTTCGGCCGCAACGTCTACCTGCTGTTTGCAGCAATCGGTGCGCTGGAATGGCTGACCATGGCGCGAATCGTGCGCGGACAAACACTCTCGATCAAGCAGCGCGAGTTCATCGAAGCCGCCCGCGCGTCCGGTCAGAAGCCGTTCAAGATCATCCTCAAACACATCATTCCGAACCTCGTCGGGCCGGTCGTGATCTTTGCCGCGCTGACTGTCCCCGAAATCATCGCGACAGAGAGCTTCCTGTCCTATCTTGGCTTCGGCGTTCAGGAACCGCTGACCTCGCTCGGCACGCTGATCGCCGAGGGCACCGACGCCATGGAAAGCATGCCGTGGCTCTTGATCTTCCCGGCCTGTTTCCTCGTCGCCCTGCTGATGAGCCTGCTTTTCATCGGCGACGGCCTGCGCGACGCGTTCGACCCGAAGGATCGATAGAATGCAACAAGAAACCAAAAACGATACGCTTCTCGAACTGAGAGACTATTCAATCACCTTTGCGACGCCGGATGGCGAGGTGAAAGCCGTGTCGAACATGAACCTTTCGATCCGGCGCGGCGAGCGCGTGGCGATCGTGGGCGAATCCGGATCGGGCAAGAGCCAGACCTTTCTCGGCGTCATGGGGCTGCTCGCCAAGAACGGCCGCACCAGCGGCAAGGCGCTGCTCGAAGGAAAGGACGTGTTGGCGCTGAAGCCGCGCGAGCTCGACCATCTCCGCGGAAAAGACATGGCCATGGTGTTCCAGGACCCCATGACGGCACTCAATCCGTCGCTGCGGATCTCCCGCCAATTGACGGAACAGCTGGAAGTCCACCGCGGCTTTACGGCGCGGGCCGCCTCTGCCGAGGCGCTGGATATGCTCAAGCGTGTCGGCATTCCCGACCCGTCGCGGCGCTTCAACCTCTACCCACATGAGCTGTCGGGCGGCATGCGCCAGCGCATCGTCATTGCCATGGCGCTGCTGACCAAACCGAAGCTGCTCATCGCCGACGAACCGACGACGGCGCTTGATGTAACGATCCAGGCGCAGATCCTCGATCTCTTTAACGATCTGACGGCGGAAATGAACACGGCTCTTGTCATGATTACCCATGATCTGGGCGTCGTTGCGGGCCTCGCGGACCGGGTGGCCGTCATGTATGCCGGGAGGATCGTCGAGGAAGCGCCGGTCGACGAGCTCTTCGAGGTACCAGCGCATCCGTATACAGCGGCGCTGCACGCCTCGATCCCCCGGCCCGACCAGGACGTCGATCAGCTCGCCGTCATCCCCGGCCGCCCACCCAATCTTCAACACCTGCCGAAGGGCTGCAGCTTCTCGCCGCGCTGTCCCCTGGTGCAGAACGATTGCATCGACACGTCGCCGAAGCTCGAGATGCTGGCGCAAGGCCATTCCGCGGCCTGCTTTCATCCCTTCCCGCGCCGTGAGGAGGTTCTGAACCATGGCTGACCGATCGCTTTTGAGAGTCGAGAACCTCACCACCCAGTTCGAGATTGCGTCAAAGAGCTTTTTCAAACCGCCGACGCTGCTGACCGCCGTGAACAACGTCAGCTTCGACCTGAGAGAGGGCCGGACGCTCGGCATCGTCGGCGAGTCCGGTTGCGGCAAGTCGACGCTCGGCCGCTCGATCCTGCGTCTCCTGAAGTCGCAGAAGGGACGCATCCTGTGGCAGGGGCGCAACCTACTCGACCTGTCGAACGAGGAAATGCGTGCCGCTCGCCGCGACATGCAGATCATCTTTCAGGATCCGATCGCCTCCCTCGACCCGCGTATGACCGTCGGCGACATTATTGCCGAACCGCTCACCGTCTTCGAACCGAAGCTCACGAAAGCGGAGCGGCTGACGCGCGTACGGGAAATCATGAGTGCCGTCGGCCTAGTGCCGGAGATGATCAACCGCTATCCGCACGAGTTCTCGGGTGGCCAGGCACAGCGTATTGGCATCGCCCGCGCTGTCGTGACGCGACCGAAGCTCATCATCTGCGACGAGCCCGTTTCGGCGCTCGACGTGTCGATCCAGGGGCAGGTGATCACCCTCCTGCGCAAGCTCCGGAAGGAATTCGGGCTGACGCTGATCTTCATCAGCCACGATCTTTCGGTTGTCCGGCTGATCTCCGACGACGTTCTGGTGCTCTATCTCGGCAAGGTGGTCGAGGCCGGTGATTGCGCCACCGTGTTCGACCGGCCAGCGCATCCCTACACACAGGCCCTCTTCTCGGCCGCACCGGTGCCCGACCCGAAGCTCGCGCGGAACCGTCAGCGCATCCGGCTTCAGGGCGATCCTCCCTCGCCGCTCAATCCGCCCCCGGGCTGTGTGTTTTCTCCGCGCTGCTGGAAGGCGACGGATATCTGCCGCAAGGAAATGCCGTCAACGGAGCAGGTTCGGCCAGGGCAGACTGCTGCCTGCTATCACATGGATCGTTGAGCAAGCGAGTTCTGGAAAGAAGGCCCGCCGTCGGGCAGGCCTCTTTTACGTTCAGCGGGCGCCCCAGGTGTCGGTGAGGCGGTAGCCCTCCGGCCAGGGGTCCGATGGGTCGAGCATGTGCTGATGCGTGCCGGTGATCCAGGCGCGGCCGGAAATTTCCGGCAGGATGGCCGGGCGGCCGCCGACTTCCGTGGTGCCGACAATGCAGCCGGAGAAGGTGGAGCCGATCAACGAGACAGCCGTCAGACGATCTTCGAGCTTCATTTGACCACGCGCGTGCAGCACGGCCATGCGCGCCGATAGCGCCGTGCCGGTCGGCGAGCGGTCGACCTTGCCGGGCTGGATCGCAACCGCTGCGCCGGCACGCAGGCCCTCGGCGGTGCACTCTACGGGACCGGCGAAAAGGCAGAAGGAAAAGTGCTTCCAATCCAGATTCTCAGGGTGATGAAATCCGAGTGCGGCATTGGCGCCATTGGTGATGCGCACACCGAGCTTGGCAATATCATGCGCCTCGTCAGGCGACAGGCTGAAGCCCATAGCGGCCGCATCAACGATGACGAAACTGTCGCCGCCATAGGCCGTGTCGACGGTCAACGTGCCCAGGCCCTCGACCTCCAGCTTCGCATCTAGCCGTTCCGCGAAACTCGGTAGGTTCTGTACGAAGATCCGCTCGGCCTTGCCGTTGTGGCACTCGGCACGTACGCGAACAAGGCCACCGGGGGCCTCCAGAGTGATCTCAGTGACCGGCTCCTGCATTGGCAGGATGCCGCTGTCCAGCAACACCGTGGACACGCAGATCGAATTCGATCCGGACATCGGCGGCGTGTCTTCCGGCTCCATGATGATGAAGGCGGCATCGGCATCGGGATGCTTTGGGGGCACCAGCAGGTTGACGTGACGGAAGACGCCGCCGCGCGGTTCGTTCAGCACAAAATTGCGCAACGTCCCGTCCCGGGCGATCCAGCGGCTCTGCTCCCAGATCGTTTCGCCCGGAGGGGGCGTGACGCCGCCGACGATGACATCGCCCACCTCGCCTTCCGCATGGGCGGAAATCACATGGATGGTCTTGGTGCTGCGCATAATACCTCCTCAGGAAAGCCACTCGGGGAGCCGGGCGGCGACGCGGCCCGTCAGGGCCGCCGTGACGCAATCGGCAAGATTGGAAAAACGAACGGCCCGCCCCGAAAGTCCGGGACCGTAATGAGCATATTTGCCCGAATTCGTGATCAGGGCACGCGTGTGCGTCGGGAATAGCGGCTCGGAAATCGAGCACCAGCAAAGATCAGGCAAAACCTGCACGCCCGCTTCCTCCAGCCTGCCGAGCAGGCCTTCGTTGCGGGCATCACTGATGACCTGACGACCGGCTGTGACGATCACCGCGACGTCGGCATGCCGGCGGCGGCCAGCCAGAACCTCCGCCAAAGCGCGGCACTCGGACAAGGAGGCATGCGGGCTGCCGATAGCGACGAGTTCCACCTCTTCAGGCCCGCCATTCAGAACCGTCCAGGCCGCAGCCATGTCGGCGCGGGAGATCGATGCACGATCGGCATCGTCCCGCGCAGCGCCAGCAGATTCGGGCGTAACACCTTCGACATGCAGCATGGGCGCCGCAGAGGTGGTGCCGAAGGCGGCGCACAGAGCCTTGAGATCGTCCTGCGTCGGCTGGGCGGGGCCAAGACCGCGCAGAAGCGGAATGCGGTCCGGCGCCGCGCGACCGGCGAGATAGCCGATCAGCGGCCAGAAGGCGTCATCGACCTGTTCAGGCAGTTCGATATCGATGATCCGCCGAGCCTTCCGGTGCTCGTCAAGATAGACGCCGGAGAGCGGTGCGCGGGCCGTCAGCGCGATGCAGAGATCGAGGAAGTCGGGGTGCTTTGCCGTCCTCGCCCCGAGGACCGTGTTGGCGAAGATCACCGCGTTGGATTCCGCCCATGCAATGGATTCGCCCGCCTTTGGCGCGCTGTCGAGCAGGTAGGGAGAGCACGTGAAAGTCGGCCGACAGCCCATCCGGACATAGGCATCGGCGAGCCGCGCAGCCGGGGCGCCGAAGGTCGACGGTACGCCTTGCGTCTGCCAATTGGCACGATCCACGGAGATGGCGTTCATGGTTGTCGGTATGCGAACCCGCGCGCCCATATCGGCCATCTTCTCGGCAAACGTCAGATTTGCCGGGCTGGCGTAGATGCACCCGTCGATGTGGCCCTGCATAACATCCACGAGCCCGTGCGCACCTTGCTGCGCCGCCATCGCGCAGATGATGCGCATGGCCTGCTGCACGGCGATGCCCTGCCGTCCTTCAAGCATGGCGCGATCGGAATCGGTGAGGTCGAGCGCAGCGGTCGCCGGCGGAGCAATCGGAATCTCCAACCCGTCAGCGACAACGGCCGTATCGCTGAGCGCAGCGGTCTTCGCGCGGGCGAGCGCGGCGAAGGCTTCCGGCCCAAGCCGCAGGACGGGCAGCGGCTTGCCGAACATTTCCGACGCGATTAGCGCGCCGAGCGTCAGCACATCTTCGGCCTCGGAGAAAGCCAAAGCCGCCGGTGCACGCCCTGTCAGTACAAGATCGAGGAGAACACCGGAACCCGTACAGGACCCGCGGCTCGACGGCATCATCAGGATGCCACCGGTCAGGCAGGTCCCGTGAAGCGGGTGGTGCACGTCAATCACGCTGCCGGTCGCCGGGTCGACCCCACCCCAGAAGCTCAAGGCCTCCTTGGTGGCAATGACTGGACCTTTGGCGAAGCCGCCGAGAATGCTGCGATCGAGCGCGGACTGGTTCATTTCACGCGAAGCCTTGAGCGGAGAGAGGACGGTCACCAACGGGGGCGTTGCGAACCAACATCGCGGTTGGCGCGCTTTTGGCCTTCGTCAGAATCTTTGCGGCGAGAAGGACGCGATGTCGATGGCGGGCTTCTTGCCTGTCAGCAGATCCGCGACGATCCGCGCGGTGCCTGCCGACTGCGTCAGGCCGAGGTGGCCATGACCAAAAGCATAGATCACCCGCTGCGTGTCGCGCGCTTGGCCGATGGCGGGCAAGCTGTCGGGCAAGGACGGGCGGAACCCCATCCACTGCACGCCGCCCTGGGGCTCCAGCCCGGGCAGGAAACTGCGCGCCTTCTCCAGCATCGCCTCTGGGCGACGGAAGTTCGGCGGAAGCTTGAGCCCTCCAAGCTCGACGGCGCCACCGACGCGGATACCCGTCGATAGCCGGGTAACGACGAAGCCGTGGCCACCGAACGTGATCTGCGTTCGCAGATCGAAAGCCTCGAGAGGAAGCGTGGTGTTGTAGCCGCGCTCCGTTTCGAGCGGAATGTTTTCGCCGATCGTGCGGGTCACTTGATGGGAAAAGGCGCCTGCCGACAGGACCACCCGCGCGGCACGTCGCGAACCGCCGCCGGTGCTCACAACATCGACGCCGCCCTCGACGGGACGCAATGCCGTTACCTCCGCGCGCTCAGTCGTGCCGCCCATGGCGCGGAAGTGATCCGCCAGGGCAAGTGTATAGAGCTTGGGATCGGCGATGGAATACCACCCGGGCGTGAAGGTGCCATGCGTAAAGCGCGGGGCGAGGCCGGGTTGGATCTCCGCGATCCCGGCCGCATCCAGGTGATGGAACTCGACGCCGTGCGCTTCCCGCGCCTTCCAGCCGGCGAGCGAGGCCTTCAATTCAGCTTCGCCCTCGTAGACCTGCAGATTGCCATCCTTCCGCAGCATGGCAGCGGTGCCGGTCTGCTGCAGGAACGGCTCAAGCTCCGCCTTCGAAAGATCCATCAGCGCTGTCTGCGCCGCTGTGGAATGGGCGACGCGGCCCGGCGCACAGGCGCGCCAGAACCGGAACATCCAGGGCGCGATCTGCAAGGCATAGGCGGGCGGTACCGACAGCGGCCCGAGCGGATCGAGCAGCCACTTCGGCGCCTTCTTCAGAATACCGGGCGAGGCAAGCGGCAGGATGTCGGTGAAGGCAAAAGCGCCGGCGTTGCCTGCCGATGCTCCGGCAGCGGGCCCCTCTCGGTCGAGTACGACCACCGAAAGCCCTCTTGCCTGCGCTGCGATCGCCGCGGATAGCCCAACGACCCCCGCGCCGATCACGATGACATCAGGTTGGGTTTGATTGTTCATCATAGCCTCAATGGGTGGCAGCAAGGAAAGCTTGCAGCTCCGGATGCTTCGGCGCGCCGAACAGCTCTTCCGGCGGAGCGATCTCGGCCATCACGCCCTTGTGGAAGAAGGCAACCCGGTCTGAAACCTCACGCGCGAACTTCATTTCGTGGGTGACGCATATCATGGTCATCCCCTCGGAGGCGAGCATGCGCAACGTGTCGAGCACTTCGCCAACCAGCTGCGGGTCAAGCGCCGAGGTGACCTCGTCGAACAACATGTATTCCGGCGACATGGCGAGCGCGCGGGCAATCGCCATGCGCTGCTGCTGGCCGCCGGACATGCGGTTCGGATAGACCTTGAGCTTCTCCCCGAGGCCCACGTGGGTGAGCTGCTTTACGGCGATCGCTTCGGCTTCGGCCTTGGAAAGACCGAGTACCTTGCGTGGCGCGAGCATGACGTTTTCGAGCACCGTGAGATGCGGGAACGCATTCCACTGCTGGAAGACGATGCCGAGCTTGCGACGGAGCTTGTTGAGGTCGGTGGACTTGGCATGCACGTCGGTCCCATCGACAACGATGCGGCCGCTGTCGATGCCTTCAAGACCGTTGATGCAGGTCAGCAGCGTCGACTTCCCCGAACCGGAGCCGCCGATGATGGTCAGCACCTCGCCCTTCGGGACAGTGAGGTTGATGCCCTTCAGTACCTCCAACGGGCCGAAGGATTTGCGGACGTTTTCAATCTCAATCATTGGGGGACCACCGTTTTTCGAGATACCGGCCAATCCGGGCGATAGGGAAGCTGATGATGAAGTAGACGGCGCCGCAGATCATCAGAATGAATAGCGGCTCCTGCAGCCGGGTGACGAGAATCTGCGACGCGCGCAGCAACTCGATCAGGCCGAGCCAGAGCACCAGCGCGGAATCCTTCATGACGCCGAGCGTCAGGCCGATCCAGGACGGCAGCGAAACGCGGGTAGCAAGCGGCGCAACAATATAGCGCATATCCTGCCACCAGGTCAGGCCGAGTGAGCGAGCCGCACGACGCGTGGTTGGTGGCACCGAGGAAATGCCGCCGCGCACGATCTCCGTGCAATAGGCGGCCGTATAGAGCGACAGCACCACGCAGGAAGTGGTGAACGGAGGCCAGCCAAGCCGCATGATCGACTGCAAAGCATTGCCGAGCACAAGCTGGATCAACAGAGGCACCGAGCGGAAGACGTCGAGCGCGAAGGTCAGCGGTGCCGACCAATAGGGTCCGAGTTCGACACGCATCGTCCCGAAAAGGATTCCGAGGACCGTTCCCGCAGCGACTGAAACGGCGGTGACTGCAAGCGTCATCCCCGCGCCCTGCGCCAGGAAGGCCAGGTCACCCCAGGTGAGGGCAGTGTTAAACATCTCTCACCTCTCTCAGTAGCGGAACATACGCCAGGCAAGCGCCCGGGCAGCAAGGGTCAGAACCTTGGCGATGACGTAGTAGATCACGGCGGCCAAGGCGAAGAATTCAAAGGTGCGGAAGGAGCGCGCATTCAGTTCCTGCGTCACGCCGGCAAGGTCGGTGTTCATGCCGACGGTCACGCCGAGCGATGTCATCAGGACGGCCCAGACCATCTGGTTGGTCGCCGGCAGAAAGGCCACCCGCAGCATCTGTGGCAAGACAATCAGGCGAAAAGCCTGCATGGACGTCATGCCAAGCGAACGTCCGGCGCGTGTCTGCGTGTCTGGGATCGCCTTCAGGGCGCCGCGGAAATTCTCGGCCAGGTAACCGGCGTTGTTGAAAGCAATGCCAACCAGGAGCGCGGTGAACGGGGTGAGGTGAATGCCGAAGTTGCCGAGACCAAAATGAGTCATATAGATCTGGAACAGCGCTGGCGTGTTGCGCGCGATCTCGACCCAGGCGGTGGCGAAGCCACCAAGGATGCGGTTGCCGGATAGCCGGAACAAAGTCAGCGCGATCGCACAAACAAGCCCGATGATCATGGACAAGAGCGCAATCTGCAGCGTGACCAGCGCGCCGTCGAGCATTTGCGGCAATGCCTTGAGCGCCTGGTTCCAGTGGAAGGTGTAGTTGAACATGCCCGTCTCACCTTTTCGTAAAGCTACGGCGCGAGGGATAACCTCGCGCCGTGGGAGAAACGGTCCGGATTAGCGGTAGACGCCGTTGACCGCGAGCGACGGGACGTCGCCGCCGACCCACTTCTTGTAAAGTTCGGCGTAGCGGCCAGTACGAACCTGCTGGTTGATGAACAGATTCAGGTAGTTGATCAGGCCGTATTCCTCGCGGTTGGCGAAAAGCGAGACGTAGTCGATGTCGAATGGGGCTTTGCCGACCACTGCGATGCCGGCGAACTTGCCGGTCTTGACGTTTGCCTGCGCAACCGTCGAGGTGGAAACGGTGGCATCGATCTGGCCCTGACTCAGCGCGAGGAAGACGTCTGCCTGCGTCTGATAAGGACGGAACTCGCCGGTGCCCCAGGCCTTGACCTGTTGCTCGAGCGCGATCGCTTCATAGGTGCCCGCCGTGGCGCCGACGACCTTGCCCCTCATGTCTTCGAAGGACTTAACGCCCGATTTCTCGTTGGCTGTAACTGCCATTTCGAACGCAAAGTAGGGAACCGTCATGCCGACGGTCTTGGCACGCTCAAGCGTGTCGGACGTGGAGGCAACGCCGATATCGACGCGGCCGGACATCAGTGCCGGAATGCGCTCGGGGAACGGTGTCTCAACGACTTCGGCTGTTACACCGAGCGCCTTGGCCAGATCGTTGCAATAGTCCACGTCGAAGCCGATCGGATTGTTGTTCTCGTCGCGCGAACCCATCGGCGGGAAGTCCAGCACGACGGCGCAACGCAGCGTGCCCGAGCCGATGATGTCGTCCAGCTTGTCGGCCTCGGCCGGGCTGGTCAGAAGGGTGGCGGCCAGAAGACCGAAGGCGAGGACCGAGGATTTCATTTTTTCTCTCTCCCAGAGTTGGATTGTCCATTGACAGCGAGGCGCACTATTCCCCGTCGGCGCGCGCAAATCAATGCTAAAATACATAAAGTATGCAAAAAGTATAAGTCAAATAGCGGTCATGTCGACAAAAAAAGGCGGCCAAGTCGTGGCCGCCCTTGCTTTTCTACCCTTGATGGGAATCAGCCGAGGAAATCTTCCGGCAGAAGTCCTTCGGGCATGTTCTGGTACGAGACCGGGCGCAGGAAGCGCCGGATCGACATCGTGCCGACGCTGGTGGCCCCGAAGTTCGTCGAAGCCGGATAGGGTCCGCCGTGAACCATAGAATCGACCACCTCGACCCCGGTCGGGAATCCATTGACCAGTACGCGTCCTGCTTTGCGCTCCAGCACGGGGCGCAGACGGCGTGCGTCGGGAATGTCGCCTGCATCCATATGAATCGTCGCCGTCAACTGACCTTCGAAACCGCGAGCCAGTTGCTCCATCTCATCGATCGTCTGCACACGAACCACGAGGCCAAGCGGCCCGAAGACCTCTTCGCCTAGAGCGTGATCGGCGAGGAACTGTGCGCCAGTCGTCTCAAACAGGTTGGGAGCGGCCGAGCGGCCGGAGGATTCGCTGGTGAACAGGGACTTGACCGTGTTGCGAGTTGTAAAGCGCGCCTGCCCGTCCTGATAGGCCTTCGCGATCCCATCCGTCAGCATGGTCTGCGGCGCCACCTTGCCGAGTGCTTCGACTGTCGCGGCGATAAAGCGATCGGCATCAGCGCTCTCTGTCACCACGGCAATGCCGGGGTTGGTGCAGAATTGGCCCGCACCCATGGTCAGAGACCCCGCCCAGCCCTGGCCGAGCGTTTCGGCACGTGCCTTCAACGCTTCGGGCAGCAGGAACATCGGATTGACCGAGCCGAGCTCGCCAAAGAACGGAATAGGTTCCGGCCGCGCGGCGCAGAGATTAAAGAGTGCGCGCCCGCCGGCGAGCGAGCCGGTGAAGCCGACCGCCTTGATCCGTGGGTGCTGCACCAACGCATGGCCGACGTCGCGGCTGCCGCCCTGGATCAGCGAAAATACGCCCGGGTGGACACCCGTCCTGCGGATGGCCGCCTCGATAGCCTGCGCGACGATTTCGCCAGTCCCCGGATGCGCCGAGTGGCCCTTGACCACAACAGGGCAACCCGCGGCAAGTGCTGCCGCAGTATCACCGCCGGCGGTCGAGAAGGCCAGCGGGAAGTTCGAAGCGCCGAAGACGGCGACCGGGCCGACAGGGCGCTGAATGAGCCGGATCTCCGGCCGCGGTGCGGGCTGGCGGTCGGGCAGTGCTGTGTCGCGGCGGCGGTCGAGATATTCACCCTTTTCGATATGGTCGGCGAAGAGCCGTAGCTGGCCGGTCGTGCGACCGCGTTCGCCCTGCAAGCGGGCTTCAGGCAGCCCCGTTTCCTGGCTACCGATCTCTGTGATTGCCTCGGCGCGAGCCTCGATCTCGTCAGCGATGGCGCGAAGGAACGCCGCCCGCTCTGCGCGCGTGGAGTAGCCGTAACTCCAGAACGCATCTTCTGCTGCCTCGCAAGCGCGATTCACCAAGTCGACCGTACCGACGGCGAACTGATGCACTGGACCATACGCCGGCGCGGATGCAAAAGTACCCGCTCCGTCGAGCCATTCGCCCGCGACGAGGTGTTTTCCATTGGGAGTGAAGACCATCTGCGATTCCTTTCTTGAGAGCCCGGGGTGCTTTACGCGAAAATCCATTCGCAGGCGAATTGCGCACTCCGGATCTTTGTATACTCTATGTATTTATAACATCAACACTCGATCGCCATCGGCGGCCGGGCCATCCATGAGAGACACAAGATGAGCGATAACACCACCCTGACCGTCCCGGCCCTGCAGGAAAGGGTCAATGCGATTTTCCGCAACGCCGGCCTCAACGAGACCCAAGCCGGCGCACTCGCTCGCGTGATCGTGGCCGGGGAGCGGGATGCCTGCAAATCGCACGGTATCTATCGGATCGAGGGTGCTCTGCGTACCGTCAAGGCTGGCAAGGTGAAGCCGGATGCGGTGCCGGAGCTGCTGCTGCAGGAGGGCTCGGCCATTGTAAAGGTCAATGCCAAGGGCGGCTTTGCCAATCCGGCCTTCGAACTCGGCCTACCGGCCCTCGTTGAGCGTACCCGCTCCTGCGGACTTGCCGCACTCGTCATCAACGATTGCACGCATTTCTCCGCGCTCTGGTCGGAAGCGGAAGCGCTGACCGAACAGGGGCTTGCCGGCCTGGTCATGTGCCCGAGCTATGCGACCGTTGCGCCGACCGGCGGCAACAAGCCGCTGCTCGGCACCAATCCCTTCGCCTTTGCCTGGCCGCGCGTCGGCCAGCCGCCCTATGTCTTCGATTTTGCAACGTCTGTCGCTGCGCGCGGGGAAATCGAACTGCATCGGCGGGCCGGCAAGTCGTTGCCCGAGGGATGGGCGATCGATGCCGACGGTAATCCCACGACCGATCCGGAAGCTGCGCTTGCCGGCGCCATGCTGCCGTTCGGCGGACATAAGGGGTCGGCTATCGGCACGATGATCGAGCTGCTGGCCGGCATCATGATCGGCGACCTGACAAGCCCTGAGGTCCTGGACTACCTCGGCACAACGACGCTTGCCCCCTTCCACGGTGAGTTGATCATTGCCTTCTCCCCCGAAGCCTTCGCCGCCGGCCGGCCGGGCAATCCATTTGCGCGAGCAGAGACATTGTTCGAGGCGATCGTTGGTCAGGGCGCCCGCCTGCCCTCGCAGCGCCGCTATGTGGCGCGCGCAAAATCGGAGGCCGACGGCATCACGCTGACCGACGTCGAAATCAAGCAGCTCGAACGGCTTTTCGCGCTCGGTTTGGAGGCAGTGGCCTGAGCCACCGCCGATGATTGCCGATATGCAAAAAGGCCCTCCAAACGGAGGGCCTTTCGATTTGAGAGCTTTTGAAATCAGGCCTTGTACTTCTCAACGGCACCGGGGAGCCTGCTCCATTCAGCGTACCAAGTGTTAAAGAGCTTGAACTGAGATTCGACGTAACCGCGCTGGCTGTCCATCAGGACGTCGGTTTCGTTGAAGTGAAGCGTGTATTCCTTGTCTCCCTTCAGCACCATCATGTGCTTGAAGAAGAGCACGAGGTCCGGGCCTTCGTCAAACGAAGACAGGACGGCAAGCGCCTGCTCGAGCTCCAGTGCCCGCTGACGGGCATCAGCATCGCCGGAAGCCGCCGCCTGCGCCAGGTTGCACAGATGCAGCACTTCCTTCGGCAACACGTTGCCAATGCCGGTGATGGCGCCGGTCGCACCGCAGTTCACGAAGCCGTGGAAGACGGCCGTATCGACGCCGATCATCAGCGAAACACTATCATCGCGGCTGGTGATGTTCTCTGCTGCGTAACGCATATCAGTCGCGCCGCCGAACTCCTTGAAGCCGACGAGGTTCGGATGTTCGGCACGCAGCGCGAAGAACAGATCCGCGCGAGTGGCGAAGCCATAGTAGGGGCTGTTGTAGATGACCGCCGGAAGGTCCGGGGCGGCAGCGAGGATTGCCTTGAAGTGCGCCTTCTGGGCGGCAATTACCGAACCACGCGACAGGACGCGCGGGATGACCATCAGGCCCTTTGCTCCGACCTTCTGAGCATGAGCCGCATGCGCGACGGCAGATGCGCTATTGACAGCGCCGGTGCCGACGATGACCGGGATACCGGCCTTTACTAAACGCTCGACACCTTCCATGCGCTGCGCATCGTTCAGCAGCGGCCAGTCGCCCATGGAGCCGCAGTAAACGACGGCCGACATGCCCTGGGCAATCAACTCCTGTCCCTTGCGAACGAGGGCGTCGAAATCGGGGGTACGATCCTCCTTGCAGGGGGTCATCAGAGCCGGAATTACACCGGAGAAAATCTTGGCCTTCATTGGGAAACTCCTGTTGCCTGGCGGGACGGACAGGGACAGTCGAGCGTCCAATGGCGCCGTCCCCGTGTCTTCGAAGGCGGTTATACCACTTGCATATTATTTGTCGACAAAAATTATGCAGCTGATCAAAGGGCGATATCCAACTTTCCGCCGCGCGCAAAAAGCTTCTGTATTTGCTGTACGATCTGCTCAGCATGGATTGTCGCCAAGCGGTCGGCGGCCTCACTGTCGCGCGCGGCGATGACAGCGATAATGTCCTCGTGCTCTTCGACGAAACGTTGCGGCAAGCGATCCTCATAAGACTGGTAATAGAGCCGCAGAATGCGCCGTCCTTCATCGAGAAGGCGATTGAAGAGGCCCGTGAAATAGGCGTTGCGTCCAGCCTCGGCGATGGCCGAATGGAAGGCGGCATTGGTGGCAATCATTGCCAAGGCGTCCTGTGCTGCCACGGCGGCAGCAAAATCAGCCTGATGTGCGCGGATCACCTGCAGATCCTCGGCGCGGTGATACTGGGCGGCTAGACGCGTGGTCACGCGATACATCAGCACCAAGGCATCGAAGAAGGTATGCATGTTAAGGAAATCGATGTTCGAGACCATGGTCGAACGATTGGGCAACGTATCTATCAGCCCCTCGCCCGCGAGCCGCACCAGCGCCTCGCGGATCGGTGTGCGCGACATCTTGAACCGCTCGGCCAACTGTACCTCATCGATCGGGCTGCCGGGCGGTAGAACCAGATCAAGGATCTCGTCGCGCAGGAGGTCATAGACCATCTTGACGCCAGAACCGCGCTTGCGTTCGGGAGTGGAATTCGTGTCGCTGTCAGTCATCTGGAATCCTTTTGTCGACAAAAGGAATACTTTTTCTTGCGCGTCGGATCAATAGTCGGCAACCCCGGCGAGCGAAGGCCAGGGCGTCGCGTCAAATAGACAAAAGGGCGGCGGTAACCATCGACAACGTGTTAGACTGCCGGCGACGCTTTCGCTAGCGCCAGCCAGGCGTTTCTACTGGCTAGTCTGAATTAAGTGCTCATTTATCGCTCTAGTTTAGCATTGCAGGACGCCTACGCAGGCGAACCAACGTGTCGCGGAGCACGGGACAAGATGCGGATCAGCACGATCACCAACTGGGCATATGCCGTTACGGTTGTGCTCACTGTTCTCTCGGGCGGAGCCTTCATTTTGTCCGCCCACAGTGCCGTGCGTGAACGAGCCGCGGTGGAGACGCGGCAGCGGCTCGACGAACTTGTCGATCAGCTCGCCCTAGCAGCCGAACAGACCACCGAGGATGCTCGTCTGTTCGTGATGCGGGGAGAAGAGCGCCATCTTCAGGCATTTCGCGGCGCCCAGGGAGAGGAACGCGCTCGCGAAGAGGCAATCAAGGGCTTGAAGTCGACCGACCTGTCGCCACAGGAGCTCTTTGCACTGCGCCGCCTGGAAACTGATGCGGAAGCATTGGACCAGATCGAGGAAAAAGCGGTTGCTGACTACGGAGACGGCGATAGCGATGGCGCCCGGCAAACCCTTTTCGGACCGGAGCACGAACGCTTGCAGACCGACCTGCTCACAAGCGTTCAGCATTTCATCGATCTTGTCGCAACCCGCGCCGCCGACGAGTTCGCTGGCGCAAGGGCGCGCACCGATCTCTGGGACAACATAGCCAAATCCATGCTCGGGCTAACCGCCGCCGTTTTCATCGGGGTTCTGTATTTTGTCTTGAAGCGTCGGGTTGCAACACCGCTGCTCCGAATGACCGGCATCGTCAATCGACTGGCGAAGCAGGACTACGACGTCGAGGTGCTCCCCGATAGTCGTCGCGACGAAATCGGGGAGATGAACGAGGCGATCCAGATCTTCCGAGACAATGGCCTCGAACGAGAGCGCCTGGATGCCGAGCGGCGCCGTGACCAGAAGACGAAGGACCACATCCTTCAAATGATGCATCGGCTTCAGGCCTGCCAGCAACACGAGGAGCTTGCCGAGGTGGTCTCACTTTTCGCGCCACGGATTTTTCCACACCTCGCCGGGCAGCTCTACCTCATGAACAGCAGCCGGTCGGCACTAACATCTGCCAGCCAATGGCGCCAGCCGAGACGGTCACACGACATCTTGGCGCCGGCGGAATGCTGGGGGTTGAGGCGAGGCAGGCCCCATGTCAGCGATCATTCGGGCGGCGATGTGCCCTGTCAACATCTGGAGGCCGGGGATGATGCTTGTATCTGCATACCGCTGTCTGCCCAAGGCGACACGGTCGGTCTCCTTTATTTCGAGGGAGCGGATGGCGGCAAAGCGATGGAAAGCGCTAGGCTCTACATCGAAATCATCGCCGAGAATATCGGGCTGGCGATCGCCAATTTGCAGCTCAGAGATCGGTTGACGCACCTTGCCGTGAGGGATCCTCTCACGGGCCTTTTGAATCGACGCTCGCTGGATGACGAAATGAACCGCCTGCGCCGAGATTCCCTGGATCGTCCGAGCGCGTGCCTGATGGTGGATATCGACCACTTCAAGCACTTCAATGACGAGTTCGGACACGATGCCGGCGATCACGTGATGCGGCAAGTCGCGACGCTCATGACCGAAACGGCCGGCAAATCAGGCTCCGTCTATCGCTTCGGCGGCGAGGAGTTCACGATCATTCTGCCCGAGTCAACAAAGGACGCCGGTTTCGGGATTGCGGAAAAGCTTCGCACGGAGGTGGAGGCCACCCCCATTACCTATCAGGGACGACCGCTGGGCACGGTGACCGTGTCAATCGGGATTGCCTCGACGGAAGATGGCAAGCCAGCCGCCACATTATTGCAAAGGGCGGACGCGGCACTGCTACGGGCGAAATCAGAGGGCAGGAACATTACCCTGATCGAGGGTTCCGGCCGATCCCCCAATCATCGTCTTGCCGGATAACCTTTCTCGGTGTCCACAGCCGCCCTTTAGTGCAGGTAGCGGATCGTGCGACGCAGGGCCGGCTTCGCAAGCGCATAACTGAGGTGCTGCCTGCGTTGCGCGGACAACCCAGGACAACCCTGCCGCTACTCTGTCCCAATTTTCTGGCGAAGGTCCCTATTTGCATGGCGCAACAGACCACGTGCCATGCTCTCCAACCAATTTGGTGCCATATTGCTTGGCTCAAACTAGAAACTTCCCTCTTGCGTTAGGCAGGCTTTGCAGCCCTTGCGCGATTGGCGATGCGGTAGTGTCTCTCAACCGTCAATTCCGGCGGGAGGAAGAGGAGAGATACAATGAAAATCAAGGGCCTAGTAACTGCAACCGTGTTTGCACCTTCATCGGTTTCCGCAGTCTACGCGGCGGACAATGAGTCCATCACGGACCAGAGCGGCTGGGGCAACAGCGCCGGCACATTCCAGAACGGCTTCCGTAACTTCAGCGTACACCGGGCAGCGCGGTGTACGGAACAGCTCGACGACCGTCCAAAGCGGCAAATACAATGAATCCGGCACAGCCCAGTTCGGCCGCGGCAACGATTCGCTTACCGTACAACAGGGCAAGGGCAACGATGCAACCTGCACAAGGAAGTACCGCCTCCCGCTGGCCGCTGGCCAATTTCGGGGGCACCTCAAAATGGGCCAATTTTGACGGATCACGGATCCGCGGCAAGCGAAGTGGAGAAAC